>JARJFC010000450.1 GCA_029310945.1 Leptospira sp. 96542
TTTTTGACATGGTATCATTCCACATCCGAACTCGACACAATCTTTGGACTGTGTGGTAGGCAGTGGCAAAAATAACACTCAAGGCAAATCCAAAAATGGCAGCGTTGGTGTGTAACGGTCGTAACCGGACATCCGGGTGATGGAGACCCTCCGCAACGTGTCATCCACGATCGAGGCAGAAGGGGATCTTCGGATCGAGGCGGGCACATTGCGCAATGAACGGGAGGTTTTTGAGGTTGGAACTGTCGTAACTTATGCGCTAGGCAGTAATTACATAGAAACCATCACAACGCATGTGGTGAAGGCTAACAGTGCACAAGGCCTGATTCTCTCCGGCAACGACATGACGCTGAATGTGCAGAGCAACCTGAATAACAAATACTCCACTATCAGTGCAGGGGGAAACTTAACGACCCAGGGATGGAATGCCACAAGTGCGAATCAAAGCTATTCTGCAAATAACACGGTGCTTCGTGTGACGCGACTTTCACCGCTTGCGTGCTCTTCTCCTCTTATGGCTTGTATCCAATCTAGTCGTGAAACGTTTACAACTCCAGTCACTCTTGCCCAAGCAACCTTCTCAGCCAACCGAAACCTTACCGTCGAATTCGGCGAACTGAAAAATGGCAACCAGGTGGGTAGCATGGCACAAGGGCATGCCTCGGCGCACCAAGGCCCGGACCGTGACACCACTCTGCCCAACTGGAACCTAGGCCAGGACGGCTACCAATTGCCCAGCTCGGCTCTGGTCAAACCCTCGAACTCGCCCAACC
>JARJFC010000451.1 GCA_029310945.1 Leptospira sp. 96542
GGACGGCTTCATCTATGTGCTGACAGACCATCCCCAAGGACGTCTGCTACGGCTGATGCCGGGCTCATGAGCGCCAGGCCAAGCCAGCAAGCCCGCCCGCACTCCAGCCGCGTCGCAGCGTCAGAACATTTCCCAATCATCCTTGGCACCGTCGCTGCTCACCTTGGCGCCCGACGGGGCAGCGGTTGCGGGCCTGTGCGAAGGTGCCGGGGCCGCAAGCGGCTTGGTCGGTGCGGCGGGTGTACCCGTGATCGGCTTGCGAGCGGACGCGGAGGCCTGCAGGCTCTTGCGCGCGCCAAGGGAACGCACCGACTGGACTTGATCGGGTGTACGAGCCGGACGCGGCGCATCCAGCGGCCGGGCGACTGCACCCGACACAGCGAACGCGGACGTCGTATCGGTCCCCACATGGAACACGGATACCACCTTGGCCAGACGATGGGCCTGGTCACGCATGCCCGATGCAGCGGCCGAGGACTCTTCCACCAAGGCGGCATTCTGCTGCGTCATCTGGTCGAGGTTCACCACGGCGGACTTGACCTGACCGATGCCATCTTTCTGCTCGGAAGTGGCGGCGGCGATTTCACCGATCAGATCGCTCACGCGCTGCACGCTGCTGACGATGTCTTGCATGCTCTGCCCTGCCTGGGCCACCTGCGCGGTGCACACGTCGACGTTCTGCACGCTGGCGGCGATCAGGGCCTTGAGCTCCTTGGCTGCCTCGGCGCTGCGTCCGGCCAGGGCTCGCACCTCGCCCGCCACCACGGCAAAG
>JARJFC010000452.1 GCA_029310945.1 Leptospira sp. 96542
GCCTGCTTGATCTTGCTGGCCCATGCGCTCGATGCGATGGTCGCGGCATCGGCGACGGGGCCTTGCGCGACCAGCGTGTCAAATGCCGCCGCGTTGATCGCCGTGCCTTGCGCGAAAAGCGGCGCCGTGGCCAGGACCGCCAGCGCGACCACGGTGGTTTTCAGGACGGATTGGATCGACATGACTTCCTCGATGGGGTGTGAAGCTGAGGAATATAAAACACGTGGTGGTGCCGAGGCCGCCCAGGCAGCTTCAGACTTGTTCGCTCTTCCAGATCGTCAGGATCTTGCCGAACACCTGGAAGTCCATCTTGGCCGTGATGTCGAAGGGCTCGTAGTCCGGGTTGTAGGACCTGGCGCGGTAGATCGTGCCGCGCTCGCTGGGGATGCGCTGCAACTGCTTGATGTAGCCGCTGTCGCCGACCCGGAAAAAATAGACGCCATCCACGTCCATGGACGTGATGCCCTTGTCCATCAGCAAGGGGTCGCCCGGGTTGAAGCGCGGGCGCATGGACGGGCCGAAGCCAGTGACGATGCACAGGTTCTGCACGCTTGTGTAATGCCGAACGTTCATGCGCAGCCATTCCAGATCAACGCGCCAGCTCTTGATCGCGCCGGGCTGCTTGCCTTCGAGCACGAGATGTCCCTCGCTGACCCGGCTCCCGGTTTCGTACTGGGGGATCGAGAGTTCCTTGCCGTGAGAGGCGCCGCTTGGGCTGTCCGTCAATTCATCTGACGATTTCGAGGGTGCGGCATCGAGTTCCTTGTCCG
>JARJFC010000453.1 GCA_029310945.1 Leptospira sp. 96542
AATCCGCGCCCGCGCCGGCGCCGCGGATCACGGTGCCGGTCGAGCTGGCCCACTGCGAGACCGGGTATTTCCCGAAGGGGTCCCGACCTTGCCTGGACGAGACGGCGCGCAGCCAGGGCTTCCACTTGCAGTCGGTGATCGACGCGGATTCCCTGCGGCTCCAGAAGCAGGTGCTGGTCGACAACCCCCATCTGTATGCGCTGCTCGGGCCGTTTTCGATCGACGAGGAATTGCGCCAGGGCAAGCTCCAGGCCACGAAACTCGTGGCGCCCGAGCTCAAGCGCTACGTCACCCTGGCCCATCCCAAGTGGGGGCAGCTCACCCAGGCCAGCCGCATCGTGTCACAGCTGATCCGCGAAACGGTGCAAGCCTGGGGCGGGCAGATGAAGCCACCCGCGCCAGTCGGCCCTCCCGTCCCGCAGTAGGCGCGCCGCGCGGCGGCGTGGCTCGGGAGGATGGCACACATGTTGCATGTGTTCATGTATACAAGATCACATGCCGCAACATGGTGCACATCCCCAGTCCGGTTCGACCTTCCACGCCCACGCTCAGTCCTGAAGGCGCGCGCGCCTGGATTTCCCGCGAGGCGCCGCCGCTGCAGGGCTCGATCCCCGGGCCGCTGGCCGGACTGTGTTTCGCGGCCAAGGACAACATCGACGCGGCGGGCCTGCGCACCACGTCAGCCTGCGAGGCCTTTGCCTACATGCCCGTGGCGCACGCGACGGTGGTGCGCAAGCTGCTCGATGCCGGTGCGGCGCTGGCGGGCAAGA
>JARJFC010000454.1 GCA_029310945.1 Leptospira sp. 96542
CCAGCGACACCTACCCCAAGGGTCTGCTGGACATCAATCAGCGCCTGGTCTCGCGCTTCGATTCCGGCCTGACGGTCGCCATCGAACCGCCCGAACTGGAAATGCGCGTGGCGATCCTGATCAACAAGGCCCTGAGCGAAGGTGCGAGCATGCCGGAGGAAGTGGCGTTTTTCGTGGCTAAGAACGTGCGCTCCAACGTCCGGGAACTGGAAGGTGCATTGCGCAAGATCCTTGCCTACTCCCGCTTCAATCAGAAAGAAGTCTCGATTCAGCTAGCGCGAGAGGCCTTGCGTGACCTGCTGTCGATCCAGAATCGGCAGATTTCGGTGGAAAACATCCAGAAAACCGTGGCCGACTACTACAAGATCAAGGTCGCCGACATGTACAGCAAGAAGCGCCCGGCCTCGATTGCCCGACCCCGCCAGATTGCGATGTACCTGGCCAAGGAACTGACTCAGAAAAGCCTGCCGGAAATCGGCGAACTGTTCGGCGGACGTGACCACACCACGGTGCTGCATGCGGTGCGCAAGATTTCAGGTGAACGCCAGCAATTGACGGAGTTGAACCAGCAATTGCATGTGCTCGAACAGACACTCAAAGGATGAAGAAGCCCAGCACGGAAGCCACAATCGCAAACCCTGGGGATATTTTTGGGACAAGCTTGGACTTATCCACAGATTTTTGAGGCAGGGTCGACTTGTTCAAACGGGTGCCCATGCAAAAAGATTTCTTCCCACAGGCTAGTCATTGACGCAAGTGCTTGATAAAA
>JARJFC010000455.1 GCA_029310945.1 Leptospira sp. 96542
AAATCGTATTACAATTACCCCCAAACAGGCGTATAACTTTGAGATAGGTACTAAGGACTTACTCAAGATGGTAGGGCTCACAGATCCGAAAGATGAACTCATCATTGCTGACCTTATGAAAAATAATGCCCAATGTGAGCGTTCAGCGCTCGCCCGCGCGCTTTGGCATGGCCCAGGGCAGCACCGGCCGCGACCAGAATGCCGGCTTCAACATCCGCGGGCTCGATGGCAACCGCGTGCTCATCCTGGTCGACGGTATCCGCCAGCCGCGCAGTTATGCCTTCGGCGCCACGGCCTTCGGGCGCGACTACCTCGACATCGGCCTGGTGCAGCGGGTGGAAGTGGTGCGCGGCGCCACTTCGGCGCTGTATGGTTCGGACGGCATGGCGGGTCTGGTGCATTTCATCACCGCCGATCCGAACGACTTCCTCACCGGGGGCAACAGTGTCGGCGGGCGGGTGTCCCTGGGTTACAACAGCGAAGACCAATCCCAGCACGTCGGCGCCACCCTGGCGGGCCGCATCAACGACGAACTCCAGTGGTTGCTGGGCGCCAACACCTCGCGTGGGCAGGAACTGGACAACAAAGGCAGCAACAACAGCAAGAACAGCACCCGCACCACGCCCAACCCGCAGGAAAACGAAAACTCCAGCCTGCTGGGCAAGCTGATCTGGACCCCCGGCGGCGGCCAGCGCCATGCCCTGACGCTGGAGCATGTGAACAAAAGCAGTGACTATGAACTGCTGACGGCGCGCACCGCAACGGT
>JARJFC010000456.1 GCA_029310945.1 Leptospira sp. 96542
CATCACCGGCGGCTTCGCGGACAGCCGCATCCTGCAGGTGCATGGGCAGCGCATGGTGGACCACAGTTACACGCCCGGCGCGCGCATGGGCGTCCAGTTGAAGGACCTGCGCAACGCGCTCGGCACCGCCCAGGACCTGGGGCTGGAAACACCCATCACCACGCTGCTGGCGCAGTTGTACGCAGCTGGCGTCGGCGCGGGCCTCGGTGACCTGGACCATTCAGCCCTGCACCTCGCCTTGGGTCAGCGCAACGGCATGGCTTGAACTTGAGCCAGCGGGGCACCGAGGGCCGCGGCGGCTGAATTTTCTGTTCGGAAACGCCGTTCAGGCATCGCTCGGGCCGGCCATGCGCGGGCTGAGCGCACCCCAAGGCACCCAGGCCAGCAGGGTCAGGATCAACAGGGCGGCCAGCAGGCCCCACAACCAGCGCGCGGGCGTCGGCCCCTCGGCACGCGCCGATTCATAGGCGGCCCGGAAGTCGCCGTACGCGTGGTGGATGGGCCCGCAGTGCAGCTCCCAAATGCGAAAACGGTCCGGTCCAGCCAGGCCACGCAGGGTCTGCCCACGCACATAACCCATGCAGCCGGGCAGCTTGCGCAAGGCCGCGTCGTCCAAGGCGCTGCTGCGGCGCCCAGGCCAGGTCAGCGGCACGGGAAACTCCATGGCCTGCAGCGTGTCATCGACCAGGCGCACGTTGAGGACAGGCCGGTTGTCGCCCAGCCATCCCGACATGGCATCCTCATCCAGCACGTGCAGCACCTCGA
>JARJFC010000457.1 GCA_029310945.1 Leptospira sp. 96542
CGACGACGCAAGGGGTCGCCGCATCAAACAAACAATTGTTTGAGATTAACAAGGTGGCAGGCATTGCCAACGCGGTTGTCAACACATACACAGGCGTGTCGAAAACCCTGTCCGCGTATCCCTACCCGAAGTGTAAAAGAGATTGTTTTCTTTCCCCAGAGGTAAATGGGTGCAAGCAGCTGTATCGCGACGCTGAAGGCGCGAGACAACAACATATTGCACAGCTTGCCTCTGTTTCGGACGGGTTTTCCCGTGCCCGGGTATCGTCTTTGTTACGAATTCACTGTTACAAATTCGATGGATTACGCGCCGGACAAACCATGCACATCCGGCCATGGAGCCGGTTGCCGCAATCGCCGATCAGGAGCAGGGATTGCCTGGTTCGGCGGCCGGAGCACTGGAAGCACGTGCCGAGTTGGACATGCCCGCCGACGTCTGCGCGTCCATCACCGGGGCAGGACCCGAGGCGATCTGCGTCACCCGAACCTGCGCGCCATCGTTGCGCATGCGCTGCTGACCCGCGGTGACGACCACGTCCCCCGCGGCCAGGCCTTGCACCACCTCGACCCGGCCGGGCTGACGCAAGCCCGTGGTGACCTCGACGCGACGCACCGCGCGCAAGGCCGGATCGCCGTCCTGACCACCCGCCACCGCGCCACCTGGGCTGGGCGCTTCGAGCTTGAACACGTACTGCTTGCTGCCCTGGGGCACGATCGCCTCCGCGGGCACGACCAGCGCGTTGTCCCGGGCGCCAAAGCCTGGGCG
>JARJFC010000458.1 GCA_029310945.1 Leptospira sp. 96542
GCGGCTTCTGCTTCCTCCACGATGTCTGTGAAAAAACGGATTTCACTCGGGTCTGACTTTAACTGGGAGGAAATATTGAGATAACTTTCTTTTTCCCGTTTACCACCAATGGCCGTATCAAAATAGGGCTTCGGCCAGGCAGTGGTCGGCGGCGCAGGCGTCGAGGAAGGCGCACAGGCCAGGACCGGCGGCCTGCCAGTGCACGGCACCGTCGTTGCGGGTGCGCGTCAGCAGAACACCATCGCCGATCCAGGGCAGGTCTTCCTCCACGGGCACTTGCGCGCGGTTGGCACGCCACAGGGTGTAGATGGGCTGGTCCGGGTGCCAGGCCCAGCGCGTGGCCGGATGCGGGCGCAGCCGCAACAGGCCCAGGGCCTCGGCGGGCAGAGCCGCCAGGGCGTGCGCGTCCAGCGTCGGTGCATCGGCCGCCATGTGGGCCTCGGTCCAGCGACGGTCCAGCCGTGCCACGTCGGCCAGATAGGGCAGTTCGCGCGCGGGGGCGAAGTCGGCGAGGAAGTCGGCAAAGTCCAGGCCGTAGTCCATCAGCATGACCGAGGTGGGTGGCGTGGCGCGCACATACGGCAGGGCGGCGGCGCGGAACCAGTCGCTTCCCACCAGACGCGCCACCGCCGGAAAGTTGGCCTCCAGCGCGTCGATGCAGCTCTTGAGGACGGTGTTGCGGTAGACCGCGAAACCCGGTTGCTTGACCAGCGCGGCCATGACCGTGGCGGCGGTCGTGGCCGAATCAGGGTGGTAGAGCGCGAG
>JARJFC010000459.1 GCA_029310945.1 Leptospira sp. 96542
CCGAGAGCGTGCCGACACGCGCGTCCGGGTTCACGGGCAGGCCGAAACGTTCGGCGGTCGCGAGCAGGTTCTTGCGCGCGGCCGCGCGGCGCGTGAACGGCTGCCACAGCGATTCGGTGCCCAGCATCACGTTGTCGAGCACGGACAGGTTGTCCGCCAGCGTGGAATGCTGGTGCACCATGCCGATGCCCGCGGCCAAGGCCGAGCGCGGCGTGCCGGGGGGCAGACGCTGGCCGTTCACCTCGATGTGGCCCGCGTCGGCCACGTAATGACCGAACAGGATGGAGACCAGGGTGGACTTGCCCGCGCCGTTCTCACCCAGCAGGGCCAGCACTTCGCCCGCGTGCAAGTCGAGCGAGATGTCGTCGTTGGCCAGCACAGGGCCGAAACGCTTGCTGATGTGGCGCAGGGAGAGTGCGGGAGCAGTCATGAAAAACAGGGGCGCTGGGGTGCGCGCTGCCGTCCGATGCGCGCGGTACCCGGCGCGATGAAGGCGCGGCAGACACGCGCCGGAGCGCGTGGCCCCTGACTTACTTGGAGGACTTGGGTGCGCCGTCGTCGATCTTCACCGTGAACTTGCCCGCCTTGATGTCGGCTTCCTTGGCCTTGACCTGGGCGACGATGGGAGCCGGTACCTTGCTCGCGAACGTGCCCAGCGGCGAGAGCTCGCTGCCGCCATGTTTCATGTGCGAGTAGATGCCGTAATCCTCGGCAGCGTACTTGCCTTGCTTCACGAGCTGGATGGCGCGGTTGACGGATGGCTCC
>JARJFC010000045.1 GCA_029310945.1 Leptospira sp. 96542
TTCGGATTGGTTTGATTAGTTCGGGGCGAAATATAATCCAATCTTCAAAATTGTATTGGCTAGGAAAACTTATATTCTGATAAATTTCTTGGAACAAGACAGCAAATCCATCTTTAGTTCCTACTATGTAAAAACTCGTCCTTAGTATTTTTATATTAGGTGAAAGCGGATCGTCCCATTTCACGATCACTAATAAAACTTTTTCTTTCCTTTTTTTTAACACCAAAGAGACCAATTCTTGGATTTCATTCTTTACTGGATCCGAAAAAATTTCTGCCCAATCTTCAGATGAAAGAATACTTTGTTTAATATACAAAATATCAAACATTTGTTTTGTATTTATTTTTTCATCAATTGGTAGAATTTGATCCTGAAAATTCTCAGGAAATTTATCTATAATATCTAGTTCATTTACCCCAAAGATGGCGACAGATGAATTTGAATTTAAAAGTTTTATCGAATGATTTTGCACTAAGTGGCAATGTAAGAGAAGAAAGATGGCTAAAGTTAGTTTGATTCTTGCCGTAATATAAATAAATGAGTGAGTTTGGATTATGAGATTTTTTTTATATTTAACTATATTATTCATCTTTTCAAACGCACCGCGAGCTACATCCCTTCCACCATTCCAAATGAAAGACCAATATGGGCAAATTTTTTCCCAAAATTCAACCAAAGGCAAACCGGTCGTAATCATGGGTTGTTACTTGCGTGATATAGAAATTTGTCGCACAAATGGAAGAAAAATCTATTGGAAAATGCAAAATCTACTTTGGAAAGATAGCGCAAAAGTACATTTTCTAATGTACTTAGATATGCAAGAGACAAACCAAATTGTAGAGAACTATATAAACGAATCAAAGTCTAAACAATACGAAAGTATCCTCTTGGATCGCAAAGGCGAATTACAAACGGGACTAAAAAAAGGATCTTCCTTTTTGCGAATTTATAATAAATCTGGTATTTTGGTTGTAAGTGAGTATCTGGAAAAGATAGATGAGGAGATAATTCGCAAAATCCATGAGACACTCAAAAAAGAAATTTAAATTTTACATTCTGTTACTCTTTTTTTTAAGCATCTATTTAGTTTCCTGCACAAATAAAAATCCAAAACAGTTTTCTTTTTGGTCTTCTTATTCAAAACTCCAAAAGGCAATCAATGGTTCGACAACGAACGAAAATTTAATTTCTGCATTAAATGGAAGTTTGAGTAAGGAATCAGAGAACGAATTAGAGACAGATGCAGATGGTAATCCGTACGTAACACTCGCTGGCAATTACGATAACAACAAAAATTGGAATTTAAAATGGAATGCACAGAGCTCACCTAATTTCGATTATAATGCCAAAACAAAATTCACTCCAAAATTTTGGGGCAAAAAAGAAATTTACACTGTAGAACGGAATGTAACTACCAAAATAAAAGGTTATATGCCCCGAGAATTCTTTCAATGGCTCAATGAATTTTCGAAGATCATCAATCAACATGAAAATTACCAAAATTTAAAGAACTCTTCGCAAAATCTAAAGTTTTTGTGTTCTAGTATGGCTTGTAACACGCATGAAACTGCTGAATGGCAGATTCTCGAATTCACTTTGAATGAAGACACAAATGCAAAATTTCCAGGATTTTTCAACCGTACTGGTTCTAGGTTAGAAAAAACAAAATTTAACATTTTTATTTGGGACAAACAAAACCCCAGTCATAAATTAAAAATTTCTAATGTAGGTAAAACCATCCAGTTTCATTTTCCAGTAGCGCCTGATAATAATTATATGTTATCCCCAAAAGAGCTGCATTTTTTGGGAGACATCCAAATTAAATCTTTTGGCATCACCGTTGATCTCCAAAACTTAGAATATAAATTAAAGTTTAAATCAGTAGGTGATACAGATACCTTTGAAGGTCGATTTGTCCGATTAGGTAAAAAAGAAATATCGGGAAGGTTTTTATATTTTATACCTACTGGAGTTGTGGACTTTTTTATTCCAGGAAATCTGGATGAATATTTTGCTGATGTAATGACCCTGCTCATTTCTGGAACCCAAGGAAATGGAGGTTCACATTTCAAAGCTACATTCAAAAAAACAAATTCTGGTCAGTTGAATCAAACATACAGCTATAATGAAATTATGAGAAAACGTTTTTCCTTATTTGGTCGTGACGATTCCCAAAAAGCCAATCAAGATTTTAACTTTTTTAGTGCTTGGGAAGAAGCAATGATGAAAGATTTACAATAAATCTAACCAATAATAAAATTACGTAATAATTGTTTTCCTTCTTCAGATCCGAAAGACTCTGGGTGAAATTGGACTCCTTCAATTTTTAAATGTTTGTGTCTTAAACCCATAATTTCTCCTGTTCCTTCTCCGTTCGAAACCCGAGCTGTTATTTCCAGATCTTTTGGTAATGCCCCTTCGTTGGCCACGAGAGAATGGTAACGCATAATTTCAATTCCTTGTGTGAGACCGGAAAAAACTCCTTTCGCATCATGTGTGATAGGTGATAATTTTCCGTGCATAGCAACTTTTGCTCTCACCACCTCCCCTCCAAACACAGTGGCCATACCTTGCATTCCCAAACAAATTCCAAGAATGTAAGTTTTGTTTCCTAGTTTTTGCAAAATGTCTGCACTCACCCCAAAATAAGCGGGATCGGCAGGATGACCTGGGCCTGGAGAAATGATGATACGATCAAAATTTTCCGACTCAATTTCCGAAAACGACCGTTCATCGTTTCGATACACAACGAGTTGGAATGGTTTTTCCAGCTCTTCTAAAATTTCACCAACCAATTGGTACAAATTAAATGTAAACGAATCATAATTGTCTAAGATCAAAACTTTCACTATCTATACCCTATGTTGGTCCAAAGCCTTTTTGACAGAGGCCATTTTATTCAATATCTCTTGGTATTCGTCTTCTGGTTTGGAATCATAAACAATCCCGCCTGATGCACGGACAAAACCCTTGTCTCCACTCACAAAAAAACTTCGGATGGGTATGGCAAATGTACAATCCCCATTCAACCCAAAACTGCCGACTGCACCGCCGTAAGGCCCCCTTGGGGTTTTTTCGATCCTCTCGATGATTTTCATCGATTCAATTTTCGGCGCTCCAGAAAGAGTACCTGCAGGAAACGACGATGCGAGCCCAGAAAACATATCTTCTTTATTAGATAAAATTCCAACCACTTCGCTTGAGATATGTTGTACATGTGAAAAACGTTTCACATCGAATCTTCGCCTAACTTTAACTGTACCAAATTTTGCAACACGACCCACATCGTTGCGGTGGAGGTCTATTAACATATTGTGTTCTGCAATTTCTTTTGGATCTGTCAAAAGTTTTCGTGCAAGGATCGTATCTTCTTTTTCATCTTTACCACGACGAATGGTTCCTGCCAAAGGAAATGACTCCATCTCACCTTGCCTCAAACGAAATAATAATTCAGGGCTTGCACCCAAAATCACTCGTTTTCCAAATTTCACATAATACATATGAGGCGAAGGATTGATTTCGCGTAGAGTTTCGTATATGGCAAGCGGGTTTCCTTCTACTGTGTATACTTCTTCAAAACCAATTTGGCATTGGAAGGTGTTGCCTGCTCTCACTTCCTCTAATGCTTCCTCCACCATTTCTTTGTGAACCTGTTCTGGTAAAACTGGCTGGGTAATTTTTACACTCACTTTTGGTTTTTTAGATTTTGAATGAACCGCATCAGAAATCAGATTTTTTACTTGTTCCTGCCGATTTGTTCCATTATCAAAATAAATCAATTCTCCAGTAAATTTATCGTAAATAAGACCATCCAAATACAAACCGAGTATCATGGCAGGAAAATCAGGATGTGGTTTTAACTCTAATCTGGGCTCAAAGTACTGCATACTTTGGTATCCCAAATACCCAACCAATCCGCCCGCATAACTAATACTAAGTGAATTAAAATCTGTTATTTCTCTAAGACTATAGTATGGATTTTTTACTTTATAGGTTGTTTCATTGATTTTGAGTTCTCCTGGTTCACCAATGATGAGGTAAGGTGGGTCAAAACCAATCACAGAATAACGAGAGTCATATTGATTGTCGCCAGCCGATTCGAGTAAAAAACAAGTTTCAAATTCAGACTCAAATTTTCTAAACAATTCCCAAAAATCCAAACCTTCTGGGAGTGTGAGTGAACTGTACTTTGGTTTTTTGGGAATGGGGATTTTTGGAATTTCAGAATTCATATTCACTCACTTAAAGACATTTTTTTATTAGAATCCATATTGAAAAATAAAAAAGGCAGGGAACCCTTTCCGGGACCTGCCTTTTATTTCTAGCTTGTCCTTTCGGATTATTTAATATTTTTGTTTGCGAAGTCCCAGTTTACTAAATTCCAAAATGCTTCCACGTATTTAGGACGGGCATTTCGAAAATCGATGTAATATGCATGTTCCCAAACATCAATGGTCAAAAGAGCATTGAGTCCATCTTTCAAAGGACTACCAGCATTGCTCGTATTTACGATTTCCAAACTGTCACCTTTTTTCACAAGCCAAGTCCAGCCTGAACCAAAATTGGTCACAGCGGATTGTGTGAATTTTTCTTTAAAAGAATCAAAAGAACCAAAAGATTTATTGATAAGGTCGGCAATAGCACCAGTGGGAGCCCCACCACCTTTTGGTGAAAGTGAATGCCAATAAAAAGTATGGTTCCAAACTTGAGCAGCATTATTAAAAACCCCGCCGGAAGATTTTTGAACAATTTCTTCTAAACTTGCATTCTCGAATTCAGTTCCTTTGATGAGATTGTTCAAATTGGTAATGTAAGTTTGGTGGTGTTTCCCATAATGAAACTCTAAAGTTTCAGCGGAAATATGAGGAGCAAGTGCATCTTTTGCATACGGCAGTTCGGGAAGTTTATGTTCCATGATAAGGTCTCCAATGATCTCTATTTAACTCTCAGCTTCTCTAGTGAAAACAGAAGCGTAAACCAAAAAAATTAGAATTATTCTAACCCTTAATGGCCTTCAATTCATACTCACAGAGGATCGAACTTTTTTCAAGAGATTCAATATCTCTTGGTGTAAAATTCCGTTGGAAGCCACTAGTTCAGGCAAGCCTGTGTAATAGTGTTTTCCATTCAAATCGGTTAACTTTCCGCCAGCTTCCGCCAAAATGACAGAGATAGCGGATACATCCCAATGTTTGACGGTTTTTTCCCAAATCGCATCCATCACCCCTTCGGCAATGAAACAAGAATCCAATACAAAACTTCCTGTCCGACGAAAAGACCGTGCATAGGTCAAAAATCCAGAAAGATCTGCCATGATTTCTTGGATCATATGGGCGCGTTTGGTGGGAAGATTGGGAGAAAAGATAGCACGATCCAATGAGGACACACTGGATGTTTTGATGAGTTCACCATTTTTATAGGCACCCTCACCGAGGATGGCAGAATAAACAGATTCTTGCGGAGGCACGATCACAACCCCACCGACCGGCGTTCCACGGTGTTCCAAACCAAAAGAAATTGCGTACAAAGGTAAACCCCGCACAAAATTCATAGATCCATCCACTGGGTCGAGTACCCAGCGAAAATCTCCTTCTTCCACTGGAATTTTATCTTCGCAGAGTATGGAATCTTTTGGAAAAGATTTTTGTAAAAACCGAATGAGAATGTCACCTAACATTCCATCAGCGGAATCAATCCTTTCCTTTTCTTCTGCATCCGATTGTGGACGAATGGTTGAAATTTCCCTTTGGATTTTTTTAGCTTCATGGATAATTCCATTGGCGTTGGATTTTACATGTTCTATCCGTTTGATGGTTTCATCCAAAGGAAAGTTGATGGTTGGTGATGAGATGCCCATAGTCTCTAGTGTTCCTAATTTTTAATTGTATCCACTTTCCAAGCCATATTTCCGGATTTGGATTGTGTTCGTTCGACTTCATATTGTGATAGATAAGTATGGTACAACTGTAAGGTTGCATCGGAGATCCCATCGTCACCTTGTGTGAGCAGAGGGTAAAAATTTCGAAATTGGTGAATGGTTTTGGCCAAACTCGGTTCTAAAAATCGTAAACAAAGTGAAAGATAGTCAATGCCTATCGGACTATAAACCCTACCCAACTTCCAAATTTCAGGAGTGATTCCTAATTCTTCCCGGATTTTTGCTTCCGTATCTGAAAAATCGATCTCATCAAAAATTTCGGAAAATTTACGGATGGGTTTTTGTACATCCCGTTCTGATTCCACTCGGAAGACACCACCTTTGAATCGTTTGGCTTCAAAATCAGTGATGTGATCACCCTCTTCCTTTATGGAGTTCACTTGGATCACCTTACACTGAAAGTAAAAACGATCTGTCAGGATTGTGGGAGTGGTATTCTGTGTTGCTTGTTTTCTGATTTCGTCAGATCGACCGCCACCCAAATACAACATATCCACCGAAAAAACATACAAAAATTGGTTTTTACCAAACATCATCGAACGAACAAAAAAAAGTTTACCAGTTTCACGTTTTGGTCGCGGTTCGGGTAATAAACAAGTTCCTTCGATTGCTTCGGGAAGATACTTTCGGAGGATTTGTACAAATTCTTTGATATGTCCAAACTCTGGATTTGTGACTGAAGTTCCTGGAATGATGAATTTTTCACCAAACTGAATGTAAGGCGAATGTAAATTGTCTATATAAACGATACCAGGGTGATTTTTACCTGAAGTTTCGTTTAAAATTCGATTGATTGATTTAAAATCAGTGACTTTCATTTTTTCGGTATTTTTTTGATTCGGTATTCAAATGGTTTTAAAATGGAAAGGCCAGCTAGTTTATGATGGCGAGAGTGATTCATTGTAATTTCATAATCAAATTTTTTACCAACTCTTTTATGTCTTTCAACGGTTTGCCCGAGTAATTGAAAAACAATACCAGTTTCTTTCAATACTCTTCTATAAAATAACACAAAACTCATTGGGGTAAGGGAAGTGCCCACATAATATACTTTGCCTTTGCCATATTGGTTGACCGTAATGGCCGCTTTGCCCTTGTAAAATTTTTTCGAATCTGCATACCGAGCAATTACCCTAGCTGTTTTCGGTTCTAAAATTTCGCAAAACTTATTTCCTTTGAGAGGCCATAAACCCATCCGAATTTTGACAGTATCAGAAGCAGGCGCTTCAAATTGATACGATTCGACGCCAGCAAGCTCTGCAAAAACACCAGGTACAGGTTCTTCCACCATCCAATGGTCCTTATCCTTGATTCCAGCACGATACCCCAAAACCAAAGTTCCACCAGCATTTACATAATCTTTTAGTTTTTGCACAATGACATCATCAAACATCGTATACAATGGTAGGGTAATGAGTTTATATTTTGACCAGTCTGCATCAGCATGAACCGGAAGCGAGTGTGTGTTTACATTCAAAACATTGGTTCCCGCATACCAAGTGGCAAGTTCAATGTCATAACCGACTTGTGCAAAAGGTGCTACCAAAAATTTAAGTCCATCACTCAGGGGCTGGTGTTTGTAATTTCTGGAATTTTCAATGTCATGTAGAATGGCCGCCTCGGCTTGGTAAGGCGAATCGGCCACGTCTTCTGCAAATTCTTTGATTTCGGAAATTGTCTTCTGTAATTCATAATATTTATCTGTTAGGCGTTTGCCATGATCCAAAATCCCGTAACATAGTTGTTCTTGCCCAAAACGTGCTGTTCTGTAGCGAAAAAAATAAATTTGGTTTGCTCCGTTAACCACAGCTTGTGTAAGCCAAAGCCCAATTTGGCCAGGGGGAGGGAGATAACCCAAAGTATCATGGCCTTGTACACCAGAAAACTCTTCCATGACGGTGTAAGGTTTGTCTTTTAAACCTCGGCAGTACTGCTGGGTGGCACTCACCAAAGGATGAGGGTAAGGTTCCTGTTGGTTGCCCCAAACTGGATAATTGTCCCACGAAACATAATCTAGTTTTTGAAACAAGGCATACATATCCGTCACAGGCAAAAATGGAGAAGGATACAAATTGGTTGTGAGAGGTTTGCCTGGTGCGAACTTTCGTAAAATTTCTGCCTGGAAATGAATGTAGGATACAAGTTCGTCCGACTGAAAACGGTAGTAATCCTGGATCATAGCTGGATTAAAATTACTAGCAACATGAGCTGCTGGCAGGGGTATCTCATCCCAATTGTTATAAATCACTCCCCAAAATACATTCCCCCAACGTTCGTTAAGCGACTCAATCTTTTTATATTTGTTTTTTAGCCAAAGTCGAAAGTTTTTGAGAGCAAGTGGTGAATAATCCACATCAGAACCTTCGTGACCCGGTTCATTGTCAATCTGCCAACCAGACACGGCAGGGTGTTTTCCGAAACGTTTTGCCATGGCCGTGACAATCCTTTCGGTGGCTTTTTTGTATGCAGGTGAGGAAAAACAAGCCTGTCTTCTTGTCCCAATTCCCCTTACGATTCCGTCTTTTGAGATTTGTACGATTTCTGGGTGTTTTTTGTACAACCAAGGCGGGAAGGTAGCCGTTGGGGTTCCGAGTATGGCTGTCATCCCATGATTTTCTACTTTTTCCAAAATGGCATCAAACAAAGAGAAGTCGAATTTGCCTTCCTTTGGTTCCATGATACCCCAAGCAAATTCTGCCAATCGGACTGAGGAAAGTCCCATGGCTTTCATGATTTTTAAGTCTTCATCCCAGTCGGATTTGTTCCATTGTTCAGGATAATAACAAGCACCAAAGATCATATTTTTCCTTTTTACGATTGCAGAATCTATCTTGTGACACAAACTGAATCAGAAAACGACCCTTTCAATCAAATAATGTCCGACAAAGTT
Source organism: Leptospira sp. 96542 (assembly GCA_029310945.1). Classification (GTDB taxonomy): domain Bacteria; phylum Spirochaetota; class Leptospiria; order Leptospirales; family Leptospiraceae; genus Leptospira_A. Next base: position 8,829 of record JARJFC010000045.1, read on the forward strand.
ATTTTAGGTATCTCCGACACCCACCACTACCGATTTTCGATTGCTTCCATCGCAGAAACTGCGAAGGAAACAATCTTTCTCCATTCATTAAGCCAAGAAATGTCTGTGTTTATGGCAAAAACAATGCTTGGTGCCCTTTTCCTTGCTGAAATGACAAAAAATAAGCAACGTGTCAGTATCCAGTGGAAGGATGAAACAAATAAATCAGCTCTTGCATATAGCGACCGTTACGGTAAGATGAAAGCTGTCGGTTATGCTTCTCCCCATGAAAAGGGCGATATAAGAAATGATTTTATCCTTGGGCAAGGTATAATGAAAGTGATTCGATGGGAAGTGGATGGAGATTTTTATCAATCTTACACTAACCTTGTTGAAGATACTTTCGAATTTAATTTTTTGAAGTATCTAACTGAATCAGAACAAATCAAAGCCATTGTAGGTATGGATGTCACTCCTTTTGATTTTCCAGGTGATGATTTCACAACAAAAGGTTTTATATTTGAAGCATTACCTGATGCAACATATGAAGATTATCTGTATCTTTCAAAACAAATACAACCGCTGATCCAAAAAGAAAAATTTTGGGAACTGGACATTGAGGATATGTTTAACGAACTTGAAAATGCCATTGGATCTAAACTCACAATTTTAAATAATGAATCCCCAGAATTTTTATGTGATTGTTCAAGACATAAGGTAGCCGACATCATCGCCTCTCTTGGTAAAACCGAAGCAAATTCTATTTTAGACGAGGTGGGACAAATTGAAATCACTTGTGAGTTTTGCAAAACTGGGTATCAATTTTTACCGGACGAAGTGGAGAAGTTTTTCCCAGAATGAAAAGGGAATTTTTGTTTTTAAATGAAAATGAATTGGAACCAGTCTTTCAAAGTTTGGATGGATTGGTTCTCCCATATATAAAATCCGACATTAAGCCGATCATTTTACTCACTGGGGAAATGGGTGCAGGAAAAACAACCTTCACACGAGAATGGTTTTCACGTTTCCAGTCCAACCAAAATGTAAATTCGCCAACATTCTCTTTGTATAACGTATATGATGCGAAAGAATTTTCACTCTACCATTTTGATTTATATCGTTTGCATTCAGAAGAGGAATTGAGTGAATTGGGTTTCGAAGAAATATGGGGCAGAGCTGGAGTATGTATCATTGAATGGTGGAAAATTGCTTCTTCACTCATCCCAATAGAAAATCGGATCTATATACAGATTGAGGTTGATTCACAACATTCTCGTTCTTACCGATTGGAATGGAATTAGTATGAACATACTTTGTTTTGACACAACCCAGGATTGGGTACATATTGCACTTTATTCTTTAGTAAATGAAATTGAGCCTGTTTCGCTTATAGAAATGGTAGAAACCAAACCAAAAGAATCATCATTTCAATTGGTCGAGTGGATAGGGAATGTATTAGAACAAGCAGGTATCAAAAGACCAGATATTATTTTTGTACCAAATGGTCCAGGTAGTTTCACTGGAATTCGCATAACTGTGAGTACTGCAAGAAATTTAAGTCAGTTGTGGAAAATTCCTGTTTTTGCTATGGATAGCTTACAATTTTATTTATCAAATATTCATAAAGCAGAAGACCAAACTTTAGTTTGTGTGGATGGCAAACAGAATAAATACTTTTGTCGATTTACAAAATCTAATTTTATGAGTGAAAGTTTTGACTTGGAGCCGAATGATATTGAATCCAAACTACTCTCTGGAGAGTGGACACCTAACAATTGGTACTATACTGGTCAAAAACCTAGTTTTTATCCAGAAAATGCAAAAAAAATAGAAGCGACAAAGCTAAATTTTCTGTCTATTCTATCACTATTACGGGGCAATTTATTTCACTTAAATTTAGAAAATAACGATTATACAACCCTTGTCCCCAACTACTTAAGAGGAACTTACGTAGACAACAAATGAGATTATGGATACTTATAAACTACAAAAAAAAATCATAGAATTTCTTGAAGGAAAATCAGGCAAAGAAGTTACAATTCAAGAAATCAAAAAAAAATTCATCGAATCTGTTGAATTCAAACGACCCGACCCCAAAACGAAGAAAGTAAAAGCGCTCAAACGAAAGGAAAAAATTCCACGCAAAGATATTGAATTTTTAATCGAATCACTGGTTAAACTCCTCGCTTCTGAAGGTTTACTCATCCAAAAGAATAAATACTATTTAGTAAATTCTCCTTTTCGCCTAACAGGTCGTATTTCAATTTCTAGGAGAGGAGATGGTTTTGTTACCCTCCCTACCAAAAATGAAGTGTTTATACCTGGGTCTCTCACAAACACAGCCATAGCTGGAGACAAGGTAGAAATTTTACCCTTGGGTATCGGAAAGAGGGATAGGTTAGAAGGGGAAGTGACCAATATCCTCAAACGTGGTCGCATTTTATATCGAATGAAGGTCAAAGAAAAAACAAATAAATTTATCTTTGGTACATTCTTGGATATGTTAGGTGAAGATCGAGAAGGAGTGATTCATGTCAAATCAATTCTCAAAGATACTTTCGATGTTATCAAAATTGGAGACGTACTCATTGTAAAATTCAAAGAGGGAACCATTCCAAATGATAATTTATACGATGTAAGTTTCATTCGTTTTGAATCTGATTCGAAGGAAGACGGAGATCTACAGAGAATTTTGATGAAATACAATTACGATCCTGTTCATCCAGATTCTATTCCATTGGATTTTCCCGAAGAAGTGACCGAAAAAACTGTAAATGACTGGAATACGCGTGTGGATTTGCGTGATCTCTATGCGGTTACAATCGATGGAATCACAGCAAAAGATTTTGACGATGCCATTAGTTTTGTGAATGAAGGCAATCGTTTGCGCATTTGGGTCCATATAGCTGATGTTAGTCATTATGTAAAAAAGGATTCTGAACTTGACAAAGAAGCCTACCAAAGGGCAACTTCTGTGTATTTGGCAAATCGTGTGGTACCTATGCTACCTCCAATCCTTTCTGAAAATTTATGCAGTTTGGTTGCAGGCACAAATCGTTTGGCGTTTACCGTGGAAATGGAAGCCAATGTTTCTGGCGAAATCTACAATGCAAAGTTTTATAAATCGGTTATCAAAGTAGATAAACGTTATACCTATGAAATGGCCGAGGAAGAAATCAAAACTAAAGATCCGAAAATATGGATGGTTCAGATCGCAAATTTTACAAATGCACTTCGTAAAAAACGTATGGAAGCTGGCAGAATTGACCTTACTCTCAAAGAGACAACAATCACTTGGAATGAACAAAAGGAACCTGTAGGCATCGAGAATAGGGAACGTCTTACAAGCCATATCTTAATTGAAGAATTGATGCTCTCGGCCAATGAAAAGGTGGACGAATATCTACGAAAGAAAAAAGCCCCCACCTTACACCGAATTCATGAGCCTATGGATGAAGAAAAATTAGACACACTCAATCACTTTCTCCAATTGAACGGATACAATTTTCAAATCAAGGACACTAGTTACCCGGAAATTATGAGCGCAGTGAACCAAATTGAAGATGGCAGTGTTGCAAAAATTTTCAATTATTTATTACTCCGGAGTTTTATGCAAGCCTACTACGGTAGTGACACTGTTGGCCATTGGGGTTTAGGTTTCAAAGATTACTGCCATTTTACATCACCAATCCGGCGTTATCCTGACCTTATCGTTCACAGAGTTTTACATTCAGTTCTATTGGATGAAAAACGACCATATTCGGAATCAGATATTTCCATTATGGGTTTGCATTGTTCCGAAGAAGAACGTAGGGCTGCCGATGCAGAGAGAGATATCATAAAAATCAAATCGTTCCGATATCTTGAATCAACAGGAATCAAAGAGTTTAAAGGATTCATCGTTGGCATTCGACCCAGTCAGATTTTCGTAGAGCTTGATGTGTCGAATTTAGAAGGAGTTTTGGAAAAATCTGAATTCACTGATGAATTTGAAGTTGTGATCAAAAATGATTTTTCTTTTTATTCAAAAAAATACTCAAAAGTATTTTTTATCGGTGATCCGATCACTGTCACTCTCGACCGCATCGATTTTGAAGATATTAAAGTTTATTTGAAACTAAAAGATTTTAAAAAACCTTAATTGTCTAAAATTTCATTACGTTTCCAAACCCTTCGGAAGAAGGGTTTGTCTTTTAGCTGTATTTGCTTGATTTTTTCAATTACAGCATCTTCTGAAATTTTGTGTTCTGCCATTACATCTCTGTTAAGTGAAAGTTGCGAATGAGTGATCCATTTGATTACCGATTGTGAATTTCTCTTTTCCTCTGGTAATAAGGATTGCATTTCTGCAAAAAATTCTTCGTGTGTAAGATAAGAACTATTCGAAATTTCTGGCATAGGTGCTGCACCATGATCAGCAGTCACAATCATTATAAAATCTTCACCAAAATTTGTTTGTAAAAATTCAAAAATCTTTTTCACTTCCGAATCAGTTGCTATTAACACTTGTTTTGCTTCACCAGATTCCCAACCAAAAAGATGCCCGACTGCATCGGTCGCCTTGAGCGTAACGTAAGCCAAATCGGTAAAACCATCTTTGTCCTTGGTCGTTTTTAAAATCGTTTCTGCAACAACGTCTCTAAACAGAGCGCCATCCATTTTGGCTTGGAACTCAGAACCCTGGAAATGGTGGATTTTTTGAATGAGTTCTAGCGGATTATTCGCCTCAAAATGAGTAGAAATTTCCTTTTTATGATTCATATAAAAAGTATAAAGGTTGTATTTATTAACAGAATTTGGAAGTGAATAGGCAGAATTCAAGGTGTTCCAACTAAGGTTTTTCACATCCTGCCAGTAAACATAATCTGCATCAGGTTTGAAACCTACATTTTGATTTTCGAATAACTTCCCGTGACCAGCCATTCCAATGCTTGCTCTTCCCGCATAACATTGGCTGATTATTACTGGTTCATTATGATTATACATATCCCATTCATCCGAAAGAGAGGCTGATTTTAACTCCAAAATATCCCAATTTTTATTTTTACCTTGGTAAACAGGTCTATCGACAACTGAACCATTTTGAAATGAATAATATTCATTAGAATAAACTTTACTGTCTTTTGGATAGGTGCCTGTTCCAATCGCCATATGCCCAACGGCTGTATGAGATTCCATATGTCCAACCTTAGCTTTGTTAAAGTATGCAGATTGATTTTTTAAAGACTCTAAGAATGGATAGGAACCAGGATGCGCTTTGTATAGCTGTTTGCCACCTTGGTCAATTACAACAGTAACGATGATTTTTGGTTTGGATTTTTCCTTTGTAAACAATTTATCTAAAAATGAAATATCCAATTGATTGGAAAATGGGAATTGTAAAATTTTAGCCAATATGCTCGGCAGATGTTGTTGGTGGATCCTGTCAGAATAAATTCCATTGTGCAACCATTTTGGTCCATAGATCCAAACCGGAATTTCAACATCATATGCATACTGTGTATAGTGGGAAGTATAGTTTACTTCCTTTGAAATTTCTTCATTTTCCTCTTGTAAGTTCCAACTAAGTTTTAATTCCTCCCATGACAAACCATGCTCAGAGAGAATGTTTTGCAATTCTTCTTTAGAATAATGAGAAAGAGTGATTGCGTCCCTAGATTCACGATCAAATATGTTAAACGGATAGGGAGCTAGAATTAGATCTGTATCTTCTTGGATAGACAATGAAGCTGCTTTTTTATAATCGGATTCCCACTGGCAACCTAACACTGAGTTAAACATTAATAAACCAATGATTAAACGTATGCAATTGTTGAACTTTTTATTTATTTTTACAGTCATGTCTTGTACCAGTGTACCTAATTCATTGTTTAAAAGGCAAGTGCGAATTCATTTTGTTGGCGATCTGATGTGTCACAGTCCGCAACTTGCTACTTATTTTCAAAAAACAACTAAGACTTATGATTCTTATCCAAGTTTCGAATTTATTTCAGAAAAATTACAATCCGCTGATTTAGTTTTTGGAAATTTAGAAACGACAATTCCTTCAGAACAATCAGAATACTCTGGTTATCCTAGATTTGGAAGTCCACCTGGGTATGTTAGTGGGTTAAAAAAGGCTGGATTTCATATTCTTTCTACAGCCAATAACCATTCTGCTGATAAGGGAGCAGATGGTATAGATAATACCATTGATACCATAATCCAAAATGGCATGATCCCTATTGGAACCTATAAAAATCTATACGATTATGAAAATAGAAAAGATTTAATCATCAATACCAACGGAATTAGAATCGCAATTCTAAATTATACATATTCTACAAATGGAATTTTTGTTCCTAAAGATAGAGTGGTACGATTGTTAGATAAAGCTTCCATTGAGGCGGACGTTTTGAGAGTTAGAGAATCTAATCCTGATTTTATCATTCTATGGTATCATTATGGGTCTGAGTATACCAAAGAACCAGATAAATCACAAAAGTTTTGGGTCAAAATTGGTTTGGATGCTGGAGCCGACATTATCATAGGTGGACACCCGCATGTTGTTCAAAAAACAGAAGTGATCTTCAATCAGGAGAAAAATAACCATCAATTGGTTGCATATTCTCTCGGCAATTTTTTATCAGCGCAAAACATGGCTTATACGGATGGCGGCATTCTGTTATCACTCGTTTTAGAAATAAATGGTGAAACAAAAAATTCCTATATTAAAGAAATCGAACCCGTTTGGGTTTTGCCAAGAGGCTATAAAATCATTCATTACAAAGCTTTTAAAAACCAAGAATTAAACATTCAATTGACAAATTTAGAAACCAAACGATTCACCGATTATATAACCACACTTTCAAAAGTTATGGGTATTAATTTTTAAGAAATTTCACCTGCGATTAAATCGAATCCTTTTCCCTCACGGATGATTTCAATATTTTCATCGATGCAACTTAGAATTGTGGAAGGTTCTATTTTGACTATTCCTCCGTCAACGATTCCATCAACTTTGTTTCCGTAGATTGTTTCCAAATCGTCAATATCAATGATAAAATTGTCCTCCGTGAATGTAGAGGTTGATGTAAGAGGGGATTCGTGGATTTTTAATAATTCTTGTAAATAAATATGATCAGGAATGCGAATTCCAATATGTCTATCCTTATGGTGTACAATTGAAGGTTTCGGTAAATTTTTATTGGCCTTAAATACAAAGGTAAATGGACCTGGTGTGATTCGTTTCAGAAGCCTGTACGAAGAGTTTGCCAAGTATTCAATATAATGCGAAGCCATTGAAATATCTTTACAAAGTAAGGAAAGAGGTTTATTTTTTGGCAATTTACGAAGTTCATACAAACGATCTACCCCTTGTTTTGAATTGGAATCAGCGATCATCGCATAAACTGTGTCAGTCGGAAAAATATAAACTGCTCCATCCCGTAAATGTTCCGAAATTTGTTTTAGTTTACGCACCTCGGGGTTTTGGGGATGGAGGTAAAGTATCATTGTGCCGTAAGCCCACCATCAATCACTATACATTGTCCTGTCATATAGGCAGAAGCATCGGAAACCAAATAAATCGCAGCTCCCAAAATTTCTTCTGGTTTTCCCAATCTTGCCATTGGAATACCAGCCAATACTTGTTTCATAATGAATTCTTTTTCTTTAATCATATCTGTCATTTCGGTATCGATCAAACCAGGACAGATGGCATTTACACGGTAACCATTATTACACCACTCAATTGCAAGAGCTTTTGAGAGTGTGATCACCGCTCCTTTAGTGCCTGAATAAACCGATGCAAGTTTACTACCAACCATACCAAGTACTGATGCAACGTTAATGATATTGCCACCTTCTTTTTTATGATGTTTGTAATAGGCCTGACAATTGCGAAAAACTCCCACGTAATTTGTTTGTACAATATTTTGTAATTCGTCTTCCTTAAAACCAGATGCAGGTGTGTTGGTTGCAATTCCCGCATTATTGATTAGTGTATTTAATTTACCATGTTTTTCTTTGATTTTACCAATGACTTCAAAGGCTTGGTTTTCAGATCGAACATCTAACACAACACCATTGATACCTTCTTTAGCCATCCATTCGATAGACTCGGGTTTTGAACCAGCACCATATACAATGGCTCCTGCATCTCGTAAACCAAGTGCTAATGTTTTTCCGATCCCACGACTTGCACCAGTGATCAGTACAGTTTTTCCTTCAACATTAAATAGATTCATTTCACCTCATGATTGGATGGATAACACTCGCTAGCTTGCGGTTTAGTTTCTTCCAAAAGTTTTTTATAATCCAAAGTATTGTCGTCTTGGACTAAGTCTCGCCTAATATAATGTGTTCCATTTTCATAATAATCTGCAACTGGATTGCAGTCTTGGATATCTTCAGAGAGCCCTCTTTTGCACTGAAAAAGACTGAACACAAAACAGAAATATATAGCCAAGGCCAATCGACAAAACATAGTGAAACTATGCCGAATCCTATCAGGAATAGCAAGAATTTGTTTATTTTAAAATCCAACTCTCCCCGCCGGATGCAAATTTTAGAGAACCTCGGATTACGATTCCAAGTGGAATCTTCAAATGCGAACGAAGACCAATTTCAAAACGAAAATCATCTACATTATTTAGAACGAATGGTCTATTCTAAACTGGGTCAGAATATCAAAGAAGATGCTCTATATCTGACAGCTGATACCATTGTAGTTTACCAAGGGGAGATTTTGCACAAACCAACCGACGAAGCCGATGCGAAACGAATCTTATCTCTTTTGTCTGCAAAAACCCATTCAGTTTTTTCTGGCATTTGTTTAGCCACTATGGAAACGAAAGAATTTTTTTATGAAGAGACCCGCATCCAATTCAAAACTTGGGGTTCGTCTGAAATTGAAATGTACATCAAAAAATACCAACCTTATGACAAGGCGGGGTCTTACGGAATCCAAGATGAGGCAGGACCCGTATTGGAGAGGGTAGGTTCCTATTCGAATGTATTAGGGTTTCCGCTTCGCAGTTTTTTACAGCAAATCGAACTTTGGAAACAATTTACAAATTAAGCGTAGAGGTTAACGAGATCACCTGGTTTGTAATTTGCTTTTGATTTTGGATCGGATTCAATAGCCTGTGCCTGAGTTTTTGTTTCATCAGACGGATATTTGGGTTTGTAGTTTCTTGCCTCAATGGCCTCTACTTTTTCCACAGTTTGGGTGTTGTAGATGGGAGCCGCATACATAACAGGCTCGCCCAACCCTGAAACTCTTGCCACATTACTTGAGATTTCCATACTATGATTATCGCAGATTCCTTACTGGAATCTTAGACATATTTGCGTAAAATGGAAACAAAAAAAACCTCCTCCAGAGAATTCCCTTCGCTTTTTCCACTCTTCAAAACCACGGAAAATAACATCCCTCAATTTTTTGCCTATGCTGGGGAAGATTCTTTCGAATTTGAACTCATTATCGAACATTATAAAGAGACATTATCCAAAATCGGAAGTAATTTTGAAATCATCGTCATCGTTTCAGAATCGGGGGAACAATCCAAACTTTTCGCAGAACTGTTTACACCCGATATGTTCTACCCGCGGAAACTCATCATTCTGAAACAAGCATCGTCTTTTTTTAAACCAATTTTGGATCCAAAAGCCAGTTCGGAGTGGAAAGATTTTGCAGTCGGATTCAAAAAAAATATCACCTCGGTCTCCGACCAAATACATTTAATTCTACATTATGACGGAAAAGATATTCCCCAAACACTCGTTAATTTATTTAATGGGACTTTGAATCACTACAAAACCAAACCATTGTACCAAAGTGATTATGCAAAAACCTTAAAAGAAGTTTGCGAACAGGAAAAAGTAAATTTAGATCAGGATGCATTTGATGAATTCATCCATCGAATTCCTGCAAATTTAGGTGCTTATCTTAAAAATATCAAAAAATTAAAACAATACCTTCATAAATCAAAATTTAGTTTAGCAGATATAAATTCTATACTCTTCAACCAGAACGAATTGAATGTAGGGTTTTTGGTCGATAGTTTAGTCCAAAAACGAAAAATTGAATTTTTCAAAGAGTTTACAAAGTTTTCCGATCAAAACTCAGAAATTTTAACTTTTTTAACTCGTTTATCATATAAATTGGATGAGATTCGTAAAATCAAAGTAATACGACAAAAACACAATGGCGAAATTCCAATTCCCGTCATGGATGAAATTTTGAAAACTGCTAGTTTCTCCGATGGACGTAAAAATTTCATGCGTCGCCAACTTATATCTGAATCGGCAAACTTCTCCGATAAAACACTAAACGAATTTTATGAAATTCTCATAGATATGAATATTAAATTTAAATCGGGCTTACGAGACGAAGAGGGCAGAAATTATTTTTTACAAAAGATCCTTCATTGTTATTCTTTGCTCCAAGACAAATCTTCCAAATGAAATTGATGGATTTTACGGTATAAATTCCTTTCTGAAATTCCTAAAAGTTTCGCTGTTTTTTCACGATTTCCTTTTGTGTAAAAAAGGTTAGAAATGATAATTTCTTTCTCATAAGTTTCTAAATTTACACCAGGAATTATATTAAGTTTAGCAGAATCGTTTTCAAAAAAATGATTTGGGATTTGTTTCCAATACAAATGTTTTCCACTGCTAAACCCAACCAATGCAAAAATCATATCTCTCAATTCTTCTAAATTATTCTTAAATATTTTATTTTTAAAAAATATATAAAATTCCTCATCCAAATCATTTACTTTTTTACCCAATTCTTCATTTGCTTCATTTAAAAAAACATTCACAAAACTTGGTAAATCGGCAGCTCTCTTTTGTAAATTTGGCAATTCAAACCGAAACGATTTGAGTGAATCATAAAATTCCAAATGATGTTTATTCTGCGAAAAAAGGTCTAATTCATAATTTGATATTTCCCAATATAAAAAAGTCCTGGAATTGTCTTTGTATTTTTCATCTTTCCACCAACGATGCAATTGAATGACAATTTCATTCTGTGCTTTGCTTAAATTGGAAATGTAGTACGTTCTACTATTTGAATCTTTTTCTGTTTCAAAAATTTGGTTCACAGAATTTTCTGAAATCGCAAAATCAATATGAACAATTTGTTCGAGTTTTAAATTTCTAATTTTCAAACTTTCCTTTATCCAGAAAGTTTTTCCAACTCCAGGTTCGCCCAAAATTAGAATGGGTAGTTTTGACCTTGAAGTTTGTTCCCAAAGTGATCTGATTTTTTTACTGTCCGATCCAACAGTCACCCATTGATTTTCTAGTTTATCTTTTTTTGATAACACTAATGGTTCCCTGCATATAACAGTTAAATTCTCTGATTTTATTTGTTTCTAAAAACCTTTTGGTTTGGGAAGGTTTGACAAGGAGTAGTTTTGGAAAACTCACATTCGGTTTTAATAATATTGTTTCAGCAGGGATGTTTTTTACCCCCCAGGTAGAAAGTGGGTCTATCATAAATGTTGACTGCACTGTATATTGTTTTCCTTGTTCAACATTTAGATCATAAGGAAGTTTGATCCAAATAGCTTCTCCTTTTGATTCCAGGAGTACTGTCTGATAACGATCTCTACTGGATTGGTCGTTCCGAGTTTCCAAACTTAATATGGATTCAATATCTGTTTTAACTTCGTCTTTCTCTAACACTCGTTTTTCTGTAATTTTTTCATATGCCTGGTGCATATTGTATGGAGTGACCACGTCCACAGCTGCCCGCACTATCGACGCATCAAATCGTTTGAAAGAATCAACAGTCCATTGAAATGGTTGGATCTGTTCATCAAACGAACTATAAAGTTGAAATTGATTTAAATAAATAAACTCATAACCATCAGGAGTTCCAATTTTTTGGTATTCTGTTATTCCAACAACTCGTACATTACTAGATCTTCCAATCCTTTGGATCTCACGGATGGTATTCAAATCGGAATGGTTTGGAACAAGTAAAACAATTTCATATCCTAATTGACGCAATTCATTGATTGTAAGAATGAATTGGCCTGATTTTTCTTTTACCACCGAAGAAAGTAATAAAAATATTTTCCTTGAATCCTTTTTACCTGGAGATACACGACTTCTTAATGCTTGTAAGGCTGAAAGTACGGTTTCTGCTTTATTCGTTCCATGCCATGCCGTTTCTTCAAAACTTCGTTTAAAATCGTTGTGGTCGACAGAAGGTGGAATCGATTGTATTTTGTCTTTTCGTATCATCGTGAGCCCCAAGTACAATCCATCTTGGTTGTACAAAGATTGAATGGCTTTGATAAATTCTTTTTTATAATAAGCATAAGAAGAATGGATGTCAAAAATATAGATAATTTCATGATTTTGACCTTGTTTGTTTTTCTTTTCGTAAAACCTCGGTGTCAAAAATCGGAAACTTTTATCATTATGTTTTTCATAAGAAACTAAAAAATTCGAAATGAGTTTTGATTGAATTGTTTGCAAAGATTTACTACGACAATTGAATAGATTCGTTTTTACAAGAATGGGTGATCCAAAATCAATTTGATCTTGTGATAAAAAATGTGAATCCAACTCCATACAAAGTCGAAACATCATCTCTTCTGTAATTTCTGAATCTTCCGCCCAATTTGTATCTTTCAAATAAGATTCAATAAGTTTTGAATCAGATACTTCTGCAAAAAAATTTCGTTTTAGATAGTGTTTTGTAAGTTTGGCTAACTCGAAGCTTGCCTCACGTTTAGTGCCTAAAAATTCTGGCACATCACCACTCAACTGCGCAGGAAGAATGGAAATTTCTTTCGCATAAACTGGTATTACAATGAAACTTAAAATTATTGCATAATAAAAAAAATTTATAAAGTTTTTGCATCGGGACATAAGATTAGTTTAGGTTTTATTCTATCAAATTGTAAATCTTTATCCTACAACTGATTTTGATTTTATTTGATAAAAGATTGACAAGGTCTTTTTCTAAGATCAAATACTTCGGAAAAGGAGTAAGATTCTTTATGAAGAAATCGCTTATCGTATGTGCCTCTCTAATCGCATTTGTTGTATCTTGCGGATCCAATGATGGAGGCAGAAGAGACGCTACGACCGTAGGAAAAAATGGTTGGATTTTTGAAGGTTGGGCGTGTGCCCCTGATGCAGCGGCTGCAAAACGTGGTCAAAGTCCTGCTGAGTACTGCAAAGGAAAAGAAAAAGAATTTGATTATCTCTATATGAAATTCTCTGCTCGTGCCTCTGACAAAGCTATCAAAGCAAATTCAGTTGCAATGAAACAATCCACTTGCCGTGAAGCTGCTCGTTTGCAAGTTGCAGGTGATGGTTTGAAAAAGATCTTAGGTGAATACTTAGAACAAGCATCTGGTGTTTCCGATGGTCAATCCACTGGTTCTGTAATCGTTTCTGAGTCGAAAGGTATCATCAAAGGTGTTGGTGTTTACGACTGCTGTTCACTCAACAACGATACAGGAATTTGTGCAAATGTTGGCGAGCCTGAAACTTGGGAAGAATGCCAATGTGTGGGATACTTGCGTTATGCAGGTGGTCAAAAAGCTCTCGAAGCAAAAGCCACTGCAGTACAATAGATCATACAACCAATCTAATTTTGCAGAAAAAGCCTCCTGATTTGGGAGGCTTTTTTTTTAAATCTTTGTTTTTGGGTCAAAGTAATGTTTGTGTATGTAGTCTTGCACTCTTGAGTGGATTTCTTCTGGCAAATTAGAAAATACAACCGTAGTAGTTTTACCAGATGTTCTCACCACTGTTCCAATGATTTCTGTTTGTTTTTGGTTGAGTGAAAATTCAATTTTTACCTGGTCACCAGTATAAAAAATCGCAGTTGATTGTAGGGACAACCCACCAGTTCCTAAATCAGATAAAACTGCCTCAATGGGAGTATTTTTTGATGCTATGAGTTTTACCACACAAGGAACATTCAATTTTACACGCGCTTGTTTTCTTTTCTGTTTTGATCCAGCATACATGCTGTAAGAATCTGAAAATATTGATTTATTTGTTTCCGCCATATGGTACCTTTTACGCATTGGAGCTGTACATTTCACAGCTTGTTTCCAATTTTTGATATTCGCTTAATTCCTGTTTGTTTTGGTCTGGGATCCATGAATCTAATTTTTCTTTGAAAAGATCAACTTTTGTTTCTCTTAAAAGTGACTGTTTTAGATCCTGTGGGAAAAGCAAACCATCCATATACTTAACAAAATGTTTTCTGAATAATACCAAACCATATTCGTCTTCTGATGGATAAAAATCCAACATCAAATTTAGGTGTTCTAATATTTGTGATTTAATAGTGATCCAGTCCACATTTACTTTATTTGTGTCGGAAAAAATCCAAGGGTTGCCAATAGCTTTTCTACCAATAAGTACAAGATCCACGCCTGTTTTTTGTTTTTTTTCCAAAGCCTCTTGGTAGGAAGATACATCACCGTTGCCATAAATGGGAACACTTGCTTTGTTTTTGATTTCGGTAATGGCATCCCAATTGGCCATTCCAGTATAACCCATAGATTTTGTGCGACCATGTACTGAAATGGCAGAAACTCCTGAACCTTCTAACACACGCAATGTTTCAAAATAATTCAAAGAATTCTCATCCCAACCCAAACGAATTTTTGCCGATACCGGGAGAGATGTGTTTTTGCGAATTCCTTCAATCATTTGCCCGGCCAGTTTGATGTTTCGTAAAAGCCCCGCACCTGATCCGTGTTGAGAAACCTTTGCCACAGAACAGCCCATATTTAGGTCGATGATGTCTGGTTTTAAAGCCGCAGCAATTTTGGATGCTTCCACAACTGTTTCTAAATCAGAGCCAAAAATTTGAAACACTATAGGTCTTTCAAATTCTAAGAATCGAAACATATCGATGGATTTTTGATTACCAAGTAATAATTGTTCCGTGGAAACAAATTCTGTATAGGAAAAGGCAGCACCGTATTTTTTTGTTATTTGCCGGTACGGGCTATCGGAAATGCCTGCCATCGGGGAAAGTGACACTTCTCCACTGATTTCGACATTTCCAATTTTAATCACAATTAACCTTCTTCGGTTTCACTCACGATGGCAAAATCTTTCACAAAGTCATCATCTTTCGTGTTTACTATTTTGACTCCCATTGCCGACCTTCCCACCATAGAAATTGATTTTATTTCCACACGGATGGCCATACCCGACTGGGTCACCACAAGGATTTCATCTTCATCCTTTACAGTTGCAATACCAACAGACCTTCCGTTTTTCTCACCTATTTTGAGATAAGTCATTCCTTTGCCGCCACGACCCTTTGTTGAAAATTCTTCAAAGTCAGTTCGTTTTCCAAAGCCGTTTTCTGAAATACAAAAGAGAGTTGAGTTGGGTTCCACTTTGGTGATTCCTGCGATGGCATCATTCTCTTCCAAACGCATGGCAGTTACACCTGAAGCCGTTCTACCCTGTGACCTAAGTTCATTCAGATTCATTCGTATTGCTAATCCATCTTTACTTGCAATGAACACATCATAGTTTTGCGGATTAGAAATTACATCGATGAGTTCATCTCCATCGCGCAGTCCAATCGCAATGATTCCAGATTTTTTTGTGTTCGAAAATTCATCCAATTGGATTTTTTTGACAAACCCACCTTTGGTTACCATTAACAAATACGATTCATCAAAATTCCTAAATGCAAATAGCGAAGTAATGATTTCATCATCATTCAAACCGATGATTGCTTTTAAAGATTTTCCGCGAGCCTCTTTTGTGGCAATGGGAAGTTCGTAAACTTTGAGTAAAAAAGCACGACCCTTGTTGGAAAACAACATGATATTGTCGTGTGTCATAGCTGAACTTAACTTTTTAACAAAGTCTTCTCTTTTTGTTGATATTCCTTGTACACCCTTACCACCACGTTTCTGCCTACGGAATGTGTCCATAGGAAGACGTTTGATAAACATATCTTCTGAAATTTGCACCACAACTTCTTCATCTGCAATCAAATCCTCAGCATTGAAGGAGGAAGATTCGATTGATTCTAAACTAATCTCCGTTGTGCGTTTATTTCCAAACGATTCAGAAACCTTATTCAATTCATCACAAATGATTTGTTTTACTCTTTCTGGTTTTGACAAAATATCTTCTAAATCCAAAATCAGTATTCGCACTTGTTCCAATTCTTCGATGATTTTTTGAACTTCCAGAGAAGTGAGGCGCTGCAATCGCATTTCTAAAATCGCATCTGCCTGAACTTCAGACAAGGAGAAAGTACTTATCAACTTACTTTGTGCCTCCCTAGCATCTTTGGAAGCTCGAATGATTTTTATCACCTCATCGATGTTATCGAGTGCAATTTTTAAACCTTCGAGGATGTGCGCACGTTTTTTTGCTTTGTCTAAATCAAACTCGGTACGTTTGACAACCACTTCATTTCGATGATTTGCATAAGATTGCAGAATTCCCTTGAGTGAAAAAACTTTTGGACGGTTATCCAAAATGGCAAGCATTGTAATTCCAAAACTCACTTGGAGTTGTGTGAGTTTGAATAATTGGTTTAGAATGACTTGTGCATTCGCATCTTTTTTGATATGGATTTCTACGCGAATTCCTTTTCGGTCAGAAAGATCTAAAATCTCAGAAATTCCTTCGATGATTTTTTCATTCACTAAATCTCCAATTTTTTCTAGGAGATTTTTTTTGTTCACTTGGTATGGAATTTCATTGATAACAATGATCTCTCGACCTTTGTTATTTTCGATGATATCCACTTTCGAGCGAATTCTAATCGAACCTTTACCAGTTGCATAAGCTTGGTATAAACCTTCACCACCAATGATAGTTCCACCAGTCGGAAAATCGGGACCTGGAATGATTTTCATTAGTTCAGGCAGTGTGATTTCAGGATTTTGAATTGTAGCAACAACGGCCGCAATGGCTTCTTTTAGGTTGTGCGGAGGGATGTTTGTAGCCATACCCACAGCAATTCCACTCGAACCATTAACAAGGATATTAGGGAAATTAGCAGGCAAAACATCTGGTTGCTGTCTCGTATCATCGAAGTTTGGCGAAAAACTTACAGTGTTCTTTTCAATGTCTTTTAATAGTTCTTCTGCAAGTTTTGTAAGCCGAGCTTCAGTGTACCTATAAGCAGCCGCATTGTCACCATCCACCGAACCAAAGTTACCTTGACCATCGATGAGAGTTTCTCGCATGGAGAACGTTTGCGCCATACGAACCATAGTTTCATACACTGGAGCATCACCATGAGGGTGGTAGTTACCAATCACTTCCCCAACAATTTTTGCCGACTTAACATAAGGTCTGTCACTCCGCCAAGCACGTTCATTCATCGCATGTAAAACACGGCGATGAACTGGTTTTAATCCATCGCGAACATCAGGAAGAGCTCTTCCCACAATTACGCTCATCGCATAATCTAGGTAAGCTTCTTTCATTTGGTCTTCGATTTCGACAGGTATAACTCTAATTCCAGCTTTGAGAGCAGAAGCAACATCTGGTCTGCCTGATAAATTGAGAGCTAAGGTTTTTTGCGATTCGTTTTCTTGGCCGTTTTGTTCGGTCATTTTTATTTCCTAATTTATCTTAAAGATCTAAGTTGGCTACTTTGTATGAATTTTCGTCGATGAATCGACGACGAGGAGAAACATCATCACCCATCAGGATGTTGAAAGTATCTTCTGCTTCAACAAAGTCTTGGAGTTTAACTTGTAACATTACACGTTCTTTTGGATCCATTGTTGTATCCCAAAGTTGTTCAGGGTTCATCTCTCCTAACCCCTTATAACGTTGGATGACTACTTTGTCATTGGCACGTGCTTTTAGAATTTCATCTTTTTCTCTATCAGAATAAACGTAGATCGCTTCCCTACCAAATTTTAAAAGATACAACGGTGGTTGAGCCACATAAAGCGATCCTCTTTCAATGATTGGTTTCATATAACGAAAGAAAAACGTTAAGAGTAAGGTTCGAATATGTGACCCATCCACATCAGCATCTGTCATGATGATGATCTTTCGATACCTAAGTTTTTCTACATTGAATTCGTCGTCACCTATGCCTGTTCCCATAACAGTGATGAGTGTTCTAATTTCTTCGTTACCAAGGATTTTATCGAGCCGGGCTTTTTCCACATTCAAAATTTTACCTTTCAATGGTAAAATAGCTTGGGTATTTCGATCCCTACCTTGTTTTGCCGATCCACCCGCTGAATCACCCTCCACCAAGAAGAGTTCACAGTTTTCGGGGTCTCTTTCGGAACAGTCAGCAAGTTTACCAGGTAAACCGCCTCCTTCAAGAACCGTCTTACGGCGTGTTAGGTCACGCGCGCGCCGAGCAGCTTCCCTAGCTTTTGATGCTAGAATTCCCTTTTCCAATATTTTTTTTATGACAGTAGGATTTTCTTCGAAGAAACGATTGAGTCCTTCACCAGAAATGGTTTGCATCAAACCTTTTACTTCTGCGTTGACTAATTTTTCTTTGGTTTGTGAATTAAATTGTGGTTGTGGTATTTTTATCGAAATGACAGCACACAATCCTTCTTTAATATCATCACCTGCAAGCCCGTTAGGTTGTTTTTTAAACATAACCGGGTCTTTTTTTAGGTGGTCGTTTAATGTTCTTGTGAGCGCCGCTCTAAACCCTTCTAGGTGCGTTCCGCCCAAGTTGTTGTTAATGGCATTCGTAAAACAAAAAATATTTTCTGAATAAGTATCACAATACTGGAGAGCAATTTCGGCCCATACATTGTCTTTTTCGCCAGTGAAGTGTAAAACTTTATGAAGAGGGTGTTTCGCTTCTGTTATGTATTCAACAAAGGATACAATTCCACCATCAAACTTAAATTCGTGTTTTGCTCTTTCTTCCTTACGACAATCTTCGATGCGAATTAGAAGACCTTTGTTTAAGAATGCTATTTCCCTAAAACGAGCGGTGAGTGTATCAAAAGAATATTCAGTGGAGGTAAAAATTGTTTGATCTGGAAGAAAACGAACAACCGTTCCACGGTGTGTAGTGTCTCCAATGATTTTTACGTCTTCTATCGGAACCCCTGTTTGGTATTTTTGGTAGTGTAATTTTCCTTCCTGGTGAACTTCCACCTCAAGCCAAGTGGAAAGTGCGTTCACAACCGACACCCCTACTCCATGCAAACCACCAGAAACCTTATATGCATCATTTTCAAACTTTCCACCAGCATGTAAAATGGTGAGTACAACTTCAATGGTCGATTTTCCATTATGAGGATGGATTCCTGTGGGGATCCCTCGGCCATTGTCTTTTACTTCTATGATATTTCCTGGGAGAATTTTTACATCAATTTCGGAACAGTGACCAGCCATGGCTTCATCCACGGAGTTGTCCACGACCTCATACACCATCTTGTGGAGGCCAGATTCATCTTGTGTACCAATGTACATTCCAGGACGTTTTCGAACTGCCTCTAAACCTTCTAAAATCTTGATTTTTGAGGCTGAATACGCAGTGTTTTCGGTTTGGTTGGACATAGACTTTTTTAGATACCCTATAGGAAGTATCCTGGAAATGGCCCCGAAGGGCAAGTGAAAACGAGGGATTTTGTCGTAGGAAGTACTTAGGTATTTTTGTAATCAGCACCAGTTTTGAATTGAATTTTTTCAATCAAATAGGGGTTGGAAACTTGGTTTATTTTTTCCAAAATTCCCAGTTTTTGGAATTCGAGTTCTTGGCAAATCATGGAATGGCGACAAACAACTGTGAGTTTTCTGCCATCCAAATTTTTTGGTCTTGATTGGTTTCCAAAAAATTCACCCACCAAGTTTGCCCACTCTAAGCGGATTCGTTTTAAGATGTGGTCAGTAAAAACGAGTTCGCGATCCAAACCTAATTTTTCGAGGCTTTGGAAGAGTTCAGAAAGTTCGATTTTTTTCATGTTTACAAAACTTCCAATACTTTGCCTGATTCGACTCTGTAAATTTCTTTTTCAAAGGTGAGCCCACCCACATACTCTTTGATACCTTCAAGGTCTGTGGTGGTAAAGAATGCCTGACCACATTCAGAAATCAAATTTACAAAGTATTCTCTGCGTTTGACATCCAATTCACGAATGATATCGTCAATGAGTAGGACTGGCGCCTCTCCCGTTTGGTCACGGATCATTTGGAAACAGGCCGTTTTTAGGGCTATGACAGCACTTCGTTTTTGCCCTTGAGATCCAAAAGAACTGAGATCTTTGTCTGCAAATCCGATTGGTATATCGTCGCGGTGATTTCCACAACTTGTGTATCCAATGGCTCGGTCTTTACGGATATTGTTTTCCAATTTGAAAATATGTTCTTCTTTAGAAACTACATTTGGTTTGTAAACTATGGAAAAAGGATCTTTGCCTTGACTGAGTGAATTTAAATTTTTTTCAAAATAACCAGACAATTTCTCGATGGTTGTTTTTCGAATCTCTCTGATTTCATGGTCATGTTCCACGAGAGGTGTATTCCATATAAAAACTTCTTTATCTGTAGAGTTTTCGTTTTTTAGGGCAGCATTTCTTTGTTTTAACAACCGTTCGTATTCAATTCTTTGTTTTAGATAGTATTGATTGGTATTGGATATAAAAGCATCTAAAAATTTTCTACGTTCAACATTTCCAAATTCTATGATTTGAATATCAGGTGGACTTAAAATGATCGAACGAAACACAC
>JARJFC010000460.1 GCA_029310945.1 Leptospira sp. 96542
GGCGGGCCGTCTGCTCAGCACGCAGGCCCGGCAGCCCGCGCTGGAACTGATGCGCAAGGCGGCGTGAGGGCAGACGAGGACTGAACCATGAACAAGGTGGTCGACATCTCCTCCGCGGCTTCGGCCCCCTCCCCATCGGGTGCATGGGCCACGCCCGCCGCCGACCCCTGGGCCGATCTGCGCGCCCATACCGCCGCGCGCATCGCGCTGGGCCGCAGCGGCGCGGGCCTGCCCACGGGTGAACTGCTGCGTTTCAGCGTCGCGCACGCGCAGGCACGTGATGCCGTGCACATCCAGCTCGACGTGCCCGCGCTGGAGCAGCGCCTGCAGGCCCTGGGTTGCGACACCATCGCCGTGCGCAGCGCCGCCGACAGCCGCGCGACTTATCTGCTGCGGCCTGACCTGGGGCGGCGCCTGCACGCCAACGACGTGCCCCGGCTGGCCGATGCGGCGGACCCGGCGGGCTGTGACCTGCTGATCGTCGTCGGCGACGGTCTGTCTTCCCTGGCCGTCGAGCGTCAGGCGGCGCCGTTGATCGAGGCGATCCGAGCCCAGGCGCCCCATAGTCCCGATGAGCCGTGGAGGCTCGGCCCCG
Source organism: Leptospira sp. 96542 (assembly GCA_029310945.1). Taxonomy (GTDB): domain Bacteria; phylum Spirochaetota; class Leptospiria; order Leptospirales; family Leptospiraceae; genus Leptospira_A. The sequence goes on from JARJFC010000460.1 coordinate 596, forward strand.
TGGTCATTGCCACCCAGGCCCGCGTGGCGCTGGGCGACGAGGCAGATGGCGCTGACCTTGCAGAACATCGACGGTGACGTCGCCGACTACAACGACTTCTTGTATTTCCAGCGTCGTATTTTCATTACCTTGCGGGTGGAGCAATAGACGGCATGAAGCTCTTGCCTTT
>JARJFC010000461.1 GCA_029310945.1 Leptospira sp. 96542
CAAAAGCGATGATGTTAGAGAAGAAACCGTATTCATTGATCCCAGAAAAACTTGAACCGTTGAACAACGCATAACCACCAGTAAAGTCTGTTGCAATATTGGAAATAGAGAAACCTGGAGCTAAAGTTCGATAACCATTGCCTTTTAAATTTGCTTCTTCACCATTTTCGTTATAACCAGGCCTTCCCGTAGTTCCCAAAGCAATCAAATTAAAATTTAAAGATTCGCTGTACCTATAGGTAAATTGAAAATCATACATACCACCTTTGATTCCATACTGCCTAGTGGTATTGTAGAGAGTTATTTCATTTTCATCCGTAATTGGTGTTAACTTTTTTACCTTACCAGAATTAAAAATTCCATGAACAACAAAAGAAAAACTTTGGAAATTAAATTCGTTATGTAAACCATACCAAACGAGACGAGCCGTTTCATTGTCCGATTTATCATTATCATCCAAATAGTATCCATACAATTCGTTTCTTATATTTCGAAAGTATTCAAATTTTAACCTATGATAGTAAATGTTGGAGTTTTGATAATTTTTATCTGCAAAGCCGTTTTTGTCCACATCCAAGAAGCTTTGATCGCGCGCCCGTAAAACCCCTCCTTCCAGAGATAAACGCAAAAATTGGAAATTTTTTAAAATACTAACACCCGTTCCGGTAGAAAATAATACCCGGCCTTGTGCTGAAGAAAATAATTGTTGGCCAACTTTAATAAATAAGCCAGACTCAGGGATTCGAAAATTGATGTACAAAAA
>JARJFC010000462.1 GCA_029310945.1 Leptospira sp. 96542
CTCCGGGCGGCATGGACGCTGGGCGCGGGCGTGCCGAGCCCAAGGCGCGTGCCGCAGTTTCAGCCAAGCAGCCCGCCCAGCCGGGCCCCCGCGCCCAGCAGCAACAGCAGGTGCAACCGCGTGCGCCAGACCAGCAGGGCCGTGGCCGCTGTCAATAGCCAGTAGGGCCAGACCGCGTGCGCAGCCGGGGCCAGGTCGGCGGCGGTGTGGGGGGGCTCGCTCGTCTGGGCGCTGCCCAGGATCCAGCCGGTGGAGACCAGCAAGGCCACCACCACCGGGGCCAGGCCTTGCTTGAAGGCACGCACGCCGCGCCGATCGCGGTTGGCATGGCTCCAGCGCGCGGTCAGGTAAACCAGGGTCGAACTGGGCAGCAGCACGCCGATCAGGCAGCTCAGCGCGCCCAGCAGGGCCCAGCCGATCGGGTGTCCGCCCACGCCGTTGTTCAGCCCGACGTTCCAGCCCAGCAAGGCGATGAAGAGCACGTTGGGGCCGGGCGCGGCCTGGGCGATGGCGATGGAGGCATTGAACTGGGCCTCGCTCAGCCAGCACTGCTGCGTGACCAGGTAGCGGTGCATGTCCGGCGTGGTGGTGATGGCGCCACCCACGGCCAGCAAGGAGAGCGTGGCGAAGTGCAGCACCAGCTGCAGCCAGTCCACCAGGCCCAGGGTGAGCAGGGGCGCGGCGAGGGCGTTCATCGTTCTGCTCCGGGCGAGTTGGCTGCTGCCGTCTGAGCACTTTCGCGCCGTGCCAGGCGTGACCAGGC
>JARJFC010000463.1 GCA_029310945.1 Leptospira sp. 96542
CCAGCGCGCTGGCCTGACTTTCGGTGCGTGCGGACAGGTCGTGGTTGCCCTGGGCGATCTCGGCGCTTGCGGTGGAGACCGATTCGCTGCCCTGGCGCACGCGCCCCACGATTTCCGAGAGGCTGGACTTCATCTGCGACAGCGCGATCAGCATCTCTGCCAGTTCATCGCGGCCCTCGATGGTGATGGGGTGGTTCAACTCACCCTGAGCGATCGCCTTGGCGTTTTCGACGGCCTGGCGCAGCGGCGGCACGATGGAGCGGGTCAGCAACATGATGGCGGCGATGCCCAGGCCCAGAGCGACCAGGGCCGAGCTGATGATGATCCAGCGGCCTTGGGCGGCGGCCTGCTCGGCGTTTTCCAGTTCGTCATCAAACAGCGCCAACTGACGCTGCTCAAGTCGCCCCAAGGCGGCGATGTAGGTTTCCGACAGTGGCTTCAGTTGCTGCTCCACGAGTGCGGAGACATCCTCGCCAGCGAGCTTGCGCTTCAGAATATCGGCGCGCGGGCCGCGGGAGTTTTCGCGGGCTTTGTTGACCTCGGCCACCAGGGCCTTGCCCTCGTCGCTTGTGATCTGCGCGACCGCTTTCTTGCTGACTTCCGTGACGAGAGCCGATGTCTGGTCCATTTCCGCTTGCCAGACTTTGATTCTGTTTTGATCGCTTTCGTGCAAGGCGGCACGGGTGCGTATCCAGTTCAGTTCGATCGCGTTGCGCCAGACAGCGACTTGACGCAGTCGTTCGTTGTCCGTCGTTCCCAT
>JARJFC010000464.1 GCA_029310945.1 Leptospira sp. 96542
CGGCCAGGCGGGGGGTGAAGAACCAGGCGTCCTCCACGTCGCGCGCTTGCGAGGCCGCGCCGATGAAGGGCGGGGTGGAGAGCCTCAACGTGTCCGTGGCCAGCGGTGTCTGCCTGTACGAGGCCTTGCGTCAGCGCGGCGGCTGAAACCGAAAAGGGGAAAGACGCGACAGGCGCTTCAGGCCGTGGCGTCGAGCAGGCGTCCGTTCAGTTCCCCCAGTGTGTTGGTGGTGGGACGGGGTTCGGAGCGGGGGGCATTGTCTGCGGTGGGTTCACTCGGCGGGTTGCCTTCGGCATCCCGTACCCTGCCATTGGCGCGGACCGCCTGATCCCGGGCGGTCTGGGTCTGCTGTTCCAGCTGGACAACCCGGTTCTGCGCTTGGTTGGCCTCACGCCGGGCTTGCTCCAGGCGCGACTTGTAGAGGCTCAACTGACCGCTCAGGCTGGCCGTGCCACTGTTGAGGGATTGCAAGGCCATGACCATGTCGTGCCGCCTGATGGATGTGCCGGTTGTGCTGTCAGGGTGTGGGAATACGAGCGGGTTGGCGCGCTCGAACTGTCAACGCCGGTTCAAGCGGATTCGTTGACCAGGCGGCCAGTGGTCTGGCCTTGTGTGTTGACCACGGGACGTGCCTACTTTCACTTTCCACTGCTGCGAAAAAAACGGAACTCGATACATTCCAGTTTATGGAAGCAGTACAAAAAAGATTGGATGCCAAACTTAAATAATTTCATTAAAGACTAATTAAGTTATTTAGTT
>JARJFC010000465.1 GCA_029310945.1 Leptospira sp. 96542
GCCGTATGTGCCTTAGTGGGAGCCGCCTGCATCGTGCGGCGGTGAGGCTTGCGTCCGTGCTCAGCCCCCATGCCTATGGGCGGGTCATCGATGCGAATGCGCGGCACGGTGTCATGGACTGCAGCCAGTCACAACGTGTCTCTTGGGCAACGATCGAGGGAGTACCCAGATGAGTTCCATCTACCGTCAACTGGAAATAGATGTCCCGGCGGACCACGTCTGGTCGGCTTTGGCGGACGTGGGAGCATTGCACACCCGCCTTGTCCAAGGCTTTGTGGTCGATACGAAGCTCGAAGGAAACGAGCGCCTGGTGACCTTCGCCAACGGTATGGCTGTGACTGAGCGGATCGTCTCCTTGGATCAGGCCAATATGCGGCTCTCGTACACGGTTATTGCGGGCAGGGCCTCGCACCACCACGCCGCCGTTCAGGTGCACCCACTGTCCTCATCCAGGTGCCGCGTGGTCTGGGTGACCGATGTGTTGCCAGACGAGCTGGCCGGACCCATCGGAGAAATGGTCAACGCTGGCGTGGCTGCGATGAAACGCACGCTGGAAACGAGCTACCTGCATGGCAGTGACGCCTAACCCTGCCGACGCCAGACCCTGCGACTGCCGGAGTCTGTCCTGTCGGATACCTCGCTAGGAGACCCTATGAAGTTGTTGACCGGTGGCTGCCTTTGCGGCGAAATTCGTTATCAGATCACGGCCGACCCGGGTCCATCGCGGGTCTGCTGGTGCAGGGACTGCCAGCGCATC
>JARJFC010000466.1 GCA_029310945.1 Leptospira sp. 96542
CGGGGCAGTCGCATGGGCGGCGTGGACAAAGGCCTGCAGCTTTTCCGGGGCGAGCCACTGGTGCTGCACGCCCTGCGGCGCCTGCGACCCCAGGTCACGGACGTCGCGATCAGCGCCAATCGCCACGTGGCCTCGTACGAAGTTCACGGCCTGCCCGTCTGGCCCGATCCGCTGCCGGACTATCCCGGACCGCTGGCGGGCATGCTCAGCGGGCTCATGCGCGCCCGGACACCTTGGCTGCTGACCGTGCCCTGCGACGCACCCCTTTTCCCATTGGATCTGGCGTCTCGCCTTCAGCAGGCGATCCTGGACCAGACCGCCGAGATCGCCCTGCCTGTGACAGACCGACCACAACCGGCTTTTTGCCTGGTCGCCACCTCACTGCGTGACAGTCTGGCGCACTTCCTGCGCGCTGGCCACGGGAAAGTTGAAAGCTGGACCCGGCAGCACCGCTGCGTGCACGTCCCTTACGGCACGATGCACGACGATCCACTCGCCTTCGCGAACCTCAATACCCTGGACGAACTGAGGCAGTTGGAACAAGGGGCCAGGCCCGCCGCCTGAGTCGGACGCAACGCCCCAATGCACGCCCTCTTCCTCGCGCGGCGACCGCATGCGCGACCACAGCAATGTGTAACAAGGTTTAGGCCTGGATGGCATAATCCCGGGCAAGCTATCAAAAACGGAGCGTTCCTGTCCCTGGGGGCACTCCGCCCAGGATCTGAAGGACTTCCATGGCATTCATCACCACCCCGAG
>JARJFC010000467.1 GCA_029310945.1 Leptospira sp. 96542
GTGGTGGTTGGTGATGTGGTCTGGGTGCTGGTTGCTTCCGCCGCCATCACTGCCGTGGCGGCGCCGATTGCGATGCGGATGTATTACCGGGAACGGTGATTTGCTAGCATGGCAGACACCGCGCCAAGGAAATCCCATGACCACGACCGATATCAAGGAACTTTCCCTCTCAGAAAAGTTGCGCCTGATGGAGGCGTTGTGGGACTCCTTGCGAGATGAGGGCAAAACGATGGAGTCGCCCGCATGGCATGCCGATGTTCTGGCCGAACGCTTGAATGGCGTGTCCCGTGGCGAGGACCTGGTGTCGGACTGGAATGAAGCCCGCGAGCGCGTGCGCGCACAGGTTCGCGGGACCTAGGCTTGAAGCCCGTTGACGTTCGCATTGCCCGGTCGGCGGAAGGTGACCTGCTGCAAGGGCATGCGTTTTATGAGCGACAACAGGCTGGCATAGGCGACTACTTTCTTGACAGTCTGTTTGCTGACATCGATGCATTGCAGCTCTACGCAGGCATTCACCCCAAGCCACTGAAGGGACGCTTGCAGCACCTGCACCGCACGTTCGCCACGCGCTTTCCCTTCGCCATCTATTACGAAGTACGGGACGAGGTAGCGGTCGTACTTGCTGTGTTGGATTGCCGTCAGAATCCGGCATCGATCACGAAGCGTTTGAGTGATCCGCGCGCTTAGCCGGAGATCACTTCCGTCTCAGTGCCAGCGCCATAACTCCCGCCACCACCCCCCAGAACGCCGAGCCC
>JARJFC010000468.1 GCA_029310945.1 Leptospira sp. 96542
GACGGCCGCGGAATTGACGGATGGACGAGGTCCCTGGGCGCCGGGCCGGGTCGGTGGGTCGCCGGGAAAACAACGAGGAAGGCATCACCGAGTGCCTCTTGGTGCCGTATTTCGGCGCCTGCAGCCACGTGCCGCCGCCGCCAGCCAATCAGATCGTCCGCGTGGCCGCCCGACCCGCCTTGCGTGACCTGCGCACCATGGATGCCGTGCGCGTCAGTGGCGTGCTGCACATTGAGCGCAACGATTCCGAGCTTGGCGACAGTGGCTACGCGATGCAAGCCGCCCGCGTCGACCCGTACACCCCCTGACCTTGCGGACTGCATGAGGAGATCAACATGAAACGCATACCCGGCAGCGGCGCGAGTGGCCTGCGCATGTGGCGTGTCCTGTCGCTGCTCCTGGTCATGATCCCGCTGGCAGGCCGCGCCTACCAGGGTGATCCGCCGCCGGTGGTGCCTCCGTTCAAGGGCGACTACCAGGTGACGCGCTGGGGAGAACTGGTGCCGAAGGATTGGGACCCCTACGCCTTGTTCGACGGCCTGAAGAAGGACGGTGGCCCGGCCCTCGCGTTCAACGACGCTTCGCCGCAGGCGATGGAATTGCTCGACAAGCTCCGCGAGGTTTGGGACAACGCGCCGACCGACCACGCTCTCGACGGCGCGCGCACGCGCCTGCCCGGCTACGTCGTGCCCCTGGAGGAAGGGCCGCAAGGCCTGAAGGAATTCCTGCTGGTGCCGTACTTCGGCGCCTGCATC
>JARJFC010000469.1 GCA_029310945.1 Leptospira sp. 96542
CGGCGCGGCACGGGGCGCGCCGTCGAGCTGACGCCCACTGGGGTGCGGGAACTGCTGCCCCGGCTGGCGGGTTGAGCGATCCGCCGAAGACAATACCCGTCGATGTTTGAGCGAACTGCTCGAACGCTGGTCCATCGAGTTACAGCTGGGCACAAAAGCCCATGGTCAATCTTGTCGTCGAGGATGTCTGTGCGGAAAATTTCGCCACCACGCAATCACTGAGCCCACGCCCATTTCCATGACCCATTCTTCTCACCCAAAAACATCGACTGTGGAGCAGACAACGCACTGGCAGCGTGCTTCAAAACGCTTGTGGATTGCAATGCTGGTCAGATACCTTGGCGCAACTCTTGTGATCTCACCCAGTCTCTGCTCACTCGCCCTTTTGGTCGCAGCACCATTTCCTGCCATGCAAAGCCTTTTCCAAATGCTCTTGGTCCCGCTGGTCGTTCTTGCAAATCTGGCAGCCATGCTTTGGGCTACCCGACAGGCACTGTTGAAGACTTATCCAGAAGGTTCTTTCCGCTTGGTTCAAGATGCAGTGCCTGCTTCAGCATCTGAAAGAGGACAGACCAGTGAACCTGCGACTGTCTCTCATTTCAATCATCAGGCATCGCAATGACTCCCCGAAGCAATTGCCATTGGGTTTTTGGCAACACCTATGATTTCCATTCCGTCGATATCGTCTGTGATTGTGGAGTTAAAATAATGTGAAGTGAGGATTTCACTCATAAAGATAGAAGCTTCTTTAT
>JARJFC010000046.1 GCA_029310945.1 Leptospira sp. 96542
GAAGAAACGTATAACGAGTCAGATTTTTATGGAGTGGAAATTGCACGAAAACTTTTCCAAATTTGTGAACAAAGAAAAGAAAATGGAGATTTCGATCAAAACAATGTGTTTTTTCTTCGCAAAAATGCTGTTAGTGGTTTGGTATTTCCGCGAAACTCAATTAACACCATCCACACATCTTCCTTAACTCATGAAATTGCTTCGTATGGTGATATTGCAAAATTAAAGGCTTTCATTCAAAATCGATTTGAAGAACTAACCATGGGTGGTGTTTGGATCAACCGTGATGTTGTAGGACCAAAAAATAAAGAAGAAATTGTGTATGTGCAGTTAAATGATTCAGACGGAGAGAAGGATAAAAGTTCGCATTTGCAACTAAACGAAGAATTAACCAAAGAAGAAAAACAAAAATACTTGGACTCACTATCAACCTATGAAAGGTTTTTTGTTTTTCAAAAAGAATTCAGAAGGCATGTTTCATACTCTCTCTGGTTTGAAAGATTAGAAATTGAAGGTTTAAATTTTTTAAAAATGAAACTGGGGGACATCTGTGAGTATCTTTCTAAAAAAGATTATACAGACAATTGGGACAGCGAAATGTATGAATCTTTCTGTTTTTGGTCATTCGATGATTGGCTGGAAAATGTAAAGGATATCGGCTTTAAGATACATTCAAAATCCACCGATTACACAAATGATTGGCTCATTAAACACAGATACGATGGTAAGGTAAAAATATTTACAACAACTAAGAATAACCCAAATAAAATCTCCGATTTATTACCGACGGATTGGCCAGTCACTCATATGTTGCTCATTGCAAATAAATAGTTTTATTCATTATTCACTGCTTCTTTTTGTCCTGGTTCTGGTAAAGTTTCTTTGATTCCACAATCGTTTGTTTTCCATTCACTCAATATTTTATCTGATTTCTCTTTGTATTTGTACTGGAGGTAAGGAGTGCTTAGAATCGGTAATAAAAATATTGGATGAATGTAGGCAGTCGAAAATGAAATAAAAATGATGGTTCCGTTGGTAAGAGAAGCTTCATTATAAACCTCAGTGATTTCTCTTTTTGTATGAAAAAAATTAACCACGCAGTTATCAGAATCATTTGCTGGTCGAACTGGGACCCAAATACAACCTGGAATAAAAATGCAAAGAAAAATTAAAGTGCAGAGTTGATAGATTCTGTGCATGATTCTAACATTTCCAAATTAATTTCTTCAATCATTCTTTCAAATTCTCTTGTTTTGAAAAAGCCATATAATAATACATTGGTGGTTTTTTCTTTTTTGATTGAATTTTCTTTTATAAGGTTATCTTTTTTGTAAAGTTTATACTTTAATTCAACTTCGTATTTTCCAAAACGATATTGAAAGGGCCATAAAATTGTAAATGGATAAATCACTGGCCACGTCACCCACCAGTTATAGTGGTCTTCAAAATAGGGTCGAAGTTCAACGTCCAACAAGTAATAATCACCAACTGGTGGTTTGTCGTTGTCTGATAGAATATTGGAAAAAATGCGATTGGATTGTAAGTTTTTTTTCAATGCGATACGCCATGCATCTTGATACAACCCTCTATCGGCAGACATGATTTCAAATTTACCTAAAATGAAAGGAAGATCCGATTTAGTTTTGAGCGTTGTTATAATTGTAGAAGGCGCAGGAATTTGGCGGAGGTCAACCGTGCATTGTAGTGAAAATAATATTATAATTAAGGAAAAGATTTTTATTTTTGCCACGGACAAATCTTAGGAAGTACCAGTTAATTGATCTATCAATTTTTCTCTAAATTCTCTGGCTGCCTTCGTTTTTTCTAATATTGGCGATATACTTTGTTTAGTCCATGAAGAAGGGTTTCCCGACTTCATAGGCGGTTCAGGATCATATTCAATCCACAATTCTAATTCTTTTGCATACGTTTCACCTTTCAGTTGTTTTACCAAAGTCAAGGCAAAATCTATACCCGATGTGACACCTGCACCAGTGATACAATTGCCATCAACAACAACTCTTTCTTTTGTGGGGATACTTCCGAATTTGGCAAGTAGGTCTAGTGATCGCCAATGTGAGGTTGCCTTTTTATTTTTAAGTAAACCAGCACAGGCAAGAATTAAAGATCCAGTACAAACAGATGTTATATATTTTGATGATTTTGCCAATCGAAAGATTTCTTCTATAAATTTGGAATTTTGCATCACATCATTCACTCCAAATCCTCCTGGAACGAAAAAAATATCTAAATCATTCATCTCGCTTAATTGGAATTCAATGTGTACTTTTAGCCCACCATGGCAGGTGATGTTTCCTTTTCTGAAACCTATGGGAAATACTTCCCAACCATCTACTTGTTGAAAAACCTCATATGGTCCTATAAAATCTAAAATTGTAACTCCGTCAAATAACACCATTCCAATCTTCATAAATCACCTATCACTTGTCATTTTGCCTAAAATTGCGGCTTCGGCGCATTTTATGCCATCAATCGCAGCAGAGACAATTCCTCCTGCATAACCTGCTCCTTCTCCACAAGGATAGAGACCTTCGATGCGGATATGTTGTAAACTATCGGAATGTCTTGGGATTTGTATGGGAGAGGAAGTTCTTGTTTCAGGAGCATGAACAACAGCCTCATTTGTTAAATAACCTTTCATAGAACTTTCAAATTCTTTAAATCCTTCCTGTAATGATTTATAAATTAGATTAGGAAATATTTCAGAAAGCTCTGTATTAAATAATCCTGGTGTATAGGAAGTTTTTGGTAAATCGGTAGAAATTTTTCCATTCACAAAATCCACCAAACGCTGAGCAGGTGCTTTTTGTGAATTTCCGTTTAGTGCATAAGCTTTCTGCTCAATTGATTTTTGGAATTCTAAGGCTGCAAAAACTCCAAATTTTTGGAATGGCTTTAGATCATTTAACCTTAGTTCAACTACAATTCCTGAATTTGCCGTAGGTCTCGACCTCTCCGCACTTGACCAACCATTTGTTACCACTTCACCTGGTGCTGTGGCACAAGGTGCAATGACACCACCTGGGCACATACAGAAAGAATAAACTCCTCTACCAGAAACTTGTTTTACAACTGAGTATTCAGAGGCAGGTAAAAATGGACTTCTTGTTTGGCAGTGGTATTGAATGGAGTCAATGAGTGATTGTGGGTGTTCTACTCTAACACCCATTGCCAATGGTTTAGGTAAGATTTCGATTTTGTGTTTGTCTAATATATAAAAAATTTCTCTACCAGAATGTCCTGTAGCAAGAATGACTTTGCTAGCTTTAAAAACATTATGCGACTTTGTTTTAACTCCAATAATTTTATTTCCGTTCAGCAAAATATCTTCGACTCTCGTTGAAAAATGGATTTCACCACCAGAAGCTAAAATACACTCTCTGATATGTTGAATGATACGCGGTAGCTTGTTTGTTCCTATATGAGGATGTGCATCAACTAGTATTTGTTTTGTGGCTCCAAAACCCACTAAATATTCTAAAACTTTACGAACATTTCCTCTTTTTTTAGATCTTGTATATAATTTTCCGTCAGAATATGTTCCTGCACCACCTTCCCCAAAACAGTAGTTTGAGTCTTCATTGACTGTATGGTGAACATTTATAGCTCTTAAATCGGAAACACGATCTTTTACATTTTTGCCACGCTCCAAAATAATTGGTTTTTTACCTAATTCCAACACTCGCAAAGCAGCAAATAATCCTGCCGGTCCAGCTCCGATGATAATTACTGGTTCTTGTAGAGCCACGTTTGGAAAGTTTGGCAGGTCAAAGGTTTCTTCTATAAAATTTTCGTTGATAAAAACATCTAACTTCTGTTGGATGTAGATTGTTTTTTGCCGTGCATCTATTGACTTTGAACGTATTTCTATATGCCATATATCTGAAATAGGAATTGAATGTGTTTTTGATACATATTCGCGTAATTTGATTTTATCTGCCGCAACCTCGGGTAAGGTTCGAACATTCAGGTCTAATTTCAAATTATTTATAATTCCTTGTTTTTAAGTAGCATGATACCGATGGACAAGCTGGCAAAGGTCAACATAAACAAACCTAGGGTACGAATTGGAATTAGAATGCCATTTGCGAATAATAAAACTCCAAGAAATAGTGTTATACGAACGCCAGCGTTGAAAAACATTCTTCGGCTCATTTCTAAATATGTTAAAAAATAACCAAGACCCAAAAGAACCCCAGATGTTATAATGGGAACCACAACCAAAAGATTTCCAACAACAAGTTCGCCACCTAGTTCAACAAGTGTTGGATTTGTTTTTGCAATGATTGGCCAAACGAAAGTCTGGCAAAATTGAATGGCAAAAAACAAATTAATGCCTATCATGCCAAAATAGAAACCAAGTCGAGATACGATGTTTGAAATGGGAAGAATGCAATGATACAAACCGATGTAGGCGAATGGCCAAACCATCGCACCAAAAAGCCCTATGAGATTGATGATTACCCAGTTAGGTGAAAGTATTAACTTTGAAAAACTGAAATTGTCTGTGCTGGTCGGCAGAAAGAATCCCATTGAGATCCACCAAATGAATAACAAACTGACCGCGATGATGCTTAATATTCCTGCCGTTTTACTTCCTATCATTTGAACCTCAGTTTATTTCCCAATTGAATTGACTTTTACAAATTGTTTTTGAAATTTTATTTATCCAAGTTTAGTCTCATCAATCGGGCAATTGATTTTTCATTTTCGGAATCAATTTTTTCCAATTCTTCGATCACTTTGATTTGCCTTAACCTAGAATGGTTCTGACTTAGTTTCTCCTTACCTTCAACTTTTTGAATTTGAATTTCGAATGTTGTAATACCTTTCATTAAATTTTGTATATAATTTTGGTCTATATTATCTAAATTTAGTTTTGAATTTGGGTTTTCAAAATTTTGAATCATATTTGTTAATGAATTTTTTATCCTGAATGGATCTGTGATTGTTCGATAACTTCCTGTTATATGGGCAGCAATATAATTCCAAGTAGGAACGGATTTTTCTGTCTCATACCAACTTGAAGATATATAACAATGAGGGCCAGAAAATATACATAAGACTATTTCACCATCTTTTAAATTTGTTTGTGGGTTTTGTTTTGCCATATGTCCGATGAGAAATTTTTTGTCTTCACTCAGGAGGAGTGGTAAATGTGTAGTGCGGAATTCGTTATGATGTGTAGAAACCATCGCAGCAAACGGATGGTTTGTTATGATTTCGAAAACGGATTCTTCGGATTTTGGTAAAAATGGTTCAGGTGTGTACATTGTTTGTTACCTAACGGTACAATTTAATTATAAATGACATAAGGATTGTGTCATCGATTTCTATAAAGTAAAAGTTAGTCAAATTTGAGATCAAATTGATTCCGAACAAAAATTGTTTTGATACATTCTTTGCGTACTAGAACGAAATGTAGGGAGATTTACTTGGTAAATCCAGCTATCCTTTTTTCTATATACGAAAGTACAATTAGTAACCCCTAAATATCGTCTAATATACAATGAAACTTGCAGATCGAAATCAAATACAAGTGCCAAAACAATACCAGATTGCTTTGGAAGTAATGGGAGTTTTGGATGTTGCCAAGTTATTATACCAGATCCCTAATTTTTCGGATCACCCAAAAGGTAATGGAGAACCCATTATTGTTTTACCAGGTTTCGCAACCAACGATCATGTAACTTATCCTATGCGGAAATATTTGGAATTCCTAGGATACCGAGCAGAAGGTTGGGATCTTGGTTATAATCATGGGATTGTTCCTAAATTATTGGAAGAATTCCAAATTCGATTGGAAAGGACATACCAAAAATATGGAAGGAAAGTGAATTTGATTGGCTGGAGTTTAGGCGGTTACATTGCGCGTGAATCAGCACGAGACAACCAAGATAAAATTTCAAAAGTAATCTCCATTGGCTCACCCTTGATTGGGGGGCCGAAATATACTTCTATTGCAAATTATTACGCCAAAAAACAAAATATGAATTTAGATGATGTTGAAAAAGAAGTGGATGAACGTTACAACAGGCCTTTAGAAATGCCCTTGCTTTCCATTTATTCTAAAAATGATAACATTGTAAGTTGGGAATCGAGTATTGATCATTTTTCGCCAAACATAAAGCATGTGGAAGTGAATGCGACACATTTAGGTCTAATTCTAAATCCGGATGTGTATTTACAAATAGCACAGTTTCTACAAAATGTAAATACTGGTTAAATGAAATTGACAAACAAAGTAAGTAATTTTCTTGACAAAAAAATCCAAAGAGTTAAGTTAACCAAAGGGTTAAATAACTAAATGGTTAAACAAAAAGAGCGAGACTTAAAACTTGATGCTGTTTTTAGCGCTCTTTCCGACTCCACGAGACGTAAAATTTTAGAAGAACTCTCAAAGAAAGGTGAAACATCTGTTAGCGATCTTGCTATCCCTTTTTCCATGAGTTTGCCAGCCATTTCCAAACATTTGAAAGTTTTGGAAAAAGCTGGGCTCATTTCGCGAGGAAAAGAAGCACAGTGGCGCCCTTGTAAATTGGAAGTAAAACCTTTGGAACTTGCTGATCAATGGATATCTGAATATACCAAACAATGGAATGATCGTTTGGATCGATTAGAAACTTATTTGGAAGATTTACAAAATACCGATAAACAAACAAAAGTTAATTGGGGTTCTGATTTAAAATCGAAAAAGAAAGATACTTAGCTTTTTGACCAAAAAAATGTAATGAAATCTTCTTCTTTGTGAAAATTCTCCGACTTGTATAAACTTTGTGCAGGGTCATTGTCTTTCGCTGTGCTCAATTCAAGCCCTTTCCCATCCATAAACCTTACGTATTCCTTTGCCTCGGCAATGAGTTGTTTGGCGATATGTTTTTTGCGGTGCTCGGGTCTTACGAAAAGATCATTTAGAATGTATGACCGTTTCATCGATATGGAAGAAAAAACAGGGTATAGGTGAGTAAACCCAAGAATTCGGTCACCTTCCTCGCATATAAAAAATATGGATTGTAAATGTTCAAATCGATTGCGTAAAAACAATTTAGCACTTGTTATGTCTGAATTTTGTTTGTAAAACTGTCTATATTCGTCGAATATAATTGAAATTGCTTCTAAATCTTTAAAATTTGCTTGTCTAATTTTCATTTGTTGCCATTAAACTCTTGTTAAGAGTAAAGATAATTATTTTTCCTTTCATTTAGATTTAGTTTCCTGCAAAAAATAAACATAGTCTAGTTCTGGGCATTCATAACCTAAATTTGTGAGTGCAGCTGTGATTTGTCCTCTGTGATGGGTTCGATGGTTTTGGACATGCTGGATTGTATGTGCAAATGGTAACTTTGCTTCAAACCCCCTCATCGTTTTGTATTCAAAAATTTCGTTCCATCTTTCTTTTGGAACCTCCTTTAAAAAAATTTCCCATCGTTCAAAAATTTCGTAAATGAGTTGTTCCAGTTTTTTGCGGTCTGGTTCTACTTCTTCTGCAAGGGATTTTGCGTTGTAAGCTGAACCAGAAAAACGTCCGAACCAAATCCTTTCGGCTACAAGCAAATGATTGAGAGTGCCATGAATGGATAAAAAAAATAGACCACAATTTTTTTTGTAATCTTCCAAACTTACATCGTTTAAAGTTTTGAAGAGTCGTTTGGTTGCCCATAAATGGAATTGGTTTGTTTGTATAAAAAAGTTATTCATGATCAAGAATTTCAAAAATAGATTGAATTTTCATTCGTTTTATCCAATGTTGCCGGGTTAGGTTTTCCATCTCAAGGAAAAATTGACAGATAGGAGAAGATATTAGTGAGTATAAAAAATTATTTAGTTTTGGTAGTCGTTTCCGCTTTTATTGGCTGTTCGACAGTGAGTAGGATCGAAAACAAAGATGGGAAATTTACTAAGGATGATTTTACTAATAAAAGTTTATACGTTTTATTAGCAGATTTTGAACTGGAAGATGCTAACATTGATAAGGTAGAAATTTTTACCATAAATTTTCTAGATTCTGAAAGGCACCCATTTATTTTTGACCACGAATTTCAAGTTGCATCTGCAAATTCGGAGAATCCAAAAAAAATGAAAGGTTGTTATTTAATTGCAGCGGATCAAAAACTTTATGCAGTATATAGAGTAAATATACATTCCTCAAAAGGAACAATCGCTACAAAATTTGGTGATGAAAAAACCAAAAGCAGCATGTTTTTTGACCAATACCGCACACCAAACCCTTACTTTGTAGGTAGTTTGATTTATTCAAAAGGCAAACTCACTTCAAGTAAGGAAGGATTTGACGAATGTAAAACCATTTTGGAAAAAGAGTTTCCGACTTTAACTTTTGTTAAGCCAGAAACAAAACCCAAAAAATAATTTTTTTTAAATATAGGATAACGAAGGTATTTCGGTATCCTATATTTCACCTTTTGTTCGTAAGTCGGAAATTAAAGGATACACTGCCGCTTCAACATGTTTGTTTAAATCTTTTGCAGAAAAACTAGAATAATTTATTTTTTGTGACCAAATAATCCTTCCTGTTTTCACTTCAAGACATTTGATGAGAAAACTAAATTTGACTTCTGATGAAATCTTTGAACTTGAGGTATAATTTAAATTTTCAATGGCAATCACTCTATCTGCATTCAATAGAGTTCCGATTTTGTTTCGTGAACTTTCTGTTAGGCCAGTAGAAGAAAATTTGATTTCATTCAAAACTTTATCTAAATTTTGCCTTTCAATGAGTCGCACTCCTCTTTTGAGAAATGCTGATTCTAATTCTGAAAATATTATAGGGTAAATTACTTTGTGATCTTCTTCAATATTTGTGAGAGGCATCAGAGCCACAAAACTGGATTGATCAATGAAGAATTTGGTTTTTAAACTTGCATCGTTGTGTATATCTGTGTACAAATCTTTTTCAAATTGGTGGAAAGCAACGCGCATAATGGCGAAGGTTCTTTGGTTTTGCGAGTGGTCAAAACGTTCGGTAAAGGATGGGAGGATTGGTCCAAGTACAATCGGAGCCCATCCAAAAAACATTCTATGGTGGATGGGGTATTTATATGTTTTTACCAAAGTGTTTTTACTCGAATCGAAGATTTCAAATTCAACTCTTCCGTAAGTTCGTGTGATCAATGGAAATAACCCAAAGGTCGGGATAAATCCAAACCAACTAATGACTGGTTCTTTAACTTCTTCAATTGTTGAGAAGATTCTAATTTTAATGTTTGCATCGGGATGGTGATTAAAAAGTTTACTACCACGCATTTTAGAAATTATTTCTTCCGAATAGTAGGAATTGATAATTTCATCTTCCACTTTTATGTTTTGCCCCTTTTTATGAAGGTGATCCTTGATGGAAGATTTTTCATTCACATCAAACTCAAGTTTGATTGGCAAATTATTAATGTCTTTTTTGGAACCGATGTCTACGAGATTTTTGACTCCATAAATATCTCCCGAAACATTTGCATGGTGCAAATAACAATCCTGCAAACAAAAACTAAGAAAGAAAACGGATAAGAATATTTTGGTAAATTTTCCCGAATGCTGATTGTATTTCATAATTGGAACTTAAACTAACAGAAAATAGGCAAAAAGCGAACAGAAAATTTTCTAAAATTCGGAAATCTTTTAACGGTTCAATTCCATATAATGGTGATCAGGCAAAATTCCTACCAATTTAGGAACAGATCTTGTCGTTTTTATTTGGAAACCCAAACTTTGGTAAACCTTGATTGCTCCTGGATTCTCGGCTGAAACATCCAAAGAGACAGTTTTGTATTTGGGAAATAAATCCATCACATAACGCATCATAAGTTTTGCTATGCCTTTATTTCTTTCGGATTCCAATACTGCAATATGTCCCAAATATAGCGAACTATACTTAGGTGGTTGGATCATACTTTCGACAAGGAGCCCTCTTGCAATTACCTTTGGTGATTTTAATTTGAATAAACTTAGGATTTGTAATGCTGTTCCTACAGTGAGAGCCGAAAAACTTGGCTGGGTATAAACAAGGATACTTCCGACCACACGACCCTCTATACATGCCACCCAATGATTGGTATAAGAAATTGTATTCCCTCGTTTGGTAAAAGCATAGTTCAAAAATTCGAAGGAAGTTTTCGAGCCTGCTGTAAAAACAAAGTCCCAGGCCTTTGGTCCAGACGAATGGATGAGGGGAATTGTGGCTACGTTGTCACTGGGTGTGGCTTGCCGGATGGTGATGGTTTGGTTTTGCATAGAATGGTTTCCAGGAACGATAATATGAGGATAGCCTCATGTTATCAATTTTAATTTTCCATCTTTTTGCGATCGACATTCATTTTGGCATAGCGATATACTTTTCCGTTCTTTGGTAAAAATCCATTTATCTTTCTAATTCCATTCGCAAGTTGATAAGTCCACCTTTGTGAAAATCCAAGGTTTATGTGCATGTTTCGCATTTTTATCTTCAATCAAATCGAAAGAATTTGCCTCTGATGAAATGCTATCGAAATAAATAGAAAACGGTTTATTCTTCATTTGAGTTCTTTTTGGGCAAAGACCGACACCTTCTGATTTTTGAAACGCATATGGGACACCCAAGTTGTCTTGGAACACCATTCCTTCTTTTAGGACACAAACTTTTTTGGATTCTTTTGTGAATAGCTCAAGCCTTGTTTCTGTTTGGGTAACACAGATTTTGCTCAGGACAACTACTTCCAATGCGGTAACATTCAGATTACAACAGATAGGTGCTTCATTCCAAACGCGTTTGTTCACAACTGTTGTTTCTGGTTCTGTTTCCTTTACCACTTCTTCTACCACTGGGTTTGTGGAAGTGCAGGTTGTGAGATGAAAGATAAATAATAAAAGGAACGGGATTGATTTAAAAGAAAAAACGAAAAATCGAAATTTGCTCATAACAAGAATTCATACAATTCGTATAAAAAGAATCAAGTCAATAAATTTAATGGTATCGAATTATCTCACTTTAGTCACAAATGGAGTTGAGATTAAATTTCTTTTTTTCCTCGACGTTTTCTATTGTTTTTGCATAATCCGATTGGAGACGGAAACACCCCATTCTATTTTGTTTTTCTGAAGTTTTGAAACATTCGCAAACAATTTTGATTTTTTCATCGACTCCTAAGTTGGGATCAATTTTTGGTAAGCCAGATAATTCTTTTTCGCAAACCTGTAGTTCTTGGATGTACGTTTCGTAATCTTTGGATCCTTTTTTCAAGGCTTTAACATGCATTTCACGCATCTTTAAACAGGCATTATCTGACCCTTTTGATTTTGTTTCTTTTAAACATTCACAGAGTTTTTCAGCCTTTTGTATTGGGTTCGCAAAAGTAGAAATAGAAATGATCAAAAATGGTAAGACAACAATCCAAAATTTCATGTTCGAAATGAAAAACCGAATTATGGAATTGTCAAGATTGAAATTAATTTTGGCCAACAAATTGACAAAAACAAGGTTAGGTTTGAGTAAACCTGCGGTTTATACTGATTTTTTCACTAAATCTGGACGTTTCTTGCCAGTGAATACCAAGCTGAAAAAAGTGGTCTCCTGAGCTAATTTTCTTCATCCGAGGATTTCTGTGTTTTCAAAATTTTTTGCATCTAAATCGACAATGACAATCTCTGAAGACCTTTTTACGGAAGTAATGTTGCGTAACAACAAGCGGATGTTTATGTCATTTTTGTCTATCCTCCTACTTGCAAATGTTGCTACATTTTCCATTAAAATATCTGGCAAAGGTTCTGAGTATCTGACCTACGAAAGTATACTAATTGAATTTTGTTTGGCAACGAGTATTCTCATTGTCGGTTATTTTCTATCTTCGAAATTAAAAACACATTGGATATCGAGTTACATTTCTATTACAGGCGTTACATTATGTTTGCTCGTATTTCAATATGTGATTTACGGTGCAACAGAACTTGCAGCTACGTTTTATATTTCTTTTGTTTTGAGCGTTTTGTATTTTAATCGGAATGCATCGATTTATAATTTTATTTTGATTATTTTTTCGGAGATCCTTTTGTTTGGATTACGGCCTGAACTGATTCCAGGAGGGCCAAAAAGTAACATCATTGTTAGGTTTTTAATTTTTGTATGGGTTGGGATTGGAGCAACCGTAGGTGCATCTGCCACACGAACACTTTTAAATCTAGCTGTCGAAAAACAAAAAGAGGCAAAAAAAACACTCGATAACTTGATGGATATGGTAAAAACCATTCTCCAAACCATCGAACAAATGAAAGTTCAAATCAAAAATCAGGACACCATTTCAGATGAATTAAAAAATATCTCGGAACACCAAGTATCTTCTCTCTCTGAAATTGTAGATTCTTTACAAAAATTATCGGACAACGCAGATTCAAATAACAAAATCGCCAAATCATTGTATAATGAAACTGAAATTTCCATTAAATCCGTTTCAAATCTAAAAAACATAAACGAAACAGTGCAAAATGGAACAGGCAGAGTTTACCAGAATTTGGATGTAGTTATGGATTATTCGAAAGACACATCAAAACATATTGATTTATCGATAGAAAAATTTAATATTCTAAAAGAAAAAAGTACGGAAATATCTGAATTTGTGTCAGTCATCAATGACATTGCAGACAAAGTAAATCTCCTTTCTCTCAATGCTGCCATAGAAGCCGCGAGGGCAGGGGAACATGGAAGAGGGTTTGCGGTTGTAGCGGAAGAGATTTCTAAACTTGCAGATGCAACAACTCGCAATTCAAAAGAAATTGCGAAGATAATACAAGAAAATCTTTCTCTCATTGGACAAAGTAATGAGCTTATCAATCGTTCTTCCAATCTAATGGAGAAATTAGACTCAGCGATCGGTACAATCAAAGATGATATCAATGGTGTTGGATCAAAAATTGTCGAAATCGATGCAGCCATCGAAACCATTGATAGTCTTAATAATCGAATTTATGAAACAAGCAGGACAATTGAAAATTCAACAAACTTTCAAAAACTTGCAACGGAAGAGTCTAGTAAAATCACTTCCAATATTTCGGAATATGCAACAAACATCGTGGAAATTTCAAAACAAATTTTAGACAATAGTAAAGGCACAGGTGAAATCATACAAAAATTAGATATTATGGCAAAACAAATGGCAAACTAACAATTCAAATTGTTGCAATTTTTTCTCACCTATTAGCATCTGTTTGATTACTATGTTTTTCAAATATTTTTCTTTGGTCTTTTTGACAATGGGTTTTTCCAGTATTCTATAATCGCAGGATACTCCGAAAGCCGATCTTCGTTTATTGGAAGAAAAAACTTGAGAACCGATTGTTAAGGATGGTGAACGTTACAATTTTTTTTAATCATTTACTAGCGGTGAATTATAAATTTGAGTAATATCAAGGATAGATGATAAAAAATATAAAAGCAAATAAGTTTACGATAAGAACAACACCGTAAACAATGTTTGTTCTACCTCTACTCAAAGATAACATCACAGTAAAGACAGATAACCCGAGTAAAATAATGGATTTGATATCCAAACCAAGTATAATTTTCATATCATAAATCACACAAACAGCAGCCACACTTGGAATGGTGAGACCGATACTTGCCAATGCCGATCCTAATGATAAATTTAAACTTGTTTGGAGTTTGTTTTTTCTCGCTGCAATGATTGCTGCCAAACCTTCGGGCAATAAAATAATTGCAGCAATTGCAACTCCTACCAAAGCCAAAGGAAGATTGTAATTAATTATGATTTGTTCAATTTTGGGTGAAAGTGTTTTTGCGAGCAATACAACGATGCCTAAACTCACAAATAAGAATATTATACTATAAACTAGCAGAAAATTAGTTCCAATTATTTCCTCTTCCTCTCCTTGCTGAGAATTTTCTGATAATTCTTTCGGAAGAAAATATTCACGGTGCCTTTTCGTTTGGGCAAATAAAAAAAATGAATAAATTATGATACATGCAAAGGAAGCAAATATAAGTTGTGGTTTCGAATAATAAGAACCGTGAATACTATTTGTGAAGGTTGGTACAACGAGAGTTAAGACAATTATAGAAACAAGGGAAACTAGGGCAATTGTCACTGAGTTTTGTGAAAAAGTTTGTTCGTAATGTTTGAGGCCACCAATAAACAAGCAGAACCCCACAATTCCGTTTAAAATTAGCATTGTCGCAGAGTACACAGTGTCTCTTGCAAGTGATACCGTATCATCTCCGCCTGATATCATAAGAGAAATAATAATGGAAACCTCAATGACTGTGATTGCGATCGCAAGTATGATTGTGCCGTAGGGTTCGCCTACTCGAAGAGCAATGACTTCGGAATGGTGAACTCCTGAGATCACACTCAAAATGAGTAGGATGCTAGCGATGGTTTGGAAAAAATTGTTATTCGGAATCAAACCAGAGAAGTAAAGAGCCCATGCAAAACTGGGCATTAGAATTGTCCAATGTAGTAGTTGTTTCATATAATTTCTAACAATTCTCTATATAAAACCATTAGACAAAGGAAACAGATCTATAGAAACAAAAATTCTACTTTTTTATAGGTTTAGTATTTTTGATTATTTTTATGAAGTAGGGTTTATTTTCCTCATATGTTTCTAAAAATGCTGAAAAATTTATGATATGATAGTTCGTTGCATCTACCTTTTTAATTTTATTTATAGAAATTGTTTGTAGTTTAGTTTCTGTATCGATGACAACATATGACAGAACAACTTCGTTTGGTGAAATATTTTCGATTTTAATGGTGTTGGCGATCAATAATGTATTACTGTTGATAATTCGATTTGCAAAATCCATAGGACTCGAAATTTGAAATTTATTGCCAAGAAGTGAGGTATCAATAGTCTCAATTCCAATCTGTGCATCTCGCATAGAAGAGACAGATAACCAAATTGTTTCATGATATAGATTCTTTTCTTTATCAGGTGGAATTACCTTCCAATTTTCATCCAAAGGGATTTGGTAACCTGAACTTTCTATGCTTTTTTCATTCTTTTTTGGAATTTTGAATTTTGCAGCAGAGTTTTCATTTGTTAATGGAAGGTTGATTTTAAAAAAACTAACATCATCTTTATGAGCCATTCTTCCCATAATTGCAACTTCATAGAAAGAAGTTTCTAAATCAGTGCGGCGCATTGAATACAAATTAAAAAAAGGTATGAACTTCCAAAATGTATGTTCTAACGTATAACCAAATTCTGGCCAAGGATCTTCGGTCGTATTTTTTTTATCGCTGATTTTTGATTGGTTCAGAAATTGTTGGGAAGCAATATTATTAAAATCTACTAGAAGATACTGAATGTCCCGCTCAAAGTCACCCTCGATGACTTTTGCTGGAACAATTTCAATACCATTTTTAGTTTTTTGCACTTCCACTGTGATTGTGCTAGAAACGTTTTTGATTGTATCAACTGTTCGACAAATGATTGTGCCATCAGGAAATTTAAAAATACCTGTTAGTCGATTTTGCCCACCTCTGGTGTCTTTATAAAAAATATATTGACCTGGATTTGTGTCCGGAAAATCAAATTGAGCCTGTCCCAATATTGGTAAGGTCAAAACGATTAGGAATACAACGAATGTAAAAAATGGGAAGAACCTTTTTGCTTTTTGGATCATAGTTTTTCTTTTTGATACTTATCGAATGATGAATTGTTACATATGACGCAGTAACTTCCAAGCCATTTTTTGTATAAATCAGCCAAGTAATCATTTTTTCGCCATATCTAAGTTTGGTTGAATCAAGATTATGTTTCTTACCTACTACCTAAACGAGGATTTAGGACGATTCAAAACCAATAAAAGTCGATATTTTGAACATTGTGAGATTGGATTTTTAAGGAATTCCTGTGAATTTCTTCGTATTTAATAGTAGATGTTTTTTGGGAATCAAAACATTAAAAATTTTAGCCAAATTTGTTTCATACAAATCTTTGTTTTTGCGGTGTATGCGATCGCTGGGAAATTAAGCTTAAACTTATCATCTATCGATGGTTATAGTACTCCCGTTTGGCCTCCTGCTGGATTGGCACTCGGTTTTGTTGTTTTGTTTGGTTATCGAATATGGTTCGCTCTATTTTTAGGAGCTTATATTACCAACACACCTTTTTTAGAAAATTCACAAACATTTTTTGAGTTAGTTGTTTCAAACCCACAGAATCTTTTTATATCCTTTGGTAATTCGGTTTCGGCTGTTTTTGGATCTTATCTGTTGCAAAAATATTCAAAATCAAATTTGAATATTTTTCAAATCAGTGAGATTTTATTTTTTTTCTCTCTTGCGGGACCTATCGCTTCCTTACTTTCTTCCTTGATTGGTAGTATTTCATTATATGCATTTAACATCATTTATTTAGAGTTTTTATTTCATACTTGGTTTACATGGTGGATGGGCGATTCTATCGGCATCATTATATTCACTCCTTTTTTAATATTAGTTTGGAAATGGTTTCGAAAGGAAGAAACAACGAGACGTTTGTTGTTTTTTGCATCCGCAACGATGAGCACTTTCGTTTTGACATTGATTATTTTTTTTATTACTAAAAATTGGGAAAAGGAATTTTTAGAGTCGAGAATTAAATCAGACGGGCAAATTATTTCTTCAGAGATTGAGAATAGAATTTCAGAAAACTTACGAGTTGTAAAAGCATTGGGTTCTTTTTTGATTTTGGAAGAAAACTTAAATCGGAAAAAATTTGATATTTTTTCTGAGTCGATTTTGAAGGAAGCGGAAAGTGTAACGGCTGTTTCCTTGAATTTGTTTGTCACCCATGATAATAGAATTTTATTTGAGAAATTATTAAAAACTGATTACCCTGAATCCATCGGAATCTCAATCCGAGACAAAAATAAAATAATTCCATCACCGAATAAAAAGGAATATGTTGCTGTTCGGTATATTTACCCGTATGAACAAAACAAAACTGCGATAGGATATGATTTATATTCGGATAATGTTCGAAAACATGCCTTATTATATGCGAGCGAGCACAATCAACTTGAGATCACTGGTAAAGTGAAATTGGTTCAAAGTTTGGAAGGAGAACTGGGTTTTTTGGTTTTTTATTATATAAATAATGGAAACGATTTGAATGGTTATGTAACAGCTATAATTCGAATGGAAGTAATCATAAAAAATTCACTTTTCGGTATTGATCAAAATAATCTTTGTATCCAATTTGAAGAAGTAGGTGTTCCGTATGACTCTAGTTTGTATACCAAAAATTGTAGAAAAATTCAGGAGAAAATATTTTCTGATTATTTTTTTGAAAATCAAATTTATATCGGTACTCATACTTTTAACATCAAAACGGTCGCCACAAAAGATTATTTTAAAGCAAATGTAACCAACTCTTCTCGATTTTTACTGATCATTTCATCTATACTTACGGGATTACTCGGTATATTAATGCTCATCATCCTCGGTAAAGAAAAGAGTATTCAGGAAATTGTCGATGAGAGGACATCGGAGTTAAACAAGGCGAACCGAGTTAAGTCAGAATTTTTAGCCAACATGAGTCATGAAATTAGAACTCCCATGAACGGAGTTTTAGGAATGTTGACACTGCTTGAACAAACTAAAATTGATATAGAACAAAAAGACTATCTAGAAAATGCGAAAAATTCCGTTTTTTCACTCCTTACAATCATTAACGATATACTTGATGTTTCAAAACTAGAGAATAAAAAATTAGAAATTATTCCTAAAATAACAAACGTTACTAAGTTATGTAGGGAATTAGTTCAATTGTTTATGGTTGAAGTTAAGAATAAAAATCTAGAATTCCAATTGAATATTCAAAACTCTGATGATGATTTACTCGTTTTTGTAGATGAAATTAGATTACGACAAGTATTAATCAATTTAATTGGTAACGCATTAAAATTTACGTCGTTTGGAACACTTACTCTGGCCGTTTCATTGAGTGAAGACCAGAATTCTGTTTTGTTTAAAGTTTCAGATACTGGTATTGGAATTTCTGAGTATGATATTTCTCGTTTGTTTGACCGGTTTGTTCAATTAGAAAATTCGAGAACAAAAAAGTTTGAGGGTTCTGGACTGGGATTATTCATTTCAAAACAACTCGTTACCCTTATGGGGGGTGAAATTGAGGTGAGCAGTGTTATTGGTGAAGGGTCAACATTTAAGTTTTGTATCCCTTATGTAAAGATTCAAACAGATGTTATTTCAAAAAATACGGAACTTCCATTTTCTAAACCAAATATTGAAAATGGAAGTTTTCATATTTTGGTGGCTGAAGATAATCTATTAAATCAAAAATTTATACTTAAAATCCTTCAAAAGGAAAATTTTCTGATTACCATAGCAAATAATGGGATGGAAGTAATTCAATTTTTAGATGACACAAAATTTATAAATGAATCAAAATTTGATATGATACTAATGGACATTCAAATGCCTTTGTTAGATGGCCTTGAAACAACAAAACAAATACGGACTCGCAACGACATATATCAGCAGATTCCTATCATTGCCATCACTGCCAATAGTATGGAATCTCAATTGAATGAATATTTAGAAAATGGAATGAATGATTGTGTAAAAAAACCAATCGTACTTACTGAATTATTGGCTACAATCTACAAACATTTAAAATCGCACTCTGACTGACTGCTAATTGGTTCAAGTTTTTAAATCATAAATTGGTTTAGCGATCTGTAATCTTTATTGTTCCCACGATTTGTTTGATTTCCTTCAAGGTTGGTTCAAAATTTTCGTAAACAAAGCCTGATCCGATTAAATAAATATGATTTTTTCTAGGAAAAATCCAAAAGGCCGAAGCTACTTTTCTTTCATTCTTATTTTCATCTATTAACGTATAAGAAAATAATGAATACCCTGCCAAATTGCCGTTGATTCTAATAGTTTTTGGTTCTATTAAGTAATCAAAATTTTTTAAAACAAGTGAAATTCTATACAAATATGTTCTTAGGTCGGCAGGAATATTATTAAATTTTAAATCGCTTACTTGGACTTTCACATTGATAGTTGCTAGATATTCTTCCAATTCAGGATCTCCCTTGCGAATGGAAAACAAAGGGATTTCATTGTTCTCATGTAAAAATTTATTAAAGCTGGGAGAACCCAAATCAACTCGTTTAATATTATCCTTAAATTCTTCTACAGTAATATCGTCCCATTCCGCAGGTGCCTCCATAGAAAACCCAGGGGCTTTAAATTCTCGTTTTTCTGATGGATTCGCAATTACGATGAAAGCTAAACAGAAATAGATCAGAATTGAATATAGTTTTTTCATTTGTGCAAACACTCTCGTAAGTTTACGAATCCCCATTTACCATTCAATTGATAATTGAAGATTCCATCTTTAATTGATGTTAGATTCTCAAAAATTGGTGGAACCAACCATTCCGCATCCACTGTGATATATCCGTAACCATTGGAATCGTTTTCCTTTGCCAGTGCAATACCATCATCAAACAAACCAATATAAGCCAGATTTGGTTCAATTAGATACTCTCCATTTTTTCCGATTTTACCATCTTTTTTATTTATTTCAATAGTGGCATATCCTTCCTTAAAATCTCCAACGGAATCATATATCGGTTCGATGATAATTTTGCCAGTTGTATCGAGAAACCCCCATTTTTTGTTGATTTGAAATCGAATGAATCCTTCTTGTATTGATCCCAGGTAATCATACTTAGGTGGGATTATGACTTTAAAATCGGAATCCATGAGCCCTACTTTTTTATAGTGACTAAAAAGTAGGTGACCCTTATTATAGATAAAAGGTTTAATATCATAGTCATCATGGATGAATTTTTTTTCTATACCTTTGCTATTTACTAAACCTTGGTGTTCCTCCCTTTTAAAAGATGCCCATCCATTATATAGTTCACTGAGCGCATCATATTTTTTTGGTATGACAAACTTACCTTTGGTGTCTATAACACCATACTTCCCATCGTCTTTAATTATTGCGAATCCATTGCGAAAGATATAAGCTTCATCAAATACCAAATCACCTAAGAAATTTCCCTTTTTATCTATATACGATTTTGGATCTCTAAGGTGATCTCCTGAACGATAAACTGCATACCCATCGTGATAATCGCTAACAAGCCGAAGTTCAAAATCAAATACGAGATTGTCGTTTATATCGATGAAACCAAATTTACCGCCTTTTTTCGCACGGATCCAATCTTCGGATACTTCTGATAAGTCAGTATAAGTTGCGGGGTAAACTTTGATTTTGGGATCTTTTGAGCGTAAATAATCGTATCCGCGCAATTCATAATATGGTTTTTCAATACTGAACGTAAAATCGCAACCCTGGAACTTCGGGTTTTCTTTTTTCGGTAGTCCAACACAAAGCATGGGAGCTGTTAGGCTAAAAATGACAAGGAGACGTTGGATTGAATTCATTTAGATTGTAATAATTTATTTTTTGAATGGATTGGAAAAGCAAATTTCTTAAATTTGCTCAATGATGGGCACCTCGCAATCCACTAATTGTGTTTACATCTTTAGGGTATGCGACCGGGCTTTCCGTTCCAATCTTTTCGCATTCGCGAAAAGGATTTCCACTCCAATCCCTGGTGCGGGGGAAAATTGGATTAGAATAATTATTTATAAATGTTTGTTAGCTGGTTAAAAATGCCTTACTCGCATGCAATAACGCATCCGCTTTATCCGCACGATTTGCTTGTGCGAATTCTTGCATTTCCTCATTGATGCGAACGAGTGCATCGGATAAGGCTTTCTTTTCTGCCTCTGGGGTTTCAATTTGAGAAACGGCGTCGGAACCTAAAATTGTCACTAAATCATTATAATCCATGATTATGTCTCCCAATCATTCCATTCTCCTTTCAAATTATTTTTGTACAAGGAAAAAAGTAAAGAACCTTCAGATTTAATATCGGATTCTTGAATAAGATTAGTAGGGTTTCGAGTTTTTTTGTCAAAATAGTAAAATAGAACAGATGCATTTGAGTTTCCACCAGTAGCGTCAAGAATGAGTAACCCTTTACCTTGTTCGTTTTTAAAATTCTCTACTGAACCAATTTCGCAAACCCAAATAAATTTAGGAAAAGAATTATACAAAATCATCATTTTTATTTCCCTTGCCATTTGACTTTTGGGAGCAGACAACGATTGTTTGAATGACCTAGAAGTTGTAAGAAATAATCTGCTAACAATAGATTCTTTAGAATCACGAATTTCTTTAAACTCGTGTAGTATTTTCCTAGTTAACGCCCTTGCGATTGTTGATTCCATATAGATTCTTTTATTTAATGGAACGACAGCATAATTGATTTTTACGATTTTAGACTTTTTATAAATTTGATTTAACGAATTAGGATTAATTTCTGAATAGGGAAATAAATTATCATCCATCGTTATGAAACTTCTTTCAATTGATGATAAATCTATTATTTTTTCGGATGTTCCTGCAACCACATAGATGTTTTGACTTAAATCTACTTTCGAATGTCCAAAACAAACGATTGCATGGCGGAAATTGTTATCACCCTCAAGTCCTAGAATGATCGGAATTCCAGATTCCACATAAGTATAAATTTCTTCTAGGAGTTGGTTCTCGGAATGGTCTTTATTGTGATAAACTAATGAAGTAAATCCTAGCTCACTGATGGCATATGAAATTTCCGCAATGGTGAGACCATTGGATGGGATCATTCTCCTTCCTGTTGTCGATCGAATCAATTTCCTTAGTTTGCTTGGAGTGATTGGATTGTAATCTTTATATTTTGAAGAATAATATTCTAAGAGAGTCCATAGAGAAGATTCGGCACAGGTAAATTGCCTCTCCGTCTTGTGAAATATGAGGAAAACCATTCACAGATAATTTTTGACCAAAAAATTCAATCGTATAACGAGCTAAACAGATTTCAAAATTATGATTGTTGAGTGCCTTAGGAGAAATAACTGACCTAGCGATAGGACGATCAATTGTTGGTCTAAGTATTATAAATCCTAAAAATGAACTTTTAAAACTTTCTAAATATTCTGGGTTTCCATCAACTAAATTCTCAAAATTGACATCTTGGAAAAATATAGTAATCCGAATACTATTTCGATCATAGGGAATATGTTTTGATGCGAAATATTCATAATAAGAATCTCTATAAATTGCGTCAACGTATGGATATTCAAGAACGAATGTTAGATTTTGTTTTAAAAATAGCAACCGGTTGTTCATAAACGCATATGATTCATCGGTAAAATTCCAATGAGGGCAAACTTTCGAAATAAAAGATTTTATTTCGGATACTTGAGCAATTTTTCCTATTTGATAGCGAATCATTGGAAAACCAATATTAACTATTTTTCAGATTATTACAACGCTAAATTTGATTTTTCCTAAGTCTTCTTATAGAGGTTCAATGGAGAGGAATCGCATTGCGACATTTGATAGTGAGCTCATAATTACAAGGATAGATCTAAGGTCGTATTGATTTTGCTTTTAGTGCACAAAATTTTTTAAAGCGTGAATCCAATACAATTCCATGAAGAGAATCTCTGTGAGAGAGAATTTTTTTAAGAATAAGATAAAATTCGAAATCAGTAGCGTATGGATATTGATTGTTCGCATTTCCAATGATTCCATTTATCTTTGCACTCAGATCCATTTTGTTTTGACTTTTTAAGATTTCAATAAAGATATCTTTTTCATTTTCTTTGAATGAAGTAAGTGTCTCGAAATTTTTTTTCGAAGTTTCCGAATTAAATTCTACATCTTGAAAGATATAAATAAGCCTATTACCTGAGCTCTGTAAACATATTTCTTGGTGGTTTTGTAAAGTTTCTCGAATAGAAAAGATGGTAGATTTTTCAAATTGTTTATGTATTTTAAGATGTTCAGCTAATGATATGATTTTTCCCGAAGCGTCACACAGTGCGATTGCGCTTTCAAAAGGAAGAAATTCTTGAAGTTTAATGATGATTGCTTGATCGGAAATATTTGCCTTTCTAAATATATTGAAAGCGGTTACTAAGTCATTTTTGCTAAGCACTGAAAAAATCCAATTTGAATTGATCAATAATTCCGAGGCAAATTCGTTCGCTTCTTTTTCAATTTTCCAATAAGTATCATTTTCATAAATATAACTAGCATCAGTATGGCAAAAAATTGTGCCTACATGCCATGGAATCAATATATGACCCAGTTCATGTGCTAGTGTAAACCGAAGGCGATTTTTAGGAAGTAATTTTGAGACTAGAATTTTTGGTCGAGTAAATGGATCTTTTTTTTCAAGAAGAACCGCATCTACGTTAGTTGGAAAAATGACCTCTTCAATATCTGCAAATTCCTTTATTAGTATTTCTATATCGACAGGTATTTCAATTTTATCTCTATTAATCAGTCTTAGGGCTAATTTTGAAGGCGGATTTAAGTTAGGCGGCCTGTTGATTGTAGCCATTGAATCAAAATTTCTGCATCCTTTGAACCTTCTGATGTTCTAGCAGCCAAACTAAGGTTACTTTTAGAAACGATATCTTTCAATTCGTCTGAAAGAGATACCCGATGTTTTCTTGCGTGTATTATATAGGAGAGGATTCCTGGTTTCTCAACCCAAAGTGCATATTCGTCTTTTGTCATTCCTAAGAATTCCGAAAGACTTAGTGTGCTGTCTGAATCATGCCATTCGTCCACGAAATCATCTATCTCATCGATGAATCTTTCCCCAGCCAAACAAAGGTCGATAAATGATTTAGAATTTGACAATGCATTACTTAACATCGATCCTTCTCCCTTTTGTTTCTTCTTTGATAAAAACACCATGGACATTCAGGACGCCTAAATGCCGGCCTCTTTTTGAGTAGACCTCAACTTCGCCATGAAGAGAATCCCATTGGTATAATTGGCTTCCGTCTTCATTTGACCAAGTTTTTCTTCCACTGACAACACCAATTTTCTTCTGAGCGTGTAGAAAACAATCATCAGGAATTTCTTTTCCGCCCATTTAAACCTAAGAGACATAATACGATTTATTTGATTTATGTACAAGAAAAATATTGATTTTGATTAGTAAATCGAAGGAATTTTCTTTTAGAAAATTAGTTGAATCCTTCTTCAATTAAAATATGCAATTTTTGATTTTTTTCAATTAGGTAAAGATCTGAAAAATGTAGCATCCAATCGAATCGAAAATGAGAATTTACATTCTCATTTTGAATCCCCAAAAAGTCTCGTAGATAGTCCTGGTCATCCAAACTTTCATCAATAGTTCGAATCATATGAGTATATGACTGTGCGAGGTTTACGACATGCGTTGGGTGTCCTGAGGTTGCTATCATTGATTGAAGATAGAATTTTCCAGGTTGAAGTTTTCCAAAACGATATGATTCAAAATCAGTCCATAGTCTCCGTCTTTCATCCGATAGTTTTTCTGATTTGCTTTCAAAGACAGAATGATCGTAAATTCCTATAACCGAGACTTCCTTTTTTTGTACTTCAGCAAATAGAATTTCATTTGTCCGATCGGCAAAATGATTACCTTCGCTAAGATTGCCTAAATGAAAATGATGAAATCCCATTGCATTTAAGAAGAAATCTTTATCCTTCCACTTATTCGTGATGTTATAGTTTAAATTTAAACCACGAGTTTTAATTTCATTTGAAAGAAATTCAATTACAGTCTCTCCTTTCTGAAATCTCCTTAAAAGAGGAAGTGTTCTATATTGATTCTCTTTCCATTTTTGATGATCTAATACTTTATGTGGAACATGAACCTTTCTTGGTCTAGCAATGACATATCGGCTCAGCCAAGAAAGTGCGTGGACCATTAGTTCACCTAACGATAAAGATTGAAGATGATACCTTGTTTCTCGATTATTTGGAAAAATTGGAATTTGCCTACTTATCCTATCTTTAAAATCTTGAATTCTAGGTGGTTCCATCTCTTTCACACCTCCAACCGATACTTGGGATTGTTTACCGTTTCGATTTATTGAAATTACACTTAACGAAAACATTACTTTTGTTAACTTTAATCAACTCAGACCAATTCTACAATTTCCTCTAACTCCATCGGTTTATAATTTCTTTCGCTATATGTACTTTCGATTTCATATCGAACTTGTTTCATAAAAGTATGGCCGTTTTGGATCATTTTGTCCATAGACTGTAGAATTTTGTTAAGGTCACTATCCGAATTTATTGAATAGCCCATTTCTTTATAGGAAGCGATTGCAAAATCAAGAATAGTTCGTCGTCTTTCACTTGGAGAATCTTTTTCTCTTGCATACACAAATAATTTCTCTATGAGTTCTAGATCGTTTATATCATTTGAATAAATTTTACTGCTTTCTGAATATCTTACAAACATAGAAGAAATCGGATTTGAATCATTTGACAACAAATAATCTACATACCATTGGAAAACTTCACCTCCATTACGATGGATTCTTAAAAAGTATTCGGCAAAAATTTTCTTTTTTAAAATCTCTTTTTCTTTAGTAAAGGATGCAAATAGTGCCTTTGATAGATGGTTATAAATGCCTTCAATATTTGAAAAATGTTCCGACCCATAAATGTAAAATGAAGCTGCGAAGTTATGCAGAAGATCATTTCCATCTTCATTAACGGCTAATGCATTGCTAATCAATTCTACATCCAATTCCAAAGGCGAAAAACCTAGTTGGTAAGCACAATCAATAATGGAAGGATAGTATTCTTCAGAAATGTGTTCTTTCAAATACTGTGTGATTTTGTTTTTAATATCTTTTCGCAAACCAGGGAATAGTGAATTTACATGTTTTGAAATGTATCCAGTGATTCCTATCATAACTCTTGAGTTGTTTGTGCCTGTTTCAAAGTTCTCGTTTATAAACTTCAAAATTTCTACACGATCAAGAAGAACTTTTTCGAGATAATCTAAGGAAAAAGAATCATAATTTACAATAATTGCACCGCGCATTTGGTTTGGAAACCTTGAGAAGGCTAGTCCCAGAAAGTATTTACCAAACTCCCTTTGAAATTCTGATGTTATCCATTCAGAGTTTAATTTTCTTAACAAATAAGATAATGTTCGGTGAACATTTTTTAATGGATCAGTGATACTGTCTAACGGAAAGCGCTTTATAACAAGTTTTATCCAATTTATCAATTGGTCTATTTCTGATTGGGAAAATTGGTTAATGTCGATTGATTTTGCAGAACAGTATTGGATTAAAAAATCCATATAACTTAAATCCCAATCCATAGAATCTAAGATAGCGAGAAGTTTTGAACGTTCAATGGTCTCATTATCATCGGTCGTCGAATATCGAACTAAAAATAAAACAAATTGATTTATATTTTCAAAATCGATCTCTTTCCGAAAATCCCATAACTTGCCTCTTTGAATTTTTTCTGACTTTATAATTTCAAAGATCAATGAAATTTCTCTTTTGATCTCGTTCAAATTGAATGCAATTTTATAATCGGATTTCTCTTTTTCTTGTCTGGATTGATAAGCATTTTTTGATTCTGAAATTTTTGTTAGATGGAGACTGGTTTCACTTATGATTTCTGGTGGGGCTTTTATTTTTATATAAGAATAGATTTCATGATTATTATTTAATCCAAAAATTACTGATTTATAGAGTGGAAAGAGCCTTTCATCATTCATATCCAAAAATAATTCTTGGAATAAATTAAAATCATTTTCGGATCGAATCAAAGTTTGAATTAATTCTGAAAATAACCACACATTTCGAGTCGGGTTCGGGGCTTTGATTATAATATCGTGTAGAAATCGGAGGACATTGGTAGACTTTTTAAATTTTTTTATAATGTTGAGAACCGGATTTATTCTTGCTTCATCGGCACTCTCAAATATCCATTCCATTAAAAACGTTCTGTTTTCTTCTTTGATTTGTGAAGTATCTAATTCAATTTCCAATCGTTTTAAAATATGTTCTAGATAATCTTCCAATTCATCTGAAATAATATACTTAATAAAATATTCAGTATAGGTATTTCTCAAATGTCGCAATATAATCCACAGACTATCTTGAATCTTCTCTGTTACCCCTTCAGAAAGTATAAGATAATTTTCCCAAGAGGCAACTTGTACATAATCTAGACTATATTCATCATCTATTTGAGTTGGCGAGAATCTTGCAACTTTATGGCTTTCACTCAGTTTTTTTCCCAAGATGTAATCCAATAGTTCAAGGTATTGTTCTATGTTTAATTCAAAATTTGAATGTAGGATTATTTTGCATAAATTATCGAAGATCGTATCGCTCTTTCTAAATTGAAAAAGTTCCTTTTTTAGTTTTTGGTATTCTTCTTCATTGGAAAATTTCCAAAAATTGAATTTTGAAACCACACTTAGTATATATTCCACTTTCTCCTGGTTTTTTTTATTGATTTTCGAATCCAATAAATTCCATAAAATAGATTTTATTTTGGATTCTTGTTTCTCGGAGAGCAATTTGTTATCTTTATACAAGAGACTTTGTAATACGATTGAATAGTAGAAGAAATCATCCGAATGGATTGTAAATTCAAGTTGTTCAACTAGGAATTGTATATTTTCGTTTCTCGCATCCCCATTCAAACAAAATTCTTCCAAGTTGGATGGAATATTCCATACACTACCTAGTTTTGCTTCCTGGTTTATTGTTGATTGGAAAAT
>JARJFC010000470.1 GCA_029310945.1 Leptospira sp. 96542
CACGCAGTGCCGGCGCTTCTGGTACGCCTACCAGCACGCAGGCGAGATCGCGCAAGGGGCTCGTTGCCATGCGCTGCTGGCGCAAGGCATCGCCACCGGGAATACAGACGCCGCGGCGCACGGCGCGGACGCACTGATGGACTACCTGGAATCGTTCACGCGCCGTGTGATCGACAACTGAGGTGGTTTCGTCGGACCCGCCAGCCGACGATGGGCATGGCGGTGCGGTGGCCTCAGGCCGCCAGGAAAGCCGGCAACTCCTTGGCCTGGTGCACGACATGCACGCCCAGCCCACCTTCGCGTCCACGGATGCCGATCTGCTGTGTCTCGAAGGCCGAGAGGTCCAGCCGGCCACGCCGCGCGACCTCGATGGAAATCAGCAGCTCGCAACCGACCTCCTTGGTGGCGGACTCCAGTCGGCTGGCGACGTTCACCGAATCCCCGATCGCGGTCAGCGAGGTTGCGCGTCCATAACCCATCTCTCCCACGATCACATGGCCCACGTGGATGCCCAGGCCCAGGCGCAGCGGCGTGGCCAGATCCTGCGCCAGCCGCGCATTCAGCGCCTCCAGTCGTTCGCCCATGGCGCGGGCGGCCGCCACGGCCTGGCGCGCGCCTGCCTCCACGCCTTGTTGATTGCAACCGTGCAGGCCGAACAGCGCCATGATGCCGTCGCCGATGAACTTGTCCAGGTAACCGCCCGCGGACTCGATGGCCTCGCCCATTTCCGAGAAGTACTGGTTGAGG
>JARJFC010000471.1 GCA_029310945.1 Leptospira sp. 96542
GCCGTGCAGGAACAGCACCGTGCCCCGCGCGGATCGACCCGGCGGCGCATGCCCCGGCCCATGCGCGGGCAGGAACCACGCGTTCACGGTGGTGCCGTCGGTGCTCGCCAGGTTCAGGTTTTCGTAGTCCAGCCCCACCGTCGCCGGCGTGCGCACCCAGGGGCGCATGGGTTGGAAGAAGACGCCGGTGCAACCGGACAACAGCAGCACCAGGGGCCAGAGCAGCAGACGGCGTCGCATGCGGGGCAGGTTCAGAAGTGCAGGTCGAGGTACACGGCCGCCGAGCCCACCTCGCGCCGTCGCTCGCCGTCCGCCCTCGCGCCCGCCTCGTAGCGATCGTCACGCCAGGATGTCTCCAGGCGCAGGCCGAGGTCACGGCTCAGGGTGTAGCGCTGGTCCAGCATGAACTCAAGACGGTCGTGCCGCTCGCCGCTGAAGTAGCTGAGGCCGCGGCCTCGGAGGTGGACACGCCAGCGGGGGCTCAGGTCCACCAGCACACCCGCGCTGGCGCCCGCGCCCAGGGCGTGGTTCTCGGTCAGCGCCCCGGCGGCCAGCAGCGAGCCCTCCCCCATCAGATAGCCTTGCGTGCCACCGTCGGACCGGGCCGCCAGGCCCGCGCCGAGATCCAGGTGCGCGACCAGGGGTTGCCGTCCATCAACGGTGTCGATGCGTCTGGCGCCGGCGTCCAGGCGCCAGGACCAGGGCTTGAGCAATTCGTCGCGAGGCGCCAGGGAGACGATGCTGGC
>JARJFC010000472.1 GCA_029310945.1 Leptospira sp. 96542
GGCGCGGAGCGGGTTAGGCGGCGGCGGGGTGAGGGGCGGCCCAGGGGCGAAGCCGAAGGCCATCCCCGTATGGGCGCGCTGCGGGCCCCGGCCCGGCAACGCCACTCAGGCAAAGAGCGTATGGGCGCTCAACCTTGCAACTGCGCCAACGCCGCCTGCAGACCCGCCACCCCACCCACACGCTGGTCGTTGATGAAGATTTGCGGCATCTGGCGCACGGACGGGCCGCACTTCTCGTAGAACGCGAGGCGCTCGGCCTCGTCATCAATGCGGATTTCCTCGAACGGCAGCGCGCGGCTCTTGAGCAGCATCTTGGCTGTGTCGCATTGCTGACAGGCGGATTTGGAATAGACGGTGATTTTCAGGTTCATACCCACGAGTTTAGCGAGGGGGCTATTCGCGCGGGCATCGCGCCCCTCTTCGATGGTTTTCCTGATCTGGGCCCAGCGCGGCGGCGCCCACCCCGATCCACTCCTGAGTAAGCTAGCGGTTCACGCAAACCTCAAAAGGCTCCGCCCCCGCATGTCAGCAATACGCTCCACCCCATCGTCATCCAAGCTAGCTGGAAAAACATGCTCGACGCCCGCTCGGAAGATCCCCCCCTCGACCAGTGGTTCTGAAACCGACTCATTGGCATCGGAACTCGCAGCGCAACTCAACCTCGGACCCAAGTCGGCGCAAGCGCTGGTCGCGGCGGGCATCACTTCCCTCGCCGAATTACGCAGCCTGGGC
>JARJFC010000473.1 GCA_029310945.1 Leptospira sp. 96542
CGATGGTGCGTCAACGTCCGTCTCGGCACCATGGCGGTCATGAAAATCCTGGTCGTCAATGATTGCGAACACCTGCGCTTGCGCCTGAGTTGGCTGGTCGGTGCCATTCCTGGTCTCGAACAAGTGTGGGTGGCCTTGACGGGCGCCCAAGCCCGAAAGTTGCTCACGCGCACGCAACCGTCGCTGCTGGTGCTGGATCTCCAGCTGTCCGACGGAGACCCGGTACACCTGATACCACGCTTCAAGCACGAGCTCATGGGCCTCAAGGTCGCCGTTCTGACCAACGATGCGGACATGCACAACCGGCAGCGCTGCCTGCAGGCGGGTGCCGATTGGTTCTTTGACAAATCCACCGAATTCGATCAGTTCTTGAATCAAGTGCGCCAGCTGTCGCACAGCTGAAATTGCCAGCACCTCGCTGCATCAAAAAATCCCCAGCGCTCCCTGGCCAAGCGCTGACGCGTTTCACGTTTCACCGAAGCAATCCCACCCCGGCCGCCCCGAGCGGACCGGGGTTCGGTCATGTGCGCCTTCGGGCCTCGGGCTCTTGACGAGGGCCAAGGCGGTGCACGCTCCCGTGGCGCACGCGCTCATCGTCGGCCGCTCATCCTTGGGATCCAACCCACCAAATAATCTGAAGTTTGGTATTCTTTTTCAAAGTAGTCAAAAAGGTCGTCAAAGTTTTCGACATACACTGGATCAATTGTCATTTTTCCAGAATGGATTTGTTTCATTTTGATC
>JARJFC010000474.1 GCA_029310945.1 Leptospira sp. 96542
CTCACACGACCCGGATTGGGGCAGAATTTTAGGCAAGGTTGCAGGATTTTTTTGCCGTCATGCAAAATAAATTCGTGATTACCCTTGAAACAAGGTCAAAACTGGCAAATGCAGCTTGATCAAAAATGCCTGCAGTTCAATAAAATCCACATCATTTTGCATGGAATTGCACCACTATGACGCAATTCCGCTCACCCACACCCCGGGTGCCGCCGCCCCAGTTCAGGCGGAGATGCCGTGCACCCAGCCGGCTTCGCGCCATTCGGCAAGGAGTTCCCGGGCGGCGCGGCTGATTTTTCGGACGTCCGAGGTGCTCAGACGCCGCTCATCCGCCAAGCGCCGCAGGAGCACCGCGTCATGTCCTCCATCATCATCGGAGACAAGGTAGCTCTCGCCATTGATGTAGAGATGCGCATCGTCGTACAGCATGCGCGTGCGGCGGTCGAGCCGGATGCCCGACGCGGCGACAGACATACCCCCACCCGCATGTTCTGGAGATGGTTCGAACCAGACCTGTGGCTTGGGTTCGCTCAGCACCTCGCCCAAGGCACGCGCCAAGGCACGCGGATCACGCAGGGCCTGCTGAACCGCTTGCCTGGCGTGACGCAACAAGGGCTGGGGCAGGCTGGCCGGCACGCCCACCGCAGGCTGCGTCGGGTCGCGGTACAGCGCATCGGCCACCGCCGGGTCCATGTCCTCGGCGGCATCTTCGGCCATGCGCTGCAGCAGTTCCGGC
>JARJFC010000475.1 GCA_029310945.1 Leptospira sp. 96542
CACCTACCTCTACATCGACAAGTCGATGCAGGACCACGGCCTGTTCCAGGCCATCTGCCGCACCAACCGGTTGGATAGTGAGGACAAGGACTTCGGCTACATCGTCGACTACAAAGACTTGTTCAAGTGACAACCCGGACGGATCCGTCGCATCCGCCCAAGCCGCGCGGCGCAAGGCGTTCCAGTACATCGGCGCTTGGTCTTGTTCGACCCAGAACCAGCGCGCGGAGCCAGGCCATGCCGACTGGCGATGGGCTGAGGGTTCATCGGAAGGATTTGGCTCGACGCCGGCCACGGGCCGGAATTCCAGCAACATACCGCGCTGCCAGTCTAGTCGAACGCTGACCCGCCCTCTCAGGTCTTCGGCGGCCGCAGGCCTTGCGTCGGACCAGAACCAATGCTGCCCGTCCCAACGCACCCGGCCTCGCGCCGGGCGCAACCCAGCCCAGAGCAGTCCTGCCGTCGCCAGCAGACAAGCCAGACCCACGGTCCAACGCCCCAGGTCATCGGAGCGCGCGAACAGGCCCCAAGCGCCGCAGACCAGCCACACCGACGCCAACACCAAGCCGTGAAGCAGGGTCCGCAAGAACGAACGCCCCACCGCCCAGTGTGCCTGCGCCAGCCAGCGTGCCGATCACGATGTCGTCGGGGTAACCACGCTGCTTCAATTCGGGCAGCGTCATCTTGCCCACGGTGGCGCAAGTGGCCGCGCTGGAGCCCGAGACGGCGGCGAACA
>JARJFC010000476.1 GCA_029310945.1 Leptospira sp. 96542
TGGTCATAAATTTAGTAAAATCATTTCAAAATGATGCTTTTTTACTTTTCCTTAGAACCGAACCCTGTACGTTTTTCCATAGAACCACCGTCTGGGGCTGATAGATCGGGAAGGAGTGAGCAGGCCCAGGCCGGCGCCGGCCTGGCACGCCTCCGCTACAGCGTGAGGGCCTGCCACTCCCCCCAAGCCGCCACGGACTTCGGCCACTGGTCGGCGCGCTCGAAGCGCGTCAGTCCCTGGTTCAGCACCGTCATGGCACGCAGCACGCCTGC
Source organism: Leptospira sp. 96542 (assembly GCA_029310945.1). Classification (GTDB taxonomy): domain Bacteria; phylum Spirochaetota; class Leptospiria; order Leptospirales; family Leptospiraceae; genus Leptospira_A. The sequence goes on from JARJFC010000476.1 coordinate 273, forward strand.
GTGCGTGACCCAGACCGCGTCCTGCCCCGCCGCCTGAACGTCCGCGCGCGCGGCGGCCACGCGCAACAACAGTTCATTGACGCTCTCCTGGCCGCCAAAACGCTCGGTGGCGAAGTTGGCCGTCCAGGCGTCGTAGGCCGTGCGCGGAATATCGTCCCAGCGCACGCCTTCCCAGCGTCCGAAATCCATCTCCCGCAAACGCGCGTCCTGCCGCAGGCGCAGATCGGGCCGCAGCGTGCACAGCGCCTGCGCCAGTTGCGCGCAGCGCTGCAAGGGCGAGCTGTGGACCGTGAGGCCCGGCGGCAGCGCGGCGGCCAGTTGCGCGGCACAGGCGGCGGTATGCGCCGCGTCGGCCGGAATGTCACTGACGCCGTAGCAGTCACCCTTCGTGATCAAGGGCTGCGCATGGCGCACGAGCCAAAGCTTCATGGGCTGATCAGCCCAGGTTCAGACTCAAGGCTAGG
>JARJFC010000477.1 GCA_029310945.1 Leptospira sp. 96542
CTTGATCGCGTTGCCACCCAGGTTCATGAGCACCTGCTTGAGACGCAGCAGATCACCACGCAGCACGGGTGGGATGTCCGGATCGATGTCGTAGATCAGCTCGAGCGCCTTGTCGCCCAGCGCGCCGGACAGGATGGGCGAGAGCTCGGCGTAGAGCGTGTCGAGCGCGAAGGGCTCGACATCCAGCAGCATCTTGCCAGCCTCGATCTTCGAGTAATCCAGGATGTCGTTCAGGATGCCCAGCAGCATGCGCGCCGCGCCGCCGATCTTGTCGAGCAGGTCCTCCTGCTCGGCGTCCAGTGCGGTCTGGCCCAGCAGCTGCAGCAGGCCGATGACGGCGTTCATGGGCGTGCGGATCTCGTGGCTCATGTTGGCCAGGAAACGACTCTTGCCGCGCGCCGCGGCCTCGGCGGCCTGCCGGGCCTCCTCGATGTCCGTGATGTCAATGCGAAACAGCACGTGCAGGCCGTCGGGCGTGGCGTGCCCGATGTACTTGACCCAGCGCCCGGTGCTCAGTTGCACGTGATAACGGAAGTCCGGCTGCTCCATCATCTGGCGCATCTCCCGCCGCAGGGCACCCGGGTCGGCGTCGCTGCGGTAGACCCCGGCGTTGGTCGCCCATGTTCTTGCGACGTTCGACGCGGCGGATGTAGATGTCGTGCACCACGTCGCGGCTTGCCGCGTCAATCTGTACGGGGCCTCGCGGGCTTTCAAAGCTCAGGCCCTTCATGGCGC
>JARJFC010000478.1 GCA_029310945.1 Leptospira sp. 96542
GATCGCATGGGTGAGCAGGCGGGCGTGGCGCAGGCGAATGACGAGCTGTCCCTGCGCCGCCTCAAGAAGCGCCGCCTGGTCCTGCGTGACGAGATCGCCCGCCTTGAGCGGGAACTCACCCCCGATCGTGGAGCAGGGCGCGGTGGATAAGGTGTTCAGCCAACCGCAACACGCCTACACCCGCAGCTTGATCGCCAGCAGGCCGGTGCGCGATGTGCTGGAGAACATGCCCGGAACCGACGCGGAAACACATCCCCTGCTCGAAGCCCGCGGCGTGCGGGTGCGTTATGCCATCCCCCGGCCCGGTCTGCGCGGCTGGTTCCAGAGCGGCGAATTCATCGCCGTTCAGGGGGTCGATTTCACGCTGCGTCCAGGCCGCACCCTGGGCGTGATCGGAGAGTCGGGCTCGGGTAAATCCACCCTGGCCTTGGCCACCCTGGGGCTGTTGCCCCTCGGCGATGTGAGCGGCGAGCTGCGCGTCTTGGGGCGAGCGTGGACCCAAAAACAGAAGGAAAACAAGGACTTGAGGAGTCAAGTTCAAGTGGTCTTTCAGGACCCGTTTTCCTCCCTGTCGCCGCGCCGCACGGTGGAAGAAATCGTGGGCGAGGGCCTGGGCGTGCACCAGCCCGAGCTGGACGCGGCGGGGCGCCGGGCCCGGGTGAACCAGGTCCTGGCCGAAGTCGGCCTGGACGAGCGGCAGTTTCCCGGCTTTCTGCAGCGCTACCCGCCCGG
>JARJFC010000479.1 GCA_029310945.1 Leptospira sp. 96542
CAGGATCAGGTGTGAAATCAGCATCAAAAATGGCAATGAAATCACCCTTTGCTTTGGCCATACCTTCATCGAGTGCGCCTGCTTTGTGGCCTTTGCGGTTGGTGCGGTGGACATGTTCAATCCAAATCCGCCGTCTTGGCGATGGTCGCCATGCTGGCGCCATGGAAGCCGCTGTGTCGGACGCACTCCGCTGCGGCTTCAAGGATCTGCTCGCGGCGGTCGTGCGCGCGGTCTTTGGGGGAGGGGGCTGGGGTCGAGTTCATGGTTCGCCCCTTGATTATCCCTTTGGCGTCGCGGGCGCTGCAGGCGAGGCGGCGTCCTCCGCACCTGCCCCGCCGCCCAGCACTTTGTAGACGGTGACGCGATTGACCTGCTGTGACAAGCGCGCCGAGATCAGCGCCTGTTGCGCGGTGTAGCTGGAGCGTTGCGCATCGAGCGTGCTCAGGTAATCGTCGATTCCCTTCTCATACCGTGCCTTCGCCAGACGGAACGCATCCAGCGTGGACGCCGCGAGCGCTTCCTGTGCCGAAGTGAGCTCATCCACCGTGGCGCGTTGCGCCAGCGCGTCGGAGACCTCCTTGAAGGCGGACTGGATGGCTTTTTCGATGGCTCTCCCTCCGCCTCCGTATAGATCTGGTTCGGAGCCCGCAATGATTTGGTCTAAGGAGAATATGCTTAGATCTTCTTGATTCCAACCGTCTCCTACCATTAAATCATTTTGGTTTGAGG
>JARJFC010000047.1 GCA_029310945.1 Leptospira sp. 96542
ATTACAAGGGAGCGATGCAACACATGCCTGGGTTTCCGTGTACTGCCCCAATTTGGGTTGGATGGACTTTGACCCAACAAATGGAAAACTGATAACAGAAGAGTACATCATCACAGCCCTGGGTAGAGATTATGCCGATGTTTCTCCCCTGAAGGGCATTTTATTTGGGGGAGGAAAACATAAATTGAAGGTCGAGGTGGATGTCATCCGTGAAGATATTTTTGACAAATAAAACCAAGAACTTGCCCCAAGACCTATGGTTTTAAATTCCTGAAAATACTTTTTTCCATTCGTCTTCTTTGAATCCAACAAGCACCCAATCCTTTCCAACTACAAAAGGTCGTTTGACTAGGTTTCCATTTTTTGATAGTTCACTCATAATTTGATCTTCCGATAAACTTATTATTTTTTCCTTCCAATTACCTTCGCGGTAATCTTTACCTGAGGTATTGAATAATTTTTTAATATCACCTAAGTATTGTTTTGCTTTTCTTAATTCTGTGATGGTTGGCGGTATTTCTCTGATAGGAATTTTTGTGTAGGGTGCTTTTTTTTTGTCTAAAAATTTAAGTGCATTTCTGCAGGTGCTACAACCGGAATATTCATAAACTTTTGGATTTGTTTGGCTCATCCAACACATTTTTTTACTTACGATTTTAACGAATAGTTTTTATTGGAATCATGTTGGTTCAAAATCAAATCCCTCTGGCTCCCTTGACCACAATTGGACTCGGAGGAAATACCAATCATTACATTCAAATCAAAACTACCCAGGATCTTTGTGCCGCACTTTCCTACGCCAAAGAAAATAGTTTGGATTATTTCGTTTTGGGTGGTGGCTCCAATACAATTTTTCGCGACCAAGGTTTTTCTGGTGTGGTCTTTCATATACAAATTCCAGGTATTCGTTGTATGGAAGAAACAAATGAATTCACAATTTACAAAGTGGGTGCGGGTGTAGTTTGGGATTCGTTTGTAGAACATACCACTAAACAAGGATTTGTTGGCATTGAATCTTTATCGGGCATTCCTGGTTTTGTGGGTGCATCACCCATCCAAAATATCGGAGCCTATGGACAAGAAGTAAAAGATTCCATTTTGGAAATTGAAACAATAGATGTTAGTGGACAACAGGTCATAGTATCCAATCAAAATGCAAATTTTACCTATAGGAACAGTGAATTTAAATCTGGAAATTTAAAAAACAACATTATAATATATGTTATATTTAAGGTGTTTAAAAATAAGTCAGTGTGTTTGCGTTACCCCGAAGTACAAAAACATTGGTTGGATATTTTGGCTAACCATGATTGGAATCAGATGGATGTAGACTCTTCGGACTTAGAGAAAAGGATCGAAGTATTAGCTGCTTACCGTGCAATGATATTAAAACTACGGTCTGCAAAATCAATGCTGTATCATCCAAAAGATCCCAATGCAAAATCAGTAGGATCTTTTTTTACAAACCCCATCCTCTCAAAAAAGGAAATAGACTCTTTTTTAGAACGGGTGGAATCGTTACAACTTGCACCACCCCAACTTTTTTTGAACGAAAACAACCAAACAAAGTTATCCGCTGCTTGGCTCATTGAACAATCAGGTTTCAAAAAAGGCATGAAGTTTCCAGGTGGGGTGGCAATTTCCGAAAAACATTGTTTGGCGCTCATCAATGAAAATGGCACAACGGAAACAATTTTGCAAATGGCAGAGACCATTCGGGAACAAGTTTTGCTAAAATTTGGTCTAAAATTAGAAAGGGAACCTGTTGTATTCCCTTAAAAAAGATTTGGTCTTTGTACATACCAAACAAAGATTGGGGCAGAAATGAACTCTCGAGTGAAAAAATATCTATCGTTAACCGTTCTTGGTTTTGGGCTGCTACTAGTTTTGTCCCTTATTGGTTTTTTTGTCATCGATGAAATCAAAGGTGGAGCTGTTGGCGACGGGCAAAATAAATACGAACTCATTGTAGATCCAGGTGAACCTTCTTCTAGTGTGGTCAAAGAACTAGCGACCTCTGGTATGATCAAATCTTCTGTTTATTTTAATTATTTAATTAAGTTCACTCGTTCTGGAAATAAAATTAAACAAGGCGTATACGACATTAATGATGGAATGAGTGCACGCAAAATTTTAGATGTAATTATTTCTGGCAAAGTAAAACTCGTAACCTTTACTGTGCCCGAAGGATATAACAATCGTCAGATTGGAGATCTATTGACCAATAAAAAATTGGCCAAATCGCAGGAAGAATTTCTGCAAATTACAACGAACCAAGCACTTCTTTCTAAATTTAATATCCCAGCAAAAACACTGGAAGGTTATTTATTTCCAGAAACCTATTCGGTTCCTTTGAATTATCCTTTGGAACGAATTGCAGAGATGATGATCAAACGTTTTTATAAAAAATTGGAATCCATACCTGAGTCTAAGGGTATAAGTCCTGCTGAATTACACTTTCGTGTAGTGCTTGCATCGATTGTCGAAAGAGAAGCTGTGAAAAAAGAGGAACGTCCTATGATGGCTGGCGTTTTTTTGACACGCATTGAAAAAAATATAAACTTAGAATCTTGTGCTACCATTCAGTATCTTTTTGATAAACCAAAAAAAAGATTATTTGAGTCAGATTTGAAAATCCAATCGCCGTATAACACATACATCAATGGTGGTTGGCCTCCAGGACCTATTTCGAATCCAGGTTTGCCGGCTCTCATAGCAGCATTCAAACCAGAAAAATCCGATAAATTATTTTTTCTCTTAAAACCAGATGGGTCTCATTATTTTTCAGCAACATTCAAAGAACATTTGGATGCAAAAAAGAAATACATTGATGTATTGTACAAATAATGTCATGTCATCGATAGATTGTTTCAATATAACGACTGTAAGTTAGATATTGGATAGGCCATTAAACCATGGATGAAAACATCGTTGAACTAAACATTGTCATTGGTGGAATTTCGAAAGAATTACTGGATGTACAAAAAGCTCTCGATGCCTACCGAGAAAAACAAAAACGCAAAGAAAAAGTAGATGATGAAGCACTCATTTTCATCGAAAAAGCAGAACTCGTCATCCAAAAGGCGGAACGCGGTGAACTAACATTGACAGATGATCAAATCCGCCGCATCAAAAGTAATTTGGTCAAAATTTTGAAACGACTTGCCAGTTAGGATTCAAAATTCCAAAGTTCGGTAAGTATCGTCCAATGATTTGCAACTCCGAAGTCTTGCAGAAAAAGACCCTGCCCTATTTTTGGATGGGTTTTCAATACCAATACTCATCAACAAATGTTTTTATTCTCCCAATCTTTTTCCCGAAATTAAACTTAGAATTGACAGAAGTCGAATAGAAAATCGTATCACGGAAAAATCCGATCCTACGACATCATTTTATTTAACTAGTTCATACAAAACAAATTTAGACCAGAACGTCAAAGAATCATTAGCTGGTCGAATTCAAATTTACAGTTTATCTGGTTTGTCGGTCACAGAAATATCGATATATAACGACATTTATAGAAAAAGATATTGGTAATTTGAACAATTCGAAAAAACGAAGGCAGTTTTTAGATTTTTAAAAATTTTAAGCGGGCGAACTAGCCAATTTATAAATTTTACAGAAATTGCAAATAAGGTTGGTGTAACGGTTCCTACAATTCAGAGCAGGTGTGAAAATGAAGAAGATGTTTTTTTTGATACGGGAGTTGTCACAAGACTACAAGGCCACACCAATGAAGAAACATTGTGGACGTCACCATTGTTCACAGAGCTTTCACCAAACCTTTACCTGACTGTCATCAGTCTGTAACAGAACTCTCGTAAATTATCCTAGAACCAGAGGGAGAATTTTCACAAAATCCCTTCCGGGAAGACCCGCTGGTAAACACTTCGATTCTATCGAAAGAGGATTCAAATGGAAAAATATATGAAGAAAGGACTGCTTTTTGCTCTCATCGCAGCGATGGGAATTTCAGCAGTGAATTGTCAAGAAGATAAGGAAGATAACACTCTCCTACTTGCGGCGTTATTGTTTGCTAACCAAGGTGTGGCTGGTTCTGACCTATGTGACGGTGTTGGAGTACCCACTCCTACACAAGTTTTGGAAGGAACAATCTCAAGTGCGGTTACAGTGAGTGGATCGGCATTGCTAAGAGGAACGGTGAATGTCACCAATGGCGGATCTATCACTGTATTGCCAAAGTCGGTTATTTATGGGGAGCGGGGTTCTTCGCTTTTTGTTTATGAAGGTGGAACGCTAACGGCTGAAGGAACTGCAAGTAATCCTATTTGTTTTACTTCTGCAGCATCGGTTGGATCAAGAGCACCTGGCGATTGGGGTGGAATTGTTGTGATTGGAAATAGTGCAGTAAATGCGCACACAGCGCCAAACAATACAGAAGGAACAACTCCAAGAGGCTATCCAGGAACTCAGAATGGTATTGCAAAGTTAAAGTATGTTGTAGTTGAGTTCGTTGGAAACGAGGTGGCACCAGGAAACGAATTGAATGGTGTTTCAAGCTACACGGTTACTCAAGATAGTTACTTTGACTATGTTCAAATTCACAGGCCATTGGATGATGGTTTTGAATGGTGGGGTGGAAACGTAAATGGTTCACACCTTTTAGTTTCTGGTGGTATGGATGATGACTTTGATGTGGATGAAGGATTCCAAGGAACTCTAAATCATATCATCAGTGTAAAATACCCTGAATCTTGTGGTGGAACAAAATCGACCGACCCGCACGGTTTTGAAATGGATGGAACTGAAGGTGGCGCAGTTATCGCAAACCCGTCGAATCCTACCATTACGAATTTTACAACCATTGGGCAATCATACGCAGGTGGTGTTGGTATGCGAATCAGAGAAAGACATGCTGGTAACTTCTCTAAAGGCTTGGTTTATGGATACGTAACAAATAACTTTCAATGTGATGCTGATACTAACCCAACTTCTTGGACCAATGTGAAAGGTCAAAGTGGAAAAGGAGCTTCCATCAATGGATCTTGTACGAATATTACTAACAATACCGAAATCACTTCACTTCCTATTGCAACTTTAGGAAACATTGAAACTTGCGGTATTGGTGATACCAAACCAGATTTTACAACAACTTTTGGTGATGGATCCCTCGGTGGAGGTTCTGTTGCTGAAGGTAAATGGTGGGATGGTTGGGCAGTTTTTAGAAGTCGATAATCATCTAAAACTTGAAACAAAAAAAGGCTTCGGTTATCCGGAGCCTTTTTTATTTTTACGATATGAAACAAAATATAATTATAATCTTACTCATCATTCTAACACTATCTCAATGTAAAAAAGACAAAGAAGAACTGACTTCGACCAATGAAGCGCAAACATTAAAACTGCAAGAATCCAAAAAAATATTGTTGGACAGGTCATCGTCAAACCTTCTTCTTAATGGTTTTGCATCACTAGATGAAGCTGTTAAAAAGTTTTTGATAGAAGTTCGGAATACAAATCAAATTGAAACTATTGAATTAAAAACATTAGTAGACCAGAAGGAAAAAGATTTTATTCTGTATCCAAATATTTTCGGTCATGGAACATCACTAGACGTAACTCCTCTTGAAGATTATAACAAAATGATACGATCATTTGAGGTATTAGCTTTAGGAAAATTAAAAGAAAAACCTTATACAGTATCAGATTTAAAATCTACCAAGATACGAGTGAAATCAGTACAAGATTATGGAAAAACTAAATTTCATAAAATTGGTTCCGTAATCATTTCTACACCAAAAGGGAAGATCGAAATTAGCGAAATCAGAAGTGTAATTCAATTAGGGGATCGTTACAAAGTGGCAATTTTGGCTCCTTGAATTGTTACAATCTTGTAACATAAAATTAAACTCACTGTAACGTTACTTAATCACTTATCGTTTACCTCAAGGGAAGATTCAAAAACCTACCCATAGAGATCTAAACGTATGAAAAATCTAAAAATCCTCCTGTTGGTAGCAATTATAACTCCATTCTCCCTTTTTGCGCAGGCAAATGGATCAATCAGCGGTGTCATTATCGATTCAGAAAATGGGGAAGCAGTCTTTGGAGCTACAATTGTAGTTCGGTCAGAAAAGAAATTTGCGAAAACAGACTTCGATGGGAAATATAGCCTATCTCTCCCGCCTGGTTCATATGATGTCGAATTCCAAATGTATGGTTACGGTCCTCAAAAAAGGACTGTAGTTATCACGACAGGTAAAAACCAATCGATCAATGTAACATTTGGTGCTCAAACATTAGAAACTGTTGAAGTAAAAGACAGAGCCTCAAATAACACTGAGTCGGCGCTATTGGCTTTGCAACGTAAGTCAGCTGCAGTTTCGGATGGTATTTCGCAAGAAGCGATTAAAAAGAGTCCAGACTCAAATGCTGGCGATGTAGTTAGACGTGTGACGGGGATTACACTGATTGGTGGAAAATATGTATTTGTTCGAGGGCTTGGAGAGAGATATTCAAATACAGTTTTAAATGAAGTATTGATTCCTACAACGGAACCAGACAAACGTGTTGTTCCCCTCGATATTTTTCCTGCATCGATTTTAAAAAATATTCGTGTCATCAAGACTTTCGTTCCAGAAGATCCGGCTGAATTTTCGGGCGGGTTAGTAAAAATAGAAACACAAGAGTATCCTGATCAATTCCAAATGAATTTGGGTTTGGGTATTGGTCGAAACATGAATTCTACGGGGTACGAATTTAAGACCTTTGATGCTGTAGATTTCTTTGGCAGACCAAATTCATCTTACCAATTGCCAGGCGTAGTAAATTCATTACCAGGTTTCTTACCATTGGAACCAGGTAACCGTTTTGGTGGTCTTCCCCCAAATTTCGTAAATTTAAGTTCTTTGGCATTCAATCAACAATGGACACCAGATTCTGGGAAAGGTGGATATGATAAGAATATCAACTTTTCAGTAGGAAATACATTTAAATTAACAGAATCAGGCCAACGTTTGGGCGTTCTTTTGGGCGTAGTAAAGAGTGAGGAATATCGAATTCGTGATGAAAAGTCCGCAAGATACATTCCAAATTATGCTGGTGGGATCCAAACACCCGACACTACCTATTTGATCCCAATTCAAAAACAAGATACTAAAGTTTATAACAAAGAAACAAATTTTGCAGCTAACTTAAATTTGTCTTACGAACTTACAAAAGGTCAGCAGATATACTTAAAAAATCTCTACACAGTTGCATCAGATACGACAGTGAGAGATGCTTTTGGCCAGAATTTCATTGATAATTTTGATTTTATTTCTCAAACAGGAATCGTCACTTCACGTGGATTATTGAACACTGTGTTAGGTGGAGATCATGCATTACAATTCGGTAGTATGAATCGCCCTCATAAATTAGAGTGGAATGTTGCATATTCATTAGCAAATCGTGACGAGCCAAATTTAATTCAACAAGTATGGAGAAGGTCAAATCCAGCAACACTCTCTGATGGATATTTTAGATTGGGGAACAACCCTGATGGAACTAGATTTTTTTCATCTACGGAAGATACGGTTCGGCAAGCTAACATGAAATATTCCATTCCTTTTGAACAATGGAATGGATTAAAATCTGAATTCAAAATTGGTGGAATGGCTCTCGATCGATTTAAAAGTTTTACATTCCGAGAATTTGGAAGTAAATCAAACGTAGGAACTCAGTTTCCTGTAGATTATTTTCCTGTTCCAGGTGAAGTTGTTTATAATCCTACAGAATACATTCAGCGATCAACGGGAACAGCAAATAAAACTTTTTCTGAACGTCAAATTGAACCAAACGCTTACGACGCTGAGCAAAAATTACATGCTCAATTTGCTCAAGTGGATATGCCTCTCATTCCAAAATTGAGATTTATTGGTGGTGTAAGATTTGAAGATTCATTCCAAAAAGTGAAAACATTTAGAACCAGGGATACTAGTTCCTTAAGAAACGTTGATTATGGATGTACTATTGATAATGAAGATGTAAGAGTTGCTTTAGTAAGATCAAATGTTTGCGATGTTGATAATAATGGTATTGGTGTATTAAGAAATCAAGACAGATTACCTTCAGTGAACATGGTTTGGGAAATGCATAAAGATATGAACTTACGGTTCGGTTATACTCAATCTTTGACTAGGCCTGATCTAAGAGAACTTTCACCTTTTGGTTTTACCCCATATTTTGGAGCTGATAGAATCTTCGGTAATCCAAACTTAAGGAGAACCTATATTCATAACTATGATGCAAGGTATGAATATTATATAACTAACTCAGATTTCTTTGGTATAGGTGCGTTTTATAAGAACTTATCGAACCCAATTGAAATGGTTGGTTTACCTCAATCTGGAGGGATTTCTTTCAATTTCTCTTATACGAATGCCAAAGAAGCTACAATTAAAGGAATAGAGCTAGATTACCGAAAAGAGTTTTTTGACCGATTCAGAGTTGAGACAAACTTATTCTTCATCAAATCACAAGTTCAAGTTCTTTCTTGGGAAGATAATGCTTTAATTAAAGCTGGGGTCATTGATAAAATCAATCGAATCGCTTCTTTTGATCCAACTAATATTTCTAGGCCACTTCAAGGACAATCAGAGTATGTATATAATCTAAAATTCGATTATTTTATCACACCAAAGAAAAACCAAACAGTCGGAGTTTATTACAACTTCTTTGGAGATAGAATTTATGCGGTTGGTGCAAACGGAACTCCTGATGCTATTGAGCGGGGAGTCGGTTTAACTGATATTGTTTATACTTATAAACATGATGATCGACTTGATTTCAAGGCAGCCGCAAAGAACATTATGGATACTCGTTTTAAAGTTTACCAAAAAAGTGAAGTTACCGGTGAAGATTTACTGTTCTACTCTTACAGAATGGGGGTTACTTTTACGGTCGCTGCCACATATAAGTTTTTTTAAGATCTAAAAAATAACAACCATCATACTGAAATAATGTAGGTGGTTGTTTTGTTGCGTTATGGTTACATTTTGATTACAGGGCTAGTGATAGCAATTGGATATTTTTAAATAGATTAAAACCTCTAACGTAAAGCACGTTTTATTATTTCCACATAACAAAAATTAGTACTTTTGATTGACAAAATACCTCTTTAAGCTGAGTATTTTGTTAAATATAGTTTAGATAATTTGAATTCATTTTCTTGAAAATTAAACTTTATCATTTGAAAAATTTAGAAGTAGGAAACTTAGATGCGAAAATCGAACAATATTATTTTAAGTATATTAATATTTTGTATGGTAAGCTCGTGTAGTTTACTTTCAAGACAAGGATCAAATTTAAATCAAATTGCCCAATTATTACTTAGTGGGATATTTAACTCATCTTCTTCAGATTTACCTTCGCCCATTGATGCCACGACTCCACCTGTAATCATTGCTTCCCCTTCACTTGGTGGAGAAAATTCAGCATTTGTCGCTCGTGCTGCAGCCATCGGTTTACCTATGTCAGTTGAAGGTAACTATGTTCCTGTTGGAAAAATATATGATATTGGATTGGATTGGTCAAAGGTAGAAGGCCTTCCAAAAGAAAATTATGAACAAATAAAATTTAGTATCCCAGTAGAGTTTAAATATACATATGATTCCGAGGCTCTATTGGATGCTGGGTTTATGGAAGAGTTTATGGTCTTTTATTTTGACTCTGCTCAAGAAACCTGGCTTCCTGTAAAAGGCGTCAGGGTCGATACAGAAAAAAAGGAAGTCATTGCGATTACAGATCACTTTACTCCATTTGTCATTACGGCATTGCCATCCCCTCAAGGTACTGGTGTTGCTTCACCTCCTGCTTGTATCAACAACGAAGCACCTGTATCTGGAGCTGGTAATGCAACATGGACTCGATTTGATGTAAACTTCAAATATTATAAAGATAGAAATTTTATAATTAAACCAAACGCAGACTTTTATAGTCTTGGTTTTGAAAATTCTCTGGGCATTGCGACCTGTAATGGCGGAGCGCCTACTGGATTCGATAATTGTGGATCCTTTGAAGACCATAAAAACTTTGAAGGCACTTACTATATTCAATTTCAAGCTCCCCAAAAAATATCCGTTTATTTGATGTATGATCATCGTGGCCCTGTTGATTCACCTTGGCTAGCTAACGAAGGTTGGTACAATACAGGTCTTTCTATTGAAACTACTGATGCGGTGGGAAGTTACAAAGTTTTTGTAAAGGACTTTGAAAAAGATCAAATTGTAAATATTCACGGAAATCGAAATGGTCTATCTTTACCAACAAATATAAATACAAATCTTTGGGTTATCGTTAAACCCCAAGGATCTAATGTACCTGGTCAAGCAACGGATGTTTGCAACAATCCCTTAAACACACTTACAAACCTTGAAAATATTAAAGGAATTCCTGGGTCAGATCGAAATACGATTCTTTGGGATATTCCGATTCAATCTGATATTCAAAATGTTTTAATTCGTAGGCAACTTAACTATCCGACTTTATCGCCAACTGGTGGGGAAGGCGTTTCAGGGAACGAACATACACAGTATGGATTCACTGATATTGGTCTAATAACAAATACAACTTACTATTATACTTTATTTACAGTAAATTCAGATGGTGAATATTCACCTGGAAAGGTAATCGAACTCACAACAGGAGTAGATCAGGATTCCGATGGTATTAAAGATGGGTATGAATTAAATCCCTCTAATGTTTATGATTCTGGACAACCTACAATAGTTTCGAACGCAGATTCCGATGGGGATGGAATTGATGATTTACAAGAAATTATCAATGAAACAGATCCACGAAATCCTGACGCGTTAAAACCAGAGATACAAGTTTTTTCTTTGGCGACTCAAAATCCTACGCAAATGCCTATTGCAATCTTTAATTTACAAGGATCAGATAACATTGGTATTACGCATTGGATCTTACGTGAAGGAAACAATAAACCGCGGAAAAATGATCCAGACTGGCAAATCCAAAAACCAGATCACAAATTACTCAATACACTTAGAACATACAGTTTTAATGTATGGGCTAAGGATGCGGCCGGAAATATAAGCTACGTATCTCCTTCTCTGAATGTCACCTTAAATGGCCTAAAATATCCTAAATTTCTTTTTGTATCAAAGCATGGAACAGCTGAAATTCAAACGTTTCAATACAATCTCGCTACGAAAAGTTTAGATCTACTTTCATCTTATGATGCAGGAGGACAAACTATATCGCAAATTCTAGTTCATCCATCTAATAAATTTTTGATAGCTTCAACTGGAAATGGAATCCATACTTTGGAGATAAGTTCAGAAGGAAAATTAGCAAATGCCTCCTTTATAGCAAGGATGCAACCAGCATTTTTAACCATTGATCGTGAAGGTAAATACTTATATTCTTCTGAAACTGAAATGGAGAATAACTTATATTACACATACTTAAGAACGTATCAGATTGTAGAAGCTAATCGTACGTTAGTTCCATATTCACGTTATAAATTTGGACGAGATCCATATGAAATGATACTACATCCGATGAATGATAAATTCATTTCTGGTGTTGTCCAAGGGAGTGATTCTGGTGATTCATGTTACTATGGTTTAAATACTTTGAGTAATGGATTCGTCTCCAGACAATATGGGCTGGCAGGCATTAGTGGTGAAGGTTGCAGCGGTGCGGTTGTCGAAAATTCAGGTAATTACATATATACAATTGTATCGAGTATAAATGGTTCTTTTGTGAAGCCGTTTTTAATAAATAATGTTAACTATTACAACTCAATTTCCTATTTGACAGCATGGTCTATCAATCTCGATTCACAAGTTAGTCAGCCACAAATCATCTTACACCCCAATGGTATAAATGTTTATATCATCAGGGGCACTTCTAATGGAACTTATTTGGATACCTATGCGATAGATTCAAATGTTTCTAACCAAGGAAAATTAAATCAAATAGGTTCTTCCTTTCTAATCGGAATAGGCAGCGTATTTTTCAGGGGGAAACTGGATGATACAGGTAATGTTTTGTTTGTTTCGCACCATAATGGCAACATTTCAACTATCGAAATAGATTCCATAACGAGACTACCATTAGGAGTCAATTCAAAAGACGATATCGGATATCATTTAAGTTCTCTTTCGATAAATAATCAAAATGAACCACCACTAGTGGAGGCAAATATTTTTAATAGTTTCTTGGGCTATGTTGGTATCAATCGACAGGATTTTCTGTTTAAGGATTACTGTCTAATTGGTGATATTAGAAATGATAACTTTTACTTTAGTAATAGTTATTGCAATGGTATAATCAGAGCAACGGATTTCGATGATACCCAGTGCAATACATCTACATCTTCCCTAAATATTTCTAGTCTTGTAGATGGACTTACTCCATATAATAATACGACTTACGATAGTATTCGAAATATGAAGACGTACCGCTATTCTTTTAATGCGATAAATTCTGGAACATATAATTTAGATTATTCAGTATCTGACCAAGCGGGGATTTGTTTGGGTGGCGCACAAACAGTAAGTAGGAGATTTCCAATCAAAGTCAAAAAATTAATTGCGAGCCCGCCTATAAGTTTAGCTCTGACTGAAAATCTAAACCCATCGCCTTTTAAACAATTTTTATTGAACTATCCTTCCGCATATTCCATAAAACAATGCCAGTATTTCTGGCTGGAATGTGGCTTGCAGACATCGCTTGATCAAATGGGCAATGCGATTGCCTTTCGGTTTACTTGTGAGGAAAAAAATAGAATAGATTCATTTTTCTTTTCCAGAAGCATTCCTCGATGTCAATCTAGATTCATCCATAACGTTCCAGCTTGGGTCTTCTTAATAAGAGCGGTTGACTTAGGTACATCTAGTACACAATATGTTTTTGGCAGATGGTTAGAAGCTGTAGATTAGAAAAATAAAATTTTATTTTTAAACCTAATTTTAGTATTTTAATTATCTAAAATATCATCCAATTTTATTGGAAATACTTCTTTTGGACTTGGGACAAGTTTCAAATAACTGATCCTTAACAGATAACCCCGCATAGGCGGGGTTTCCCCCAACCATCACTTACTATCTGGATTGATTAAGATTGGCAAACCATCTTTACCATTCGGAACAAAGATGAGTTTGTTATTGGGATTTTCCATTGCTTTCAATTGGATGTATTTTTGAGTTAAGGACTCAGAGATCATTCGTTGTGCTTTGGCTTGGGCTTCTGCCTCTAGCAAGATTGCCTTCGCTCTACCTTCTGCCGTGATTGCCTGTATATCAGCATCCTTTTTGGCAATATTGATTTCAAATTTCATCTGTTCTTGTTCTTGCTGTTTGGTTAGTTTACCTTCAATAGCTTTTAGGATAGATGGGCTATATTCCACATCATCAATGATCACATCATCTATTTCTACATGTTTATCTTTTAGTTTTTCTATTAGAGATTTTTTGATTTGCGCAGAAACATTTGGTGTTTCTTTCGAAAGTGAAACCATGTTATACGCAGAAAGAATATTCCGAATGGCAGTCCTGAATTGTGGTTTGACTACCTTGGAATAATAATCCCGACCCAATTCCATTTGTAATTCGTAGAGTTCGTTTTGTTTTGGTCTGATGATAAGATCAGCAGTGACAGTGATTGTCAAATCGTCTCTTGTTAAAACTTCCACCTTCTCTTGGTAAGACTGCCATTGGGTTGAGAAAATGTACATACTATTCCACGGGGAATAAAATTGAACGCTTGATTCGTAAGGTTTTTGTCCAAGTCCTGTGCTGTAAGGTCGCCACATAAGCCCCACTTCGCCGGGTCCAATGACAGAAAAACAATGTATTGCAAAAATTGACAAAATTCCGATCGAAAAGGAATGAAAAATGGATCGACGTTTCATAATTCCTCGTTAAACTACAAATATGATGGAAACAGTATCTCTCAAATTCCAGAAATTTGCAACTCTGCTATTCATTTTTTTAATCAGTTTTTTAGATTTCTTTACCTGTTTTCCAGAAGGGAATGTTACAAAAACGCCACCTAGCCCGAATTTGTTGTTTTTTCAGGCGATTGAAAATGGAGATGCACCAACTATCACCGAACTTTTGGACACCGGCCTACCAATCAATGTGAAGGATTCGCTTGGAAATTCGGGTCTCATCAAAGCCACAGACGAAGAAGAAATTCAAATTGTAAAAATTCTTCTAAGTCGCAAAGCAAATGTTAATCTAAGAAATATTACAGGGGAGACGGCACTTTATCGGGCAGTTTACAGAGGCAATTTAGAGCTTGTAAAACTACTTGTGCAAAATGGTGCAGAAACAAAAATCAAAACTGTTGGTGGTGTCAGCTTGCAAGAATTAGCCGATGAGCGAGGAGAGGATACGATACTGCGGTATTTACAAAACCTTAAATAAATACTTTACAAAGTGAATTTATCTATGGTATAGAATAAACTATGCCAAAAACCGTTCAATCCATCATTATATTTTTATTATTCGGAATTCAATATTTTTGTTCGAATCCAAAAACTCTCGAAGAAAGAAAAATTAGCTTCCAATCTGAATTTGAATCATTACTAGAAGGCAATGCAGATTTTAAAGGAGGGCAATACCTCGTATCGATTGGTTCAGAAGTGCATTCTGGGTCTTATGGGAAATCCAATGTAAATGATGCATTCCATTCTGCAAGTATTGGAAAACTGTTTACAATGGTTTTAGTTCGGAAATTATCTGAACAAGGAAAAATCAGTTTAAAAGACCCAATTATAAACTATCTTAGTTCAGAAACACTCAAGGATTTATTTGTATTTGAAGGAAAAGACTACAAAAACCAAGTAACCATAGAGCAATTGTTATCTCATACATCAGGCGTGAATGACTATTTCGAAAGTAAAGGAATCGATGGCAGTGATTTTATCCAAATTATACAAACAAAACCAAATGTAAAATACGAACCTATCGATTTAATCGGTTATACGCAAAAGAACCAAGCTGCTGTCTTTGCACCTGGCACTGGTTATTTGTATTCGGATACTGGATATATTCTACTTGGACTAATGATTGAAGCTGTCACCAAACAAAAATTTGAAAGTTTTTTAGCTTCAGAAATTTTGAAACCAATTGGTATGTCTGATACTTATATGTATAAACGCTCCAAACCTTTGTCTGGAAACATATTGCCAATTTCGCCAATTATTCTTGGTTCGGTAGATGTAACTAATTTTGAAAGTGTAACAGCCGATTGGTCTGGAGGTGGATTGATTACAACAACATCGGATTTATTAAAATTTCAAAAAGCACTTTGGAAAAATCAATTGTTAAAAGATTCAAAACCATTGGATTGGACAGGCACCAATCGGTTCCATACTGGTATATTCTATGGCTCTGGATTTATGACCATTGATTATGGCGACATCTTCTTTTTGCTTAAAAATACTCCCAAGATGTACGGCCACGCTGGAATCCTGAGTACATTACTATTCTATAATCCAGAGCTTGACTTACATGTAATCGCAAATTTTGGAGGATCCAACCAGTTAGAATCAAGTTTCCGTTGGATGTTGTTTGTGGCTCGTATTGGCCAATCTATGAGACAAGAAGGCAAATAGAAATAACCAATTCAAATAATATTCGAAATCGTTTGTTTTTCGTATTTTTAGAACAATTTTTACTATTGACAATGTTTGTCAATATACAACCTTTTGGTTGTGGATTCACTGACCCTCACTTTTACTGCTTTATCTGATCCGACCCGGCGCGCTATCATCAATCAATTGAAACAAGGTCCTTCCTCTGTAAATGATTTGGTAAAACCATTTTCAGTTTCACAACAGGCAATTTCTAAACATTTAGCTTTTTTGGAAAAAGCCAAATTGATCAAAAAAAGAAAAGATGGTAGGCAAAACATTTGTGAATTGAACGCAAAACCTTTGGAGGACATAAATCTCTGGGTAAACCAATACCAAATTTTCTGGGAAGGGGCACTTGATCGTTTGGATGGAATGTTGAATGATTTTAAGAAACAAAAACGAAATCTATCAAAAGTAAAATTGAAGAATCAAAATACAAGAGGAAGATAAAATAGAGATGTATCTACATGATCCGCAAATTAAAATTGAAAAAATATTCAATCATCCCATAGAAAATGTTTATGAAAGTTGGACAAACCCTTCCTTACTTTTGTTATGGTATGCACCGCAAGGCTGTACCATTGAATTTAAAAAGATAGATGTGAGAGTGGGAGGTAGTTTTCATTCTTGCATCCGCAATCCGAATTTTGGTGATTGTTATGTGATTGGTGAATATTTAGAATTAGATTTTCCGAAAAAAATTATCCAAACTATGATAATTGCAGATGAAGATGGAAAACCCGCAGACCCCAAAACTGTCGGACATGATCCAAATTGGATTCCAAAAACGACATTAATCATTACTCTTCGGAAGTTAGGTGAAAATATAACAGAACTTATACTTGAGCAAGACGTTTCTGAAAAATTGGCTCGTTCCACAGGTGCGTATCCAAGTTGGATTTCTATGTTGGATAACTTAGATATGTTGCTTGAAAAAAATTTGGAATTCGGAAAAAAGAAGTGAAAAAAATATTATTAAAATATATTGTTTTCTTTCTATCTTCTGGGTTTTTCTTTGGATGTGCTAATTTTCAGGATTTTATGAATTTAAATCAGAGTAAACATAATGATCTTAAAAAATCTGAACAAAATACTGTCAATTCAATTCTAAATCCAAAACAAAAAGGTTTTGCGGCCATAAATGGTATAAACATATACTATGAGTTATATGGTAATGAAACTGGCATTCCGCTCGTGTTACTGCATGGAGGCGGGTCTACTATTGAATCTAGTTTTGGAAAAGTAATCCCAATTCTTTCGAAAAATCATCGTATCATCGCTATGGAAGAACAAAGTCATGGTCGTACTTCCGATCGAAATGCCCCATTACGATTTGCCACTTCCGCAGAAGATGTTGTTGGTTTATTAAATTTTTTAAAGATAGAAAAGGCCGACCTGTTTGGTTTTAGCAATGGGGCAAGCATTGCCATTCATATTGCAATCAAACACCCATCTAGGGTTAGGTCTCTCGTTTTTGCTTCGTCTATCACCAAACGTTCGGGAGCACAACAAGAGTTATGGGAATTTATCAAAAATTCAGATTTTTCGCAGATGTCTCAAGCTTTGAAGGATGCGTTTTTGAAAGTGAATTCCGATCAAACCAAACTTCTAAATATGCACGACAAGGCAAAAGAACGTATGGTAAATTTTACAGATATAAAAGATGAAGACTTAAAATCTTTGCAAACAAATACATTGATTTTAACGGGCGATAGGGATGTTGGTAAATTAGAACATTCAATTGAACTTACTAAACTAATTCCAAAATCAAGATTAATTGTTCTTCCTTATGGTCATGGGGATTATATGGGTGAGGCTTCATCTACCAAAAAAGAAACTAATGTAACAGAACATACAATAGGTCTCATTGAAGAGTTTTTGGCTGGTAATATAGAATAAATAATCAACATCCATCGTTTATTATGGATGTTTTGTATAGGTTAATTTAATTTATGGATTGAATTCGGTTACTAAGATGTTTCGTTTTTTCAATCCTAGTGCAGTTTTTTCGAATTCAACTCCATCTCCAGCTTCAAGTAAGATGATATCATCACTGCGACCTGAAGTAGAAATTGAATCTTTGATTTGTTCCATTTCAATGCCGCCTCGGGTATAAAAAGTACTGTGATGGATAGGAATCATATACTTCGCACCAGAATCTTTGAATATTTGGATGGCTCCGTATGGGTTTACATGCACAACATTACCTAATCCTTCGGAAGCAATTCCTCCTGCTGGTCCCACAGGAATGAAAGCCAAATCAATTTTGTATTTATTTCTTAGACTCGTAAACACTTGTTGATCGTAGCCGGTGTCACCAGCAAAATAAATTGTAATATCTTTATATTGAATGATATAACCAGTGTATGGTTCATCATCCCATAAATTATCTATAAACAATCTTCCACCAAAATGTAGTGCTGGGACTGCTGTTATTTTTAGCCCATCCAAGTTGGAGGAATAATCATTTTCTACATAGTGTAAGTTAGTTGCAATATTTTTTGGAATATAATGAAAACCAGTTTTTGGCGCAAATAAATGATTTGAGTTTGTTAGAAGTTTTAGAGACGAAACATCTAAATGATCAAAATGATTGTGCGAAATCAAAATCGCATCAACGGGTTTAATCGAATTTAGATCAATCCCAGGTTCGGCCAACCGTTTAACAAAAAGACCAGTGCTTTTTGAAAAATTTGGATCGGTAATGATCCACTTATCATAAATTCGCATAAGAACAGTCGCATGTCCTATCCAAAAGAATTCTACTTTGTTCCTAGCTTCGATCGATTGCGGTGCAGGTTTTGCTGTTTTTTCCATCGCAGAAAAAATACCACAATGAAAGAAAACTCCCCCTAACAAAAGGGAGAGAATGATTCTACAAAATTTAAAAGAATTCATAGTAGATGTCCACCTGATACTTCAATATCTTGCGCAGTAACCCAACCAAAGTCATCAGATAAAAAATTTACGATCACATTACCGATATCTTCTGGTAATCCAATTCTACCAAAGGCTGTTTGTGCTGCTAAGGGCTGGATGAACTCTGGATATTTATCAAAAACTCCATCCCCAAAATTACTATGAGTGGGTCCAGGAGATACTGCGTTCACTCGAATTTTGCGTGGGGCAAGCTCATTAGCCAAATACTTTGTCCAAGAAGAGAGTGCCGCTTTGAGTGAGCCATAAATTGAATATCCCACAAAAGCCTTGTTACTTGATGAGCTGGATGTGTTCACAATAGCACCGTTGTCTTCCATAAACGTCAAAAGTGTTTTGGTTAAAAAAATTGGTCCTTTGTAGTTTGTATTTAAAATTTGCTCGAAGTAGGTATCGGTTAGATCTGTCATTGTCATTGGTCCACCCACACCACCATTATTGACTAAATAATCAAAACTGTTTCGATTCCAAATTTCGGAGAGTTTGTTTTTTACTTCCGCAGCAAATGTTCCAAAAGTTTCCTTTTTTGTAAGATCCAGTTTGAGAGCAACCGCACGGGCTCCTTTATTTTTTTCAATTTCGCTAACAACTTCTTCGGCTCGATCTTTATAGGAATTGTAAGTTAGAATTACACCTATTCCTCGTTTGCCGAGTGCCAATGCTGTTGCTTTTCCAATCCCATTACTTCCGCCAGTCACAATTGCTATTTTCATAAAATCTCCTGCTTTGTCCTTTTTGTGCTATATGAGAACTATAGGGGTTTTATGGGTTTGTTACTAGATCCGATATTGCCTTTTTATTGCCTAAAACTACCGAATGTAAATTTTCTAAGAAAAAATATACTGAAAATATTCTTTTTTCTACATTTTTAATGCCTAAAAGCATCCATTGTGATAATATCAAATTGTGGAAAAGATCTTAAATGAAATCATCGAACTTTTGGGGCAAGCAACAACGGAACCAACAAAAACGATTCTACCAAGGGTTTTGATCATCAAAGGTGAGGTTCCAACCCACCAACTCGCAGCGATTTATGAACCGATCATAGGGCTTGTTGTTCAAGGCAGCAAAACCATTTCCATCGGAGACCAGGTAGTTCAAATGGATGCACCTTCCTATTTTGTAATCCCAACAGAAATGCCGGCAACTGGTTATGTAAAACAGGGAAAGGGTGGCCGCCCTTATATGTCAGTTGGAATACAATTGGATCAAAATGTATTACTGGATTTATTGAAAGATGTCCCACCGTACGTTGTGTACGAAAATAATAATTCGAATGAATTTACTGCATGTAAGGCTTCTAAAGAATTTTTAGATTCTATATTACGATTATTAAAACTCTTAAAAACACCTGAACATATACCTGCACTTGCACCTGCTTACGAAAGAGAAATACTTTACCATGTTCTCACTGGGCAAGAGGGCTGGAGGCTACGACAATTATACAAAGAGCATAACAAAGGTTCTAGTATTCATCATGCTATCCAGTGGGTTCGGCAAAATTTTACAAATTCATTTGAAATAGACATGTTGGCGAATAGGGCGTGTATGGGTGTCACAACATTTCATAGACAATTTAAATCAATTACTGGACTTAGTCCAATACAATTCCAAAAACAATTACGCTTGCTTGAAGCAAGGAAGCTTTTGGTATTCAGTGGTTATACTGTCACCGATGCAGCGTTAGATGTTGGATACGAAAGTACATCGCAGTTTAACCGTGAATATTCTCGTTTTTTTGGTGAATCTCCAGCAAGGGACGCAAAAAAATTAAAAACTTTGGCAGTGTAGGATTCACTTCACTATTTTCTATTCTTTTAGTTTAAGCTGTTAGTTTCAATCCAATGATGGAAATTAATAACAAAAAGAGAAAGAATATCCTGATTGGTGAGGCAGATTCATTGAATAGAAATATACCTAAAGTAGCGGCACCTAACGCTCCAATGCCGACCCAGACTCCATAGGCAGTGCCTATCGGCAGAAATTGACTTGTTTTTGCTAATAAATACATACTTCCAGTCAATGTTAATATTGTAAAAATGCTGGGTATAAGTTTGGTAAAACCGTTTGTGTATTTTAAACCAATCGCCCAGCAAATTTCTAATATACCTGCGATGAAAAGAAAGATCCAAGACCAAGTGTTTGGTGTGAACATAAAAACTACTCAAAAATTTAAATTATAGTTTTTCAATTAACGGAGTTAATTTCATATTTAACTCTGTGTTGGGAAAATAGAGAGATTTTTCATCGTTTCGAGTAAGATTTACGAAAAACATAGCCCATCCTTGGAATTTTTTTAAGGATAAGCTATATTGAATCTCTTGCGAGTTATTATTTTGTAAGATCACAAAACTATAATTTCTACTAAATTTGGCATAACTAGGAATGATTCCTAAGCTGAGTATCATGGGTAACTCAAAGTAGATTTTATTGAATACATCGAGTTTATTGTATTTTAATATGATTGTGGTATCGTATTGGTTTACTAATAACATATTTTGATCCGAAATTTTCATTCGCTCAACAGTATGACCTCGTTTTTCTAATAAATCTGCCAAATCATCTAAATAACCATCGGTCAAAAAAAGAATTTTCTTTCTCACTGAATGTCTGGTTTCTTTCTCAGAATTATAATCCATATTATTTTTTTTGATCGAATAATCATAAAATGAACTAGTGCAATTGGAAATAGAAATTAAAAAGGAAACGATAATTAAAAATTTCATTTTATGAATTCTCCATATTTTTGTTCGATGTCGGTGTGATAAAAAACACCTTCTTTTAAAGGAATGTCAAAGTCACCATCGGAGAGAATATTCGTTGGTATCATCCCTTGTGGGAGTGAACAACGAATGTATTCTTCTCCAATTTGGCCAGGAGCGAGCCATTCGCTAGCACTGTTTGGTCGCCTTTCGTCGTTTCCTGAGTTGCTACCATCGCACGATAAAGTTATAGATTCAGAATCGGTTTGAAAATTTTTAAAATACCAATTAAACCGCTCAGGTCTATCTTTCATCTTCGATTTTAATTTTACCATAATACCTGCTTTGCGATAAAGATGGTCAAAATCGATTGCTTCAGGATTTTGATTGTGAATGTCTGCTATACCATTATTATTATTTCTTTTCATATAATTGAAATTATATTCTGTAAAGGTTGTACTCATTAGTTTGAGCATTCTATATTTTTTTGCTTTATTTTGAAAACTGATTCGAATTTTTAGTAGTTTATTTGTATTATCAACCTCTTCAGTTTCATTGATTTCTTTTATGATGATTTTCCAATTTTCATCTTCGAAGGTTGGGTTTACTGGTAGATAGATTCTGCCATTTGTGTTCCATTTATAGTAGGTGGTTTTACAGCCCGCTAATGAAATAAGGATAACTGCCAAAAATAGTTTTTTCATTTTCTGAATTTCCAATTGCATTCGTTATAAAAATGCAATTGGATCTTTGTATATTACTGCAGAATCTCGTCAACTAACAAAAATAAATATTTATCATTTAATCCATTCTGCTTTCAAAAGTCCTATGACAATTTCATCCTTCAACCAAATGGTCTGAATCTTCCGCTTGCCAATTTTTCATTGGCAAGTGTTTTGTTTCCAAATACTTTTTTATTTCTTATGTTAGGTGTTAATGATTATTGATTGAGCTGTTCTGCTAACCCTATTAGGATTCCTTCTATGCCACGAATGTAACAAAGACGATACATATCTTCGTATTGGACAACCTCGCCGACGAGTGAAGCACCATATTTGGTCAATCTCGACAGATTGGTTTTTGAGGCCTGTCACTCGCGAGGCTCACTCACCTTCGACCATAGTTCTTCCTTCCAGAGTTAGTCCAATTTCTTGAAAAAACAAAATGGTGTTTTCTAAAGATTCGACAGCGATACCCGCATTGTACATTTGTATTAATTTACTTTTTGTTATGATTATTCTCTCTATTAAGATCTTCTAAAATAGAATTGTATTGTAAATTAATACGAGTTATTTTTGAAATGAACTGATTTATTTTAGTGATTTGGGTTTTTCTGGCTTTATGCGAGAGATGATAAAACCGATTTGGAATTTGAAAGTTAGCGATTCATTCAAAATATTTCAATACAATGAACCACTCGAATCAAAATTCGATCGGCATATAAAATGACATTTCTAATGTAGTTAGTGAAATTTTATACCCGTTTTGATTATAAAATGGTCCACCAAATCCGAGCCTCCAGTTGATTGCACCAATGGGTATCTCCCAAAAGAAATAAAAACTTTTCGCATAGTTAGTTGATGAATTGACTCGTCCTATTCCTAAGGTTAGCAAGGCATACAATTCAAGAGGAGTGAGATTATTCCCTGTATCATGAGCATAATAGAGAGCTAATAAAGGATTGATGGACTTAGGATTTACATCTCCTTTTAAGAGGGTATATAAACCTAATGCTTCCAGATTATTTCCAGCAGATAAATTGGATAATAAATAGACTCGATAAGGATCTCCATCAACATTTCCATTATTGAGCAAGGAATATCTTCCCATATTGTCAATTTTTTCATCCAAAGTTCTACCAGAACTAAATACGAGTAAGTTGGTAAAATACCCCTGCCCATCATTGAAATCGGCGGTTCCTTGGATATTAACCTTTGTATAGCCTATGGCTGCTCCTAATCGAAACTTATCGTTTCCTTTTTTTCCCAAATAAATTGCGGGAAGTAACATTGAATAGCTGCCAAATGTTTCGGTTCCCAAATCTTGGGTTTTATATTGTTTAATCGGTGAAGATCGGTTGGAAGATCCTGAATCTTCACTAGAGGACATATTAGTAGCTGTTATATCTGTAATTCGTTGTTTGGATTGCCTGAAGCTAACATTGCGATTGAGGATGAATAAACCCCAGTTATCTCCAATTTGCCACTCAGGTGATTTTAAATCGTAGAGGAATGCAAGATTTTGATCCATTCTTTGATCATCTCGCATAACAGCACGTCCACCTGAGGAAGAAATAATCGTTAGATCGGTTAAGTTGGCTTGTACACCAGGATAAAATGTAAAGTATTTCGCACCATCCGCTTTTTTTAAGGCAAATTCTTTTTTAGGTTCTTGATATGCTGTCGGCGTTTTTGAAATACTTTCATTAGTAGTTTGAATTTGAAATTTAAGATACTGACTATCTTCGTTTAATAGATTAGCGTTCGGAAACGGTAACCCGCTTGGGATCTGTGATTTCTGTGAAAAGAGCGGAAAACAGCAACAACTAAAGAATAGGATAAAAATAGAAACTTTTAAATGTAAAGGCACTGACAAAAGATTTGTTAGGTAGAATAAGAATCAAGAAATTTTTCCTGCTGCATTCACAATCTTGATGATTAGAAAGATTTATTTCACCACTGAGATGTTTGGCGAAATTGAAATCAAATAAGTTAACAATTATATATTGTTTGAGATAATATCTGTTACTATCCCCGACGTTGCGATTTTACCGAATAGACCAGCAACGATCTCTGGATTCAAATCAAAACGAGCTCCCGTTTTTTCCAAGGAAGAGCCGATGGTATCGCCTTTTTGGAGTAAATTGATAAAATAGAATTCCAACGGCTCCAAAGTGAGAACATATAAATTTGAATCGTGTTTGTACAAAAGTAAAAACTCTTGATTTTTAATATTTGAAAGATCAGGCTGAAGTGTTGACTTTCTATTTTTCCAAATTGGATAAATTGAAAATTCATTTTGGATGAGCTTTACTGTTTTGCCAAATAGGAAGGTCGAATTTTCTAAATCGGTCTTATTTTGAATTTCTGCAAAATCGAAACTTCGGTGTTCTTCCTTATGGAAACTGTCTATAAAGTTAACTTCAAATTCCGCCAAATTCTTGAGATACGGTAAATCGGGGTATGTTTCTATCAAAAAATTAGGGAAGTTTTTTCCGTAATCGGATAAATCATAGGAATTATGATTGTTTTTTTTTATAAATTTTTCTGTAGCGAAGTTGAACAAATCGCCACCTAATGCAAAATTTACGGCTTCAAAATTGTCTGCCAATACTTCTTTCATCCGGAAGAAGTATGCGTTTTTATAAACGGTTGTTACTTCGACCAAGGATAAATTGCCACAAGCTGCAATTTGATTTTGAAAAGGAAGATCTTTGTTGTTCAAAATGCTCTCAGAGTAAAGAGTCTGAAGTTTTTCCAGCTTCATTTTGATGCCTCCTTTTTACGATTGCCTTCGCTTTATTTAATTCTTCTTCTAATATCTGAAACTCGGGAACATCCTCATCCCATTCAATCATGATCGGAAGATTTTCTGGAATGTATTTTAAAGAAGTTTCGAACAAATCCCAAACTTCCTCGTGCACTGGTTCGGCATGAGTGTCGAATAGAAAATTTCCCATATCTGTAAAACCCGCTAAATGAATTTGAGCGATACTTTGTTTAGGAATTGTTCTGATGAAATGGATGGGATCGAAATGAAAATTTTTAGCGTTAACATAAATATTATTTATATCTAAGAGAAGTAGACACCCTGTCCTTTGCGCGAGCAAACTTAAAAATTCGCTTTCACTCATCGAAGATGAAGTATAGCTAAAGTATGCTGAAATATTTTCAACTGCAATTTGTCTTTGTAGTACATTCTGTACATGATCTATATTATTCGATATTATCTCTAAACATTCTTCATTATAAGGGACGGGTATCAGTTCATGCAATCTGATTCCGTTCCAATCGTTCCATGCTAGGTGATCCGATACCATAAAAGGATCCACTCTATCTATCAGACGTTTTAAATCTTTTAGATAACTTAAATCTATTCCTTTTGAGTTTCCCAAAGACATACCAACTCCGTGGCATGCTATTGGATAATCCTTACGAATGGATTCCAATACGGACATCGGTCTGCCTTCAGTGTTCATATAATTTTCACTGATGACTTCAAACCAATCTATGTCCGTATCGGGTTTTTCCAATAAATAGGGATAGTGTTCTCGTCTGAGACCAACACCGTACATGGAAGTTATTTTTTCCAAAGGTTTATGATTTTACGAATTTTCCACCCTTTGAAGCACAATCTTTCTCAGAAGTTCCCTTCCAACCTTGGCCTTTGCATGCATTTTTTCCAGCGCAAGAATGTCCCTTTCCTCCGCAATCTCCTTGACCTTTGCAAGCATTGATTCCGTGACATTCGCCTTCTGCTTTTTCAGCAACTTGTGTGTTTGCACTCATACACGAGGTGAAAGTAAGCCCAGTTATAGCTGCGCCAATGAGGATTCCTGTTTTGTAATTCATAATAAACTCCTAGTTTGATTTATATCTTCTTTCGTTTGAAAAATGAAAAAGTTACATCCGGAAAAAAAATAAATTTGGATTTTATAAATAAATTGATTTATGAACTGAACATTTAGATGAATGAAGTGTGTTGAAACCATCCCAGAATAGGATCGCACCTGAGGAATTATCCGGTTTGATGCGTTCTTCTCAGGAAGGAGATTCGTTTGCGTACAAAAAACTTCTGGAGGAAACTAGCGAAATACTGAGGGGAATACTTTCCGTAAAAATTTTTGATCCAGACGATAGAGAAGATGTTCTGCAAGAGATCCTAATTGCAATTCATCTTTCCAGGCATACTTTTTTACCTGACAAATCGTTTTTGCCTTGGTTGTCTTCGATTACTAAGTATAAGATAATCGACTATATCCGAAAAAAAGGACGTAGGGATGAGAGAGAAATCATTCGCTCTAATGAGTATTTGCCGGAGAAAGAATATTTTCCTTCGGAAGATGATACCAAAGAACGTATTGAGGAAATTTTGGCCAATCTTTCAGAAAGGCAAAGGTTGATCTTTCGTCTCTTAAAGTGGGAGAAAATGTCCATAGCAGAAACGGCGAAGATCATGTCCATGTCCGAGTCTGCGATAAAGACAGCAGCACATCGAATTTATAAAATCATCCGTATTCGTCCAGGAGGCAAATGATGAAAACTGTAGAACTAATTGAGATCCTAACACAAGACAATCAAAAAGTACAAGTATTGAAAAAACCCCTTCTACGTTTTTTGACTTGGGCTTTATTTTCGTTATTGAGTGTATTTGTAATTTTGTTTTTCTCCATTTTGATTCGAGGACAATACCATATTCCTGGATTTTGGGAATCCATTCTTGTTTTGGCCGTCGTTATTGTTTCCTGCGGTTTTGTTTTGTTCAAACGAAACATTCCAGGCAAACAATCCAGTTATGATTATTTATTTCACAATGTAATTCTAGTAAGTTGGTTTGGATTTTTGGTTTTTTCCGTTTCATTCACTGAGAAAGGTCTATTTACTTCTCTATATGAAGAGTGGAAAAACCATGGGTCGGGTTGCGCAGAAGTCGTACTTTTGATGACAATCATTCCACTGATTTTATTAAATTTGTATTTAAAGAAAGGATTTATCGAGCCTTCCTTTTTATTTCAATTTTCTACATATGTTTTACCTTTCATATTGGCTCAATTGGCTATTTCGTTTTTTTGCCCAAATGAAACCTCTACCCATATACTCACTTGGCATACTCTTGCGTTGATTCCGTTT
>JARJFC010000480.1 GCA_029310945.1 Leptospira sp. 96542
CGTGTCCGACGTCAGGCGGGATGGCGCTACCAGGGGGGAAGAAGACGGAGGGGATCTGGGCGGTCGCGGCGGCAGCCAGGGTCGAAGTGTCACGCTGCAATTCTGCGTGCAGGGCGTCGAACCGGTTTTGCAACGCCACCACGCGCACCGGGTCGTCCAGCCAGGCCAGAGTGGCTGCCGCGAGTTTTTCCGGCTGCGCTTCGTCCTGCAGCAACTCAGGAACCACAAAATCGCGACACAGGATGTTGGGCAAGCCAACCCAGGGCTGCAACTGCTTGCCTTTCATGATGCGGTAGGTCAACCAATTGACTGCGTAGCCGATGACCATGGGGCGCTTGAACAGGGCGGCCTCCAGCGTCGCGGTCCCGCGGGCGATAAGGGTCACGTCGCAGGCGGCCAGTGCCTGGTGGGACAGTCCATCCAGGATCTGGACGTTGGCCCGCGCCCGTGCGCCGAACACACGCCGCGCGGCCTGTTCGATCGCAAGCCGCCGGCCCGGAGCGGCCGGCACGATGAAATGCAGATCAGGCCGAGCGCGCGCCATCAAGGCCGAGGCCTGGAAAAAACGCTCCGCGAGATGTTTGACTTCGCTGCCGCGACTGCCCGGCAGAACCGCCACCACGGGCGCGTCAACGGGCAGTCCCAACG
The DNA here is from genome assembly GCA_029310945.1 of Leptospira sp. 96542. Lineage (GTDB taxonomy): Bacteria > Spirochaetota > Leptospiria > Leptospirales > Leptospiraceae > Leptospira_A. Next base: position 649 of record JARJFC010000480.1, read on the forward strand.
CGACTCGCGCCCCCGCGCGATCAGGCACACGAGGAATCACGTTCGCAAGCGGATGCCCCACATAGGTTGCGGCGATGCCAT
>JARJFC010000481.1 GCA_029310945.1 Leptospira sp. 96542
CCCATCACAGAAGATGGTACAGCCAAAACAAAACTTGTGGGCATTGTCACAAATCGAGATGTAGACTTCGAACGTGATCGTTCCATCAAATTGGGAAAGGTCATGACAACCCAACTCATCACGGCGGGCCAAAGGTGGCAAGCCGTTCCGGGCCCGCGCACGATGGCAGGCTTCGCTGCCTTCCTCGAATTCGCGGCAAGGCGAGGGGCGCCATTCGTAGATGCCGCAGGCGACTTGTTTGCCCAACTGGCCGGTCAAGGCGGCGCAGCGGATGGGCACGTGGTCGGTGCCGCGCATGCGCGCTGTGTTGCCGTTGACTTCCACGGTCAGCCCATCGGGCACTGAGCCGCCTTCGCTTTCTAGTTCATAGACCGCGAAATCCACGCGGAAACAGGCACAGCAGGCACCGCAGCTTGTGCAGGCGGTCATGGTGTCGTGGTGTTTGTCATTGCTACTCAGGCGAGGCGGCCGAGCAGCAAGTATTCCATCAGCGCCTTCTGCACGTGCATCCGGTTTTCGGCCTCGTCCCAGACCACGGATTGCGGTCCGTCGATGACCTCGGCCGCGACTTCCTCGCCGCGGTGGGCAGGCAGGCAGTGCGGAGAATAAATTGGGAATTTTCTGTTTTAGAAAATCAAAAATGTTATATTCTATTCCTGTACTTGCGTTCTTAAATTCTGTTGAATCTAACAAAGTTTTTGCTAGTTGTTCTCCTAAATAGGAAGGA
>JARJFC010000482.1 GCA_029310945.1 Leptospira sp. 96542
CCAGGTCCAGCGTGTACAACTCGACCGTGCGTTGCGCGAGGCGTTTCTCCACGCGAACATGGGCCAGATACTGCTCGACAAGTTGCGTATCCGACGGCGCCATGCCTCACCTCAGGCGTGACAGGGCCGCGCTGGCCACCTCGGCGATGCGGACCAGGAAGTCCGTGCCCATCGTGCTGGTGTAACGCTGGGCATCCGGCGAGGCCAGCACGATGAGGCCCATGGCCGACTCCGCCTGCGGCAGGCGCAAGGGCAACAAGGCCAGCGACACGGCCTGCTCGGGGTGAGGCAACCAGGCCGTGACCTCAAAACCCGTGTTCACGCCACAAAAAGGCTCGCCCAGGGTGTCGGCAAATCGCCGGATGTCCTCGGTCCCGCCCTGGGCCCAGGACGCGCTGGCGTGGGCCGCAGCCACGCCCCAGACCCGCAAGGCCACCTGGGGCACGGCAAACTGCTGCTGAATGGACTCGGCGATCAAGGTAGGCATGCGCGTGGGGTCATGCTCCAGGAACAGATCACGCGCCCAGCGCAGGAGACGGTCGGCCAGCATGGTGTTCTCGGCGCCATGGCGCAACAGCTCCATGAGACGCATCTCGAAGGCGCGGATCTTCTCTCGCAGCAACTCGGCTTGGCGCTCCTGCAGGCTCACGGTGCGCCGGCTGTGCGGGCTGACGCGCACGATCCCGGCCCGGGCGTCCGCGCTGCGGTCACAAAATCGCGGGTTG
>JARJFC010000483.1 GCA_029310945.1 Leptospira sp. 96542
CGGCGAAGCGGGGGGCGGACGGGCCGGGGCTTGCGGTTGTGGTTCCGCCCCCTCGGGGGAGGCCGCTGGCGTGGCACGCCGGGGTGCGGCAGACGCGGGCACGGCCGGCGCAGGGGCTGGCTGCGTTGGCGCCGCGGCGGGCCGGGTGACCACGCCGCTGGCCACGTTGCCAGTCCGGTGGGCCGGGTTGCCCGGCAGTTCCGCCTGGGCCACTTGCCGCGGGCGGGACCCGGCCGGGACAGGCGGCTGTTGCGGGCGCGAGGTCGGGAGAGTCACCGACTGCAGCGGCACCAGATCCGGCGATGGCGTCGCGGAACCCGCGGCCGCGCCCGGTGCCGAGAACGGTGCCGGCAGGGGCGCATTGAGTGGCGACGGGGCGACGGGATTGGCCGCGAAGGACGTCACGGGCACCACGTCCGCGCCGGGCCTGCCGGAACGCGCCGTGGCGTCAAACGCGGGTTCGAAGGCGACCACGGGACGGGACGCAGTGTCATCCACCGGCTTGGTCGCGCTGGCCGCTGGCGGAGGCGCTTGCGTGGGCAAGGTGGCCGCCGCGGCGTGCGTGAGCACACCGGAAGCCGTGGCGTTGCCCGCGCCAGTCGCCTGGCCTGGGAGCGAGACGCCACCCTCGGCCACCCGGCCGGAAGCCGTTGCAGCCGGCACCGCCACAGGCGCTGACGCCTCTTTCGGCCCGGTGTCCCGGCTCACGGCCGACGCCAACTTGG
>JARJFC010000484.1 GCA_029310945.1 Leptospira sp. 96542
CCGGTGCTGATCAGCCTCTGGATCACCTCGGCGGGCAATCTGCCCTTGTGGCGGGAGATTTCCCGCGCCCCCGAGGCAGCGCTGGCGGGACACGGCGTGTTCAGCCTGAGCCTGTATTTCGCACTGCTGTGCTTCACCTCCCTGGGGCTGCTGCTGACGGTGGTGAACTGGGCGCCGCTGCTCAAGCTGGTCGTCACCGTGCTGCTGTGGCTGACGGCCCTCAACACGGAGCTGCTCTGGACGGGGCAAACTGCGCTGCTGCTGGACGTGGCTCATCTGCATGACAACCTGGGCGCGCTGATCACCCACATCAGTCGCCGCCCCTGGTGGCAGCACCTCTTGTGCCTGGGCCTGCTGGCGGCGCTGCCGACACTCTGGTTGTGGAACATCAACATCCGACGAGTCCGCCTGAGTCGGCGGTTTCCGCAGAATCTGCTGATGACCTTGGTCTGGGCCATCGCGCTCGCGGCGATCTGGTTCGTCGGACGCAACTCCCTCCTGCCCGTGCTGCAGAACACGCGCTGGATCGATCTGCTGAGTCCCTTCAACACCTTGCTCAGCCTGGTGCAGTGAAGCCTCGCAGCGGACCGGCATCGACCTTGCACAAGAAACGCTGTTATGAAATTCTCATACGATGGGGACAAGGCGAGTACGACTTTTATTCTTAACTTTTTACGTAGTATCTCTGATTGTTTGGATAGCGGAAGAAATTTTTACACTTTCC
>JARJFC010000485.1 GCA_029310945.1 Leptospira sp. 96542
ATAATGTTCTATTGGTTGTGAATGGAAGCCAGGCTGTCGGGCATACCACACTTGACTTCCAAAAAACCAAAGTGGATTTTTGTGCTTTCGCCGCTTGGAAATGGTTACTTGCTCACCCGCCCTGGCCGCAGTCATCGAACTGCTCTCGGCCGAAGTCGCCCTGCGTTCCTTGCGCACCGCCCCCGCCCGAGCCGCGCTGGATCGGGCCCGGGCCCTCGCGGCACGCGCGGGGGTGCCGGCGCTGCAGGCGGAGATCGACGAAGTCGCGGCGGTGCTCGGACAGAGCGCGGCCCGCCGCCTGGACCCCGGCGGACGTGAGACCCCGTTGACGCTGGACGCGGTCGAGGCCTTGCTCACCGAACCGGGCACCCTGCTGGTGGACGGCTTGCACCGAACCCTGCGCACCCATGCCGACAGCGTGCCGCTGGCGCGGCGGCCCGTGCTGTTCGCGCTCGCGCGAGTGCTGGCCCGCGCCTGGCCGGGCGACGCCGACCGCCAGGCCCTGATTGCCGAGGTCTTTCGCACGCGCCGGCCGGACGAAAGCCACCGGGCCCGCTTGCGTGTGGAGATGGGCCGCCTGCGCACCCTGCTCTCCACGCTGGCCAGCGTGGAAGCCACACCCCGTGGCTACGCACTACGCCCGCACGCGGATCGGGTGCCCGTGCTGCTGGCGCCCCCCCCCCCTCGCGGGCACGCCCCCGCCCGTCGGACCGCCCTCCCC
>JARJFC010000486.1 GCA_029310945.1 Leptospira sp. 96542
TCGACAATATGAAGGTATAATACTTTTAAAAAAATCTGGAATGTACTTTCTTGGTTCATTTCTATTTCTTCTTCAGTTTTGGAAACAACAGAGACACAACTTCTTCAAATTTTGAGACAGGAAAAAAACCGACCCAGCAAACTACGATTTCAGCGGCCAATAGCGAAGTGCCGCAAGCACGGCAGCTTCCCGCGGCAGGCACCGACGGCGGCGTGGCTGCCATCCAGGCGGCTGCCCAGGTGGCCTCGTCCCTGCCACGCGAGCGCGTGACGGTTTCCACGGATCTGCTGAAGCTGACGTTCGATACCGAGGGTGCCTCGCTGGTGCGCTCGGAATTTCTGCGTCATCACGAATCGCATGACACGCATGCACCGGTCGTCTTGTTCGACGAAAGCAAGGACCGGGTCTATCTGTCCCAGACGGGTCTCATCGGTGGTGTGGACCTGCCCACTCATAAGACAGTGATGAAGCTGGTCAGTGGCGAGCGTGAACTCAAGGACGGTGTTGATACGCTCACCGTGCAGTTCGAAGCGCCGGTTTCCGGGGGCGTGCAGCTGGTCAAGACCTACACGCTGAAGCGTGGCAGTTATGCCGTGGACGTGAAGCACGAAGTACGCAATGTTGGACAGGAGCCTGTCTCGCCCCAGATTTACTTGCAACTGGTGCGTGACGGCAACAAGATCCCGGGCGGTTCTTCCTTCTATTCCACCTTCACG
>JARJFC010000487.1 GCA_029310945.1 Leptospira sp. 96542
ACTGCACCGTGCTTGACGTGCGAGCCGCCACGGCCGCGGAAATCGCCCATGGCCATGTCCATGGCGACGGCGGCCATCACCATTGACGCGTCGGCCGCTTCAGTCCACGAACATCCGAGTCGCAGCAGCGATGAAACCGCGCCTCACCGTCATCACCCTGGGCGTGAACGACCTGGAAGCGTCCTTGCGCTTCTACCGTGACGGCCTGGGCTTCGCCACCGAGGGCATCGTCGGCCAGGAGTTCGAATTCGGGGCCGTGGTCTTCATCCAGCTTCAGCCTGGTCTGCGCCTGGCCCTGTGGCCGCGCAAGAGCATCGCCCATGACACGGGTCTGACCTTGGCCCCGGCCAGCGCGACCGAGATGACCCTGGGTCACAACGTGGGCTCGAAGGCAGAGGTCGACGCGGTCATGGCGCAAGCTGGCGCGGCCGGTGCCACCCTCGTCCAACCCGCACACGACACCTTCTGGGGCGGCTACTCGGGCTACTTCCAGGACCCGGACGGCCATCTGTGGGAGGTGGTCTGGAACCCGCAGTGGACGGACCTGGCTTGAACCAGCGGCGCCTGCCGTGCCTCGCCCCGTGCCCGCTCGACGACACGAATCGCAGAACACCATGCAGCTCATCGATTGCACTCTCGAAACCCACGGCGAGGCCATCCTCGCCATCCTCAACGACGCCATCGTCCGCACCACCGCCTTGTACGACTACAAGC
>JARJFC010000488.1 GCA_029310945.1 Leptospira sp. 96542
GTAGTCCGCGATCTGGCGCAGGTAACGGCCCAGCGCGCGGCCGAAGTCGCGCAGGCGTTCGTTGGGCGCGTCGCTGGCGATGCTCAGCAGCAATTGCACCAAGGCCAGTGCGACCAGCACGGAGGTGGCAAGGTAAAAGGCCAGGCCCATCAGCACCGTGAAGATGAGGCGCAGGCCCAGCTGACGCTTCTTGCCGGTACCGGGGGATGCCGCCTGGTCCGGGGTGGGCGGGGTGTTCGGTTCGCTCAAGATCCATGCTCCTGTGACAGTGGGATGCGGACTGTACCTAAAGCGGGGCGACCGCCTTGCCTTAAGCTCACGCCATGAAGGATTTGAACCGGCCCTACACCGTGCGCCTCTATGACCCGCAGGGAGATGGCGATGCCCAGGGGGCGCAGGCGCGTGAACAGGCGCAGCGCCGCTTCGCCCAGGTGCTGGAGGACCATCTTGGCGACGCCGAGCTGGTGCTGCCCGTGCAGGCCGCCTACCTGCGCATTGCCCAGGTCTACGGCGATCCGCCGAATCTGGAGGCCTTGACCGATGCCGAGCGCGAAATCGCGCAGCAATGGTTGTTGGCCGAAAGCGCAGCCCTCGACGCCGTGTTCGGCCCCCTGCGCGGCATGAGCGAGAGTTTTTATGAGATTCGCCCGGCTGGATCGGCGCCGTTGCCCACCCGATAATCCAGCCATGGCCCTGTTCACCGAAACCTCCAC
>JARJFC010000489.1 GCA_029310945.1 Leptospira sp. 96542
GTCCCGACCCGCAAGCCTTCCGGCCGCCGGAAGAGCGGCCCAATGTGCTCCAGGTCGGCCTGCCCACCAACTTCAAGGTCGCGCGCTTCGAGGACCCCGCGCACACCGCCATGCTGACGCAGATGGAGCAGGACATCGCCGGTGCCCGGCTCGCGGTGGATGGCGAGAGTCTGGATCTGCCGGTCAAGCTCAAGGTGCATGACTCCATCTTCGTTCCCTTGGCGAAATGGGCCATGCTGCTCACAGGGAACTACCGCTGCATCGGTGCGCAAGCCATGCGGTCGATCAAGGAGGCCGTGCACGGGGACCTCGCGCAGTCCCGCATGGTCTACGAATGGGTCTGCCAGCTGTGCCGTCAACTGGGTGCGCAGCCCGAGGACCTCGTGCCCTTCGACAAGTACGCCGCCGCCGGCACCGGCCTGCTCAAGCCTTCCTCGGCCGCGCGCGCCTTGGCGGCGGGTGCGACCGACATTGAACGCATTGATCTGCTCGTCAAGCTGGTGGCGGAGCAGCAGAACCTGCAGTCCGAGTCAGTGTGCGAAACGGTGCGTCTGGTCAACGGGTGGCTGGAGCGTAATCGCAAGGCGCGCGCGGCGCAGGCCGCGGAGGCCGAAGCCGCATAAGAATGACCCATCGCGTAATGCACATTCCTGGTGGATGCGTGGCGCCCAAAAAGGGTCCCGATCTCAGGCTATAATGCGGCCTCTTCGG
>JARJFC010000048.1 GCA_029310945.1 Leptospira sp. 96542
GGAGATCCTGAATGTTATTTTGCATTCTTTTCCAATGGATCCGAATCAAAAAACATATCCGAATCAATCGGTACCGGTAAAAAAACTTGGATTCACTTTCCAAGAACGCAAAGTCCCAATTTCAATAGAAGTTTTGGAAACAGAAATGACTTTAGATTCTTTAAATGAACCTGAAATTTCTGATTATATTTCTTTATTTCGATTTTTAACCTAAATCATTCAAATAACAACATATCATCATTTGAAAGTTCACTTGCTCCGCGGTTAGGAAAAGCTTGTTCAAAAAACAAAGCAGCAAGCAAATCGAAATCTTCATCTTCTGGTCGGTTTTCATCTTCCCAAAGTTCGTTTCGACGTTTGATAAGAAGCGATACAGTTGCATCTTCTAACGAAAACTCTATTTTGTTTTGATTGAGAAGGCGAATGAAAAAATTTAAATTAAAAATAACATAATCTCGAAAATGTGTCAAACTTGCAATTGTAGGCTCATACTTTAACAATGCTTCTGTGAGATAACAAGCCGTTTTTAAATCTTCTGTTGTTTTTGATTCTTTATAATTTTCAAAAATTGTGTGGATTGTTTCGTGCATCGAAATAGTAGAATGATAGGATGCTTGGATGAGATCGGCCGCATCCGAATGTAAATACGAATACACATCCACAATCTCCCCATTGGTTTTGGCTTTTTTGATCGCATCGAAACTTGGGTCTTCTTTTGTTTTTGGATCGACCAAATAAATATATAAATACTTCGTTTCGTAAGCAAATTGTGATTCTTTAGGAATATAGTATTCTATCCAAATCGGTTCCTTGAAATAATCGATGGATTCAGTAAAACTTAAATCGGGTGTGACTTTTAGAGATTTTAATTTTTTTACATCGTCTGTAAGGACTTTTTTCCCTTCAACACGGGTGCGTGTTCGTTTGATTTGCCGGAGTTCCGATTTGTTGAGGAGTGGCTTCGGCTTGAAGGGTGGTTCCATATTGATAACATCGACAGCTCAGAAGGCAGTCATGAGAAAACTGCGGATCCAAAATCCAAAAGGGCTTAAAATGCCTGTGTCGGCAAATAGAACCTTCCCTTTTGCGTTCACAAACATTGTGGTGGGATAGGCTCCCACCCTCCAATCTTTGAGAACCTGGTAACTTGCAAAGTACTCGGGGTGTTTCTCTCTTGGCATTCCAGCCAGTTCTAATTTTGTTTCCTCTGGGTCATCCGACTCAAGAACGGAAACGAATACCACATCTTTCGGCAATAGTTTTAAATTCATTTCCAGGATGGGAGCATATGCCTTACAAACGGTGCACCAAGTGGCCCAAAAGTAAACAACCTTGGGTTTGCCTCTCCACTCGGCCGCCTCAGTCGGAGATGTTGCTAATGATTCCAGCGGAAGCGAGGGTTTGGTATCCGTTGCTCTAAAAAATGCAAACACAATGGTGATAGAGAAAAATGCAACCAAAGCCAAAACAACCTTGAGCGCATAGGGAGTGGAATTCCAAATTTTCATAGCCTTCTAATGTAAGACTGGATTGTACCCCGATATGTTCCCGAACATCAAAAATAAGATGAGAACAAACCAGATGATACCCGATATGAGGACACTCCTATCTGTCAAAATGGCACGTGTTGGGTCATGTCCCATATTTTTGATATAAATGATATACAAAGACCGGAAGATGGCATACACAACCACGGGAACAGTGTAAACCATATAAGGAGTGCCCAAACTTTTTGCAGTATCTGCGCTGACAGAATACATAACATAGCTAACCAAGGTTAGGCCAGCAACAACAGCCATCATTAAATCCAAAAATTCAATGGAATATTCTTCTAAAATCTTTCGGTGTTTACCTGCGTCTGATTTTAAAATATTGATCTCACCTCTACGTTTTGAAAACCCCCAAAACAAAGCCAACATAAATGTACATAAAATCAACCACTGAGAAAACTGAACTCCAATGACAATGGCACCTGCGATGGCCCGGAGAACAAAACCAATGGAGATACTCATCACATCCAAAATAACTATATGTTTGAGCACTTTACTGTATAACATATTAAAACAGAGATAAAATAAGGTTAGGTAAAAAAATTCGGCAGAAAGCAGATATGAACCAACAAGTGCTATTGGTAAAATGATGAGAGTAATGGCAAGAGCAATGCCTGAATCTAATTTTCCACTGGCAAGAGGTCTATGCTTTTTTTCAGGGTGTTTTGCATCTTCTTTTTGGTCCAAAAAATCGTTAAAAACATATTGGCAACTAGCAACGAGAGAAAAGCATACAAACGCCAAACTAACCTTCGTTAAAGAAGGAACTTCAAAAACTTTTTTAGAAAAAATCAACCCCGCAAAAAGGATCAAATTTTTGATCCACTGAGGTATACGCATTAGTTTGATATAAAGAGAAATCATTATTTTTTGAATTTATGGGCTTCTATGTATTTAGCCTGTAAGCTAATTTTTTTGGCATCCTTTATTTTTGGGAATATAAGTGTAAATTGAGGGTTTACCCCTGTGCTTATCATCTCCAATGTTTCACCTGGTTTTAGATTGCCTACGGTTTTTACATCAGAAAAACTTAAGAACTCTTCATAACCAACTGGTAATGAATTTTCCCCTATCACAAAATCTTTTTTGTACAAAACCCTTCCCTTTGCATCTTCAATACGAAACGAACGAATGGAAAAACGAATTCCGCGTTGTCGCAAAGGGTCAATCCGCAAACCCCCAAATTCAGACATTGTATCAGGTAGCGAAAATTCCATCTCAATCCAATCTCCTTTTTGGTTTGAAAGGATAGGAAAAAACAAGGAACGCGACGCTGTTATATTCGGATTTTCTTTTCCATCGATTGTATGAATCGTAAAATTTTGTGATTTAAAAGTTGGATATTTGTATTGGAACGAAATGTAAGCAGAAAAACAAAATACGACGAGGCCAATGAAAATTCCAATCCGCCATTTACGGATGGTTTTGTATTTAAAAAGTTCTGTATAAAGTACTGTTTTGTTTTGTTTTTTGTTTGTTTTGACGAAATAGTCGTAAAGTTGTATCGAAAGGTCGAGTGTATGTTCACAATCCTTCGTTGATAAATTTGGGTTCTGCAAATTAGAAATAATCGTTTCGAATGCATCTTTTTCTTTTCCATGAAGAAGATTGGGAAGATGTGAAATGGAACCTCCAAAAGCTATTTTATCTTTTCCCATAAGGGTGAGAGTCACATTGGCCAAGTCGTATAGAAGATGTTGAAAAAGAATCTTAACATCATCTAACTTATCGTTGGCAAGTACCAATTCAATTGTTTCAAGCCGAGAGTTTAAAAGAAATATCATTTGTTGGTTTGTTTTTTTTTGGTTTTCTTTGGATATTTCCTCTTCTGCCAATTGGGGAGCTCGCCAACTGTAAAATAATAAATCTTTCGCATTAATTTTCATAATAATATTTTCCTAATTTTATATTAGTATAATTCCTTTATCCAACTTGGATTTTAACTCCATCGTCAACCCCACCCATTTTCGGAACACCCGAATGCCCAGTGACAGCAATTAGGATGGTAAAGATACCGACTCTACCTACAAACATAATACTTGCGTACACAATTTTTTCGATTTCACCCAGTTGGGGAGTTAAGTTCAAACTGTACCCGACAGTGGAAAAAGAAGAAATCATTTCAAAAAAAATTACATGTAAGGAATGTTGGTTTTGATCCATGATCCCAAGCACAATGAAGGCAAATGCCAAAGCTACAGTGGCCAAAAAATAAACCCGAATGGCAATGGCCACAGAATTTTTGGAAACCACCTCTCCGAAAAGCATCACTGGCTTGGATGGTTGGATCACATTTTTCAAATAGGCAAGTAACAAAACAAAGGTAGTGATCTTAATACCACCCGCTGTTCCTTGTGGACCACCACCAATGAACATAAGCACAGTAATGATAATGATCGAAGCATCATTCAAATGACCCAAATCCATTGTGGCAAATCCTGCTGTGCGAGAACAAACGGAAATAAAAAATGCGTTTGAAAATTTATCTAAAATATCCATTCCATGTAATGTGTGGGGATTTCCTCTTTCTAAAAAATAAACACCCAAACAACCGGCCATCAAAAAAACAAAGGAACCATAAACAAGGAGTTTGGATTGAATTCGTGTAGTTTCACCTCGCAGATGTTTGTTGTAATTTTCAATTCTTGTTTCGAGAAATGCAGAAAGTGTAGCCGGAAATAATAAAAACTTCGGGACATTGCCTGTTTTCAAGGCTTTTTCCATGAGTAGTGTTTCTGTGACCACTTCTAATTTATAAACTAACCGATAAATGACGGTGAGCAAAAATTTTTCCAGTAAAATGATTACAGGAAAACCAATACCGCCAAATATTACAAGTCCAGAAACGATACCTAAAGAAAAGGGATCATATTTCAATGCACTCAAATCATTGGTAATCGAAAAACCAGCGTTATTGAAAGCGGACACAGCGGTGAAGAGTGAAAAAAACCAACGATCGTTTGCACCTTCCACCGACTCTGGCATATGCAAATAAAGGCCAATAGCTCCCAAAATTTCCAAAGAAAAAGAGATATTGATGATAGATACAAGCATCCGATTCACTTCGTTCGACTCCAAAGTATCGGTAGCCGCTTGAGTGTCGATCGCCGCTCCCACAAACGCATTGAACCTAGTATTACGGGAAATTCCCTTGATCACAAGGAAACCTACGATGACAGTAAAACTGATGATTCCAAGACCACCCAGTTGGATGAGAAATAAGATGATCCAATGTGTAAGAGAATTTAAACTGGAAAGACTAACCGGGGACAGACCTGTCACACAAATTGCAGAAGCTGAAAGATAAAAACTATCCACATAGGAAAGTTCTCCCTCTTCTGCAATGTAAAGGGCAAGGGAGCCAATCAGAATTGCGGAAAAAAAGCCCAAACAAACCACGCGGGCAAAGGACATGGTTCTAAAAAAACGCACAAAGCGGGTGGTGTACATGGAGCGATCGACTCTTTATAACCTAAGATTTCCGTTTGGCTAAAAAGCCCAAGTACTTTACAAAAGGGGCTCATTTCAGAATTTGGTAGAATCTAAAACTATTCACAAATATTTTCGAGGAAAATATGACCTCTGCGACAGCAACCAAACGTGACCCTAAACTAGAAAAGATCCGTAACATCGGAATCTCTGCACACATTGACTCTGGGAAAACTACCCTAACAGAACGTATTTTATTTTATACTAACAAAATCCATGCCATCCATGAAGTTCGTGGGAAAGACGGCGTTGGTGCCAAAATGGACAGTATGGAACTCGAAAGAGAACGTGGGATCACGATCCAGTCGGCTGCCACTTACTGCACATGGAAAGACATCACCATCAACATCATCGACACCCCAGGCCACGTTGACTTCACCATTGAAGTGGAAAGGTCGCTCCGGGTTCTCGATTCGGCCATTATGGTACTCTGTGGGGTCGCGGGAGTTCAATCCCAATCCATCACCGTTGACCGCCAAATGAAACGATACAGTGTTCCACGAGTAGCTTTTATCAACAAACTCGACAGAACAGGCGCAAACCCTTGGCGGGTCATTGAACAACTCCGCGAAAAATTATTTTTAAATGCACATGCTGTTCACCTTCCCATTGGTCTTGAAAACGATCTAGTGGGAATCGTTGACCTTGTGGAAATGAAAGCCTATTACTTTGAAGGCCCCGCAGGACAAGAGATACGCATTACAGAAATCCCAGACGAGTTAAAAGCACAAGCTGACGAAAAAAGAGAAGCACTTTTGGACGCAGCTTCCCTTTTCAGTGACGAACTCACAGAAGAAATGCTAGAAGGAACTCCAAAAGTAGAGACGATCAAAGAAGCAATCCGACGTGGAGTACTCCAACTCAAATTGGTTCCCGTCTTTATGGGTTCTGCCTTTAAAAACAAAGGTGTCCAAAGGCTTCTGGATGGTGTTTCTGACTACCTAGCTTCCCCTTACGATGTTGTGAACAAAGGAAAGGAAGTTGGAAAAGAAGAAAACGAACTCATCATGGAATCGGATCCAGAAAAACCACTCGTTTGTCTCGCATTCAAATTAGAAGACGGTCGTTATGGCCAATTAACTTATGTTCGAGTTTACCAAGGCCGATTGGAAAAGGGTATGACCATTTTCAATTCTTCCAATAACAAACGCCACAACATTGGACGTCTTGTTCGTATGCACTCGAATGAAATGGAAGATATCACCAAAGCAGAAGCAGGCGATATCGTAGCCCTTTTTGGTATCGATTGTGCGTCAGGGGATACCTTCACTGATGGAAAGGCCAAAGTGACTATGGAATCTATGTTTGTTCCGTCTCCGGTTATCTCACTTACAATCGAATGTAAGGAATCAAAACAACTTCCGAACTTAGCAAAAGCACTCAACCGATTCACCAAAGAAGACCCAACCTTCCAAACTGAAATTGATAAAGAATCTGGCCAAACCATCATCAAAGGGATGGGGGAACTACACTTGGAAGTTTACATCGAAAGGATGAAACGAGAGTATGGTGTGGATCTTGTCACTGGAGCTCCGCAAGTGGCTTACCGTGAAACGATTACGAAGTCGGCTGAATTTGATTACACTCATAAAAAACAAACGGGTGGACAAGGACAGTTCTCACGAGTTGCTGGATTTCTTGAACCAATCCCTCTCGAAGAAGGAAAAGACTACGAATTCGTGGATAAAATTGTGGGTGGATCCATCCCAAGGGAATACATCGGTTCTTGCGACAAAGGTTTCCGTTCTTGTTTGGAAAGAGGTTCCCTCATTGGGTTCCCTATCATCGGGGTCCGGGCAACCATCAATGATGGAGCCTACCATGATGTGGATTCATCGGACATGGCTTTCCAAATCGGAGCTCGTTATGGTTTCCGACAAGGTTTTTCAAAGGCTGCTCCCATCATCCTCGAACCGATCATGAAAGTGGACGTGGAAGGACCAACTGAGTTCCAAGGTGCCATCCTTGCTTCCATCAACCAAAGACGCGGGATGATTTTGAATACAACCGAAGAATCTGGTTATGCCAAAATTGAAGCGGAAGTTCCTCTAGCAGATATGTTTGGCTATTCCACAGTGCTTCGTTCTTCCACACAAGGAAAGGCTGAATTTGCGATGGAATTTTCAAAGTACGCTCCTGTTCCAAGAAACGTGGCAGATGAGCTTATGAAAAAATACAAAGTCAACAACAAAGACGAAGAGTAAATCGCACTCACTCTTCTTTCGAAAATGGCGGGTTTTCCCGCCATTTTTTTTGCCTACGGATGTGACCCAGTTTGTCGATAGCTATAGAGATGGGCATATCGATTCTCCCAGTCCTCGGACTCATACTCTTTTGTATATTTTTCCCCTGTGCAGAATCTTCCGCCAAACAATCCAAAAGCCAATCTCGTATATCACAGAAACAATCCAGCTACCGAGTGGCAAAAGGAGATTCTTGGTGGGGGATTGCAAAAAAATTCAAAACTAACCCCGCCGAACTGGCAAGAACCAATGGCCGGAAAGAAACGGAGGCTCTCTTCGAAAGGGAATTACTCAAAATTCCAGGCGCAAGTTCCAGCCCCTCCCCGATTCCCCGACTGGCTGAAAAACCAAGTTTTCCCATTGCTTCAAAAACGAGCGTTGCAAAACCATTTTCGGAACTAAGTTATGACCCAAACAAAGGCCAAGTTTTCCAGAAAGGAACTTCCAATTTAGTACAGGCCACTCTATCGGGAAAAGTAGTGCATATTGATTTTATGGATGGTTACGAAAACTATTTGGTTTTGGAACATGAAAATGGTTATTATTCTGTGTATGGAAATTTGGAAAAAATCCAAGTTGTGGAAGGACAAATGGTGAAAAAACAAGACCGGTTGGGAATTCTTTCCAAAAACAAAGGTTTGTATTTCCAAATTAATAAAAACAAAACAGTGATGAATCCCAAATCCTTTTTGGAGCTTGGAACATGAATTTACTCATTCAAGGTGGGAAGGTTTTCCAAAACCAAAAATTAGAAAACAAAGATATACGGGTGCTTGGTGAACATTTCAAAGAGATAGAACCTAATTTAAAACCAGAAGCGAAAGAAATTAAAATTGATATTACAGGAAAAACTGTTCTTCCTGGTTTCATCAATTCCCACGACCATTTACTCGCAAGTTATCTCCCAAAAGTGGGAGGAATAGAAAAACATCTTTCTTGGTTGTCATATGACAATTTGTACAAATCGTCCGGTGTATTTGCCGAACGCCAACAAATTGATCCCGAACTTTTGTATTATTTAGGTGCTTATAAAAATTTATTTTCAGGGGTGACCACTGTTTTTGACCATATACCCCACCAAGTGCAAAACCCTTTTCGTGGTATCCTTCCTATCAAACTCATAGAAGAGTACAGTCTGTCACATTCCATTGGCACTTATAATTTGAATTGGGGAGAAGGTCCTGCACTCGAATACAGAATGGCGGAACATGCCAATCTTCCTTTTGTCACTCATCTGGGCGAAGGTTTGGATGAAGACTCAAAACAATCCTTAAAAAAATTAGAAAAATTGAATGCTCTGGGACCACACTCAGTACTCGTTCACTGTTTGCCCTTTGGGCAGAAGGAAGTCGAACTCATAAAAGAAAAAGGTGCCTCTGTTGTTTGGTGCCCTACTTCAAACCTACATATCTTTGGGAAAACAACAAACATCAAATTGTTCTTAGATATGGGTGTGAATGTTTGTTTGGGAACTGATTTTTCACCCAGCGGAGCAACCAATTTACTCGAGGAAATCAAATTTGCTAAATCAGTCTATGAAGAAGCCTACGGTGAATCTTTAAGTGAACTCACACTCTTACAAATGATCACAGAAAATCCAAGAAAAGCCTTTCGTATGGGAAATCCAAACTCCATTTTGCCTGGACAAGTGGCAGATTTCATTGTGATAAGGAACGAAAATCATTCGGACGATTTACAAATTTCCAATCTAAAACAAAAAGACATCGACCTCATTGTCATCGATGGGTTTCCTATTTATGGGTCAGCAAATTACCAATCCATATTTTCTGATTTGAATTTAGAAACTGAGAACCTAGTTGTGGAAGGTGAATCAAAAATAGTTGTTGGTTCACCAAAAAAGCTCGTGGGTCAAGTTTCTATGAGTGTCGGTTACAAAAAGGAATTGGCTTTTTTACCCAATTTTTGAAAATGAAGCGCAAGGTAGGTCCACTTGTCCGGTCCCATAGTTCGTAATTACAAAGGAGGTTCGATTGTCTATTTTGAAAAAGATAAGGCAGAGGATATCTTTGTGCTACAAAAAGGTAGAGTTGTCCTAACATATACGAATATCAATGGGGTAGAACTCAAAGAAGACGTAAAACTCGGTGAGTTTTTTGGAGTCAAGAGTGCCATCGGTCGCTACCCACGGGAAGAAACAGCGCAAGTCATTGGAGCCGCCACCGTTCTAGTCTTCAAAGTACCTGAATTTGAACGTTTTGTATCTGACAAGACCCATCTTATCATCAAAATGTTAAAAGTTTTTTCAAGCCAGCTCAGGCAAGTGCACAGGCAGGTTCGGGAAATCCTTGGCCAAGGTGAAGCCAAAAATCCAGCATTTGAACTGATGAATGTCGCCGAAGTGTTTTATAAAAATGGCAATTATGAACATGCTGCTTATGCATTTGAGCAGTATCTCAAACATTACCCGGATGGTCAGTACATTGATCGCGCAAAACAATTGGTGGATCTTGCTCATAGAAAAACTCCCTTCCCACTCACCATACAAGAATTAGTTTACAAGCCGGAACCAGGTGCACAAGCGGGTAAACTGCAAGAAATGCTAAAAACAATGGCTGTGACGAAAGACAACCACGGCATAGCAGTTGATCCCAATTCTATTTTGTCTTTGTATGATAAGGCTTCCACTCTTATGAATGCTGGCAAATACCCAGAAGCCATCGAAACCTTTCGTATGGTTTCAGAAAGAACAGACACTGTCACCCAAGAAGAGGAACAGTTTGTCGAAAGTTCGGTATTTTATATGGGTAAATCCAGTTTTAAAGCGGGAGATTATCCTTCAGCTATCACTCATTTTTCCAATTTTATCAAAAAATACCCGAAAGGTTTATTACTAAAAGAAAATTTATACCACCTAGCACTTGCTACCGATTCTTCTGGTGACAAAGAAAAAGCCAAACAACTCTACCAAAAGGTGACGCAGATGCCACCTCTGGATGATAGTATTTCGGAAGATGCCAAACAAAAACTCAAAGGATCCAAATAGATGAATGACCAAATGTTAGAAGCGATGTTTGGTAAGTTTGGAAAGGTATTCCAGCCCAACGAAGTTCTATTTTGCGAATACGAACCAGGCAACGATTTTTATCTTATCAAAGAAGGTAAGGTAAAAATCACAAAAACCATTGGAACTTCTATAAAAACTTTGGATGTTTTGGAATCAGGGGATATTTTAGGCGAAATGGCAATTCTTGAGGAACAACCACGTTCAGCAACGGCCATTGCTCTGACTGAAGTCAAAGCGCTTAATTTTAACCGGGCCAATTTTGAAATGCTCATGACAAAAAACCCTGCGCTTGCCATGAAACTTTTACATATATTTTCCTTTCGGATTTATGATCAGAAACGAAGGTTAATGATTTTACTCATGGACGATATTATTGGCAAGGTTTGCGACGTCTTCGTTATGTTATACGAAAAACAGTATAATAACGATGTTTATAATGAAATTATTCTCACTTCCACTGTGGATGATATCGCCAATTGGTGTGCTCAGCCGGTTGGAGAGGTGCAAAAAGTCATTATGCAATATGTAAAAACTGGCAAACTTGACCTGTATCCAGATAAAATTGTTATTCACAATATCAGCGATTTCCAGAGGATAGTGAATCAGAAACGTAAACCTACGTAACGCTCCCATAGCTCAGGTGGATAGAGCACTAGTTTCCTAAACTGGGGACACAGGTTCGAATCCTGTTGGGGGCAAAGTCTATGGCAGATCCAAACACACTCCTATTCTACTTAAAAAAATCCACAGAGTTCTTGGAAAAAAAAGGAATTCCAACCCCCCGTGTGGATGCGGAATGGATCCTATCGGATCTTTTGAATCTACCCCGCATCAAACTCTATGCACAATTCGAAATGCCCTTGGGAACCACTGAGATCACAACTTACCGCGAACGAATTGTAGAACGTGGCAAAAACAAACCTGTGGCCTATATCATTGGTAAAAAAGGATTCCATCGTTTTGATTTTTTTGTCAATGAACATGTCCTTATCCCAAGACCCGAAACAGAAGAACTTGTGGATTATGTTTTTAAAAATAAAGAATCATTGTTTGGTGAAAACCAAAATTCTCAAATTTTGGATTTATGCACAGGTAGTGGTTGCATTGGGCTTAGTCTAACAAAACTCATTCCAAACTCCTCGGTATTTTTAAGTGATATTTCGGAAGCCGCAATTTTAGTGGCCAAGACCAATGCAAAAAATTTAGAAGTTGATTCCAAGGTTCAATTTTTTCATTCCAATCTCTTTGAAGAGATACCTCTGGAATTAAAATTTGATCTTATCGTTTCGAATCCACCCTATATTCCCGTCTCAGAAAAATCGGAAATTATGGATGATGTTTTGTTATACGAACCACATTTGGCCTTATTTGTTGAAGATTTTGTTTCGTTTCACAGAACACTAGTTACTGGTTGTTTTAATAAAATAAAAGAAAACGGAACCTGTATTTTGGAAACCCATCCAAATCTCATACAAACGCTCATTTCCATCGTAAAAGAAGTTGGTTTCACAAAAAGCGAAATCATAAAAGACAGTTCAGGAAAGGATCGGTTTTTAATTTTCCAAAAATAAGTAATGATCAGACCAAATAAACATACGACTAAATTATTTTTTTTTCTTTGTTTATTACTCCTATTTCGATGCGACAATCCTAAAAAACCAACAAATACGCTGGAAATTCTAGCAAGTTTGTCTCCACCATCCTTGGGTTTGTTTGGAGATAGTTTTTTAGCTGACTGGCCTGCGGAAGAAAAACTAAAACCCTTTAGGGTCATTAAAAATGCATTCCCAGGCCGCAAAATGAACGAAATATATCACTCAGCATCCACAGACAAGTTAACTTACGATGTTTGCATTACAAATGGGGGAATCAATGATTATCTCGGCCGGATTTCTGCCACAAACGAAGAAATCCAAACCACCATCGATCTACATATAAAAACTATCTACGAACTTACCAATCGTTGTCGAAGTATGCTTGTTCTAAATTTATGGCAGGTCGAGCTACCCTGGCCAGTGGAGGCTGTAAACCAACTCAACCAACAAATGAAAAATCAAATCAATTTTGTGAAACGCCTCGATACAGACAGGTTTATCACAAAAGCGATGTTATCGGATGGTGGACATTTAAACGAATTTGGTTATAGAACACTTTCTCGTGAGAGTATGAAAGAATTAAGGATTCTTGTACCAGTCGTAAATTTACTATTGCCTGAACAAAATTGAAACAATCTGCTGAATCATTTCCTCAAAATACTCGCTCGAATATCTCCAAGAGCTTGAAGGAAATCATCCAAATTTTTTAACCTAGAGATAAATATTTTATCCAAATCGTTTACGATTTCTTCTGCCGATTTCCATCTTTTTTTGCCCTGAGGAGTGAAATATATTCCCATTCGTCTCTTATCTTCAAGTGAATATTCTCTTTTTATAAACCCTTTTTTTTCCCAACCATCCACAATCCGAGAAACAGTCGTTTTATCTCTCACCAAAAAATCACTCAATTCTTTCTGACTCAAACCTTCATTTAAATATACGGGATATAAATTCATCCAGTCTTCAAAACGTATGGAAGATTTTCTATTTTCAAACTCTTTTACAAGAAAAGACCTCATAATAAGAATTGTTTGACTCATTTGAATACCGAGTAAGTTTTCCAATTTTACGATTTTAGACAAAAGTAACACCTCCGAAAATGGTTGCTATATACAACTATTTTATATTTTTGGTCTTATGGAAAGAAAATATTTTAAATTCGAGAGGGACGGTTTCCTATTGAATTGTATAATCATTGGGAATGGAAAACCAGTTATTGTTATTGGGAGTTCAGATTACTATGCTAATTTATTTCCAAAAGAAATATACCATAACTATCAATTTATTTTTTTAGATCACAGAGGGTTTGCCAAAAAAAATGAACCAATTAACCCATTAGAAATTTCGCTATCACATATCCTTGATGATTGTCATGAGATACAAAAACACTTAAAAACTGAGGAATGTATTATTATTGGTCATTCTGGTCATGGTTATATGGCTTTAGAATATGCGAAAAAATTCAAAGAAAATGTAAAAGCACTCCATATTATTGCTACTGGTCCAAGTTTTGGAGTTCATATGTTAGAATCAGAAAAACGATTCGAAAAAGAAGCCTCCGAAGCACAAAAGAACAAACATAGAGAAAACCAAATACGTTTTGCACAAGACATACAAAAAGAACCGGACCGCTTTTTTAAACACTATTGCAGAAGTATGGATGCAAAAGGTTTTTATGATTGGAATTTTGATTCGAAAGAACTCTGGGAGGGAATTCACACAAATAAGATTATTTTCGACCATTTATTTGGCAGTGTATTTAGGGATATTCAAATAGAAAAATCCTTACTCAATATAAACTGTCCCATTCTAGTATGTATGGGAAAATATGATTTTCAAGCTCCACCCTATTTCACATGGGATCCATTCTTAAAACAATTTCCAAACATAAAACTATCTGTATTCGAAAAATCAGGCCATTTACCATTTTGGGAGGAACCAAAACTCTGGGTAGATTTATGGGAAAATTGGAACAAAACAATAATATAATAAAAAAGGCCTGAAAGGTATCACCCACCAGGCCTTATATCAAAATACAAAAATAAAATCTACTATAAGATAGCTTTGATTAACCGAGCATATCCTTCACTTCGTTTCTTTCTTCTTTCAGCTCATTATGGGTTATATCAAATTTCTCTTTTCCAAAAGCATTGATCTCAAGCCCAGTTACGATCTCCACCTTTTTCCCATCCGATTTTAACGGGTATCCGAAAATAAGACCTTTATCTACACCGTATTCTCCATTGGAATAACAAGCAGCACTGAACCAATCACCTGGTTTGGTTGGTGTTACAATATTGTGCACAGTGTCTACGACAGCATTCGCAGCAGAAGCCGCAGAAGAAGCCCCACGTGCCGCAATGATGGCTGCTCCACGTTTTTGAACTGTGGAAATAAAATCACCTTTCAGCCAGTCATGATCAGAAATCGCATCAGTGGCTGGTTTTCCTTTTACTTTAGCATTGTAAAAATCAGGGTATTGTGTAGCCGAATGGTTACCCCAAATCGCAACATTGGAAACATCCTTAACAAGCACTCCTGCTTTTTGCGCTAGTTGGGTTTTCGCACGATTTTCATCAAGACCAGTCATCGCAAACCATCTGTCAGATGGTATACCTTTTGCATTGTTCATGGCGATGAGTGCATTCGTATTACAAGGGTTACCAACAACCAAAACTCGTACATCAGATGCTGCATTTTTTTCGATCGCTTTACCTTGTGTGGTAAAAATTCCGCCGTTGATTTTTAATAAATCCCCTCTTTCCATTCCAGCCTTTCTGGGAACAGAACCGACTAGGAGAGCCCAATTGATATCCTTAAATGCTTCATCAATATTAGATGATACAGATACTTTTTCCAAAAGTGGAAATGCACAGTCATCAAGTTCCATGATCACACCTTTGGCTGCAGGGAGAGCTTGCTCCAATTCCAATAACTGAAGTTCTACGGCTGTGTCTGGACCAAACATTTGACCAGATGCGATTCTAAAAAGAAGTGCGTATCCGATTTGTCCGGCCGCACCAGTGACTGCTACTTTAACAGTTTTTCCCATGATTATCCTCTATATTTTTTAGTTCTTAAGTTCGTTTTGAATGATTTCATCAAAATTTTCAAATGGCAAAGCTCCGGAAACGAAGATACCATTGATAAAAAATGCGGGAGTTCCACTCACGCCTACTTTTTGTCCATCTTTGATGTCTGCTTCAATTTCAGCTTTTACATTTGGATCGTTCACACAAGAATTGTATGTTGACCCATTGACTCCAGCTTTAGCCACAATTGCATCCACATTGCTTTTGGACAGATTGCCCGAATTTTCAAACAATTGATTAAACACTTCCCAATATTTGCCTTCTTTAATGGAACAATTGGCCGCAATATGTGCGTACATTGCGTCCGGATGGAATGGCAGAGGAAAGTCTCTAAATACCCAACGAATTTGGTCTTTGTATTTTTCACGGAGTTTACGATTAACGTCTTGGCTTCGTTTACAAAATGGGCATTCAAAATCTGAAAATTCAACAATTGTAATTTTAGCCGATTCAGAACCAATATTTGGATTGTTTTTCGTTTCGATCGAAACGCGAATCACTTCTGGTTCTTTGATCGCAAATTCTACAGGATATTTTGTTACAATCTCTCTATACACGTTGCGACTATGTTCTTGTTCTTGTTGACTTTTTAAAAAACCAACAATTTTGTCACGTGCCTGTTGTAAGCTCATGCCGCCTAACTGTGCCTTATTGTTATTATACACTTCTTCAATTTCATCGTCCGTAGGTTCGTGTGCAACAAAACCTTGGGTTACAACTTCCGAAGGTTGGATGTTTTTTTCTTTTGCAACTAACTCAAATAATTTGTCTTGCGCAAATTCACCCAAAGTGTTTTTGATCAGGTTTTTGTATTCTGTTTGGAATTTTGAAAAGGCAATGGGTGAAGTATCCTTTACATCACGTAAATCGTATTTTTTTCCACCAATGTAGACTGCATCCTGTTTAATGTATTCACGATAGAAGGAAGGGAGACTCAATCCGAGGAGTAAAATCAAAACGACAAGGATTCCGAGGGTAATTCGGGAAAGTGGGTTTTCAGACCAATTTTTAAAATTTGTTTCCATCCCTGCCAGCTTCCCGATTGCAAATGGCCAGAGCAAACGTAAAAAATATGCAAAATTAAGAGTTTTTCTGGGTTTTTTCGAAATTTTCCTCAAGGAGTGGAAGGATACGTCGATGATCTGAATGAGGAAAAAGGATTTTTCTTCATACGCAGTCCTAGACAAGGAGGTTTGGGAACAATGAATACGATTACAATCCAAAACAACCAGCCAGTGCTCCCCACTCTGCAGGCACAGACAGGAAAACAATCCGACCAGGAAAAAGAAACCCGTTCAAAAGAGAGAGAACTTTCACTTTCGTTGTTAGAAGATTCGAATGAAAAAACTCGTTCTAAAGAAAAAGAGAAAGTCAAACCTGAGGATTTAGTTTTAAAACCCACACCCATTCCCTTGGAAGAAAGGATGAACCAAATCATCTCACCAGAAGAAGTGAAAGACCTGCTTTCTCTCATCACAAGGACACCTCTTCCTGAGAAAAAAGAACATAAAGTAGATTTCAAACGGTAAACTTCGCCCTGGACTTGTTTGCCATCGCCATACTTGATAGTTTTGTATTGGTTCTTTACGGGATCCTTACCCTTGCTTTCTTTGGATTCGGAATTATCTTTTATAATCAGTTTATTTTTCCCATCATCAGTCGAAAGGAATCCGATCGGTTTACCCCTGTCCAAACGGGAGACCATTATGATTTGGTAGTGGATGAGCTCAGTCGTTACGCCACATTCCAAATCGGATGCCGAACGGGCCACCTACCCACACGCTGCAATGCAATCTCCGAAGATCATCTTGTTTTCCAGATCAAAAAAAGTAAAGATAGTGAAGATTATACCATCACCGTACTTCGGAACGCACCGAGTTTTTACAAACCGCCAAGGATGGAACATTACGAAAAAATGGAAAACAAGGAGAGTTTTGAATCCTATGAAATCATTGGCCACCCAGCAGAATTTAGAATTTCTGACAAAATCGTAAAAGACAGGATGGTCAATTTCATTGAAATATCCTTATCATCTTCGTTCTATTTTACGAAATTAGGAAAAGAAAGGATGAAGTTTACTTTCCAAGTGGGTAAAATCCAACCCGGTATCAATCGGAAACAAAAACTCAGAGGGGACGTGTATGCATTCGGCAAAGAAGAAGATGCAGAAGATTGATTATTTTATCTTTACCACAACGCCTAAATGATCTGCTTTGACTCTCGTTAATTTGTATTTTATATTTTCTGCATTTAAACAGTTTGCAATGTCTGACTCGAGTGTTGGTAATTTTGATTTTACGTTTTTTCTTTCCATAAAAACAAGCAAACTTGGCCCTGAGCCCGAAAGACAAAATCCTAACCTATCATTTTGTAAAATTTTTGTGAGTGGGTAGAGCGGAGAGTTTTCACTGATCCTGTAAGGGGTGTGCATTTTATCTTGCAAACCAATCAAAAGATCACCAAACTTTCGTTTATCTAAAAAATGCATCCAAGCCCCAATCCGAGAAAGATTAAAAATCATATCGGAAGCAATGTATTGTTTGGGTAAGGTCTTTCGCGATTCTTCGGTTGATACAAAAAATTCAGGGGTGATGACAAAAACAGCCACCGATCCAGGAAATTTTTTTCTAAAATAACGGATTGGTTCACCATGGATGGAATAGGCGAAAACGAAACCACCCAGATAAGCAGGCAAAGTGTTGTCTGGATGACCCTCATATTCAGCCAAAAATTGCAAAAATTCCGATTCATTTGGTTTCTGCGAATTCGGAAGAATTCGTTTATGAACCTCACGGGCAAGCACAAGGCCAGCCACAATGGCAGAGGCACTAGACCCAAGTCCTCCTTTGAGTGGAAGATTTAGGTCCATCTTACATTCGTAATATGGCGGATCCAAGTTTGGGGCGAATTTTTGGAAATAAGATAGATACGAAGCCTGCACCAAGTCGTCTTTATCGGAAAAAGGAAGGACATCCCCATTCCTTTGGGTGGATACAAAACTTTTGATTTCGGACGAAAATGAAAATGAAAACTCATTCCGAATTTCCAAAGCCATCCCCATCAAATCAAAACCTGGCCCTAAATTGGCCGAAGTTCCAGGAACAGAAATCGAATACTTGGGAAGACGAACCATCGTTTCGCCCAGGCTTTCAGGAACCGACTCCTAAATCAACCCCTCTTTCGTTTGGACAAACGATGGTAGAGTGAAATCCCACCCAGAACAACTGCAGGGATTCCTTGCCCAGGAAAAACTGTATCCCCTGTAAGGTATAAGTTTTCCAGCTCTGATTCAGCACCCAGGTAACGGAATGGGTTGAAAAAATAAAAACTTGGAATCCCCCCGACGCGTCCAAATTTCCTCCCTGTCCAAGTGAACCATGTAACAGGAGTTGCCGAATGTAATTCAAGGATATCCTCTTCCCTAAACCAATCCAAATGATTGGATAATTCTTTTATGATTGAATTTTCTAATTCTTTTTTTCTGTTTTGATAGACGGCATCCCTTTTCCAACCTTCTGGATTTTTTATATGGGTCGATATGGAAAGGATGCGGATCGCATTCGGAGAACGAACTGGATCATCAGGGTGCGACAAAGAAACAAAAATGGAATTTCCACCGCCATATGGCAACGGGTGTTTTGTATGGATTTGGTGGTGGAGGCAAGTTTCATTTCCAAGGGTTTTTGATTTTAGAACAATTCCCATTGTGAAAGCACCCCAAATCCCCACTTCTCTTTGGCTTGCTTGTTTTTTAAGTTTGTGAAGATTCGGATTCAAATCCACCAAATTCCAAATGGGAACATTCGAAATGATATTTGTCCCCTTAAACTGAGAAAACTCCCTGTGTTTGGTTTTTACGTTCCACACTCCAAATTTCTTTTCAAATTGAGTCACCTCTTGTTTATACAAAATTTTTCCACCATAAGATTCAAGCACAGAAACAAGAGAATTGGCAAGTGCAAGCATCCCGCCCATTACATAATAATTTTTTAAGTTTGGGTAAACGAGACCCGCCGCTGCCGAGACGAATGGTGCATTTTGTACGGATGTTTGGTTTGTGATGAGTAATTGTTCATCTAAAAATCGAATGAATTTTTCATTTCCATTCAATCTAAAAAATTTTAATACTCTTAAAATGGGGATTAAATTGAACAAAAGAACGAGTAAATCTTTAGTGCGAAATTTCGGTAAAGAAATGACAACATCCTTCCAAGATAGGAAGGGAAATAATCTGTATCTGCTCGTTAGATCCCACATGGCCTCTGAAATAAAGAAACATAAATTCCAAAATAACTTTTGTTTGGTCTTGTTGCCAAAATGTTTGATCACTTCCTTTATCCATTCTGTTTTTTTTTCAAAACGTGTGATCCTATTTCCGTACATATGAACTTGCATAGGGGTTTCTAAAGTTAGGAGGGGGAATTGAATCCCAAGCATATTTTGTAACCTATCCAAAGGATAGTTTGGTTCCAATCCCACGAGAGTTGTGGCCCCTGTTTCAAACAAATACCCTTTTCGAAAAAAACTAGAAGCACAGCCCCCTGGAGAATTTCCTTTTTCGAGAACCAATACACGATGACCAGACTTTGCAAGTAAGGACGCTGTGGTGAGACCACCCATCCCAGAACCAATCACAATAAAATCCCAATCTCCATCCATCCTAAGATAGACTGGCACAGAATATGCAATTCTAATAAAATGAGAACAGAATTCAGGGTTAACTCCGAGAGCCCTTCCATTTTGTTAAAAATAGATACAAGTTGCTAGTAAAGGAAACACCATGGGAACCTCAACCAATGCCAAAAATAGAGAAATTCTGCTTTGGAGGTCGATTGCCAGACAACCTGAATACATGGCGGGGGCCTTTCGACTCAACCAAGACATCACCCTCCGTACCTTCAAAAACCAAGAGGCAAAATTCCTCCACTCAGAGCGATTTGACTTCATCCTAGCGATGAAGGCTCTCCTAAAACCCGTGACCGACCTCGATAGTGAAAGAATGGAATATTTAATCTTTCGTATCTTTGAAGCTTACACTCGGGAACTAAAATATACGAGTGACCCTGAGACCAGATTTTCTATGGATGTTTTATTCCAATTCATTGAATTCTTATGTGTCGACCATCCCAAAGAAGACGTGGGAAGTTTTCTGCAAAAGGAAACAAGTCTAACCAAAGAAGAAGTGGATACCATACTTGTTTGTATCAAAGTTTTTAATAAACTGGGAAGTTATTTTCGAAAATCTCCCAATTTAAAAAAGACCATTGAAAACGGAGAACCGATTTTGCAAAGTTTGGCGGCACACCACCCAACCATTCCTTGGCTTGCATTGGAGTCGATGTTCTACTTACTTGTTGCCCAAAATGCTTTGGCCAGTAAATATTCTTGTGATTCTCTCCTAAAAGGTTGGATGAAGGAATATGGATTTGATGAAAACCAATACGTAACCGTTGCCAATTATTTTCCTCCAGGAACCACCTTACACGAATTTCATGGTAAATACACGAGTGCTATCAGAAGTTTGAATTCAGGAAAATCGAAAGATCACACAATGGATCTTTTGCTTCTCAGATCCATTGGAAATTATTTTAGTTCTCTACTCGTAAAAGTTGCTCACCAGATGGAAGGAGTCCAAACTGCTTAAAATTTTACTCTGACCAAATTTTTTTAAGATCTGCGGCTATGTTCTTTTGCATAGCCTCATTGGTTCCACCACCGATAGAAAGTAAAATCGCATCTCGGTGTAACCTTTCCACAGGATATTCGCGACAATAGCCATACCCACCAAGCACTTGTATGGCGTTCCGGGAAACACGTTCTGCCATTTGAGTTGCGACGAGTTTGGCAGAAGCAGCACCAAGCGAATTACGAACATCAGGCCCGATTTGGCTAGCCACTTGGTAGACGAGAGCACGTGCGGCTTGGTAATCTGCATATGATTCGGCAACCATCCTTTGGATTTGACCAAATTCAAGGAGTTTTTTTCCAAAGGCTTCCCTATGCCTGATGGTGTAATCACACATAACATCAATACAACGGCGAGCAATTCCAATCGATTGGGCAGCCAAAGTCACACGTTCAATTTCTAGATTTCGCATCATATGTGTGACCGCCCCATTTTCTAAGCCGAGTAGGTTTTCTTCAGGCACTTCCATGTCTTCAAAAACTAGTTGGGTAGTTGGTGAGGAACGCATTCCCATTTTTTCTTCTTTTTTGCCGACCGAAAAACCTTTGTAAGATGATTCTATGACAAATGATGTCATTTTTTTTCCCAATTTATCCAGTTTGGTATACAATACAAAGACTTGGCCAATCGATCCATTGGTGATGTATTGTTTGACTCCGTTTATGATGTATCTATCCCCCTTCTTTACGGCATGTGTGGTCATACCGAGGACGTCCGTACCTGCACCCGGTTCCGTCATACCCATACCCCCAATCCATTCGCCAGTAATCACCTTTTGCAAATAACGAGACCTCTGTTCTGGGTTTGAACTATAATAGAAATTATTTACAAACAATACTTCATGCGCAAGGTATGAGAGAGTAAACCCAGGATCAAACCGAGACATTTCTTCATGGATGATGACAGAAGCCAAAGGATCTAACCCATGGCCACCAGCTTCTTCAGGAACTGTGATTCCAAAGATTCCAAGTTCTTGTCCCAATCGTTTAAATAGATCCAAATTAAAATTTTCGGTTTCATCAAAGGATTTTGCCTGTGCGTCCATTTCTCGTTCTGCAAACGAGGCGACAGACTCCCGAAGAGAAAGGTGATTTTCTGTGGGATTAAAAAGATCAAAACGAGAATGTGCAGAGGTTACATTGTTCATAACGGAAAATTTCAAAGGTAAATGACGACTTGTAAACGAAAAAATGTCAAAATTGACACAAGTTAATGAGTCTGATTGTAGCGAAAAATCAAGAATTTCTTGATTTTTGTAGAGATAAAAAATTCATAATTGCCAAATAACATGCATTAAATTATATTTTTATAAATTTAGAAATCTAAATCCGATATCCATTTTTGATTTATTCCAAATAGTAGTCACCATTAGGGAATACCCAAATATAAATTAAAGCTACTTTAGTAGTAACACCCATACTAACAAATGATAAATGAATTATTTTATAATATTCAGATGAATTTTGTTTACAGAAATAATATAGGACTTTTTATCTAAAGATCAAAAAGGAAATATATTTCCATAAAGGTAAAACCTGTGAGCACTAGTGACCAGAGAAGAGTTCCTCGCGAAAAACTCGCCAAATTTGAGTTAACGGAAGATTCACTCAATGGATTTAGAAAAAACCAGAATATACCTCTCGATTTTTATAATAAAGACGGGCAAATTTTAATACATCGCAAAAAAAATCCAACGGAAGCAGATTTCGGGAAACTACTAAAGTTTGAACTACAAGGTGTTTACTTTTTAGTATCTGAACTAAACAAAGGAAAAAATATTTCCCAAAAACCTGAATTCGAAGATAAAAAATTTACAAAACTCTTTGATCCTTCTAAAACCATAGAGTTTGCCAAACAATCGGCTGCCCTCATAGAAGAACTCCGAAAGACTTCATTTACATCCGACCAAGCTGTTTTTGTCCAAAACTCCGTGAACGATATTTTAACTGACTTTACAAATAATCCCGATTTTGAATCAGGTATCATCAATATATTAGAAATTTTAAATGTGGCTGGAGTTCCTTTAGAATCAGAACTCATGACAAAACGTACGGTCGTTGCCATGGGAATGAAAGTTCGCACTCGTAAGATTGTAAATGAAGGAAGCGAAAAATCTAATAAAAAAGACCATTTAAACTTAATGATGGCAAGTTACATGTCGGATGTAGGTTACACTCGTCTTGGTGTATCAAAAAACCCAAAAATTTCTCCAGAAGAATATGCCATCATAAAACAGCACCCAATTGTTTCTTATTTGATGACCTTACCAGCCCCAGAAATAGAAACTCCTGTGAGGACTCTCATCCTAAACCACCATAGACCTTACCGAGGGAATGGAGTGAATAATAATTTTCCGAACGGAAGGCAAATGTTTACGAAACTAATGGCAGTTCGAGACAAATACAGTAAGGAAGTTGGAAAAGAAAGAATTACAAATGACATTGAAACACAACTCCATCTCCAAGAGAACAATATAACAAACAGTAACTACGAGGAGGATGTGGCCATACTTTCTCTTGCTGGTGAATACGCCTCTCTCACCTCAAACCAACCATGGCGCCCCGCTTTTAAATCTTCCACTGCCTTAAAGATGATTTTAAACGAATCTTTTTTTTCTTATAGCAATAAGAACATCAGGCATCTAATTGATTATGTGGGAAGTTCACTGACAAACCATGAAAATATAATCAATTATGGTGACTTTGTTATCACAGCTTCTGTTGATTCAGAAAAACAAGCCCATTTTGATATTTGTATCGTTTTGGATGTGGGGAGGTACCAAACACGTCCAAAATTACAAAGAATTTGTACGATCAAACCAAACTTCAAAAAAACAAATAAATTCAAAATTGCTAATTTTGATCTCACACAAATTAGACCAGACAGAAGGAAGGCCATCATGGATCTTTCACAAAATTCGGGTTCAACACGGGTTGTTTATATCATTGACCAAGAACTGGATCCTGCTCTTTTCGATGCCGTTTATAAAATCAATTTAGCTAGCTAATCCAAGTTTGCGTTAAAGTATTTAGATTCACTTTTTTTTCTTTGCTATGATTCAACATCATTCTAATCCTGGGACTATGATTGGACGGGGCAAACTTGGCCTTCCTTTTTTGTGGTTTTCTTTCCTTTCTGGGGATGTTGTCGTTTCTCTCGTAGCAAACCTTTTTTATTTTTCTCACCACACAGGCCAAATAATTTCACCCTATTTATCTGGTTTCTATCTCTTAGCCGTTTGGGCCTTTTACCTTTTGGATCATTCCTTGGATGCAAAGAAAGAATTGGTAAAAAGTAAACGAGGTGAGTTTTACAAACAGTTTCAAATTCCGATCAATATCTCCATAACTATGAGTGGCATTCTTTCTATTCTCTGTTTTTTCTTTTGGGTGCGTTCTGTTGGTTTTGATGCTGCCTTCCCCATTTTCTTTTGGGGGATTATTTTTATTTTGGGAGTGGTTTTGGCAGAAATTTTAAAACTATCCTTTCCAAAAGAGATTTTTATTTCTCTGGTCTACGTGGGTGCCATCCTCGCACCGTTCCCCATTCGTTTTTCTGACCCACTCATTTTTGTATTTTTTTTGCATGTAAATGCCAATGTATTTTATACTTACCTCCTAGATGCAAAAACAGATGCATTGCAAGGTCGATCCACAATTACAAATCGAATCGGGCTAAATTGGACAAAAAAGATTTTTTGGATGCAACTTATCCTTGGAGAAATGATTCTCATTCATTGTTTGGTATTCCAAAAAATTTCTCTTCCCAACTTCTTCGTTTGGTTCACTATCTATTTGTATCTACTCGTTTTGGATTTTTTTCCTCTCTCTCAGGGGGCAAAAAAATCCTTGGCCGAATGGAGTTACTGCCCACTACTCCTTGTTTTTCTTTTCTAATTTTTTATAGTAATGGGCTCTAAGCGTTTTAGGTTTGGTCTATGTTTGTCCTTCTCCATTTTGTTTTGTTTTTTGCCTTCTTTTTCGTTTATTTTTTTAAATTCAGATCTTCAGGAACCTTCGAAGGTTCCCATTTATTTGCCCAAATCAAAACAACCCCCCAAAACCTGAAATCGACACCCCATCTGGTGCTCTTCGTGAGTTTCTTATTGTTCTTGGCTCTCCCCCTCACACTAGGGTTAACCCTGTACTTACAGTCAGACGCCAATGTCGTTGTGGTCATATTCTGGATCATATGGACGTACAATTGGTGTAAATACACGTTCTTTCGAGAATAAATTACTTCCCTTATCACTTCCCTCACGTTTTTTGGTTCTAAGGTAATCCAGGAAAACGGGGTTAAGGAATGAAAATTGTTGTTCTTGTAAAGCAGGTTCCGGACACGGAAACCAATATCAAGGTCGGTGACAAATCGATCAACGAAGCTGGCGTAAAATGGATCATCTCTCCGTATGATGAATTCGCAATCGAAGAGGGAATTAGAATTCGTGAAAAAAGCGGCGGAGAAGTCATCGCAGTGTCCCTAGGACCTGACCGAGTGGTTGAAGCACTCAGAACTGCCTACGCCATGGGTGTAGACCGTGCAGTACACGTTAAAGTGGATGACTATGTAACTTTTGATTCTACTTACACATCTGAACTTCTAGCAGCACTCATCAAATCTGAAAATGCAGATTTAGTGATCGGTGGTCGTCAATCCATCGACACAGACAGTTCACAAGTTGTGATCCAAATTGCGGAAAGATTGAATGTCCCTCACATTGCGATGGCACTCAAACTTGAGTTTGATGGTACCAAAGTAACTGCCACTCGCGAAGTGGAAGGCGGAACAGAAGTTGTGGAAACGACTGCTCCATTGGCTGTCACTGCACAAAAAGGTTTGAACGAACCAAGATACCCAAGCTTAAAAGGGATCATGTCCGCAAAGAAAAAACCAGTCGATGTTAAAAAACCAGAAGAACTCGGTGCCACTGCTTCTAAACTAGAAGTTGTTTCACTTGAGCCACCTCCTCCACGCATTGCTGGTAGAAAACTGGAAGCAAGCGATGCACAAGGTTTTGCATCTCAACTCGTAAAAGCTCTTCGCGAAGAAGCGAAGGTCATCTAAGGAGATTCACATGGCAGATGTATTAGTAGTTGGTGAACTAAAAAACGGCGAACTCAAAAAAATCTCAAAAGAACTTACCTCAGCAGGACGCAAAATTGCGGATGCTTTGGGTGGAAAGGTTCATACCCTCCTCATCACTGACAAAGCAGACTCGTTTGCAGGTGATTTGAAAGCAGTGGGTGCAGACACAGTGATTGGTGCAAATCTAGGAGAGTTTTCCCCTGAAGGTTATGCCAATGGTGTTTTTGCGGTCATCCAAGAGAAAAAACCAGCAGTGGTTCTCATCCCTCACTCTGCGCAAGGGAAAGAATACTCCGCACGGGTAGCAATCAAAGCAAACGCAGGAATCGTTGCGGATGCAGTGGCACTTTCTGTTGACGGTGGTAAAGTGGTTGCTAAAAAACCAATTTATTCTGGCAAAGCGTATGCTAATTTTAAAGTTTCTTCCGACATCCAAGTGTTCACGGTGCGTGCTAACTCGCAAGAAGTGACACCGAAAGATGGTGCGGGTGCAGTGGAATCTTCTTCTGCTTCCGTTGGCGAAGTGCGAACAAAATCCATTTCCAAAGATCTTTCTGGTGGAAACAAAGTCCAACTCCCAGATGCATCCATCATTGTATCAGGTGGTCGTGGAATCAAAGGTCCTGAAAACTGGCCTCTCCTCCAAGACTTGGCAGATACTTTGGGTGCAGCTCTCGGAGCTTCGCGCGCCACTGTGGATGCTGGTTGGATTTCCCATGCACACCAAGTAGGTCAAACTGGTAAAACAGTTTCTCCCAATTGTTACATTGCCTGCGGGATTTCAGGAGCCATTCAACATTTGGCTGGAATGGGTTCTTCTAAATACATCGTTGCCATAAACAAAGACGGAGACGCTCCGATCTTCAAAGTGGCTACTTACGGTGTGGTTGCAGACCTTTTCGAAGTGGTTCCGGCACTCACTTCTGAATTCAAAAAAGTGTTGGGTTAATCCCCAAGCACCAAACGATCCAACTTTGAGGAAAATTTATTTCTCATTCATTGTGACCGTTCTTACTTTCCTCGCCCAAG
>JARJFC010000490.1 GCA_029310945.1 Leptospira sp. 96542
CGAGGTCGTGCACGGCCCCGAGGCCACGCGGGACGACTGGGACCATCCGCTGCGCCTGCTGGCACGCGGCCTGGCCTTCACCGACCCGGTCACCGGCGCGGCGCGCGTCTTCACGAGCCAGAGGACGCTGCGCTGGCCAGACCCGCACGAATCAGCGTGACACCGCCGCCAGCAACGGGACGAGGCATCGGCTCGGCTCGGAGAATGCGGTGGGCGCTTTACCTCACGGCGCTATCATCACCGCGTCACTCCACCCACTCACCCCTCTCAGGAATCAGGACACAGGACACGCCATGACCTCGCCCTCCACGACCGCCCCGCACCACCGCCCCCTGGCCGCCCTGCTCGCGGCGTTCGCCCTGGCCTGCACGGCACTGGTCGGCACGGCGCGCGCCGACGGCATCGCCGACCTGGGCGCGGCCCTGAGCTACAAGCCCCAGCAGCCGATAGAAACCCAGGGCCTGACCGGGTTCGACATCGGCGTGGCCACCAGCTTCAGCCAGATCAGCGACGGCGACGATGTCACCGTCACCCGCCTGAACCTGCACAAGGGGCTGCCCTACGGCTTCGACATCGGGGCCTTCTTCGGCAAGGCCCACCAGGACGGTGAGAGCAACTCGCTCAGCGGCTACGAGCTGCGTTATGCCTTGCTGCGCGGCAACGCCGCCACGCCCGCCATCGGCCTGCGCGGCACCTACACCAAGCTGGA
>JARJFC010000491.1 GCA_029310945.1 Leptospira sp. 96542
TATTCGAATACGCATTGACACTATTTCGAACAACATTCTCAATCGCCTGGATTGGGTTGCTGATAGATACAAAATTACTCCTAGATTCAATCTTTTTCGCTGCAACCCGACCACGCATAAACTCAATGGCCATGCTTGCCATTGCAATGTCTTCTTCATAGCCTCCACTTGCACGGATCCAAGCTTCCGCAATGCTCGTATTGATCATGTCTTCCACTTTGCCTTTGATCGTGGCCTGGATGCCCGCCATTCCACCAGTAAAGTAGGCAAGGGCTAATTCTTGGACAAGGGAGTCCGCTTTCTCTTGATCAATTTTTCTCTTTTGGAATAGTTTTTCATTGGCGGCCTCTGTTTGACGGATGCTTGTGGTGGCAGATCCCACAGCTGTGCTGTCGTTTGCCAACCCTTTGTAAAAAGCATTCATTGCATTGCTACCAGCATCTGCAAATGACTGCCAATCTGCTTCGTTCCAAACGTCAAACAAACCTTTGTCAGATGGTGCATCCACCAAACCAACGTTTGACAAACTCACATACCTTGTTTCGTCCTTTTCGCCCGAATAATAACCTTGTTCATTTCGTCCAGCAATGGATCCATTGCTGATTCTTTTGGTGAGGGTCACTACATTACTCACCTCATCCACCGAATAATCAAACTCTTGCATGAGTAGAGTGGCACAAGATCCTGCACTAGGGTCTTTAAAACAGA
>JARJFC010000492.1 GCA_029310945.1 Leptospira sp. 96542
GCCTGAGCCGCCCTGACGCCGAGGACCTGCTGGGCTGGGTGGAAGTCCGCCTGCCACCCGACGATGCCGAACGCCCGCAGCTGCGGGTGCGGTTGAGCGCTTCCTTGTGGCCTGCCATCGCCACGCTGATGCCCCGGCTGCGTCGCTGGCTGGACCTCGACGCCGACCCGACCGCGATCGCGAGCGCGCTGGGCAAGGAACTGGGTGGCCCGGCCACCGGCCTGCGGCTACCGGGCGCTCTGGACCGTTTTGAACTCGCCATCCGCGCGGTGCTGGGCCAGCAGGTCACCGTGGCCGCGGCGCGCACGCTGGCCACGCGATTGATCGCGCGCTTCGGCGAGGCCTTGCCCGCGACGCTGGGTGCCCCCGAGGGTGTCACCCATGCCTTCCCGCCTCCGGAACGGCTGGCCGCAGCGACAGTGGACGAGGTCGCCTCGCTGGGCCTGCCGGGGCGTCGTGCGCAGGCACTGATCACGCTGGCGCAACGCTGGCCCACACTCGCCTTCGCCCAGGGCCGAGGCGAGGTGGCTGCGGCCATCACCGAACTCACCGAGCTGCCCGGCCTGGGTCCCTGGACCGTTTCCAAATTTTGGGAGATTTGTTCCCGGTTTTCCACTGTTTGTATGCTTTCCCACCTTTTAGATCAAAGGGGATCCCGAACTCGCCAATTAGACTTGGCACTTGACCAGGGACTGAATTCGCTGT
>JARJFC010000493.1 GCA_029310945.1 Leptospira sp. 96542
GAACGACAGCCCCATCAGGCGCCAGGCCTCCCCGTGGCTTACCGCCACGTCGCAGGCACGGCCCGTCGTGTGCGCCCCGCTCTCGCTCTTGCCTGCTTCGGCTGGATGCGAGGTGTCCCGGTATCCAAGGCCGGCGTCGGCGCTGACCGCGGCCGCATCTGGAACCGCGGGGGCATAGCGCCGCAGCACCGCGCGGATGCGCGCGAGCAGTTCGCGCAGGCTGAAAGGCTTGACCACGTAGTCGTCGGCGGCCAACTCCAGCCCCATGACACGGTCGGCCTCTTCCGCCTGGCCGGTGAGGATGATGACCGGCAGCACCCGCTGTTCGCGCAAGTCACGCGCCAGGGTCAGGCCGCTCTCGCCCCTGAGACGCAGGTCCATGAGCACCAATTGCACGGAAGCCCGCTGCAACACCTGCCGCATCTCTTCGCCGTTGCGCGCGACGCTGACCCTGAACTCATGCTCGGACAGGTATTGCTCCAGCATCTCCGTGATGACGGGGTCATCGTCGACCACCAGGATGTGCGGCACGTTTTGCGTATTCACAGCATGCTCTTTTGCAGTAGAGGAACCGACCCCGGGCGCGATGGCTCAATGCCCCGGCGGGCCGGGCCGGCCGAACAGATAGCCCTGGAACAGGGTGCAACCATTGTCCCGCAGAAAGTCGCGCTGGCCCTCGGGTTCAACCCCCTCCGCCACGGTCT
>JARJFC010000494.1 GCA_029310945.1 Leptospira sp. 96542
CGCCGGCCTGGTCATAACCGGCGGGCTTGTAGTCCAGCACCCACCGGGGGCCATCGCGGTGGCGCAGCAAACGATCCACGCGGCGGGCCTGGCCGTCGATCATGACAGGGACTTCGTTGGCCCACCAGTGGACGTCCGTAGACCGCCAGGCCCAGGCGCCCTCTCCTCGCAGGATGCGGCGCGCCATGACCGCGGCCTGTGCCGCATGAGCAGGCGCCAGCCGCTGTTCGGTGCCGGCACGCTCGATCTGGGCGGCGCTGAAATCCGTGGCATCCAGCGCCGCCCACTCCAGCAGCCGGTGCATGGCCGATCCGATCTTGGCGGCCAGGGCGTCCTCGGGCGACGGCTCGGACACCGGCACGGGGCCGAAGCGGATGGCCGGCAAGACATGCAACACGATGTCGGGCATCAAGGCGGGTGCGCGCGCCGCCGGCTCGCGCGCGGCCTCGCCTGGCAGATCGACGCGATCTGCGGCAGCCTGAAGTGCCTGCGGCTCCACGCACTCACAGGCTGGGGTCAGGCGCTGCCACCAGCTCGCGCCCTCGGAGTTCTGCTGGTGCGGCTGCACGGCGGAGAAGACCAGTTGCGCACGCGCGCGCGTCAGCGCGACGTAGAGCATGTTCAGTTCCTCGCGGGCGCGAGCGCCCTGCTCTCGCGCATGGACCGCAAGTGCGCTGGCTGGCAGGCGCTCCTCCTTCTCG
>JARJFC010000496.1 GCA_029310945.1 Leptospira sp. 96542
GGTGCGTAATAGCAGGCCTCGAAATGCAGGCAGTCCACGCGTTCCAGCGCACCCCAGTAGCGGCCCCACGCGACCGCGCGGGTGGTTACGCCGGCTGGCGCCTCGCCCACCGTGCTTGTCGTTTCCGTCGCTGTCCCGAGGTCCGGGACGTCGCCCAGCGCGATCAGGCTGCTGGCGAGCGGCTGGCTTTCACGCTCGGCCACGAACAGCAGCCAGTTCTCGGCCTGGCCGGCCGCGATCTGGGTGAAGAACTCGCGTTTCAGATAAGGTGGGTTGCCGTGTTCGAGGTAGGTGCGTTCATAGCAGCGGTAGAAGAAATCCCAGTCCCGTGCGCTGATCTCCCGGCCCCGCAAGGGGCGCAGGGTGACGCCGGCGTCACGGACCTTGCGCCGTTCCTGACGGATCTTCTTGCGTTTGTCCTGGCTCAGCGTGGCGAGGAAGTCGTCAAAATCCGCGTACGGCTCGGGTGCGCGATTGCGCCAGTGGAACTGCACGGTATGGCGCTGCATCAGGCCGGCAGAGTGCGCCGCGGAGAGGTCCTCGCCGCTGCCGAACAGCAGGTGCAGGGAGGACAGGCCGAGGTCGCGGCTCTCTTCGAGCAGACTCCGAAGCAGTGCCTCGCGGGCCATGGCGTCGCGCGCCAGCAGGCGGCTGCCAGGCGCGGGCGTGAAAGGCACGGCCACCACGCCCTTGGGG
>JARJFC010000497.1 GCA_029310945.1 Leptospira sp. 96542
CGATCACAAAAACATTCAAACGCCCAATCCAAGGTAAACCAGTTTTATTGGTTGAGGATATTGTCGACCGTGTCGAGCGGGCGCAGCGCGCAGCAGCCGGCCGCCTGCCCATCCACCCAGGCTAGCAACAGCGCGCCGTGCGGGGCCGCATAGTCACCAGGCAGGTCGCGCAGTTCATCCTCGAAGTTCTGGAAGCCCAGGTCAATGTCCAGGCTGCGCGCGTACTCGCGAAACAGCCCGCGCAGGATTTCCAGCTCACGCGTGTCGCGCGGGGTGGTCAGCGTGATCGAAGGCAGGGGAGTGGGAATGGCGTCGGTCATGGAGGCGGGGAGAGGTCGGCGCAGTTCGCGGACTCACTCACGGCATGCGCGAGCGTCAAGCGGCGAAGCCGGTCAGCGCCCAAGTCAGCGCCGAACAGGTCAGCAGCACGGCCAGCGCCAGCAGCCGGGTCAGGATATCGTCACGCGAAGGCGGGCTGGGAGACGAGGTGAGCGTGGGCAGCTTGTCGCCCTGCAGCATGGGGGTGATCAGATTGTCCTTCTTGACGACAAGGTAGAAAAGAATGGCGCCCAGGTGTAGCAGCAGCAGTCCGAGTACGAGCCATTGCCCGATGGCCGCATGGTAGTCCGTCAGCCAGTGCGTCACGCTCACGGGGACGTGGCGGGCCCAGGGGCCAGCATAGGCGATGTCATCG
>JARJFC010000498.1 GCA_029310945.1 Leptospira sp. 96542
CAGGACGCGCCCAACCTCTCTGGCACCCGCACGAGCCTGGGCAAGGCCAAGGAAGAGGGGGTGGCCCTTGAAGGCGAGGTGGTGGATCAGATGTCGGCCAGCCATGCCTTCACGGCCAATTTGAAGACCCTCAAGACCCGGGATCAGATGCTGGGTTCCCTGCTCGACACCAAGGCCTGAGCGTACGGCGCGCACGCGCTTGCTGGCGGTCGTGCCCTGCGGTTGAAGTTCAGCCGCCTGATCGCTGAGTCCTGGTCTGGGCGCGCCGCGTGGCATCAGGCCGCGCGTGCTGGCAGCGGCGAAGCCACGGGTGTTCCCTCCTGCTTGCCGCAATGGCCACACCGCTCTTGCCCCATCTTGACCGCATCTCGAACCTGGGCTCCATGCGCCGTGGTCCGACAGCTTGTAGGTCACGCCCCTGTCCTATGATGGACGCCCACGCTTCTCCTTCCGACAAACCATGACCGTGTCTTCAGCTGCCGCGCCTGCACTCTCCGCGTCTTTTGCATCACCACTCGGTGCCATGCGCCCGCAAACCCGGGGTGAGGAAATCGCCAACAGCATCAGCCATGGGCTCGGTGCCCTGGCCGCGCTCGTCGCCATGCCGGTGCTGATCGTTTACGCAAGCCTGGATGGCACGGCGTCGGACATCGTCGGCGCGAGCATTTTCGCGGTCACCATGCTGCTGC
>JARJFC010000499.1 GCA_029310945.1 Leptospira sp. 96542
GAAGGTATTGGACTACGTGAAAAATAATTTGCCTTACCTGTTCGGTCAAAAACAACTTTCACTTTATTAGGATCTTTCGGATCTTCCGTTTCTAAAAATGGAACGGCCGCTGTCGCCATCTCCCAGTATAGGCGGTGGCGCCCTGGCCCAGACCAAGTGGGACCTGCCCGCGGCCTACCCGGCCACCAACTTCCACACCGAGAACCTTACGCAACTGGCCGCCGACGTGGACAAGGCCACCGGGGGCAAGCTCAAGATCACGGTGCACGCGAACGCCTCGCTCTTCAAGGCGACGGAAATCAAGCGCGCGGTGCAAGGCGGCCAGGCCCAGATGGGCGAAATTCTGCTGGTGAACTTCGCCAATGAATGGCTGCCCTTCGGCGCCGACGGCCTGCCCTTCCTGGCCGACAGCTATGACAGCGCCTTCAAGCTCTACCAGGCCCAGAAGCCCCTGTTGCAGAAGAAGCTGGACGAACAAGGCATGGCTTTGCTCTACACCGTGGCCTGGCCGCCCCAGGGCATCTACGCCAAGAAACCGATCAACAGCGCTGCCGACCTCAAGGGCGTGAAGTGGCGCGCCTACAGCCCGGCCACCGCGCGCATCGCCGAACTGGTGGGTGCGCAACCCGTGACCGTGCAGGCCGCGGAGTTTGCCCAAGCCCTGGCCACCGGCGTGGTGGAAAGCAC
>JARJFC010000049.1 GCA_029310945.1 Leptospira sp. 96542
CCCATGATCGACTGGACGGCGGAAAATCGGGCTCTCTCAGCAGCGCCAGCAATCACAAGGGCTGCAGCGTAGTTGGACGTTTTGTGGGCGCGGCGTGTTGCACCGTTTGTTGCACCACAGACCCCAGTGCCGAGCGCGGCGGGGCGCGCCCGGGCCGTGTCAGGGTTGAATCACCCTCAGTGCTTCTGATCGACGTGCGTCGATGTAGTCGGCCAGGTCCTGCAGGTGAACGCCGCGCGCGCCTTTCTGTGAATTGCCATCAATGCGCGTGAGCGGGATCTTGATTTCGCCGACGCTCACCTTGCGAAGGAACTTCTCCACGGACAGGTGGGGGAAGTAGTCCTTCACGACCGTGGCCACCGGGATGATCGCGCGCGCGTTGTACTGCGCCATGAGCAGGAACGTGGTGTTCATGCAGCCTGCCTCGTCTTGCCGGCCAGAATCCGCAGCCGCTCATCCGTGGCCTTGGTTATCTGGGCCGGGCTGCTGTTGCGCAGGATATCGGCGTACACGTCCACCGCGGCCATCAGCGGCTCTCTGCCGGCGCCGTCCAGGCCCCAGGCGCCGCTGGCCTCAAAGCGCGCAATCGCACGCGTCAGGGCCGCATTGCCTTCCAACAGGATGGCCAGGGCCGGGTTCGCGGCTTCGTCTGGCTGGATCTGCAGAGACCGGATTACCGCCACGCCCAGGGCGTGGGCCAGGATGTTGAAAGCCCGATCGCAGTCCTCGGGCCGTGCGTGGTTCAGCAGGCCATCCAGCGCGTCCCGCACCAGCAGCTCGGCCTTCATGCATGCGTCCGCCGTGGTCAGCAGGATGGGCATGGCCGGGGCCTCGCCGAAGGTCTGCACGCGCTGGATGGTGTTGAGCCAGGCGGCAGCGTTGTAGACGTGGCCCGGCCGGCGCTTGCGGCTGTAGGCCGTGGTTTTTCGGCTCATGGTGTGACCTCGAAGAATCCCAGGCGCCCTTTGCAGGCGCGGAAGGGAAGAGGTTCGACCTCGGCGAGCAGGAACCCGAATTGCCCCGGCCTGTGCCACCAGGGAGCTCTCCGATCAGGCGGAATGCAGTCCATCAGCGTGGCTGCGCCGACGATGCCGCCGCGTTCCAGTTCAGCGAAGGGCGGCAGCTCGATCGTGGGGCCAGCGGCATGCTGGAGCGGGTCCTGGCAGGCCTCGTACTCCGCGCGCGTCATGCCCAGGGCCGCGTGGATCAGGAGCCGGCCACGGAAGCGCGTGGGCCAGGTCCGGTTCTCAATGTCCTTCAGTATGCCGGCCCTGATCGCGGCCGCGCGCGCCTCGCCGGTCAGGTCCGGGCGGGTGATCAGCCAGGCCCAGGGCTGGCGGATGGAGAGGGCTTTCATGCCGCCACCTCGCTGCCTTCTGGTCCGCCAAACATATCTGGCGTCTTGTCGCACCGGGGCGCGGGGATGGGCTGGCCAGCGGGCACGAAGGCTGTGCACTTGGGCTGGCCGTCGGCGCCGTAGACCCACTCCTTCGCCTCTCCACGGAAGGAGGCACCGATGATCGCGCAGACTTCGTTGTCGTCGCACCCGTCCAGCTGCTCGCCTTCCCGAAATGCCTTGTCACGCTGGCATGCAGCACACCAGGCGCCCATGAAGAGCTCGCCCTCGGAGCCATTGCTCGGCCGGTACGGCTCGCCGGCACGGTCGATGTTGAGCTTTGCCCAGGATTCGGGGTGGATCATGTGATCGCCTCCTCTGAAAAAAGACCATGCTGCCCGGCCAGCGCCTGGCAGCAGGCCGGGTTGAGCCAAAGTGCTTCGGTGCGCAGTCCGGTCCCACGGCCGGCGGAGATGCGCGCCTGAGTCGTCACGCAGTGCCAGCCACTCAGCAGGCCTGCATAAATCCCCGACGGGTAGCCGGAAAGCACGACCATGCCCTGCAGCTCCTGCAGCTCCTGCAGCAACTCGGCATGGTTGTCGTCGGTCATTTCGTGGCGATAGGCGCCGCGCAATCCGGTGTTGCGGGTCGCCCTCGTGCTGTGCACGTAGGGCGGATCAACGAAATGCAACACGCTCTGGTCATCGTGCTGCCGCATCACCTCGATCGCTGGGCGGTTCTCGATGAGCACGCCGGACAGGCGTTCGCCGACGGCGGCCAAGTTGCGCGGGTACTGGGTCCAATCGAACTGGGCCGTGCTGTATGCGCGCTTCGTGTCCGTGCGGAAACCCGTGCTGCCCTTGGTGGCGCCGGCTGAGCCGAAACCCATCATGGAGCGCACCGCGGTGCGGCGGGCGCGCTCGATCGCATCGTCGCTCGGCTCCCACGCGAGCTCGAAATCGGCCCGGGCGTAGGGGGTCAGCAGGCAAGCCTCGATCAGTCTTTCGCGTGAGGCCGCATCGCGGAGCACGCGGAAGAAGTTGACGACGTCGCCGTCCAGATCGTTGTAGACCTCCCCATGGGATCGAGGCTTGCGCAGTAGAACGCCCGCAGCCCCGCCGAATGGCTCGACATAGATCCGGTGGGGCGGGAAGTGGTCGATGATCCACGGGGCCAGCCGGAACTTGCCGCCGTGGTAGCGCAGTGCGGGGCGTGTGATGCGTCTTTCCTCGACGGCTGCGCACTCAGCCATTGCCCACCTCCTGCATGGCCTCATCCCGGGCCGCATTCAGTTCGGCCATCTTGTCGGTGCTGCCGCCTGGCCGGTCGGGGTGGTAATCCTTGGCCAAGACCCGGTAGTTGCGCGTGATCTCGGCCTCAGTGGCCGGGCCGTTGCCGTATTCCAGCACATCGCGCCACGACCTCTTCGTGGAGGCGACAACCGGCGCGGGCAGGGCGGTGAAGCCCGTGAAAGCGCGGTCCAGGATCGCGGCACCGCCGTGGCGCTCGATCGCGCGCATGGCCTCGATGGTGGCGGCAAGCGCGGCCAGGTTCTGTGCCACGTCGCTGTAGCGGTCGATCGCCATGCAGCGGCTGTTGCCCTTGTCATCCCAGTAGACCGCGGCGCCAGGATCCTGCGGCTTGCGCTCGCCGGAGCGCGGCCGGCCGCTCAGCGTGGGCTCAACGTTCGTGCTGATGATCACCTTGGACTCGCGGACGCCCATTCGCTCCAACTCGGCCAGCAGGCGATCAACGGCTGCGGCGACGGTGACGGGCTCGGCATGGCCGCTGTATGCCTTGGTCGTGAAGCGCCCGGCCTCGCGCCGGGTATCCGGCGTGCGCTTCCAGTCTGTAGGCCATTGCAGGGGGTAGCGAGTGGGGGTCATACTTGTAGTTCCTTGAAATGACGGGAGACAACATGACGACCATGCTCGACTTGATGAAGCCATTCATCGTCCACCACTTCGGTGACGACACCGACTTCACACCTGACGGCCACGCAAGGTTTGAAGTCAAGCTTGCCAAGCTCCCGAACTGGTCGTTTCGAAAGCGCATCGTCGTGACGTTCGATGACGATGTGATCGACGCCCTGCGCGCAGACGAGGCCGCCGGTACGCGAGGCGAAATAGACAAGGTCGGCAGCTACCTTGCGGTGCGCCTGGCCGGAAAGTTCTCCGAGTGGGGCACCGAGAACGTGCAGGCGCACTTCAGGATCGGCTCGGAGGCGTTGGACGTGTAGGCTCATCAGGCGGCTCCTCGAACGCTCAGTGCTACCGCGACATCCCGCACCCAAATCGGCTGCGACGACAGGGTGAAGGTCTCGCCGGACCAGGCCAGCAGCAGGGTGGTGCCCATCACCTCGGCGATGGCCTGGGCGGCGTCTGCCGGCACAGCGTTGCCGATGCGCTCGCGCCAGGCCTGATCGCTCAGGCCGTCCAGCTCCAGCTTCTCTTCCGGGTCCACCAGGCTCTGCAGGGCGGCCAGCTCCAGCGTGGTGAACGGGCGGTGCCAGGTGCCGTCCAGGGCCTCGATGCGGCAGATCAGCTTGTCGCTCGCCGCCGGCATGGGCCGGGGGTCCGCCACGCTCCAGCGGCCGTTGTCGTGGCCTGCAGCAGCGCTCACGGCGCCCGCCGGCCCGGCCCAGGGCACGACGCCGTAGTGGCCGGCCGTCAGGTAGTGGTCGCCCTTGCCGCGCTGGATGCCGGGGCGCGGGTCGGCGACCGCGTAAGCGCCTTGCCCGGTCGTGCTGCCGCTGATGACGGTGCCGGCCGGCTGGTCAAAGCCGGTGACGCCGTACTTGCTGAAGCCGTGGGTGTCGCGCGGATCGGCCACGGCATACGCGCCCGTGTCGTCGCCGCCGATCACGGTGCCGGTCGAGCTGGCCCACTGCGAGACCGGGTATTTCCCGAAGAGGTCCCGACCTTGGGGTGGACGGGGATCGGCCACGCCCTGGCCGCTGCCGTGTGCGCTGGTTACGGCCAGGGCGGCCTTGTCCCACCTGACGATGCGGAACTCGTTGGAGTGCTTGGCCGGGCCGGTATGCCGGGGATCGGCCACGGTGTAGGCCCCCTGGCCCGGGTTCTGCTGGCCAGCGATCGCGCCGGTGCTGTCGGCCCAGCCGTGCACGCCGTAGGCTTGGCCGTCCTTCCACTTCGCGGATTGGGCGAACCTGGGGTCGGCCACCGCGAAGCGGCCGTTGCTGGGCAGCGATTCGCCCGCCACGGCACCGGTGGGCTCGTCCCA
Source organism: Leptospira sp. 96542 (assembly GCA_029310945.1). Taxonomy (GTDB): domain Bacteria; phylum Spirochaetota; class Leptospiria; order Leptospirales; family Leptospiraceae; genus Leptospira_A. The sequence goes on from JARJFC010000049.1 coordinate 4,580, forward strand.
GGCGTTGACCCCGTAGCCGGCAGAGTAGAGCTGCTGGCGCGGGTCGGCGATGGCGAAGTCCCCGTTGTTCGGCAGGCTGCGGCCGGTGACGGTGCCGCGCGGCGTGTCCCACCGGCCCACGCCCAGGAAGCCGCCGTTGCGGTTTTCGGGCACGATCAGGTAGTCCCGCAGCTTGCCATCCTCGACCGTCAGGCGGTTCAGGCTACGCCAGTCGCTGCCGGCCTCGACGAACGCCAAGCGCACCCAGGTTTTCCATTGCAACGCCGGCACCCGGTGCATGGGCCCGGCGCGCAGGTCGCCCGGCAGCAGCATGCGGCCCAGCACGTCGCCCACTGCGCGCAGCGGCTTCTTGTCGGGCTCGTAGAGGAAGGGCGGCACCTTCTCGACGTGGCGCGCCACCAGCAGGAAGCGCTTGCGGCTCTGCGCCAGGCCGCCGATCTCGCCGCAGTCGTGGGTGGTCTCGGCCACGGCGTAGCCGTAGGCGCGCAGCAGGTCCACGATCTGGTCCAGCAGGTGCCGGCCTCGCGTGGCGATGCGCGGCACGTTCTCGAACACGATCATCTCGATCGGATCGTCCCGGTAGGCCTCCAGCATCAGCCAGATGCCGCGCAGGGTCAGGCGGTTCAGCGCCTGGTACTTGTCCGTCAGGCTCTTGGATTCCGAGAGCAGGCCGGAGAAACCCTTGCACGGAGCCGACAGGAAGACGATGTGCGGGCGCTCGTAGCCGAAGGCGGCATGGATGTCCGCCGTGGTGGCCTCGCGCCAGCCCGAGCCCGGTTCGCGGCCGTGGAAGGCCAGGTACTGCTCGCGGTCGAATAAGTCCAGGACGGTGCCGGGCACGCCGGCCAGGCGTTCGAAGTCGCGGATAGCCGCGGCGTCCACGTCGATGCCGCCCAGGCAGCGGAACCGCGCGCGCAGGTTGCCCACGCGCGGGCTCGCCCGGTTGAAGCCCTTGGCGCCGCCGCCCAGGCCGCAGAAGAAGTGGGCGTGGCGGATCTCGATGATCTCGGTGGTCTTCATGCCGTCGCTCCTGCTGCAGCGATCAGGTTCAGATGCAGATCGGCGAAAGTGGACGTATTCACCTCCCACTCCCTCAGACCGTCGATGACGGCCCGCGCGACGTCGCGCACGTAAGCCTCTTCTTGCATCCTGCAGGTGAGCTTGTCGCCCAGGTAGTCTTCGTCGCAACTGGCCAGGAACTGCCTGAGCGTTTGCGGTCCAACCGAGCCGAAATAGGCCGACCACGCAGAGCCGAAGCTTTCGACAATCAATCGGCCTTGGCCCCAGGTGTCGGTGAGGATCACCGTGATGGGGTCCAGCACGCCCAAGCCAGGTCCACGGGACGCACCCGTGATCACGAAGCACTGAACTGTCTGAGTGCGGATTTCCAAACGCGCTGTGACCTTGTTGGCGTCCTGGGCGGCGGGCACACTGGCCCCAGAAACAAGGGCGTCGTTGGGAAGCGCGCTCATGCTGCACCTCCTTCCTGGCCAGCAGCCGGCATATGGCGTGCAGCCTCAATATGGCTGGCCCGGTGGCACCACAGCTCGGGAGGCGTTCTTGCAAGGAATCGTCGCACGACTTCGCGCGCAATGCATTCGGAGATCTCGCATATTTTTGGGTCTCCGAAAGGGGCGATGGTGGCCTGAGAGATATGCCAGAGCGCTGCCAGATACTGGTCTGTGCAGCTCTGCAGTTGGTCGGTATCCAGGTCGAACGAAATTCTTGTTCTCATGCCGCACCACCTTCCATCACCACTTCACGCCCCTCGATGCGCGCCACCAGCTCCAACACGCTCTCGCCGAGTTGGATGAGGGAACCATCGTTCACCAGGTCGTGATCGGCGGGAATCAGGTGATGCAGCTCGCTGTTGTGCTGCGCGGTCTCGGCCGGCAGGGCGGTGGCGTCCGGGCGGTGCACGCGCACGATGTGCGCGCCAAGGCTGCGCAGCATCTGCAGCTCCACGTCGAATCGCAGATCTGTCACCACGGCGCGGCACCGGCCCAGGCCGATCCAGCGGCCGAGCTGGCGGGCCACGACCATCGCGTAGTAGTCGGGCATAAGCCGGCGCTGAAAGTCGGCCCATTGCTGCAGGATCCAGCGCGCGCTGCGAGGCTCCGTCAGGTTCTCTTCGGCGGCGGCCATCCAGCGGATGAATGCCGTGTCGCTGCACATGCCCACGGACAGCGCGGGCAGCGGCCATTCCTTGGTGGCCCGGTCTGTCAGCATGCGCAGATCGATGCGCCAGGCCTCGGCCACCTCCGCGCGCAGCTTGTCCGCGAACGCGATCCGGTTGAAGGCGTGGGCCGGACTCAGGATCTCGGCCACGGTGTCTTTACCCACGTTGGGGCGGCCCGTCAGGGCGATGATGAGGGGGGCAGTTTTCATGGTGAGGTCTCCTCAGTGCACCAGGGCCAGCTCGGCGGAGGTCTGCTTGACGGCCTCCAGCCAGCACTGCTTTTCTTTTTCGTCCACCTCTTCCCAGGGCAGGGATTTGAGGGTGGGGTCGAGCTGTAGGGCCTTCTTTACGAAGGCGGCATAGGTCGCTTGCGCGATTTGTTCAAAGGACTTCATGGAGTGGTTCCTTCTGTTGTGGTGGTGATGGTTAGAGCGGTCAGTCGTCGTCGCGCTCGCCGGCGGCGGCACGCTTGCGATCGAAGGTGGGGGGATGGGCAAGCCCGCTTTGCGGCGCGTGCCGGGGCCGGAGGCTCGATGTAGACACCGGGGCAGGCCGGGCCGTGCGGTGCGGGCGCAGTGCTTCAAAGCGCAGCAGGCGGGCGCGCACCGAATCGGCCTGAGCGTCTTCCAGGTGCTCAGGCCAGGTGGACAGGCGGCGGCGCAGCGCCTCGTGTGCGGCCTGCAGTTGCGCAGCAGTGGGGGTGGTGCTCATGCGGCGGGGCTCCAGGCTTCCATGTCCATCTGGGTGGCGCCGGGACCGCAGGCTTCGCCCGGCTCGCGGGCGTGCTGGGCCACCTGGCGGGCGACGGTGCAGTAAAGGGGCGCGTCCGGCGTGAGGCGCTGGCTGTGGCGGCAGAGCTCGCAGGCGCGCAGCGGGTGGGGTGCGCTGAGGGCTGGTTTTGCCGGTTGGCTGACGGATGGCAGCATGGGCTTCTCCGGTGGTGGTGAATCGGTGGCGGGGTTCATTTGGTGGACTTGCCTGGGCGTTCGAACACCCAGCAATAGACGGTGCGGCCCCTCTCGGTGTCGCCAGCGGCCTTGCGATCGATGGCGCTGTTGACGGACTTGATTTCGATGAAGCGCCGGGACTTGCTGGTGCGCAGGGCCTTTTTCAGCTCGCTCATCAGCGGCACCTGTTGGTTGTGCCGTTTGGCGTGCTCAACAAACTCGTTCAAGTTGACGGCGATTGCCTTGAGCGGTTCGTGGTGGTGGTTCAGCCTCGGCGCGGTGTCGATGGTTCCGTTGCCGCGCTCCACCGGCATGCGATCAAGGAACTCGAAAAGTTCCCAGAATTCCTGCACCAGTGGGTGATCGGCGCCGATGGATTCCTGGCGTTCGCGCGCCATGGCAAAGATCTGTTCACGCACGAGGGCGAACTGGTCGCGGTCGAGCCGGACGCCCTGGGCGTTCAGCACTGCATGCAGGGCCTCCGCCAGTACCAGAATCTGTGCGTGGTTCTTGGCGATGCGCGGTTTGACGATGCCGTCTTGCTGTAGCAGCAATTCGGTGCGTGCTTCGTGCTGGGTGGTGACGTGCTCGAGAACTTGAGCCTCACGCTGCAGGGCGGCGAGAACGAAGCCGCTGACCTGTTCAACTTCGAAGCGCTCCAGCGCCTTGGCGCTTTCGAAGCTCTCGCGCGTGAAGCCGTCCGTGGTGAACGTCATGTGGCAGATGCGTTCCATGATGGCCTGGGACGCCTGCACCTGGTTGTTCTGGCTGATGACGAAGGCAGCGCGAAACGGGGGCTCATAGGTTTCGTTGCCCCCTGTCTTGACACCGGTGGTGCGGATGCTGTTGCCGTTGTAGGCATCCTTCAGCTCGTCCCAGTCGAAGCTCTTGATGTGGGCTTGGTTGCCCGTCTTGGTTTCGCGGTCGCTCTCGATCAGCACCACCGGCAGGTTGCTGACCTGGGTGAAGGTGCGCATGCGGCCCGCGCTGGTGGATTTGCTGGGGTCGAAGCCTTCGTAATCGGGGCGGCCCACGAGCTTCCAGAGGAAGTGGATGAGCGTGGTCTTGCCCGCGCCGGGGACGCCGACGATTTCGAGGAAGGGGAAGCTCTGCTGCGCGGCGCGGATCTGTTCCGCGAAGAGCGCGCCGAACCAAAAGGCCAAGGCGACGTAGCCTTTCGGTCCGAAGGCGGACCACAGATGGTGGAACCACTTGCCCGCCGTGGCGGTTTCGTCGCTGATGTGGAGCTTGACGCTGCGCTGCAGGCTCTTGATATGCAGGCGGTCTATCTCGAAATAGTCCTCGCTGTTCTGCTCGACCACGCGCCCACCGTGCACCGCGACCTTGCCGAGCAAGTAGGCCTTGTGCTGCGCGCTGTAGCCCACGAAATCGACCGTGGCAACGGTTTTGATGGCGTAGAGCTGGCGCTCCAGCATGACCTGCAGGTGGAAGCTATCGCCGCTGAAGACAGCGCCAGGGGCGGTTTCCAGCAAACGCTTCTTGAACTCACTGGCGGCGCTGATCTGGCCCGCCGTGAAGGTGTTCTTGACGGCAGCACCGTCGTGAGGGAAGGTGATGCGGAAGTAGTACCAGGACTCGTCGGTGACGTCGTTGCGCTGGTAGTACAGAGCCTGGAAGGCGCAGTTGGCGATGGGCCGAAGCACGCCGCTTTCCTTGAGGGCATGTGCGCGCTTTTCGTCGTCGCTGAGGTGCTGGCGGTGCCCGGCCTCGATGTCTTTTTCGAGCTGGTCGGCGGCTTTTCGGTAGCGCTCCAAGTTGAGGCTGAACCAATACAGCCGGCTGTCGTGCACCAGATCGAACTCGGCCTTGCTGGTGTGGTTGTAGATGAGCAGTGCTTTGTCTTGTGCGGTGCTGGCGATCAGCAGCGCGCCGTGGTACAGGTAGGTTTTGACGTGCTCGACGTCCAGGCGCTGGCGCTGATGAAGGTCGTTCCAGTCCACCTTGCCCCGGCCCTGCGGGATTTGCGCTGCAGTGCAGACCCAGCCCGCAGCTTGGGCGCGCCTGACGTGGCGCCGGGTGTAGTCCTGCCCAGCCTTGTCGCCGTCGAGGGCCCAGATGAGGCGCGGCTTCTTCACCTGCCCACCCTGACGCTGGATGTGTGCGTCGAGCTCGGCCAGGGCCTGCTCGGGGTAGTTGTTGCAGCTCAGCAGGGCCACGGCTGGGATGCCATGGTGAGCGAGGGCGATGGCGTCAAAGATGCCTTCCACAAGCCACAGATCCACTGGTGTGACCAGGAAGGCCGGCGTGGCTACCGTGGGTGCCGGGGCGGGAGCTGCTGCCTGCTCGGCGCGTTGCATGGCATCGGCCATGGCCGTCGCGGCATCCGGCACCGGGGTGGGGGCGGGCGCCGTGAAGGTCAGGCCGGGCATGGCCCACCACATGCCAGAGTAGGTGCCGCCGGGCTTGAAGACGGCCTTTTTCTTGCCGAAGCGGGCGGGCTGGTCGATCAGCCGTTCCCACCAGGTCTCCGCGACTTTGAACCGCACGGTGGCGCTGCCCGCGCCGCGGCCGTGATCGGCCTCGCGGTCGAAGTGATGTTCCTGGCTGTAGCTGCCCTTGAGGAGGGCCATGATGGCCGGATCGGAGAAGCCGCGACCGAGGCGCAGGTAGGCGTCCGCTGCCGCGTTCGGGTTTTGCTGCTCGACGGGCTTGGCCGCTTCGGGCTTCTGGAATCGATCGCTCCAGCTCTCGAACAGATCGGGGTACAGCTCTTTGACGTGCCATTCCTGGCCGCAGTTGTTGGAGCGCTCGCACTTCACGACCCAGGGCGAGTCGGCCCAGGTCCAGAGACTTTTTTTCTTGCAGCTCGGGCACATCCCCTGCTGGAGGTATTTGCCCCCGGCCTTGAGCTTGAAGCCGTAGTCCTGTTTCAGGCGCTCGGCGATTTCTTGTAGTAGGTCGGCCATTACTGAACTCTGTAAACCTCGATGTGTTTTGTTCAGTTGGCGGATGCCGACAAGGCGTTTACCGCGCGTGCCATTTGGGCGGCAGCGATCAGGTTCTTTCCGAGGTCCTCCGCAGCGTCGGGATCAAAGTTCACGAGCATGTGGAACGCCGTCGAGCCAAAACTCAGATCTGCAGTCGCCTTCGCCGAACTCGCAAACTTGTGGCTGGAGACGGTGAAGGCCATGCGGCCGTCGGGCATGGTGATGTGTTTACCGTGCGACATGCGATGGCCGCCATCGGCGTCCAATAGAGGGCGTTCAGCGTGAGACATGGATGGCTCCAAAAAACGGATGAGCAAGGGCCGCAGTGCCTGTGAGCAGGCTCCGCAGAGGATGTGAATAGAGGGGGCGGCGATGGCCGCAGGTGGTCAGCCGCTGGGCGGGGCGGCTATCTGTGGGATGAACAAATCAATCGTCCGCCGGTCCTGGTTTTTGCGTCGAGGCAGGAACGGCGCCTGGACCGCGATGGCGCGGTCTTGTGCATCCTTCGACAACGGGACGTTGACCTGGGGATTCGGGGAGCCGCTGGGCACCATGGCACTCACCACCTCCGCGTCCACGCGCCAGCAGAAGCCACAGGCAAGGTTCGGGCACTGGACGTACATGACGGTGAACGTCGGCGCCAGTTGCTCGCTGGTGCGCACCGTGCTGGGCGTGTTGCAGTGGGGGCAAAGGAAACGCATGGCCTGGTACTCAGGTGCGCCGCGCCCGTGGGCGAGCCTTGCCGGTCTGAGCAGGGGGGCTCACAGCTTCGAGCCCCTTCAGAACCAGCAGCCGCGACATGCTGGCGACCGAGCGCACCTCGGCTTCTGCCAGCGCCACGACGCGGGCTTTTTCCTCCTGCATGAGGCGTAAGCCAATTGGCTTCTCACTCACTACCCCAATGGGTGAACGACGTTTGGCGGCTTTTTCCACGATTTAAGGAACTGGCAATGTGTAATATCCAGTTCGAGTTATTTACACAGTGGTGCGATGATATGGAGCCGATTGGTTCCAAGTCAAATAATGGAATCAATAGTTGACAATTCCATAGGGTTACGCCTGCGCGAAGAGCGCCGGAGGCTTGGCCTTAGCCAAGAGGAATTCGGTGCCCTGGGGGGTGAGAAGTTCGTCCGGCAAACAGTCAGCTACTGGGAAAAAGATGAGCTCTCGCCGCCGTCGACGTTCCTGGTCAACGCGGCAGATGCAGGGCTCGACGTGCTCTATGTCATCACGGGGCGGCGCGACCCGGGCCAGGCCGCAGGGCCGTCAGCCATCGACGTACTCACGCCTGATGAGCAGGCGTTGCTTACCTATCTCAAGCGAATGAACAAGGCCGACAAGGCGGCGTTGCTGCGCATGGCAAAGGGACTGGCCGGCGCGAATTGATTTCAACAAGGGGAGTGCGCCATGGCCTTGAAGCCGTGCAGAGAATGCAAAAAAGAAGTCTCGACAGAGGCCAAGACGTGCCCGCACTGCGGCACACCGAATCCGACTAAGAAAGAGCCGACGCTGAAAGAAAAAGTGATCGGTGCCGCGGTGCTTGCGGTGCTGGTGCTTGTGGGACTCTCGATGTGCGGTGACGGCGAGAAAGAAAAGAAACCACCTCCGACTGATGACCCTGGGCAGGCGGCAAAGAAAGCGCAGGAGGATGCGGCTTGCCGCGCGGACTTGCAGTGCATTGGCAACAAGCTGGTGATTGCTGCCGGGATCTACTGCCCTGACAGCATCGAGAAGCTGGCGAAGAATTCGGCGAAGTGGACTGACGGCACATTCGAACCGAAGTTCAGCCGGTTTCGCTGGAAGGATGGCAAGAAGCAAACCGTGGTCATGATCGGCGACAAGGTGCAGTTTCAGAACGGATTCGGCGCCTACGTGAACATGGTCTATGAGTGCGAATTCAACGTCCAAACCGAGCGGCCTGAAATGGTGAATGTGAGCGAAGGCCGCTTGCCGTGAGCATCGCGGCCGAGCTACTGGTTTGCCTGGTGGTCGGTGTGCTGGACGGTGACACCCTCGATGTGCGCTGCGGCGAGCCAGGCGCTTACGAACAGACTCGGATACGGCTGTCTGCAATCGACACGCCGGAGAAGGCACAGCCGTTCGGGCAGCGGGCCAAGAAAGCGCTGTCCGATCTGTGCTTCAAGCAACAGGCCCGCGTCATGCCCGTGACAACAGACCGCTACAAGCGGGTGGTGGCAGATGTGGAATGCCGCGGGCAGGACGTGGGCCAGCACATGGTGCGCCACGGCTGGGCTTGGGTGTACCGGCAATACGCCCGGGGCTACGACCACCTGTACCCGCTGGAGAGAGCAGCACGCGACGAGAAGGCGGGGTTGTGGGCGGACGCCAAGCCGGTGCCTCCTTGGGAGTGGCGGCGCGGGATCTAGGCAAACAGCATCAACAATGAAATTCAGAGGAGGAAAAAATGCAGCAGGTAGTAAATCGGGAAAACGGCCTTTGGTTCTACGAAACCAAACACCGTATCACTTACAACACGAAGAAACCAGTTCCCATCCGCGACATCATCCAATCCTTGCAGGGGCTGGAGGCGATGCTGGGCACTGTGCCTGTCATCATTTCAAAGTTGACAGAGGTCGAAATTGACCATGCCACATTCAGCCTGGCGGCTCTAGAATCTGGCAGTCTGATTGAAGATGTCGTGGTGCGGTTCTTCTTCAAGGACAAAGCTGGCATGGAGGCCTTCATTGACAAGGTGCGGGACAACAAAGTGACCAAAGGCGTCGTCATTGCCGCAGTGATTGGTGGGGTGATTGGCTATGGTGCGCACTTGGCTACGTCGCAACCTGCTCAGCCGCCAGCGCCCAGCATCACTATCGCAAACAACACCATCATCGCCGTCGGGGCGGATGCCATGCAGATGGCGCCCGAGACGTTCGCGGCAGCCGTGCGTGAAGCCGTCCAAGCTAACAAGAAAGAAGTGGCTCAGGGCGCCATAAAGATGATGGCACCTTCGCGAGGCGACCCGGAATCAAGCCTTTCAATTGGCACAGAAACCGCGCCAAATCAGGTGACATTGCCGCCTAAGGCCATTGCCGAGACGCCCACGCGGCTCGATCTGGGCAAGAACGAACGCACCGAGGATTTTTCCAAGGTCGAGATTCAGCTACGCGCGCATGACTTGGACAGCAAAAAGACCGGCTGGGCCGGGATGATCGCGGGCAAGACTGAGCGATTGCGCATTGAGCTGGACCCACACGTCAATGAGGCCGACCTGTTTGGCAAGGCATCAGTGAAGGCCGATGTCACCTTGGTCTATGAGCCACGCGGTCAGGGCATGAAGCTCACACCGGTCAAGCTGTTCGTGCGCAAGATTTACTGAGCCAGTTCCAGCTCTGTCTGCGTGGTCCAGCCACCGTCATTGAGCGTGTGCGTCACGTTGACGCACAGCCAGCCATCTGCATCGATCTCCGGTTTGAAGCCTTGAACGCGCACCGGGGTTTGGGGGCCCAGCAGTGGCAGGCCTTCTGCCAGGGTTAGTGTGAGGGTGGCCATGCCGCGCTGGATGCGGTTCCACTCAGCCTGCGCCGCTTCCCGGGCGGCGGTCTCGGTGGGGAAGGTCGTTTTGGTGAGCAGCTTTTCGTTCTGTGTGCTGCCCACCAGTACGCCCTTGCGCTTGGCGGCTTTGCCGTCGTGCCAGTAGGCGCGCACGCCGGTGTAGCTTTCACGGTCGGCGGTGGTGTAGTTGTGCTGGTCGCCGTCGGCGCGGGTGATTGTGAGGGCGGGAAGCGCCTGGCCGGCGCTGGTGCGGGTGGCGTTGATGGGCAGTAGTAGCAGTGCGCCGGCCTTCACGGTTGCCACCGCGTCGTAGTCCTTGGCCAGGCGAGTGAGAAAGGCCATGTCGCTCTCGCCGGTCTGATCGATGTGCGCCACGGTGCGCGCGGCCAGGGTGGGATCGATGCGCGCGGCGAGCTTATTGCGGGCCGCAATGGTCTTGATGATGTCGCCCAGGGGCAGGGCGTGCCAGCTCTGCTCACGCCGGAGCTGCAGGCTTTGACCAACGTCTGCGCTGCGGGCTCGCAGGATCACCACATCCGGCGCGCCGGAGTGGCTTACTTCGTCCACGGTGTAGCTGCCCTTGTCCACCAGCTGACCATCTTTCCAGCCGATGGCGAGGGTGATGAGGACGCCTTTTCGGGGCAGTTCGAGCAAGCCGTCTTCGTCGTTGAGGGTCAGATCGAGCTGGTCGGCCGTGCCACCGCGGTCCTCGCGGAGGGTGAGGCTGTTGAGGCGCGCACCAATGGTGGGGGTGATGTTCCGGCCGTCGAGCGTGAGGCGGTAGTCAGGCGTTTTGACGGGGGCGGTGAGCGCCGAGAGCGCGGTGGGTAGGGTGGCCATGGCGCGGGTTAGACGCGGATACCGAAGGGCAGGGTGCTGGCGGTGTTGTTGTCCACGCGCTTGAGGCTCAGGCTGAATTCGATTTTCTTGGGCTGACCGAGCTTGGCGAAGTGGGTCATGGTCTCGTTCTTGTCGGTGATGACGAACTGACCGTACACGCGGCCAAGGCCGTCCACCAGCACCCAGGCGGCACCGGTATCGGCCATGCGGTGCAGCACATCGAGGGAAAGGCGGCTTCCGAAGCCGGGCAGGATGACGCCCTGGATGGTGATGGTTTCTTCCCCGACGCCGAGGAACTGGTTGGCCGGGCGCGCGCCGATGCGGCTATTGCTGGTGTGCCGCCAGTTTGTTTGCCGCTGCAGCTCAGTGAAAGCGGCCGTGGGCAGTGCGAAGACGAACAGCCCGAGGCACATCATGATCATTCGGTATCTCCCTCGCCGGCCGCGCGCGGAGCACCGGACTTCTGGGCCTGATTCATCACCACGGCCTCGATCATGTACTGCTCGAACTGCACGACCTCTTCGCCGACCCATTCGTTGAGCGCGCGGAAGCGTTCCATGAGAGGTTTGATTTCGTTGCGAACGAAGACCTGCGCGGCGGGCATGACGGCGCCGAAACCGCCGGTGTTGCCTGGCACGATGCCCATGAGCTGAGGAGGCACGCGGTGGGCGGCGAGGATGTCGTCTCGACTGACGGTCTTGATGTTCATGAACTCATCCCGGGCGGCCACTTCGCTGATGGGGATGATCTGGATGCCGTCTTTCTTCCCGTTGGGGCTGTAGAGGAAGAGGTTGCGGAAATTGCCAGGGCCCTTGCTGTTCTTCAGGGCCTCGCGCATGTTGTCGATGTCTTCCTGTTTCTGCGCAGGGTCAGAGACGTAGAGGATGAAGCCGGCATGGCTTCCGTTGTTGTAGTACTTGCGGCGAAACAGGGTGGCACTTTCGTTCAGCCAGGCGGCCTGCAGGCTGCTGAGGTATTGAGGGACGCCGTAGATTTCTTGGTTGATGTCGTGCTCGCGCAGGTGGAAGACGTTGCCGGCCGGGAACTCGTGTTCCATGCCCCAGCCCGGCACGAACCAATGGCTTTCCATATCCACGCCGCGGCGCGTGTACTTGGCCAGCGCGTGCTTGAGCTCGACGGTGCGTGTGGTGCGTGAGTTGCGTCGCTCCAGGTAGCTGTTGCCAAAAACCAGGTAGTCGAGCGCCCAGGCGCTGAAGTTGTCACGGTTCAGCAGCCGGTGCGGTTTGAAGCAGCTCAGCAGTACGTCGCGTTTGAAGTAAATGGCGCTGCTGTGGTGAGTGCTGGCGCGGAAGCTCTTGGCCAGGCCTGCGGGACTGACGGGTGGCTCAAACCACTTGCCATTGCGCCAGCATTCGATGTAGTCGAGGATGTCGCGGCCGTTCATGACGGGTTCGGGGTCACCGAAGGAAAAGGCGGTCACGCCAGGCTTGCTGTCTTTGGTGGCGGAGGCGGCCACGGCCGCATTCTTGCGAGCACGCGGGATGGGGAACATTTCAATCTGGGGAGTGGTTTTTTTCATGAGATTTCCATGAAGCCGCCTTCTGCCCCGACGGGCAGGCCTTCCAGCGGTTCGTTGTCAAGGATGTGCATGACGGCCCATGCAAGGTCGGCGTGGCCTGTTTCCTCTGTGCGGCCGGCCTCGTAGGTGGTGCTGCGTCCACTGCCTGTGAGGGTGCGCTGGATGCTGAGGAAGGCGTGAGCCAAGTCCGTCCATCCGGTGTCGAACTCCATGCGACCCTTGCTGATCACGCTCTTGGCCTTCAGGACCAGGCGCGTTTTGCTTTCGAGGCTGTAGTTGATCGCGCGCGCGGTGGGGAAAAACTTCTTGACGATCTGGTAGACGCCTTGGCCGATGCCGGTGGTGTCGATGCCGATGTAACCGACGTTGTACCGCTCGGTGACCTTGCGGATGGCCTCGGCTTGGCCTTCGAAGTCCATGCCCTTGAACTGCTGCTTTTCGAGCAAGCGGAATTTTCCGCCCGGGGTGTCGGGCGGCAGGGCGACGACGAGGGCTGCGGTGTCGCCGGTGTGGCTGGGGTCGTAGCCGACCCAGACGGTGCGGAAGGCGCAGGGACGGGGGGCGAGAGGCTTGTAGAAGGATGCCCAGTCCACCCAGCTATCAACCATGCAGCGGTGCAGCTCAGCGAAGTTGAAGACGCTGTAACTGTCGTCGATGAAATCGCACATGAAGAGGTTGGCGAACTCTTCATCGTTGTACTCGTCGCGCAGCTCGTCCAGGTCAAACAGATCGCAGCCACCGTTGAGGGCGTCGATGATGTTGACGATGTTGCGCCATACCTTGTCCTCGCCAGTGAAGCCGCCAGCCAGGCGGTCGTGCGAGAGATCCAGGCGGATGTGCTGATCCTTGGGACGGCCCTTGTTCTTGTATTCCCCGCTCCAGCGCTTGTAGGCCGCGTGCTGGATGCTGCTGGGTGTGCTGAAGTAGGTTTTGCGCCAGCGCTTGTGCGTGGCCATGGCGCTGGCGACCTTGTTCAGATCCTCGAAACGATGCGTCCAGAAGAATTCATCAAAGTAAAAATTGCCGTGATAACCCTGGGCGGTTAGAGCGTTGGTGCCGAGGAAATGCAGCTCTGCCCCGTTGCTCAAAACGATGGGGTCACCCGCAAGTTGGACGCCGCAGGCCTCACCGGCGAAGGCGAGCATGTAGTTGCGGAACAGGTGTGCCTGGGCCTTGCTGGCGGAAAGGAAAATTTGGTTTCCACCGGTGAGAACAGCGTCTAGCAAGGCCTCGCGCGCGAAGTACCAGGTCGCGCCGATCTGGCGGCTTTTCAGGATCATGCGCGTGCGCTGATCGAGGTTCGCATGCCAGTTGCGCTGATAGCCAAAGATGCTGTCGGTGAATGCATCACGCAGCGCCTGCACCTGCTCTTCGGTGAAGTGGTTGCGCTGGGGTTTCTTTTTCGGGCCTGCGTTGCGTTTCTGGATTTCGGGATTGAGGTCGGATTCCTTGCCGGTCTCACTGTACTTTTCGATGCGCGCCAGACGCTCCATCTGGCGGCCCAGCAGATCGATTTCCTTGTAATCCCCGCCGGTCTTGTCGGCTTTGTAGATGAGTTGCACCATGCGGTGCTCTAATGCGCCCTCCACGCGATCTGCGGGACGGGCCTTGTCCCAGCCCTCGGCATCTTTCCAACTGTGAAGGGTCGTGCGGGGAATGCCCAGGTGTTCGGCGATGTCGGTGATGCGCCAGCCCATCCAGTAGAACGCACGGGCCATGCGGCGCGCGCCCGCGCCCTGCTCATCCGGCGATGGCGGCGGCGCAGGGGTAGCAGGGTCATCATGGGCGGGCTTGACTGGCGCCTCTTGCAGCGCCAGGGCTTCGTCAGTCATGCCGAGAAGTGTCCGCGCGCGCGGACAGATGGCACAGCCTCCGATCTTGTAAGTACACGCCCTACAAGCTGTATTCGTTGAGCTTCGCGCGAGCAGCGCGGACCATAGCGGTCAATTCAACCACATAGGTGAAATGACCCATGGCAACCGCTACCGACAAGCCCCAGCAGAGCAGCAAGAAGCACGCCGCGCGCAAGGTTTCCAAGTTCTTCCGTGTGGGCGTGGAAGGAGCCACGACCGACGGCCGCACCATCGAACGCAAGGACATCGAGCAGATGGGGCGCAATTACGACCCCGATCTCTATGGCTCGCGCGTGTGGATGGAGCACTATCGCGGCATGCTGCCCGACGGCCCGTTCCGTGCCTATGGCGACATCGTGGAAACGAAGGCCGAGGAGGTGGAGATCGGCGGCAAGAAGAAGCTGGCGCTTTTCGCCCGCATCGCACCGCTGCCCGAGCTGGAAGAGATGACGGCCAAGGGGCAGAAGATCTATTCCAGCATGGAAATCTCGCCCAAGTTCGCGGACACGGGCGAGGCCTATCTCTCCGGCCTGGGCGTGACGGACAGCCCGGCCAGCATGGGCACGGAAGTGCTGACCTTCGCGCAGAAGAACCCTGGTTTGTTTGCCTCGCGCAAGAGCGAGAAGGACATGCTGTTCTCCGAGGCGGTGGAGGTCGAACTGGAGTTCGAGGATGCATCTGAGCCGGCCGATGAAGGTGGCGGCAAGTTTGCCGCAGCACTGCGCGGTGTGCTGGACAAGTTCACCAAGCGCGGTGCGGGTGATGACGCCCGTTTCGATGCCTTGCTGCAGGGCATGAGCGAGCTTGGCGATGCCATCGCCGATCAGTTCAAGGCCCTGAGCAATGAGCGTGAACAGGCGCGCAAGGAATTCACGGCGCTGCAGCGCGAGGTGGCCGAGCTGGGTGAAAAGTTCAAGCAGATCGATACCAGCGATGCCAACAAGTTCACGCAGCGCCCCGCCGCTACGGGCGAGAAGAACCAGGGCCAGGCCCTGACGAACTGCTGAGCTTCAGCCTCATCGATTTCAAGTTCACGGAGCACCATCAACATGCGTAACGAAACCCGAGTTCTCTTCAACAGCTACACCCAGCGCATCGCCGAACTCAATGGCGTGACCAGCGCCGCTGCGAAGTTCAATGCATCGCCCAGCGTTCAGCAGACGCTGGAAACGCTGATGCAGGACAGCAGCGAATTTCTGACCAAGATCAACATCATCGGCGTGAACGATCAGTCCGGCGAGAAGGTGGGCCTGGGCGTGAGCGGCACCATCGCTTCGCGGACCAACACGACCGTGAACGATCGCCAGCCGGCGGCGGGGGAAACGACCGATGCGGATGCCTATTTTTGCAAGCAGACGAACTTCGACACGGCGCTGAAGTACTCCATGCTGGATGCCTGGGCGAAGTTCCCGGACTTCCAGACGCGGCTGCGTGATGCGATTCTGCGGCGCCAGGCGCTGGACCGCATCATGATCGGCTTCAACGGAGTCCAGGCCGCGGCCGCGACGAACAAGGCGAACTTTCCACTGCTGCAAGACGTCAACATCGGCTGGCTGCAAAAGGTGCGCACCAATGCTGCCGCACAGGTGCAGGACGAGGGTTCTGGCGCGGGCAATGAAATTCTGGTCGGCACGGGCGAGAGCGCCGAAAAGATCGACGGGCTGGATTATCAGAACCTGGATGCCATCGTGCGCGATGCCGCCACCAATCTGCTCGCCCCGTGGTACGTGGATGACCCGGACATGGTGGTGGTTCTGGGGCGGGGTTTGATGCATCAGAAGTTGTTCCCGTTGTTCAACCAGAACCTGCCCACTGAACAGAAGGCCGCCGCTGACCTGGTGCGCGCGCAGATGATGGTGGGGGGATACCAGGCCGTGACGGTGCCGTTCTTCCCCGCCAATTCGTTCGCGATCACACGGCTGGACAACCTCTCTCTGTACTGGCAAATCGGTGCGCGCCGGCGCGCGATCATCGACAACCCCAAGCGGGATCAGATCGAGAATTTCGAGAGCAGCAACGACGCCTACGTGGTCGAGGACTACAAGTGCTTCGCGCTGGTCGAGAACATCGAGATCACGGACGTGGTGCCTGGCGGTTGAGGCGGTAGCGATCATGAAGAAGCACGACCCGACGACGATGAGCCCGCAGGACGCCTATCACGCGCGCATCAAGGCGCAGGCGGCGAATAACCGCGCGGCGCGCCAGGGCAAGAAGTTGATCCAACCAAAGACGCTGATTGCCCGCGTATTGCAAGAGAAGCAGGCTGCGGCAGCGAATGCCGCAGCCGAGGCCAATAGCGGCGGCGCGCCGCAAGGAACCGCCTACGAGCTGATGCTGGCCCAACTGGCCGAACACCGGCGGGTGCTCAAGGGCATCCAGAGCCTGGAACGCAAGATCGAGGCGAAGCGGGCGTTCCTGCCGATGTACTACGCCTGGATCAGCGGTGCTCTGGAGGCGGACAGCCCGGCGAACGATCTGGTGCTGACGACGGTGATGGTGTGGCTGGTCGACGTGGGCGACTACGGTGGTGCCTGGGCGATTGCGAAGCATGCGCTCAAGCATGGTCTACCGCTGCCAGACCAGTACGACCGTGATCTGCCCACGGTGCTGATCGACGAGTTCGCGGACGCGGCGCTGGCGGGGAAGATGGACGCGGCGCTGGCCCTGCAGTTGTTGGCCGATGTGCTGTCGGAAACCGGCGAGCGCGACGCGCCAGACCAGGCGCGGGCCAAGCTGCACAAGGCGCTGGGCTACGCGCATCTGGGCAAGCTGGGTAAAGCGACGAGTTCGGAAATCGATTTTGAGCAGCTGCCGAATGCGCCGCTGGCCGTGTCGTCGGCGCACGCCTATTTGCTGCGCGCGCTGGAGCTGGACGAAAAGTCCGGCGTGAAAAAGGACATTGAGCGCGTGGAGCGCTGGCTGAAAAAGGCCGGCGCGCCGGGTGCTTGAGCAAGAGCGTACCCCGCACCCTCGGCGGCCCCTGCGCCCACGGTTGAGCGAGAAGCCCAACCCGACGGCGCAGGGCCACCGCCGAACCTAAGCAACAAGCCATGAGCAGTTTCATCGCCAATGAGTCGCCGCCGCTGGCTGAGGATGAACCGGTAATCGTGAACGACGGCTGGTTTCCGGCCGTCGATCCGGCGCAGGTGCGCCAGGTGGCACGGTTGGACGGAACTGTGACGGCGCCGAGGCTGCGGTCAGCCATGCTGTTGGCGATGGCCGATGTGAACGGTGAGTTGGCGGCCTACAAGCTGTGGGCCCTGGCGGAGGGGCATGAAGGCCTGGGCGCGGTGCCGGGCCCGACGGTGAACGGCGAAAGCGTGCGCCTGGTCTATTACCGCGCCGCGATCACGGCGCGGGTGCAAGCGGAGCTGGCGGAGAAGTACCGGGATTTCGAGACGACGGGGCACGCCGACAAGCGCGCGGATGCGCTGGAAGTGACGGCAAGCGTGCATTGGCGGGACATGCGCTGGGCGATCAGCAGCATCTTGGGCATCGGCCGCGTGACGGTGGAGCTGATCTGATGCAGACGCGCAGCCTGCAGGGCGACACGGTGGACATGCTGTGCTGGCGGCACCTGGGGCGCACAGCGGGGGTGACGGAGCAAACGCTGTCGATGAATCCGGGCTTGGCTGCGAAGTTGACCCAGACCGGCGGTGTTCTACCGACCGGGACGCTGGTGGATATGCCGGAGCCGTTGGAAGCACAGGCAGTGCGCGCAACGGTCAGGCTGTGGGATTGACTCCAGAGGGAAACAACCATGGGAATGCAAATGACGGAACCCGCATCGACAGCCGGCGCACTTGCCGGCCACAAGCTCATTTTGTTCAGCCTGCCGTTCATCGGCAGTTTGCTGGTTTTCTTCCTGGGCTTGCGCTTCGCACCGCTGAAGAAGGGCGACGAGTGGGGTGACATGGTGAGCCGCCTGATGGCCGGAGCGGCGACCAGCTTCGTGCTGGGTATTCCGGCGCTGGTGATGCTGATGCGGTCGATGCCGGATGCGTTCGGCGCGGCGGCGCAGCTCGCGCAGGTTGCGGGCTTGCCAGTGGAGGCGGGATTTCTGCTGGTGTGCGCCTGCGTTCTGCTGGTATGCGCAGTGCCTGGCCCGTGGCTGGTGGCTGCGGTGTACCTGTGGCTGCAGCGACAAAAGGGCAAGGACATTGCCGAGATCGCGCGCGACGTGCGCGACCTCACAGGGAAGTGATGGAGCGGCGCATGAACTGGAAGAAATACGCCCCCTATTTCTCCGAAAAGGAGTTCCGGTGCAAGCACACGGGGTTGTGCTTCATGAACGAGGAATTCATGGACAAGCTGCTGGCGCTTCGACTGGAATACGGATCGGCGATGACGATCACGAGTGGATACCGGGACACCTCGCATCCAGCCGAAGCAGGCAAGAGCGAGAGCGGGGCGCACACGACGGGCCGTGCCTGCGACGTGGCGGTAAGCCACGGGGAGGCCTGGCGCCTGATGGGGCTGTCGTTCAAGCACGGGTTCACAGGCGTCGGAGTGCAGCAGAAAGGCGATGGACGGTTTGTCCACCTGGATGACATTCAGGCCTCGCCCACGCAGCCGCGGCCTACGGTTTGGAGCTACTGATGAACAGACTCTGGATAGGGTTGGTGGCGGCCGTTGCACTGGCTGTCTTGAGCTACTGGGGCACGGCGCAGATCTACGGCGCGGGGCATGTCTCGGGTAGGGCCCAGGTGCAGGCGCAGTGGGATGCGCAGCGCGCCGAGACGGCGCTGGCGCACGCGCAAGAGCTGGCACGGGTGCGAGGTCGCGAGGCGGCCTTGCGCGGCCAGTTGGAGGTGATGGATCTTCAACATCAAAAGGACAAGCAATATGCCAAGGCTGAACAGGATCGTCTTCTGGCTGCTGTGCGCGCTGGTGCTGTGCGGTTGTCAGTCCCCGCCGCGGGCGCAGCCTGTGCCGGTGCTGGCAACGCAGATGGAGGTGCCGCCGCTGCCAGCGGACCTACGACCGCGCGAACCGAACTTGACGCGGCGACTTCTGGATTCCTTGTCGGACTCGTCGGTGAGGGGGACGATGCCATCCGGGACCTCAACACCTGCATCGACCGCTACAACACGGTGAGGGTGCGGTTGAACGCGGCGGGCGATGTACAAGCTCAATAGCCTGCGGCGGCATCTGAAGCTGGCGGTTCCGGAGCTGGGGCGAGACCCGGAAAAGCTGAGCATTCTGATGCGCAAGGGTCGGGTGGTCTGCGCGGGAGAGGCTTCGCTTTCGTTCGAATATGCCTACACGGCGCAGATCGTTCTGGTGGATTACTCGGGCGAGGCGGACTCGATCATGCTGCCGCTGCTGGTCTGGCTGCGCACGCACCAATCGGAGTATTTTGACAACGATGGGTTGCGGGAACACGGCTTCCGCTTCGACGTGGAGTACAACAACAACAAGACGGTTGATCTGGAGATCGAGCTTGAACTGACGGAGGCGGTGGTGGTGCGGCCGCAAGCGGGACAAGAAGGGACGGCGCCGGGACGATACACGCTCAATCACATCAAGGAACCGTTGCGGGCGGGCAGCATCGGGGGGGCGGAGGAATGGGAAATCCAGGACATCGATGGCACCGTGCTGGCGACGTGGTCTTACGGGCCACTGGAGCTGGACAACGCGCCGCGGTTGGATGAATGAGCGATTCATTCGAGGAACTGGCGGACTGGGCCGCGCCTTTGCTGGCGGTGCTGGAGCCACCGGCCAGGCGGCAACTGATGCGCAGGATTGCGGCCGCGCTGGCGAACAATCAGTCACGGCGGATTGCGCGGCAGCAAAACCCGGACGGAACACCCTACGAGCCGCGAAAGAAGTCCCAGCAGGGGCAGATCCGCGAGAGGTTGGCGCAGGGCCGAGGGCGCATCCGGCGTGCGATGTTCACCAAGCTGCGCACGCGTAGCCATCTGAAGACCAAGGGTGACGCGGTGCAGGCAGCGGTGGGGTTCATGAGCCGTGCGGCACGGATCGCGCGAATTCACCAGTTTGGCTTGATGGATTCGCCCGCCCCAGGCGTGCGCGAGGTGCGGTATGCACAGCGGGAGTTGCTGGGCTTCACAGAGGCAGACCGCGCGATGGTGCGCGATTTCATTTTGGATGCGCTCGGGCGCGGAACCTGATTTGTAGTCCCGGTGCTTACAAGCGCCGATGCTGGCTTTGCGCGCGCGCGACGGGCACGCTATGCGGTGTGATGGACCCGACCGCACTACCCGAAATCTACCGACTGCTGAACAACCTGATTCGGCTTGGCACCGTCACGGAAGTGGACGGGCCAAGCGCCCGCGTGCGGGTGAGCAGCGGCAATCTGTTGACGGATGGCCTGCCGTGGCTTGCGCCGCGCGCGGGCGGCGCGCGCGTGTGGTCCGCGCCCACGGTGGGGGAACAGTGCGTGGTGCTGTGCCCCGGGGGCAACCCGGCCTGCGGCATCGTGCTGCTGGGCCTTTTCAGCGATGAAGCGCCAGCACCCAGTGACGATCTGAGCAAGCACCTGATTCAGTTCGGCGATGGCGCGACCGTTCAATACGACGAAGCGGCGCACGCACTGGCGGCGGTGCTGCCGGCAGGCGGTGCGGCAAGCATCGATGCTCCAGGGGGAATCCGCCTGAAGGGGGCGGTATCGATTGAGGGTGGGCTGGCCGTTGCGGGCGACGTGGCAGTGGACGGAGACGCCGACGTGTCAGGCACGGTGAGCGCGGACCAGGACGTGGTGGTGGCGGGCGTCGGGGTCAAGCTGCACAGCCACATGGTCACCTCGCCGGGATCGCCGAGCGGGCCGCCGCAGGCGGGGGACGCGTGATGGCTACGACGCGCCTGACAGGCATGGACAACCGCACAGGCCGCGCCATCAGCGGTGTGCAGTGGCTGCAGCGCGCAGCCATGGATGTCTTGACGACACCCCTGGGCTCGCGCCCGATGCGGCGTGACTATGGCAGCGAGGTGCCTGAGCTGATCGACCAGCCGGACAACGCGGCCACACGGGTTCGGGTGTATGCCGCCAGCGCGCAGGCGCTGATGCGCTGGTTACCGCAGTTGCAGATCCACAGCGTGGCACTGTTCAGCGGCGAGCGGGAGGGGCAGGCGGTGCTGGAAATCTCAGGGGATGAGGCGGATGCGGCCGGTGACGCGACGGCTCTGACGCTGCGCGTGCCGATCAGCACGGCGCAGGGGCGGGTGGCAGCATGAGCGTTCTGGACGAGTTTGATTTTT
>JARJFC010000004.1 GCA_029310945.1 Leptospira sp. 96542
CGGCGATCGGCACGCTGGTCCTGAGCCAGTGCGAAGACGTGCTGGAGCGCTCCTCGCGCCTGTACGAAATCGCCTCGGACTCCGGCGACGTGATCCAGGGGCCGCTGCGGGTGGGCAGCTTCCAGTCCGCCACGACTTCGAATCGCCCGGGGGCAGCCGCTGCCTGGTGTTGGACAGCACGCATCCGGCCTGGGCGGACTGCGGCTGCCAGCCCCACCGACCAGCGCAGGTCGCGGCGTTGGCGAACTACCTGGCGCAGGCCTGGCCGCAGCCCCTGGCCTTGAGCCATGCACCCGCGCTCCTGCTGGACGCCTGGCGGGCACCGAAGGCGATGCACAGGCCGCGCCGCCCCATCGACTGGCTGGCGCTGAGCGCCTGGGTCGAGGCGCGGTTGCACAGCCCGCTCAGCGTCGCCACCCTGGCGCAACACGTCCATCTGAGCCCCTCACAATTCGCGGCCCGTTGCCACGAGGCCCATGGCATGGGCCCGCAGGCTTGGCTGCAAGGGCAGCGTCTGAGCCAGGCACGGGCGCTGCGGGCCGCGGGCGGGTCGGTGCGGGAAGTGGCGCGGCGCACGGGCTACCGATCGCCCTCCGCCCTCACGGCGGCGCTGCGACGAAACAGCACGTAAGCATCTCGGCCTGCGGTCGGCGTGCAGCAGCACCCTCAGACCAGCGAAACGCAACGACAGGCCAGCGATCCGCGACGGACCCGGTTCTTACACTGCGCACCCATGCACGCCAATCTTCTTCAAGTTACAGTATTCGGAGTTTGATAGGGTTTGGTAAGATTGTGGTCCCCCTAGCCCTTTCAGTGCTCTACCCCTGTAACTAAACATACCACGCTAACCCTAAAGCTATTTCGAGGAGAACCAGCTATTGCCTGCCTTGTTAGGCCTTTCACCCCTATCCACACCTCATCCCAAATCTTTTTAACGATAACGGGTTCGGTCCTCCAGTGAATGTTACTTCACCTTCAACCTGGACATGGATAGCTCGACAGGCTTCGGGTTTATTCCACGCTACTTATACGCACTATTCATGCTCGCTTTCACTTCGCCTTCGAGATTCTCTCTCTTAAGCTTGCAACGTAAAATAACTCGCCGGCTCATTCTACAAAAGGCACACCATCACTCGTTTCCAAGCTCTGATACCTTGTAAGCGTACGGTTTCAGGTTCTATTTCACTCCGGTTCCCCGGTGCTTTTCACCTTTCCCTCACGGTACTTGTCCACTATCGGTCACTAGGAAGTATTTAGCCTTGCGGGGTGGTCCCCGCGGTTTCCCACAAAATTACACGTGTCCCGTGGTACTCAGGATACTTACAGGAGATCTAGCAGTTTCGTCTACGGGACTATCACCCTCTCTGGTTGGCTGTTCCAAAACCATTCCACTACCACTAAACTTTGTAACTCCTCGGTGCATTCTGAACTACACCCGTAAGTCCTACAACACCTCTGCTACAGCGATCCAGATCTGTAACGTAGTCAGAGGTTTAGGCTCATCCGCTTTCGCTCACCGCTACTGACGGAATCGAGGTTTCTTTCTCTTCCTCCAGGTACTAAGATGTTTCAATTCCCTGGGTCTTGCCCACATTGCTGTGTTGCTAGGTTTTGCCTAGCAGGGTTCCCCCATTCGGAAATCGACGGATCAAAGCTTGTTTACAACTCCCCGTCGCTTATCGCAGCAAACCACGTCCTTCATCGCCTTCTAGTGCCTTGGCATCCACCGTACGCCCTTAATTACTTGACCATATTACTCTTGTTAAAGAATAACATTTCCTAAAGTTTTTTTGTTCGTCTTTTTTGATGACCATACATGACTCGGCGTCTGTATGGCCCTCGGCGCATTGTTTGTTTTCTTTACAATGTCGTATATATGTTGTCAAAGAACGAATGTTTCCCTATCGACTAGTCTCCCAAGAGTTTTCTCGTAGAATCCCAGATTGTCGGTTATTCGTTTTGCTTTCGCAAAGGAAGTTCTGCCCTTCCCGCGCCCACAGTCACCTGCAAGCTACCGATTCCACAAATCGCAAAGATCCGTGCGGTAAAAACCAAAGTAATTTCAAGACGCACCTTGTCAAACTCGTTTTATAAAAATTATCCAATCCATCGCAAAAAAATCATACAAAAAGATAAAATAAAATGAAGGATTACATAGAAATTACGAATAAAATCGCTAAGAACCAGAGAGTGGCCAGAAGAATCGGCAAACGAAAGCAGATTATGTCTCATTAGGTGGTGCCGGGAGGGAATTAAGGAAAAGCCCAGCGCAGTTTCGGATCCGAGCGAGCGAAGATATAAACCGAGAGACAAGCGGCCGTTATTTGGCGAATAACAAAATCACAGCTTTTTTTGTTACAAAAAGTTCGCAGTTTCGCATATTCCGCGTTAGGTTGCGAGGCAAACCCTCACTCCCGCGAACAAAATTGATCAAGGATGGACTTTAACTTAATAGCTTCCGATTCAGATACATTGGAATCAGCGAACAAACGAGCCGGTATGGAACGAGCCTTTTCTTTCAATGATTTTCCCATTGGGGTAAGCCGAATAGAAACGATACGCTCATCCTTGGACGACCTTTCACGTACAATCAAATGCGAACTTTCCATACGTTTGAGTAGTGGAGTTAAAGTTCCTGAATCCAAATCGAGCCTATGCCCAATTTCACTGACAGTCAACTCATGACTTTCCCATAAAACAAGCATTACAAGGTACTGGGGATACGTAAGGCCTAATTCCGCAAGGAGCGGACGATATAGTTTTTGCAAACGATGCATAGAAGAATAAAGCGAAAAACAGATTTGGTTCTCCAAAAGGAGAACCGCATCCGATTTATGCTTATGTTTGGACAAGTTTTTCAATGTCCTTTTCGATGGCCTCTGGTTTTGTAACGGGTGCATACCGTTTAATAACGTTTCCATTGCGATCAATCAAAAATTTGGTGAAATTCCATTTTACATCCAATGAGCCAAATATTCCCGGAGCCTTTTTTTTCAAATGTAAATAAAGAGGATCCGTATTGGGTCCATTCACTTCTAATTTTGAAAAAATCGGAAATGTTGTTTGGAAAGTTCGTTCACAGAATAATTTTATCTCGCTATCTGAACCTGGCTCTTGTTCTCCAAATTGGTTGCAAGGAAACGCCAAAACCTCAAACCCCTTATCTTTCCACCTTTCGTAAGTCTCTTGCAGCCCCTTGTATTGAGGTGTAAACCCGCATTGGCTCGCTGTATTGACAATGAGTAAAACCTTATTCTTGAAGGTATCAAGCTTGATATCTTCCGACCCACGTTTCACCTTGAGATTATAAAATTCATCTGACATTCTTTTGACCCTCGTTACACTTATATTGTGCACAATATAATTTCATGCAATCTTTTTTTTGAATTTTTTATGCTTCAAAAATGAGTAATCTACACAAAAAACTGCCTCCTAAGACCACCGAGTAAATCAGACTATTTTCGATTTCAAGCAAACCCCTCCTCTAAACACAATGCATAAACTTTATAATATACAGAACAAACCTCAACCTACCGCTTTTCCATACCACCTCGCAAAAATTTAAGTTGCGGAGGCAAGTATCTGTATATTCGAATTTACTGATATATTTTCCTTAATATCAAGAGCCTTATTTTGCAAAATAAAAATAACTTGCAAAAATGGAATAAATAAAAAAATTTCTAATTGTCCCATCATGCATCTATCTATGAAAAAAATATCCATTTTCGTTTTATTTATCCTGGCTACTCAGGTTTTTGCCATAAATACAGTCATTCTCAAAAACGGAACGAATGTCAAAGGAACTGTCATCGGTCAAGATGACAAAGGACTCACAATTAAATCTGCCGATGGAACAAATCAGACTTATTCAAAAAATCAAATCTTAAAGGTAATTTATAAAGACCTTTCCGAACAAGAAGCGGCATCAATTCGGATTGCTGAAGAAAAAAAGATAAAGGAGAAGGAAGAAAAAGAACGACTAAAAAAAGAAAAAGAAGAACAACTAGCCAACGAAAGAGAAAAAAAACGTTTGGAGGAGGAAATAAAAAAACAGGACATCCTTTCTAAAACGGAAGAAGAAAAAATTCGAAACATGAGAGAAAAGGAAGCGAAAGCAGAAGCAGACTGGCTCGCCAATCGCAAGTTAGGCCCATCCAAAGCAACTATGAATTGCGGTGGAAAATGGAATATACTTTGGCGTTCAGCACTCCTTCCTGGTTGGGGTCAATGGTGTGCTGGTAACAAGGGCTCGGCAATTGGTTTTGCAGGAGCTTTTTTGGGAACAACATACTACACATTGGGAACTTTACAAACCTCAAATGATAACACGAAAAACCAATATGAAAATTTATCATTACTAAACCAACTTGTTGGCCCACCCGCACAGTTCACTGCACAAAACATTTCTTTACCAAACGAGTTCATCGGAGTCTTTCTTGCCGCATCGATCACCGACGACTTTGTTGCAAAATCAAAACAAGAAGCACAAGTTGCGAATGCAAAATACATTGGTGGTCTTTCCATTATGGGCATCATTTACATTTCAAATATAATCAATGCATTTTGGATTGGGAAAGATACGTATCCCGAACGACCGAAGGTTTCTCTCTTTGGAAAAGAAATCAAAGAAGGCTTCGACTGGGAGACAAAATGGGACAACCCGGAAACGTTTTTACCCACCAAACAACAATTTAACTCCACTTACGGAGAAATAAGATACTCTTTGTTTTTCTAAAGGCACACCATATGAAAATAGACGAAAAATCAATTAACAGCAAACATTCAAACCAATTAAGTTTAATAACAAAAACCAAGAAAATTAAATTATGGATTTTCACTCTTATTTTTGTTTTTATGAACAATTGTACATTGTTCAAAGAATCACCGTTTGACCCCAATGGGGAACTCGCCACAATTCTCAACTTAATTAGGATGGGCAATTTATTTCGCAATTTCACCACACAAAGTAATTATGTATTTTTGTTTCATATAAAAGATTCAAACGGAGCGCCACTCAATGGCAAATACGTTAAATACACGGTTTATAACGAAGCAGATGAAAATGGAGAAGTTGGAACTGAATTTAACACTCTAATTGATGTTAATGGTAGATCCTTTTTAGGTTTTTCTGAAAGAGGTATCGCGAAAGTTAAAGTTTTCAATAATTTAAGTGACACCGAATCCATTGGCGAATTTCAGTTTAGACTATATCCAGATTTGACAAATTCTAATTTTAATTTTCTTTCTATTTCAGGAAATGTCTCTCCTAGTTTGGACGATTTGAGTGCCTATGCAAACGGACTCGGAACCAATTATACATTAGAATATTTAGGAAGTGCAAACAACAGGCAATTTTTACAGATAACAGTTCAAAAATCTTTTGGATCTTCAGAAAATACATCAGATATTTATATTATCTCCAGTACAGATGGATTAAACTATAATACAGTTACAAAAATTGATGGTATCGATGTTAATTATTCAACATCCTCAAATAACAAATCAGAAGTCAAAATTTCAAAAGTAACATTCAATGGGTTCGAATATATTTTTTTCCTTGGGGAAATAAAATCTGTGATCGCTCCTATTTCCGTCCAAGCACATAAAAATCTTGTGGTTCGTTTGCCTTCAAATTTTATACCAAGGGCAGTCACAGCAGAACCATTAATATTACCCAGTGACTATGAAATCAATTCGTTACGACCATCTTCTCCAGAAGCACCACAAAACTTACCTACTTTGTCTTTTGGAAATCGTTTCCTAATCTCTCCCTATAAAGCTGCAGATACGATATACGTACCTATGTTAATTGACCTAACAGGATCTACTCCGATTGTTTTTTCTGGCGTAGGGAGTTGCGCCTTCAATAACTCTTATTCATATAATTATTATAAAATCTTTCAATATGAAGGAATTGATTATCTTCATTGTAGAGAAAGTGGTTTAATTTCACAAAACTATACAATGAATTCTATTCGTTCCTATGATTATCATAATAATGAAATCACTTTTAACACGGGAGGAGATAACTACCAGTCACCTCCATTTGTTACACCCAAAATGAAACTCATAGGCATAGTTGGCAACGTTAGCCCTTATAATGGTTACCGTTTTCCCGTGAGTGGACAATATTTAAATACAAACCCTACGATTAGTATGGACACAAATCCGATTACTGGGCTCACAACTTCCATCACAGCACAAGGAACAATCAGAGACACGAAAATTTCAGATGGTAATGAATTTGTTATTCTATCTGATAATTATAGCCTACAACCTGCCGTTTCTGTAGACATTTTTAAATCGTCTGATGATTTCAATACAGCAACGAAACTTTCACCAGTACCAACAACCTATGGGATGTCTGGACTGAATTTTGAACAATTCCAAACTAGTAACGGGACGATTAACCTA
Source organism: Leptospira sp. 96542 (assembly GCA_029310945.1). Lineage (GTDB taxonomy): Bacteria > Spirochaetota > Leptospiria > Leptospirales > Leptospiraceae > Leptospira_A. Next base: position 6,415 of record JARJFC010000004.1, read on the forward strand.
ACTTGGTTTAGCTCGCAAGCAAATGGCGTCGGCAGTTTCCCTGTTTACCTACAACGAACCTCTGGAAGTGATGATTCTTGGAATGAAATTCCAAGAATCATTAAAATCACACAACAAAACTAGAATTTAAAAATTGGGTATCTCTTTCAAAAATTCCAAAATCAACTTTTCATACTCACCAAAATTGGTATTAATAGATTTTCCATGTGGCGCGTTCCAGTCAGTAAGAGCCAACTGTTTTTTTTCCGATTGTAAAACTGAAAAAATTTCTTCCGAATGGGAAAAGGGAGTAAACTCATCTGCTTTGGAATGAACAAGTAACACAGGTATGGTGATTTTTTTGGCACTGTTCCAAGGTGACACTTTGTCCACAATGAAATCTGCTCTAAGCTCTGCGATGGAGAGAGCAATCGGTGAAACAATCAGAACAACTGGTGAATACAAATCCACCGCACGTTTTTCAATGATGGACCGCATATCTTTGTAAGGTGAGTCGGCGATCACAAAAGCAATTTCGGATTTTCCTTCGGCAAATTGTAAAGCAGTGGCTGCCCCATAGGATTCTCCCAAGATGCCAATATTGGTTTCTGGAATGGCACTCACCTCTGAAAAATATTCCATCGCCCGGTCTAAATCAATTTTTTCATTATAACCATAGGTTCCGTATAGACCTCCACTCTCTCCATGATGACGTGCATCATATGCAAAAATACTACAACCTCTCTTCCAAAAGAGCGGTGCGTATTTAAGCACTGCATACCTTGTGCCCGTATGCCCATGGAGTAACAACACTCCGCATTTTTTTTTCAAAGGATTTTTGAAAAACCAACCGCGGAGACTGATGCCACCATTTTGGAAGCGGAGTGATTCGGGGGTTGGCAATCCGAAATCTCCAAAACCAGAGACTTTTAAATTGGTTTTATTTTCGTCCAAAGACCGCACTTTGAAGGCAATGATTTCTGAGGAAAAATAATAACCAATCGAAACGAGTAAAAGTAGAATAATGATTGTGAGTGTGATTAAGACGCGTATTTTCTTCTGCATTTCATTCGTTTTCGTCCAAGGTGCTAAGAATTTCAAGAATAATTGTGGTAAATGGAAGGAGAATGTTAACCCAGAGAGGGTTCGCTTGAAGATCAGGCAACTAATCTAGGTTTATCGTTTTTATACTCTTCTGCAATTTCACGTGCGCCCGCTCAACAATTTTTACTCTTCAAGTTTGATCCTTCCTTTTGTTTCAGCGAAGATTTTTAGAAAGATTACAGATTTCCACCCAGCTCTAACAAAAAAATATTGCCTAAATACAAAAATCTCTCAAATTTTCAACATGCGTAACATTCTCTTATTTTCTATTTTATTTGTTCAATGTATCGGCTTTACCCATTGTCGCTCTATGGACGCGGCTGTCCAGTACCCGGAAGCACGAAAAGAAGGCCTTGGCGTTTCCAAAGTAGCAGTTCTCATGTTTGACATTGATGATGCCAACTGGGGAGATGAATTTACAGATGCGGTTTCTCTTCACATTGCGAAATCACTCCCAGTGCGGGTTATTGAAAGAGAACAATTATCAAAAGTTGTCAACGAACAAAGTTTTTCTAAAACTGGCATCATCGACACACAAACAGCCGTTCGCTTGGGAAAGGTTCTAGGAGTTGATGCTTTGGTTTTTGGCCGGGGTTCCGCACTTCGCAAATATGATGCAAAAAATAAACAAATTCCCAATTTAGTGGACACTGTTTCGTTGAAAATTGTTCATATAGAAAGTGGTCATGTGATTGTGAATGCGAGGAAAAAACCGGGTGCAGATTGGACGATCACCAATATTTTAAAATTTAGTATGAGTTTCGGGTTTATATGGAACCGTGAGGATATTCTCATTGATTCCTGCCAATATGACCATGTGGCTGAAAATTTGGTAGATCGAATTGTATCTGAACTGAAAAAATGAATTTGTAAGAACTTCTGTAACGTCAAATAGTATCATAAGCATATTTTGGATGATTATAAATAAAAAGGTAGATTATGAAAATTAATATTGGAATCCCCGAATCAGAAAGAAGTGCCATCTCCGAATCGTTAAAAAAACTACTCGCAGATACGTACACTTTGTACCAAAAAACACATAGTTATCACTGGAATGTTACAGGCCCTATGTTTCAAACTTTACACACTCTCTTTATGACACAGTATACTGAATTATGGAATGCAATTGATCCTATTGCTGAAAGAATTCGTTCCTTAGGTTATTATGCACCAGTTAGCGGCAGTGAGTTTGCTAGTTATTCGAGCATCCCCGAAGATAAATCTGTTCCAAAAGCAACAGATATGATAAAAAATTTAGTGGAAGGGAACGAAGCGGTCATTCGAACTGCAAGAGCAGCTTACGCACCAGCTGAAAAAGGTAATGACCAAGCAACTTTAGATCTCCTCACCCAAAGGCTTGACATCCACGAAAAAACAGCGTGGATGCTTCGTTCTTTGCTGGAAGAATAAAAAACAAAAAGAATAAAATAAAACTTAGGTGGGAAGCAGAATGGTTACTAGTTTAAAAAATATTAGTTAAGTTCTGCCGCCAATACTTCTAAAAATTCTTTTTGGTGTGTAAAATGGATGTAATGACCACCACCAACAATGTTTTTGATCTTTGCATTTGGATACATTCTAGCTATGAGTTCGACATCTTCCTTCGTAATGTATTCAGAATTTGCGCCAAGTAAAAATAAAACATCCGTCCTTGATAGCCTCATATCTGTAAAATTATCTTCGAAAAGACGCCTTGATCTATCTAAACCATCAACATTCAATTTCCAGTGATAACTTCCATCTTCATTTCTTTCCAAACTCATAAGAAGAAACTGTCGGATAAAATCGTTTGATAAAACAGTCGCTAACTTAGAATCAATCTCCGAACGATTCGTCAAACCACTAAGGGGAAGTTTCATTGCCTCTATCTCTTTTGAATACGCAAAGGGATATGACCTGGGTGCGATGTCTTGGATGATAAGTTTTTTTAATGTCGCTGGATGTAAAAAATCATAATACATAGAAACCAAACCACCCATCGAATGACCAAAAAGAATTACATTTTTCAGATTTAATTTCTGAATAAACTCATCCAAATCTTTTGCCATAACAGCGATGGAGTGTTCTTCCGCATGGGGTGAGTCACCATGATTTCGTAAGTCGAGTGAATAAACGTCTCCATAAGAAGATAAAAACTTAGAAATAGTTACCCAATTTTTGGAAGAACCGAAAAGGCCATGTAAAATTATGTATATGTCTTCTTTGGAACCTGAATTTGGGTAAAATTTATAATTCAATTCCATAAGTTTATTTCAAACATTCTTTCTTTAGAATATCAACAAATGGCAAAATTAGTTTTTTTTCTCGAATTCTGTATTCAGATAAATAACTACCCATGATGGTAATTTCTGACTTTATAACTTCACTTATAGGTTGGAAACATGGTATAGAATCTGGATCCTCTGTGATTTTTTTCAATTCAGTTACTATACTTTTCGTATAACGAGTCACATAATTCCCAGTTGGAAATAAATAAATATAACGCATTTTGCCTTTACGTAAATTTTCCAACTGACATTTAAGATCAGCTTTACAATCAATTTTTGGAATTGTTTCCGTTGCCAAATAACCAGCATAATCTGAATGTTTGGTCACTGGGTAGGATTCAATTAATTTCCAAAAATAATTTGAGTCCATAAAATAATGACCGCTCGCATAATCGTAAAGTAATTTAGATTGGTGTTTTTTTAGGAATTCCAAAGTATGCGGATCTGAGTCCGGTTTTATGCTGCCTTCAGACAAAGAATCCACCACTTTTTTAAGTGCAAAACCAGCTTTAGCACGTAGATATATAAATTCATCTCCCGTATAACGGCCATCCTGCGAAAGATAAAAAATACTATCTGCTATTTCCATCTTATGATGATGATCAGTGTATTTAGAGTTTAATTGTTTTTCGGCTTCTATTACAAAACTTTTATGGAACTGTGATTCGGGAACCAAGTTTACCAAAGACCTTTTTAAAAACCCAGACAAACCGTCTTGTAATTTAACAGGGATCCATTCCGAATTTGGGCTCTCCAAAGAAGAAGGGTCATAGAATACTAACTCGCCAAATTTGAGCTTCCGCAATACATCACTTTTTTCATCTGCGAATAGATGAAGTTGCAAACCAAAAACGGGTATTAAAATTCGATTATTCTTATATTGTTTCTGAATTTCTTTCGGGGACGGGTTTTTTTTTGATTTTGGAATGGGAGATGCAATTATCCCCCACACCAAAAGGAAAAACAAAGACAACGAAAATATTGTTTTCATTCCATTGCCTTTAAAACGCTTAGTTTCCTAAGTCCAAAACCATTTGTTTGATTCTGGAAACACCTTTTTCAATGTCTTTTTCACCCAATGCATAAGACAACCGAATGGCATTGTCATCACCAAAAGCTATGCCTGGGACTGCTGCTACATTGTATTTTTCGAGTAAGACATCACAAAATAGCTTAGACAAAGAAGATTCTTTTTTTTCAGAAACTAAACTCTGGAATTTTGGCAATTGGTAAACACCTGTTATATACGGGAAAGCATAAAAAGCTCCCTCTGGCATACGGCATTCCACACCAGGAATTTCTCTAAGTAATGAGACAATGAATTTGCGTCTTTTATCAAAGGCAAGAAGCATCTCCTTAACGGGTGTTTGGTCACCGACTAAGGCCGCCTCTGCTGCTGCTTGTGATATGGAAGACGGGTTACTCGTAGATTGCCCCTGCATGGTATCCATATTTTTTACAATTTCTGCATTACCTGCACCATAACCAATTCGCCAGCCAGTCATTGAATAGGCTTTGGAAACACCATTCACAACAAAAGTTTTTTCCTTCATTTTTGCTGAGATCATTGCCGGGTTTACAAATTCTAACCCATCATAAATGATTTTTTCATAGATATCATCAGACACTGTGATGATATCTTTTGGTTCCAAAACTTTTACCAAAGCTTCCACATCGGCACGTGTATAGGCTGCACCTGTTGGATTGGATGGAGAATTAAAAATAAACACTTTTGTTTTGGGTGTAATTGCTTTTTCGAGCTGGGTCGGTGTGATTTTGAAGCCGCTAGAAATATCGGTTGGAACAATGATAGGAGTTCCTTCTGCCAATCGCACAATGTCCGCATAACTCACCCAATATGGAGCAGGTATTACCACTTCATCTCCAGGGTTTAAGGTTGCTAGAAAAAAGTTATAAAGAACCTGTTTGCCACCAGTACCAACAATGATTTGGTTTTTTTCATAACTCAAACCATTATCATTTTTGAATTTTTGAACTATGGCATCCTTTAAACTTGGAGTTCCACTAACAGGCGTATATTTGGTTTTACCCAAATCCATAGCCTTTTTTGCAGCTTCTTTGATGTGATTTGGTGTATCAAAGTCTGGCTCACCAGCACCAAAGCCTACAACGTCCAGTCCACTGGCCTTCAATTGATTGGCCTTTGCAGTGATGGCAAGAGTGGGAGAAGGTTCCACGACATTCAGGCGATTAGCAACAAGTTTCATTTTATCCTCTATTTACTAAGTGCTTCTTCAGTAACAGTTTCTTTAAATTGGTCAAGAGTATAAATTTCATACTCATACCCTTGTTCGGTTAAAAACAATTGCCTATTTTGACCAAACCTTTCTTCGTTGGTGTCACGAGAAATGAGTGAATAAAATATAGCAGTGTTATCCACCGATTTTGGACGCAGAATACGACCCAACCTTTGGGCTTCCTCTTGTCTCGATCCAAATGTTCCCGATACTTGGATGGCAATATTGGCATCTGGTAAGTCGATCGAAAAGTTTGCAACTTTTGAAACCACTAGTTGTTTGATCTGTCCAGAACGAAATGCTTGGTATAACTCTTGTCTTTCTGGCAGTGGGGTTTTACCTGTAATCAAAGGGATTTTGAAAGTTTGAGAAATTTCTTCCAATTGATTAATGTATTGCCCAATCACTAAAATATTGTTAGTTGAATGTTTTTTTAGAATATAACTAATTGCTTTTAGTTTTTCTGGATTTTCTGAAGCCAATCTAAACTTTTCTCTATCATCTGCAACAGAGTATTTCATTCGAAGGTCATCTTCCATGGGAACACGAATTTCCACACAATTTGCTTCTGCGATCCAGGATTTTGCTTCTAGCTCCTTCCAAGGTACATCATATTTTTTTGGCCCGATGAGTGAAAATACATCTTCCTCTAAACCGTCTTCTCGCACAAGAGTTGCTGTCAGACCTAATCTACGTTTTGCTTGCAATTCAGAAGTCATACGAAATACGGGGGCAGGCAATAAATGTACTTCATCGTAGACAATCAAACCCCAGTTATTTGCACTGAAGATATGGAAATGTGTAAAATCCCCGCCCTTTTTCTTTCGATGAGTTAGAATATTATAAGTAGCGATTGTGATAGGTTTAATTTCTTTCATCTCACCAGAATATTCGCCTATGTCTGATTCGGGGATATCTGTTTTATCAACAATTTCATTTCTCCACTGACGGATCGAAAGAGTATTTGTTACTAAAATGAGAGTTTCCGCTCCCACAATTTGCATCACACCCATACCCACGATGGTTTTACCAGCACCGCAAGGTAAGACCACAACACCTGAACCACCTTCGTTCCTTCCACCAGCATGAAATGCTTCCACAGAAGCTCTTTGGTAGTCTCGCATTCCAAACTTAATCCCACCAAGTGTCGTAGGACGAAGGTTAAATGGATATTTATTTCCTTCATCGTAACCTGCTAAGTCTTCCACTGGGAAACCAATTTTGATCAGAGCTTGTTTGATATGCCCTCGGTATTCTTTTTTGATTCGGATTTTATCACCTTCCATTCCATCCACAAAAGGTTGAACAGCACGGTTATTTGCAATTTCTGTGATAAAACCTTTTTCGTTGGAGATGATGTACAACTCGCCCGATTCTTCTTTAACTAATTTAACTTTTCCATACCGAGAAATTTGTTCTTTGATTTCATTGATAACATTTTTAGGAACCGAATAGCGGGCAAATTTAGTAAGCCCTTCCACAATTTCTTCGGCCGTCATTTTGATGGAAGCTGCATTCCAAAGAGAAAGTGGAGATATTCGGTAAGTGTGCATGTATTCTGGACTTTTTTCAAGTTCTGCAAACTTCGAGACGAGGTCACGACAGGCTTCAAACTCTGGGTTATCTACCTCTAAAAGCATTGTTTTGTCACTTTGAACCGTGAGTGGTTTGGTCATGGGATTGCCTCTCAATTTAACCAGGCTGAGAAGAGAATCTGGCCTGTCAACCAATTTGATTTTGATAGATTTTGGAGCATTTTTCTCTAATAGAAAGAAAAATTTAGAACTTTTAAATTTTCAAATCGTCTAAGGCAAACTACACTGCCGTTTCATAATATTCTATATTTCGTATTTTCTCATACAACTTATCAAACAGTTCATTTACATCGGCTCTGAGAAACATAGTTTCAGACAGAAACCTTCGAAATTCTCGTGCACCAGGAATGCCTGCGTACAAACCCAAAATATGTCTTAACACTTGAGAAGGTTTTGTTTTCAAAACTTCTGAATTTAAAATATAAGTTTTGATTGTTTCCAACACTTCTAACCTTGATTTACGATTCGCTTTGTCTGAGTAAAATTCTTCATCCACAGAGGAAAAGAGATACGGGTTGTCATAGGCCGCACGACCAATCATAACTCCATCCACATACTTTAAATGTTTATGGTATTCATCGATTGTTTTGATTCCCCCATTGATGATGATTGGTAAATCTTGGAAATCCTCTTTCAATTTGTACACATCACTATATTTGAGTGGGGGAATAGTTCGATTTTCCTTTGGACTTAGCCCCTCCAAAATTGCAATCCTCGCATGAACGATAATTCGACTCACACCTGCATCTTTGATTTTATTTACAAAATTATATAGATCATTATAAGACTCTTTTCCATTCACGCCTATTCGATGTTTTACGGTAATGGGCAAATTGATTTTTGATTTCAATGTAGATACCATCTCTGCAACTAAGTCTGGATCTTTCATGAGACAGGCGCCAAAACTACCGCTTTGTACTCGGTCAGATGGGCATCCTACATTCAAATTGATTTCAGAATACCCGTAATTTTCGCCTATCCTTGCAGCAGCGAGTAAATCCTTAGGAGAATCACCGCCTAACTGAAGTGCGAGTGGCAATTCTTCAGGAGAAAAATCCAAATACCGATGGTTATCCTTACCCTTCAGGATGGCACCTGTTGTGACCATTTCCGTATATAGAAGGCTATGTTTGGATATTTGTCTTAAAAAATAGCGAAAATGACGGTCAGTTAGGTCCATCATCGGTGCCACAGAAACCTTATAACTGGGGATGGATGAATGAACCAAAATGAACTCCTATACTTCTTGGGGTTGTTCCTCTCTAGTGGGGAGACTCAGAACAGATGAAATTTCCGTCGGTACCCCACGGTGGATTTCTTCAGAAGCGATTACTGCAAAGTTCCGAGGGGGCAGTTCCTTTGTCAAAAAGAAAGCAAACGGCTGACGTAAGTATCTTGAAATTACAAAAATGAGGAAACGATTGTCATCCAATGCTTTTTGTAACTCATTATAAACCGATTCTATGATACGAATCCGAATGTCGTTTGGAAGGATGATGATTCTACCTTCTTGTTCATCTTGCATCAAACTTTTGTTTAATCTATCCACAATCCGAGGGTCAATTGTCACAACATGTAACTTCCCATCAGGCGATAGAAAGTCATTGATAATTTGTCTAGAGAGTGTTTGGCGGACAGATTCCGATAAAAAGAAAGGATCATTTGATTTAGGAAAATTATTGGCAATGGCCTCCATAATTTTTGGTAGATTTTTAATGGAAAGACCTTCCGCTACCAAATTCTGCAATGTCTGTTGGATGATACCAAGCCTCCCGCCTTTATCATAATCTAGTTCACCAACAAGGGTTGGGTGAGTTTGTCGCAAATGTTCCAAAAGCGCTTTTACTTCTTCGCGTCCAAGTAACTGTGATGCATAATTTGAAATTAACTCTTTAAGATGAGTGATGATCACAGTGGATGGATCAACAACCGAATAACCTTTGTTCTCCACTTCAATTTTATCATTCGGGTCAATCCAAGTTGCCTTTAGCCCAAAGGCTGGCTCCACAAAGGCATCACCTGTAATTTGTTCGAGCGTCCTTGTTGTATTGTTCATTGCCATCAAACGATCTGCCTTTACAACAGATTGTCCAACGATAACACCATTGATTCGAATTGTATAATTATCGTGTGGGATCTCTAAATTATCTGTAATCCGAATGGCAGGGATGACGAGGCCAAAATCAATAGCAAATTTTTTACGTGTGTTTGCAATTTGTTCCAAAAGATGCCCACCAGAAGAAGAATCGACTAACGGAAGCAAATCGCGCCCTAACTCTACCTGTATAGCCTCGACCGAGATTTCTTTGATATAATTTTCTGGTTTACGTTCTTGTGTTTTTTCTTGGGTTACATTTTCAATCTTTTTGATTTCTTCTTTTGCCACTTGTTCAATGGAATATCCCAAGTATCCGATCGCTCCTGCAAGCGCGAGTAACGAAAAGAATGGCAAACCAGGGATCAAACTGGCCAAGGCTAATGCTCCCGACACCACATACATCGTTTTTGCGTTTCCAAAGAGTTGGTCTTTGATTTCGATCGTAAGTTTTTTTTCAGAACTCGACCTTGTCACAATGATACCAGTGGCAGTTGTGGATAATAAACCTGGGATTTGCGAAACAAGACCATCCCCAATTGTAAACTTTCCATAAGTTTCGATGGATGCCATAAACGACTCACCACGGATAGTAGAACCAATCAGAATTCCACCAAGCAAATTAATTGCAGTGATGATGAGCCCTGCCCTAACATCTCCTTGCACAAACTTCGAAGCTCCATCCATAGCCCCATAAAAGTCAACTTCTCGTTGAACTTTTTTTCTTTTTACCTTTGCTTCTGCCTCCGTAATGGAACCACTATTGAGTTCCATGTCTATGGACATTTGTTTCTGTGGTAATCCATCCAATGTAAACCTGGCAGCAACTTCTGAAATACGAGTGGCGCCTTTCGTGATAACCACTACTTGAACAATTGTTAGGATGATAAATATGATCAAACCAACAACATATTTACCCAAACCAGATTCACCACCCACAACAAAAGTACCAAATGCTTCAATAACACTTGAATTCATTGCTGGTCCCTTTGAAAGGATTTGCCTTGTTGTGGAAACATTTAGTGCTAAACGAAACAATGTTGTAATAAGGAGCAAACTCGGAAAAATTGAAAATTCACTGGGCTCTGTTACAGAAAGAGCAGTGAGTAAAATAAGAAGCCCCAGGCCAATGCTTAATACAATGAGAACATCAAGTATAAAACCTGGCAAAGGCACAATGAGCATCGATAGGATAACAAGAGTTCCAACACCAAGTATCAAATCAGATTGTTTCAATAAATCTTTGAAGTTCATAATCTTATCCTATTCCCACTTTCTTTTTGAATTTTTCGAGAGTGATGAGGATGGCAACAACTGCTTCAAAAAACTCTCTTGGTATTTCCTGTCCAACGTCTACTTCAGCATACAACAATCTGGCTTGTTTTGGACTTTCAACGATAGGTACATCATTTTCTTTAGCAATCTTGCGTATCTCTAACGCTAGGCGGTCTGCGCCTTTTGCGATCACTCTTGGCGCAACATCCCTACCCATTTCATATGCCAATGCCACTGAATAGTGAGTGGGATTAGTTATAACAACATCTGCCTTTGGCACTTCGCGAAGCATATTACCTTGCATCATATCTCGTGCTAGTTGCATTCGCCTATTCTTTAGGGCAGGGTCTCCCGAGTCCTCTTTCATTTCACGTTTGGCTTCTGATGGAGTTTGTTTTAGAGATTCTTCGAATTCAGATTTCTGAAAATAAAAATCAGAAACTGCAATTGCTAAAAGTAAAATCCCAGCAGCCATCATAATTTTAAAACCAGAATAAGTGATGAGACCAATTGCCTCGACCATGCCCATATTGCTTGTGAGTAAAACTTTTAAAAAATCTCCAGAAATTAAAATATAACTTATGATACCAATCATGATTACTTTTGCGAGAGACTTCCCTAGGTTAAACATTGTTTGGCGGTTTGGCAAAACTCTTTTAAAATTTGGGCTAATCCGATCAAAACGAAACGATAATGCACGAGGCGAAAACATAAAACCTACTTGTACAACGTTACCAACTACTGCAAAAACAAGAGTGATTGCAAGGACTGGCCAAAGTAGATTAAAAAAATCATTGGATACCCCAGACATGATCACCCGAAATTCTTCTGCCCCAAATTGTTGCATTTGGACTCCCATTGGGAGATATTTTTTAATGAAAAGAGCGGTGTTTTTAATGAATTTTTCACCAAGCAAATATAATACGAAAGTGCCGCTTAACAAAACCAAGGTTGAAGCTACTTCATTGGATTTAGGGACGTTCCCCTTTTCCTTTTCTTCGCGTCTTCGCCTCTCACTTGGAGGTTCGGTTCGCCCTTCGTCAGCAGCTGCAAATAACTGGAGGTTTATATCTAAATATGGATTATGAAGATATAAATCAAATATTGTTTGTTTGTCCACAGGATCGAGATAGTTCACGGGTTTGGCCACTCCCGGATCAACAGATTGGCTTTGTCCATCGAAATTTGAATACCCTGAACCATTTGGCTACTCACAAAGGTGATAGTTGCGATCAGAGTTAAGGTTCCAATAAAAACTTTAAGAGGAAAAGACAAAGACATAACATTCATTTGTTGAGCAGCCTTTCCCATAAGCCCTTCGGCCAAACTTACCAAAAACAAAATACCCATCACTGGTAGGGCAATTTTGAATGCCACAACAAACATGGCACCAATTGCTTCTTCGATGAGTTTATACATTCCACCGTTTACTTGCGCCGTAAAGGAAACAATACGGATTTTTTCAAATGAATATGCCAATGTTTCGATGAGAAACCTATGTGCTCCTATAACCAAAAAAATGGCAGTGGCCATTAAGTTTTTGATGGTACCAATGGCTGGTAATGAGTTTTGAGTGACAGGATCGAGGATCTCCGTGTATCCAAATCCAATTTGGTTATTAAAAAATTCGCCCGCCATTTGGAATGCCGCAAAAACAATTGAAACAATGAATCCAATGAACACCCCAACTAACACTTCAGATATGATCAGTATCCCAAAGTTCACCATATGTTCAGGTATTTTTGGCATATACATGGAAACAACTGGGTAAACAATGAGCGAAATCATGAATGAAAATATCATTCTTAAAGAAAAGTTAATCGACTCAGAAGAAAAAAAAGGTGCTACGATGAATAGTCCGAGTAACCGAACTAAGACGAAAAGAAATGATTGAAAATGTAAAATAAATGGTTCCATATCATATCTTTTCTATCATAAAAAATATTTCTCGTGTATAATCTGTCATCACACGAACCATCCACGCAGAAAAAAACACAATCACTGCAAAAATTGATACAAGTTTAGGTACAAATGCAATCGTTGGTTCTTGGATGGATGTTGTTGTTTGTAAAATCCCAACAATGAGGCCGACAATCAAAGCTGTTATCAAAATAGGGCTCGAAATCTTTAATGTTACAATGAATGCTTCTCGTATCAAATTGACTACATCAACTTCTGTCATTTGTAACTCCTTACAAGTTCAAGAACTAGGAGGTTCCATCCATCAATCAAAATGAATAGAATGAGTTTTAAAGGAAGGGAAATCATCACAGGGGGCAACATCATAAAACCCATTGCGAGCAAAGCCGAAGCAACTATGAGGTCGATGACGATGAAGGGTATAAAAATATAAATTCCGATGATAAATGCCTTTTTGATTTCTGATAACATAAATGCAGGTACAAGAACATAAGAAGGAACATCATCGAAAGATTTCACATTTTGAACCTTCCCAATTTTCAAAAACAAAGCCACATCCTTTGTTCCGTCTTTTCCGAGTTGGCGGATCATAAACTCGCGCAAATGTTTCATGGAACCTTCCATAAAACGTGTTTGGTCTATTTTACCATTGAGATACGGTTGCAGGGCATCATCATTCACCTTACCAATGGTAGGAGCCATGATAAAAAATGTTACGAAAAGTGCAAGCCCCATCATAACCTGGTTTGGTGGTAAATTTTGAAGGGACAAAGCACGTCGTACAAAGTCAAAAACGATTACAATTTTAGTAAATGAAGTGACACTCATCACAATGGCAGGAGCAAGCGAAAGTACAGTAACCAAAAACAAAATCATCAAAGAAAGACTCGTTTCTTTCGGTGTTTTTGATTCGTTTACATTAAACGATAAATTTGGGATCGGAATTTTTGTACCTTTATCTTGTGCAAAAATAGCAGTTGAACCTGCACAAAAGACCACCATCAAAACAAATAAAACCACAAACAAACGTTTGTGGGTCTTAAAATACAGGAAAACTGAACTTTTATTCATGACGTTCCGCCTTCCAACATTTCTCGATGTTTTCGTAACCTTTCTAAACTTTCTTTGGCTTTTTTTTGTACATCATTATCTAAATCAAAATCAGAAGATTCAATTTGCGATTTATTAATTCGAATTTTTTTCTGTGCCTTTGATTGTAAACTTTCGAGTAACGATTCGAGGAAATTAGGAACATATGGATCCGCTTCCTCTTTTAACTTCAAAATTTCATTTTTTTCTTCAGCTGCCGTAATTTCAGAAACTAAGCTGACAGAACCTTCCGCCACGCCAAGAACGAGCAAACGCCCGCCCACTTCGACGATTTGAACCGATTGTGATTGGCTGAGTGGCAAACTCGATAGAACACGCATAAACCCTTTTACTGGGTACTTCGCTTGTTTTGTTTTTTGCATTTGCAAAATTAAATAATACCCAGCACCAACGAGGATACTGAGAACAAATAAAATCTTTAATAAAATCCAAGTGGCCGATGGTGAGTCGTCGTTTACATCGGTATATCGTTCCTGGATAGGGTTTTCTTCGGTTTTTGTAGGCGATGTTTCGTTTTTTTCTGTCTCGTTCGGAGTGGTAGTTTTTTCACCTAACTCTTGTCTGAGGATCTGATCGAGTTCTTTTGTTCCTTCCGACTGCGCCAAAAGAGGTGAAGCTATTACCGCCAACAAAAGGCAAAAGTACATAACTTTCCCTAAAGAATTTTGCAAATATGAATATGTTCGGATCATTTGTCGCCTTTCAGTCGATCCGTAGGGCTCACGATGTCCGTCACACGAACACCAAAGTTTTCGTCGATAACCACAACCTCACCCTTTGCGATGAGTTTACCGTTAACGAGTAAATCCACTGGTTCACCAGCAAGTTTGTCGAGCTCGATGATAGAACCTTCACCAAGTCCCAAAATATCTTTGATGTACATTTTAGTTCGTCCAAGCTCCACTGTGAGAGCCATTTGTACATCCATCAAAAGATTGAGATTGGTTTGGCCTGGACCTGCACCAGCATTGGCAAGTGAAGGAAAGTTTACACCTTTGATTCCAACCGATGACTGCCCACCAGCAAAACCGGCATTTGGTTGGGCACCAACGCTCATGCCGCCAGAACCTTGTTGTTGTTTTTGGCCGCCACCCTTTTGGATTTCGAGAATCGAATTAGCCATAGAGAGGCCAATCACATAATATACCTTAAATGATCCCACCCCATCGATATTCAAACTTAGTGTTGTTTTCACCAAACTGTTATCATCTGGCAATTGAAGATCTCGGCCAGAATTAACCAAAGTTATTTCGGCAGGACTACCACTCATGGCACCACCAAGTTTCATCGAAATTTGGGCAGTGATAGTGCCAAGAATTGGAGAAAGAGAATCTTTTAATGTTTGTAATTGTGCGTTATCAAGCTGCCCTGGAGGAGCCATGCCACCCATCATCACCCCAGCAATTTTTGCGGCGTTCTCTTGTGCCATCACGAGGCAAACTCTACCCGCCAAACTACCGCTAATATTGGAATATAGGCTAACCGTTTTTGATCCGAGTTCTTTTTGGATGTCGGCGGAACTCCCTGATTCGGTGGCAGGGTTCATAAAACGAGTGTTTTTTGCTAGTATTGTGCCAAGGGTATTGCCACCCACTTGAAAAGCGGAACCGACCACATCTGAAATGATGTCACGATCGATGGGAGACAGGTTGTCCGATGGAGAACTGGCGGCACCACTGAGAGAAGAGAGATCGAATGTATCATCGGCACCTTGCAAAAGTGCGTCTATTTCGTCTTGTGAGAGCGAACCTTCACCCATACCTTAATCCTCGGAAAAACTTAGGATAATGAGACATAATATGATTTTTTTTGTCACCAAGTTTTTTTCTGGTTTGACAAAAAGTAAAGGAATTCAGTCGAAAGCGGACAGAATCCCCTCCGAATAGGATCGTAAATTGTCGTAAGAGTAAATTCCCGTATTGTGGTAGTCGCTCCAAACGATGGAAATCGCATAACGACCCACTTTTGTCCAAGAAAGTAGTTTTATGGTTTGGATATGCCCCGTAGCAGCACCCACTTTGCCCCCATGCCCACCCCGGCAAGTGGCACATGGGCATTTTTTCCGCAGATCCAAAAGAGAAAACCGAGATACCACCCCGTCTTTCCAGTGAACAGAGAGGGTATCATCGTCAAAGTGAATTTCTTTTGGAATCGTTGCGAGTTGCGAAAGAGCCATGATTACACCTTTACAGGGAGTGAAACCAATTTCTTTTTGAAATTTCCAACCACAGTTCCGTATTGGATCTTTTCTCCCAGTGTTAAGTTGGTGAAATCGATGGTATCATTTTCAAAAACCAAAATGACAGTGGAACCCATTTCGAAACGACCCAGCTCTGAACCCTTATCGATCATGATAGAAACATCTTTATATTGGTGTTCCTTTGCGAAACGAATCCAATTGTTTGTCACAATCTTATTGTCATAAGTAACTCGGATTTTACCCACATTGGAAGCTCCCACTTTGATGACGGCGATTTTGCCATATTCGGTCTGTAAAAATGTGATGAGCCTTTCGTTTTTAGGAAATAACCCACGGATATTGAGAACGGCCAAATCGTTGACTGGAAACAGTTTGCCTGGTTCATAATAATATCCTAAAATTTGGCCAGCAAAAGGGCTATGAATTCTATGGTAATCCTGCGGTGACAGATAAAAAGTGATGTATTTTCCATTTGTAAAACTTTGGTAGTATTTCTCTGAGCCTAACAATTCTTTTACGGAATAATCAATTCCTTTTGCCTGAATGATGGTGGATTGATTGATATTTCCAAAACTTGTGATCCGAGAATCTGTGGGAGACACAACCGCATTACCGGCAGAATCGATGATCCTTGCTTCTGCTCGTAAGGCACGTGTGAAAAATTGATTTAAGGATGCATATTCTTTGATTTGTAATTCTGCTTCATCCAAATTGATTTTATACACCTTTGCAAAAGCTTTGAGGATGGGGATCATCATAAACCTTGGCAATCGCATCGTGGAAAAATACCCAAATATTTTTGAAATTAGGTTCTTGGGTAGTAGAGTGAGGAATAAAAGATAAAAATCTTTGAAAATTTCATACCGCGCGCCCGATTCATTGAGATACTTATTTAACTCTAGTTTCGCGGATTTTCCGAGTAACATGAGTGCAACAAGGAGAGGCACGGAGGTGATTACTGCGAGTGTATATCCAATTTGTATAGCAAATGTGAACACGGCAATGCCGTAATTTACATAAAGGTAAGCAAAACCTAAAGCAAACCCAATGAATAAGATTCGGAAAAGATTGGAGAACTTTTCGCCAAATATATAAAATGCGTTTTGTTCCCCGCTGTAAAACCAGCCAGCCAAACTGAGTATACCAAAAGACAGAAAGGAAAGTAACAACATACCCAGCGCAATTTGATTAGGATTTTCCATAATACGTGCCGGGAAGGCCAAAATAGATTCAAGGCTCACCGCACCATACGAATACAGTACAAAACCAACTAGGGTGGCCATGACAAAACCCTCAAAAAAGGAAGCGAGCATACTCACTAACCCTTGTTTGGCTGCGTAATCTGTCCGCACAACACCTGCGATTCCAGACGATTTACCCACTGCCGTTTCGGTGGATAGAAAAAACGCACTGAGTGAAACGGAAACCGCACGCAAAACCCCAAAGATCCCGCCGCCTTGGATGGCTTTGATAGCAAAGGCCTCTTTGGTGACATCTGTCAAAAAATCTAAGAACGAAACCAAACTTGCATGGAATAAAGAAACGTAAGAAAACAAAAAGAGTAAAATTCCGATTGGCGCGAGGATCGAGGCTGTTTTCCCCACTCTCCGAATCCCGCCCACGACGATAAAAAGTAGAATGACCGCAATGGAAATGGGGCCAGACATCCCCGATAGATTCAAACCTTCTTTTGTGATATAGGTGAGCCCAAGGAAAGGAAAAACCCCACCAAAAATGAGGACTGTGAAAATACTTGTGAGGGAAAAAGCAATGGCGAGCCATTTCGCACGGAGGGATTTTTCGATGAAATACATTGGTCCCGACAAATAACGTCCACTTGGCAGCTGGTTTCGGAATTTCACAGCCAAAGTGGAAGAAACAAAACGGATGGGCATCACAAGTAGGCTCATGACCCAAATCCAAAACAGAACCCCAATCCCACCATAAGCGACTGCCAAAGCTGTGCCAATCACAGAACCCGAAAGGAGTGATGAGCCTATCCCTGCAAAAAAAGCTTGGGAATGGACAAGCTGACCTTTTGAGCCTTTGAAGTCCATATTGCCCGTAAATATCTTTAAGGATAAAAATAGGAAACGGATCTGCACAAAGCCCAGTCGAAAGGTCAAATAGAGTGCAGCTATGAGGATGAGGTAAAAATAGGGGCTAAGGATGTCGGCGCCTAGAATTAAGTTAAACTTGGATTCGCTTAGAAAGAGTGTTTCCATAATGGTTCCTCCTCACGAAATTGGATGAAATTGTTATGTCAAGATGTATTGGAATCATTTTATTTTTCCTTCTTTGCCTCCCTCTGTTTCCTGAGTCGACTGGATTCGAGGTAGGACTACGGTATGGTATGGGTTCCAGACTTCCCGGCCGGTTCGACGGGAATCTTCAGCAATTTTCGTCGAGTTTTAGCCCCCTTGTTTTTAGCGATGTCAACCTTTCTGGTGGCAAGGCAACCAATAACTACGAGGCCTTTATCCGCTGGATGCTTGATTCGCGAAACCGAGTGGGTTTTGTGGTTGGTCGGAATGATTGGGATATTTTAAAACTAACAGAAGTTACTAGTGATTTATATTATACCAAACTAGAATCCGAAATTTATTCTTACACCTTTCTAGGAATGTACCATTTCACCACACCTCTTTTTAGAAATTTTGAATGGGAGAACGGCCTTGGTATGGGTTTTACTTCTGCCGATTGGAATGTAAGAGGGTATAGTATCGGTGAACCATTGCCAGACACACAGTATTTTAACCAGAGAGGACGGCTCCGTGGTAGTGGGCTCACTTTCAGAGCAGAATCTGCCATTAACTATCGGTTAGCTGGCAATAACTTCATTCAACTTGGTTTAGGATACCACCATATAGCAATTGATAAATTCAGCGGTAGTTATAATGGAGAGTCATCAAGTTTTTATATCCGCGGGGATGGAAGGGTTGGTGTGTTTGATGATACACGTGTGATTGATGCCTCTGTGAGCAGTGCACAATCATTTCGTCGTTTGGATATGAATACTGGA
The DNA here is from genome assembly GCA_029310945.1 of Leptospira sp. 96542. GTDB lineage: Bacteria > Spirochaetota > Leptospiria > Leptospirales > Leptospiraceae > Leptospira_A. The sequence goes on from JARJFC010000004.1 coordinate 25,240, forward strand.
TCGTGGATGTTGTATTTTTCAGTCTTCCAGAGGTTTTTAGATTGACATTGATCATTCAAAAACATCATTCTAGTGGAGATTCGTATGAAACCTTCTAAAATCATCACGATTGGTATCAAAGAACTGGCGCACCAAAAAGTCATTTTGGCAGCATGGTATAATTTTTTGAAAGAAAGCTTTGATGCAAAAAAAATATCTGCTGATGAGTTCACACAGTATTTGCAAGCACATGTTTTGTATGATTTGGACAAAGACCAAATCGAACTGATGTTGTCAGGGCAAGAATCCTTACTGGAAGAGTTCAAAAAAACTATTTTTGGATGAACTTACAAATTTTCGGCACTAAAAAGTGCAAAGAATCAAAAAAGGCACAGCTTTATTTCCAAGAACGACGGATCCCTTTTCAATTCATCAACTTACAAGAAAAAGAAATGAGTAAGGGTGAACTAAGATCCATTCTAGGTTCGGTGAAACTCGATGATTTGATCGACACCGAATCAAAAGTTTACGAAGAAAAAAACCTTAAATATATGTTGTATGACAAAGAGGAAGCTTTACTCACAAACCCCCTCCTCATCAAAACTCCCGTTGTCCGCGACGGCAAACGCGCCACCATTGGTTTTGTGCCCGATGTATGGAAACTTTGGATTGCAGAATCCAAAAAATAAATTTCGTTTACTCGGCTTTTTTCCGTTTATTAAAATCCTTTGTTATTTCAGGTAAACTCGGAAGTGAACTATGAATTCTATGCATCTCCAGTGCTGGCCTCGCTGGGATTCCAAAATAAGCAGTCTTTTCTTTGGAATCTTCCGTAAGTCCGGAAAGCCCCATGAGGATTGACCCTTTTTTCATTGTTAGGTGTTCTGCCACAGCAGATTGCCCCGCTAAAAAACAACCATCTTCTATGGTAACAGACCCTGCAAGAACGGTTGCTCCTGCGATGTACACGTAATTCCCAACCCGACAATTATGACCTACATGAACATGGTCATCAAATTTAGTATGGTTTCCTATGGTGGTCGATTCAAGTGCTGCTCGGTCTACCGTACAATGTGCACCCATTTCAACTTCATCCCCAATGATCACGTTTCCGATCTGCGGAACTTTATAGCGCACCCCACCATGATCATAAAATCCAAAACCATCGGCACCAATGACTGTGTTTGAATGGATAAGATTATTTTTTCCGAGTTTACAATTATAATAGATCACAACTCCCGATTTTAATACTGTGCCATTACCAATTTCAACGAATGGTTCAAGCACAACATTCGGATATAAAATAACATCGTCCCCTACAACAACGGATTCACCAATGGAAACAAAATCCATAATGGTTACATTCTTTCCGATTTTGGCTGTTGGGTGGATACTCGCTCTTTCCGAAATGAATGGAGTGATTTTCGGTTTTTTTTCAAATAAAGAAACAACTCTGATGAATTTAACTTTGGAATCATCTTCGTCCACAATGATTGCGTTTGGGAAATTAGAAGCAAGTGACTCAATGGTTAAGGCAATTTTTACATCCGCCGCCTTTTTATGTTTGGCGAGATATTTTTTGGATGCTACGTAATAGATACAACTTGGATCCACTTCCGTATGGTGTTCTAAATCTTTGATTCCATTTATTTCGAGTTCCCCTGAGCCAGTAAACTTCCCACCTAATTGTTCAGCCAATTCACTAATTTTCATAATAAATACCTATATTAACATCAAATCCCCGTTTTGGGGACATATTTCAATCATATTTTTACCCATCCTATTTTGTCTCCCACCTTCCTTGCCGAAAATCAAAATATGCTGGGTAAAATCTCTATCATCCTGATTTATTTTTTCTTCTTATCTTACAGTGTTCATTATTTGTGGAAAACAAGCAACCTAACAGCGGAGGAAGGTTACATATTTGAAGAACCATACAAAAGAACAACGAACAAAAACGAGAATGAAAACAATCTTGTTTTGTATTTCAAACAAGGTTCAGACCAAATCCCCAAACCAGACCAGATTGAATTACAAAACATAGCCAACCAGCTAATTAAAAACAACGACTATGAAGTGTACATTTTTGCGCATGCGTTTGAAGGAAAATCAGATGCTCATGACCTTATCATTAGCGAAAAACGATCTCTTGAAGTGGAAAGGTTTTTAAAAATTCATTTTGTACCAGAAAACCGTATTCGAAGATTATTTTTTGGTAATTCGAAAATAAGTTCAAATACACTTTCGACTTCTGCAGCAGCCTTAGAAAGAAAAGTAGAAGTAAAACTAGTCAGAATGGATCGTTAGACTTTTGCCATTCTGTTAAGTCGGAGATAGTGTCGATATCACTCAATTCTTTTAATAAAATGTATTTTTTTCTAAGACTTTTAACATTCGTTAATGTGTCTTTTAGAACAGAACTTGTACTCCAAGTTATGCATTCGAAAATTTCTGGGGTTGTTTCTTTCATACCCAAAAGATAATACCCTCCATCCTTTGCTGGGCCCAATACAATATCGCATTCATCTAATTTATCAAAACTTTCATCCAAAATTTCCTTCGTGATATAGGGGCAATCTGTTCCGATGATCACTACTTTTTGGGCATTCATTAACTGTTCTGCAAATGCGTTTTTCATCCTTTGTCCCAAATCGCCAGAGGATTGCAAATAGGTCTGGAATCCATTTTGGAAATAAGAATTTGTAGAAGGATCCGTATTCGTCCAATAGATATTCTTATCTGCATTCAAATGAAAGGTTACTTCTTCAGTATATTTCAATAAATCCTTATAGATTGTTAAAGTTTTTTCATTCCCTAAATCTTTGGCCAATCTAGTCTTAACGAAACCAAGGACTGGCGGTTTTGCAAATATGATTATAGATCTTTTTCCCATACACACCTAACACAAAAAATACTAGTGATACTCTATAAAATTCCCATGATGGATGGGAGTATAAAAAATAAGAAAATAACGAAAGGAAAGTCAAAGCTAAGACGATCCGTTCATATTGCGGAGCAAACAAAACTAAAAAATATAGGGGGATATTGTACCAAAGATGAAAAACTGGAGTAAACAACAAATAAATAAAATATGAAACGAAAAACCAGTCCACATCTTCCCAAACCTTCTTTTTTAAAAATAGATATAAGAGTAAGGTGAAAGCAAACCCCAAAGAAAAAATTCCTGATAAATATTCTAATTTTAAAAGACTCAGCGGGTAATAAAATCCTGGCTCAAGGATTCCACCATACCGAAAAGAATGAAAAAATAGCCCGAAACCTTTTTCTAATTGAAACAAAAAATTTTGGAAGACTGTTAAAACAAGAACGATGATGGTTAAAAATAAAAAAACAAAAAATTTAACTTTGTTTGTCTTAAATAAATTAAATACAAAAACTAAGCCCGTAATTTTGCATTGGATGAGTAAGAACAAAAACAAGTTTTTGTAATTTTTGAATTTTATGCTCAATGCCAATAAAAATACAAAAAGAACCTCTGGGTGCATTTGCGAAACTCCCTCAACGATAACGATTGGGTTCCCAAAATACAACCAATACTGACCCGAATTTTGATTCGGCAATATTTTTGGGATCAAAGCCATTGTTACCATTTCAATCAGCACAAAAATACACTGTGTGATTAAAAAAGGATGGGAAAACATTGTTTGTACGATTGCGACGAAGTAAAATACACTCTGTAATACAGCTGGATAAACTGACAAAAAACCAGCGCTGTTCATATTCTTAAGATAGTATTCTGCTTCATTTCCAGAAGATAATTCGGAAATGAAAACTAAGTTTGGCGGTGCCAAGTATGGTGATACCCCCGACTGCAACAACAAACCATCCCATAAATACCGGTAGATGTCATCACTCCAGATAGGCTGAGAACCTAACATGAGTAAACGTAAAAATACCGAATACAAAAATATCATTCTGAAAGAAATTGTGGGGATAAAATTTTTTAAATAAAAAAAATATAAAAAGGGAACAATCCAAACACAAATAACTGCGATTGGATCTTCTCTACGGGCACAGTGTACGGAAAATAAGAGGAGCGTTGGGTATATAAAAAATAATATTTTTTGCATAAACTCAAGGTTTAAAAAAATACAAACGAAAGAAGGTGTATAATATTTTGAAACCAACACGCATTGCCATTATAAGTGTTCCAGAAATTTTCGAAACCCCGAACTTTCGTTTTCGATAAACAACGGGAACTTCCTTTATGGTCAAATTATTTTGAATGGCTTTGACGAGCATTTCAATATTCCATCCCCAAGTTTTGTCTTCCATATCCAATTGTTTTAATTGGTTAAATCCAATGATACGGAGTGGACCCATATCTGTATATTCTTTGTTAAAAAAGATTTTTACCAACGAACAAACTAACCAATTTCCAAAAATCTGGATATTAGATAAGGATCCTTTTTCAGCTTTACCTAAAGTCCGCGACCCAATGAGCAAATCGATTGTTTTCGTTTGGATTTGTTTTATGAGATTTTGAATGTCTTTAGGATCATCTGAGCCATCCGCATCGCAGAATAAAATCCACTTTGGATTCAAATTTTTTACTAATATCCAATTGATTGCCGTCAAACAGGCATTACCATAGCCGATTTTATTACAATCCAAAACTAACACTCCCATATTCAAAACCTTTTGTTTCGTTTTGTCTTTGGAGGCATTGTTCACAACAATGATATTTTTTTTCGCAATGGGAGAATGTTCTATTATTCCATTGATGGTGGAGGTGATACTCTCCTCTTCATCGCGCGCAGGAATGATACAATAGACCTCATTCTCCACGTCTCAGCTCATTCAGTTGGAATATGGTTTTTAACTCGGCATCCTTTCGAATGTTTGTCGATACAATCAATTCCGATTTTATAATGATAGAACTATGTGGGTATAGTTCTTTTATGTTTTGAATTTTTTTTTGGTAAGCGGAAGGAAGAGTATTTTTTGCCATATAATCTGAAGTTATGTTCTTCAATCGAACATGTAAAACTTCCAATTGAATTTTTTTAATCCTTTCATCTACTTTCTCTAAATTCCAAACGAAACTAGCACCTTCTTCCAAACGATTGTCATCGATCTTTTTTGCCGCTGGTGACCATTCCCATCTTTGGCCAATGGTTTTGGATTCTTGAAAAAGAACAGCATTACCATCATCGAAACCTATTAATTCTACTTTATAAAATCGTTCAGGATCACCCGTGGTCACCAAATGCCCAGCTGTTTCATTTTTTAAACGAATCAAAATACCATCCTTACCGACGACAAATTGTTTCAATATTAGACCTGGTTTATACCCAAGAGAGATTTGGTGTTTGTAGAGCGCAAATTCTTTTGGAACACCCCCTCCCACAAAACCATGAATATGTGACCTTCTGTCTTTTTGATTCAGTTCTTTTTTTACGAGGGATCGTTTCACTTCAGGCATATGGCAATTATTACAAGTTTTTGTATTCGATGTTTTTTTTAGTTCTGTTCCTGTTTGGAAAGAACAAATGAGAGATTCGTTTAAAGTATACGTTTCGTTATGACAAGAGAAACAACGATTTTGTAAAAAATGTCGGTCAATTTTTACAGGGTGCGGCGGGGAGGTGTCGCCAATACTTCCAATCACATAACTCTTTTTTGTTTTACGATCCACTCTCACATGACAAGTAGCGCATGTGACACCCTCTTTTTGCATCGTAATATCAAAACCTGGATTCGGTATTTCCACAGGATCCAATTCGTCCCCACCACGGAGTCCAACCACAATTGTTTCTCTCTGGTTTTGAATAGGGATATGGCAATTTAGACAGAGCCATTTTGGTGAAGTTACTTTTGTTAACTCCGATTGAAATTGGATGTCAGAAAGAGCATGGGCATGGGTCGAACGTTTCCATTCTTCATAGATTTCGGTATGGCAATGACCGCAGTTTTCTGCACGAGGTGCACCCACCCCATCCAAATCAGGAATTTGTTCAATTGGTTTTGCCCACACTCTCCCAGGAAAACGATCCTCGAGTGACACAGTTCGGTTTTGGTAGAGTATAAAAGTTACGGAGAGAATGGTTATAATGATGGATGAAACTATCAGGGAACGTTTACTAATCACTCGTTTTTACCACTGGAAAATTTTTGTCCGCTGACCACTCCCACATCGAACCAGCATAATTATAAGTTGGAATTCCGTATGAATTCAAAACGCCTGCTACGTAAGCTGATCTGATTCCTCCCGTACAATATGTAACAAAAGGTTTGTCCAAAGGAATTTTACGATCGGATAGAATTTTTAACACTTCTTCTTTCGATTTAACCCGCCCATCTTCTCTGATAAAATCTTTAAAATAGAAAGGTTTTGCATTGGGAATGATCCCCCCTCTCGTTTCACCATAAGGGGTTTCGCCTTTGTACTCACGTGCTTCTCTCGTGTCGAGAATTGTGAATTGATTTGATTTTAAGGCAGAAAATAACTCACTCTTGGTGATTGTTATTTTTTTTGAGCCGGTTTGGGTTTTGTAAACGAAACCAGATATTTTTTTCTGATTTTCTCGTTTCACTGCCTTTAGGTATTCACTTACCTTTCCATCCAACCAATAAGATTGCGAAACTCCCACCTGGCGTAAACTCCATACGATCCTGCCTTCTTCTCCGAATCCGGACCCTCCGTCACCTAACACTAATACGTTGGATTTTTGATCTACATTGTATTCTTTAAGAATGGATAGAACCTTTGCATTCTCCAAAAGATTTCCTTTACTAGGAAGTTTTGGCTCCGAAATCTCCTGCCAATCAATGGGTTTCGCTCCTGGCACAGGGTCTTTTGTGCGCCAAAAAAAGGATCTCGTATCCAAAACGACTGGATCCTTGAGGCCAGCCGCTAACCCAGAATCCACAAACCAAAGAGAACTTTCGACTGCATTGGATTGGTGTTGTGCTGAAAGTTGTAAAAATACAGCAAAAAATCCGGAAATTAAAAATGCTAAAAAACCATAGAATTTAGAAAATACCTTCATCACCCACCTCCATTTCGAATTACTCCTCTATTAAGACAGATTATCGTCAATAAAATAAACTTTTTATCCAAGAAAACGAATTTTCCTTGTCTAATCCTCACAAGGTCGAAATTTGGATCGGAAGGTAGAGAAAATGAAACTAGGATATTATCCAGACGTAGTCAATGAAAATGTCACACGGGTGGTTGCCTCCTCCGTTGTTTTGTTTGGGGTTGTCTCACTCATTTTCCCAAACCCTTACAGTTTGAGTTATTTGTTTTTGGGTTTTTTCCTTAGACTTTCCTATGGTCCAAAATTAGAACCCGTAGCAATTTTGGTTTCCAAATACTTAGTTCCGCTTTTGTCCATTTCCTTTGTGCCAACAGCTGGGCCACCAAAACGTTTTGCTCAATTGATAGGATTTATTTTTAGTTTAACGGCCATCATACTTTATTCCTTTCAATTTTTTTTGGCGTTCCAAATCATCTTGGCCATTTTGGTTTTCTTCGCATCGCTTGAATCATTTTTGGGATGGTGTGCCGGTTGTTTCTTTTTTGGAATACTAATGAAACTCGGAGTCATCCCCAAAGAAGTTTGCGAGCGTTGTAATAATTTAAATTTTAATAAAATATCTGATTAGGTCGAGAGTCTGGGGTTTTTTCTAGTTTTACAAATTGGCTTAGCCATTCCTTATTTTTGGCTTGTCACTCGGAAGCAGAAATTTTTTAAAACTCACTTACTTTTTCTTTGGTTTTCGGGATTAGCCGTAAGACTCATCCTCTTTCCAATCAAACCCTTTTGGGAGGATGATTGGGCAAGGTATGTATGGGAAGGGTATATGGTTCGTAGCCATCTTTCACCGTATGACCTAAGCCCTAATCAATTTTTTTCTAATGTTAGTTTGGATGATATTGCCGTTACCATCCTTTCCCAAATCAACCACCCCGATTGGACAACGATCTACTCACCCTTTGTATTATTTGTTTTTGCAATCTTCACTCCAAGTTTTACGACTATTTTACTTAAATTTTTATACCTTTCACTCGACATCTTTATTTTCCATATTATAAAACGAAGTTATGGTCGAAAATTATCCATCCTCCTTTGGTTACTCCCAATTTGGATCAAAGAAATTCATTGGAACCTGCATTTCGAAATTTTGATTGTATTTTTTATTTTTTTAACAAGGTTATCTTATTTCAAAAAGAGAATCTATGTTTCCTCATTTTTATATGGACTTTCCTTTCACATAAAACTAACATCCGTTATATTTTGTTTCGAAATATTTAACATCTTCCTGAAGTTTTTAAAAACTAAAAAAAATAAAGTGTATAAATGTTTTGGATTGGGTTTATTTTTTTTTCTCGGGTTCGGATTGTTTTTTTTCGCATTCAAACTCTATTTTTATGATGTGAAAATCAGCTTTGGAATTACAAAAATTATACAGTTCACAAATGACTTTCGTTTCAATCAATTCTTCCAAAGGACTCTGTTCCTCATTTTACCAGGATTAGAACGAATTGTTTTGCTTCCAATTTTAATCACTATCATTTTTTATATCTATTCTCTAAAAGCACACAAAACGAAAGTTAGATACAAAGATAAAACATTCGAATATAAATTCTATTTTTTATTTGGGTATAGCGCACTGATCCTTATACCAGTACAAAACCCTTGGTATTTTTTACTCCTACTACCCTACCTACCCAGTGCCCGTAAACTGTTTCTCATCCCCTCCCTCATACTACTTTGGATTCCTCAGGTTTCCTACATCACCAATGTCCGATTGGGTTTGCTCTCAGACTGGTTCTACGAAATACCGAGCGAAATCTATCTCTGGGAGGCTCTTCTTTCTGGATTTTGCCTCATTGTTCTTTTTGGACAAAGATTCATTTTACTTTACAAAATATCCAATATATCAAACATGGATTCCATCATAACATACGAAGGCGATCCTGATGGAAGAAGAGCAAAAGAACCAAGAAAGACCTATTGGAAAAGATCCTGATGAGATTTTGGTCGCTGTCCTAGGTGAAACCTTAAAGTCTAGGCGCCAAGAACTAGGCCTCTCGATGGAACGTTTATCTCAATTATCAAGTGTGAGTCGAGGAATGCTCGGTCTCATTGAAAGTGGAAAAACCACACCAAGTATTGGCATTTTGTGGAAATTATCCAAAGCACTCAGACTCCCCATTGGAGAAATGATTCCAGATTTATTTGCACAAGCTCCTCGATTTGTTCCCAAATCAGAAGGAAAGTTCTGGAAAAGCCCAAAAACAAAAGTAGAATCGAGGGTAATCTTACAAGAAGATAAAGACAGGCTCCTCATCGTAGAATGGAAATTGGAGGGTGCAAAAGTTACCCAGTTCTCTCACCTCCCCACCATGCACCACCTAAAAATCATCCAATCTTCAGGTGAAAGCACCATCAGACTAGGGAATCGAGAGTTCGTTTTACAATCTGGCGACAGTTTATTTTTTCCACAATCCGATTTGGAATCCATTGAAACCAAGGGAAAGGAGTCTTCAGAATTCATCTGGATCGGAACAAAAAAAGCCAGGTAACAGTAGCCTGCACTTACACTGCACAAATTGTAAAACTCATTGTACGTTATATTGAACTTTAATTCTGCTATAAAGAAATAATTCTTTTGGGATTTTTTTCCGCCTCCGATCTTGGAACTACCTCTGTCATTTCTTTGGTGCAACCCCTACAAAGGAAAAAAACAGAGAGACCAAAGAAAGGAATTTAAAAATGAAACAACTGTTAAAAAAAACGGTCTCTATTCTTGTCGTTGCGGGGTTACTGGGAGCCTGCACGAACAAAAAAAACAATGATAACACCCTTGCTCTTTTACTTGCGGGCGCATTTCTCACTAACTCCGTCAAAGTCAATTCAGCAGCTGAACTCGCCCACGAATCAAACGATGATTACAATCTGAATGAATACGGACTCATCACCCCATCCACTTTAGGACGTTGGGTATCCAATTGGCCAGCGAACAAACCCAGAGGAATCAATGGCAAACTTGTAATTTTGCAAAATGGGACAGGTCCTGGCGGAAGTGAATACATCCAAGGTGACGGAACAAACGTAGTGGTTTATTCCTTCAACTTCGCCAATGGTGCGGGAGCTATCAGTGGAGGTGACGGATTCAGTCAAAAACGAAACAATGGTTTGACGGACACAACCTCACTCATTGCCGATGGAGAACATATTGATAAAATTCTCAATTTATACGGAATTGATCCTGTTAACGATTTGATAACTCTCGTATCCACAGCCAATGCAAACTCGCATGTGCAAGGAACCCTACGTGGTTTTTACTCATTTCGCTATTGGGGAGTGGATGCGAAAAACCTAGCCTTTTTGAATGGAACCATACCTCGTCTCATAACAACCGATCCAAATTTTGTCAGTTTCACAAATACTACAAATTCACCGCCTGCATTGACAAATCGTTATTCAGTAAAACAGCTCCGAGTGGACAATACGATAATCGTTTTGCCTTTGGAAGATGTCATCACTGCAGTTAAAAATCCGGACAATGTGTCCATCCCAGGTATCACATCATCCGTTTTTGTTTCTGATGCTCGTTCATCTTCTGGAAGTAGCAATGAATACAATGGTGTCATTCGCAGCACACAACACGAGGTAAGTGGTAAGTATACTGGGTTCGAAGGTCGGATCAAAGGTGCCAAAGAATTACGTTGGACAGACCTCTTGGATTCCGAATACAGATTCAAACCAAAGGCGGATCTCATCGCATATTATGCAGGAAAAGGTTATCTAAAAGGCCAAACTGCTATCCAACTTTGCCGAACAAATAACAGATCACAGGTGACTGGTTTCTCTTACATCGCCATCCTTGGATACCCAACCACTTATTACGATGGGAGTTGGATCGAATGGGGAAGTTTGACTGGTGGCGGTTCAACACCAAAACTACCTGCCAATTCTCCTTACAGAACAGATGTTCCCGAGCTATCTGAAGTCATTACCTACAATGTGGCGGGTGACATCGATGCTGCCTTACCTTCCGGTTTGAACGTGAACGCAACGACTACACGCCAAATGGTCATCGATGATAAAGCTTATAAATTTAGATAAGTAGAATTTTATCAGTGAATACGAAAGGGCTCATATGAGCCTTTTTTATCACTATAGCAGATATTTCATTACGCAAAACGGCTAGATGAAATAAATTTTCGTTACATTAAATAAAAAGGACATTTTGATGAATATAACATTAACATTCTGCATACTATTTTCAACAATTTTAACATCGCTTGTTGCTTCCGGTGGAGTGGGTGGTGGTGGGGTGGTGAATATCCCCCAAGGAAAGGACAGAGAAACCTACCATTTGGGCAAGGCAGTCTACAACAGGGAACTTGATCTAGTCGCTGTGGATGAAAAAACAAAGAAAGCCCAAGCCGACCTCCTTGAAAGTTTACAAGGATTACTCCCCAATACTGAAAAACGAAGAGTCAATTTATCTGAGTTAGCAGGAAAGCTTAACGATGAACAATTGAAAGCCCTCGAGTATTTTGTGGGCATCCGATTCAACGTCAAAACACCAAATAAAGAAAAACCAAGTCCATGAAACATTTTAGATTTAAATTTATATTGATCGTTCTTATAACCTTCACACCGCTGGTTTCAAGTTTTGCCCAACAAGCGTGGTCACCATACGAAAGGCAAATTTGGGTGCGTCCCATAATCACCCACTCTGAATATGACTCTGCTTTTTTGGCAGGCCAAAAAGCAAATTATGATGATAATGTCCGGATCACTGTGGGTAGTTTGGCACTTGAATATGGAATTACTGACAGACTCACCTTTGACCTAACAGTTGGTTTCGGAAAACTCGGACGGCATAAAATATTTGATCGTTACGGTGGTTTGCAACAAACACCCGAAGCTCCTGACAAATATGGAGTCATGGATTCAAGAGCCGGACTACGTTATAAAATCATTGATGAGTTTGATTCAAAATATGCCTGGATGCCAACCATTGCCATTCGTTTGGGTGGTATCAAACGTGGTGATTATGATAGAAACCCACAATCCTTAGGGGACGGTGCAAGTGGCGGAGAAGCGAATTTATACTTTGCAAAAGATTTTAATTTTTATGGGTTTGGAACCTTGGGTGATATAGGTTACAGAAAACGAGAAAAACCTATTCCTGATGACATACTCTATTATGGAGCACTCTACAAAAAAATATTTGAATCGTTCTTCCTTACACTTGGTGGGAGAGGGCAAGTTGGACAAGAAGGTTACGCATTTGCAGACCCCAGACAGGAGCCACCCTTAAATTATTTTACGTATCCACAGCCTTCCGCTTATGGGATCAATCCGTACGATGTGTACGTACAAGACCAAAGACCAGCTTGGGGTAGAAAGGAAGACTTTCATAATGTTGAAGTGGGACTCGGTTATTCCGATAGTTTCGGAAACTTCTATACTGTTTTTTATTCGGAAACTCTTTCAGGATACAACACGGCAAAACTTAAAACCGTCGGTTTTGCGGCCACACTTCCATACAATTTATAAGGAGACGAACATGAAAAAATCTAAATTATACACAAGTGTCTTTGTTTTACTTTCCTTACAATTATTTTGCCAAGGCAGAGAAGAGTATCAATTCTTTCCACCGTTTGCTAAAGTAGATTTACGACCATTCCTAGTTGTGACGAACTCGGTTGAAGCCTTGGCCAGTGAATCAAACGACGATTACAATCTAAACACATACGGGCTCGTTTCGCCATCGACCTTGGCTCGTTGGACAACAGATTGGAGTGCAAACAAACCGCAAGTTATACCAGGAAATTTAGTTGTTCTGCAATTACAAAATGGGGTGGCAAGCGGCGAATACATTGTATCAAATGGAACCAACCAATTTGTTTATTTGGTTTCGAATCCTGATTCAATTTTTTCGCAAAAAAGAAATGATAATGTACTGGCTATTGATGGTATAGTCAATTCAGGAAAAAATTTCGACACAATCTTATCTGCTTTTGGGATCGATCCAAAGACCGATTTTGTACTATTTGCAGCGGACACTTCCACCGAGACTAACTTAGCATCTGCAACAAAAGCATATTATAATTTTAGGTATTGGGGATTTCCAAAAGAAAAACTTGGAGTTTTAAATGGATCTGTTGCATATTATGGAAAAACAGGACAAAATACCTTTTTTACAGTATCCTCTCCATCGAGTACAAGTTCAAAAAGAACGGACTCTGTCCGATCTTTGTTTACAGATAACACAATTTTACAAATCAATTTGGGAGACATTGTCCATTTACTCCGGAATGGACAATCCCAAGTGACAGACCCTTCCCCACTCCCCACTGATGGTTCTTTCGTTCTCGATTCACGCCCCGCCTCTGCTTTCAATGGCACTATCAATTCCACACCTACTTCCAATCACCAACTTTGTACTGTAAAAGTCTCTGGCTCTTGTGTAGCGAATCATGAAGGGCGTATTAGAGGAGCAAAGAATATTCCAGTTGCCACATTGTTTGACCCAACTTCTTTGTCTTTCCATTCCAAAGCCACGTTAACAAGTCTTTTGAATGCGCAAAATTACAGCCAAGGCAATGTTGTGATCAACTACCACCGAACAGGAATCAGTGGTGCAATTGCACAATTTGTAACACAAAACATCATCGGAAAACCAAGCCGATTGTATGAAGCAGGTTGGTTACAATGGGGGGCACTTGGTTACAGGGTTCCAACTACAGGCACAAGTCCAAGCGCTCTCACCCAACCTGCATCGCTCTGGAGAACAGACTTAAGTATTCTAACAGACCAGATCACAACCAATGCAGATGACAACGTACCCAATTATTCCTTCACTTCGACCCAACAATTTACGCGTTCCACGAATGCAATCCGAGAGGAAGACAAAACATATCTCCGTACTTCGGGAGCCAGTGCAACTCCAAGTGGTGGTAGCGGAGGTGGTGCTCCAACAGGTGGTGGTGGAAATGCTTGCGGTGGATAGTTTACAATAGACTATAAACAGAATGGTTTTTTTACGGAATTCAATATTATTAATATTATTAGTTTTGAATTGTAAAGAATCCGATTTTTATGAAACTCATTGGAATCCGAATTTAGGATTCCAAGGCTCTCCACCTGCCCATTTTACTGAGCTAGAAAAAAATCTAAATCCATCCGCTTGCAAAACTTGCCATAAAGAACAATGGGAAAAATGGCAATTTAGTTTCCATGCAAAATCGTATTCCAGTGGTCTATTGTGGCAGAAAGAAATTTTAAATGAATCCGAACGAAAGAATTGTCTCCGTTGCCATAGCCCTTTGCCTGAAACAAAGGCTCTCAGTTGCGCATCTTGTCATGTGCGAAATTACATTCATTACGGACCACCACCGAAAGAAGTTACAAACGAGACGAAGACAACCAACCTTCCCCATGATGGTTTCGTAGTCCAAAATGAATTTGAAGATTCAAAGTTCTGTAAAAACTGCCACGAAAGTCCAGATACAGGTGCTCAAATCAATTCGAAAAAACAAATGGAGACCTATACCGAATGGAAAAATAGCAAATTTGCAAAACAAGAAATCCATTGCCAAAACTGCCATATGCCAGGACGAACACATGAATGGAAGGGAATACACGATAAAGATATGGTTCTAAAGGGACTAGATATCCAGTTTTTAGTAGAGAGAGTTGGCAGCCAAGACAAATTGATTTGTAAAATTGCATCCAAAAATATAGGCCACTACTTCCCAACCTACCTTGTTCCTAAAATTTATGTCAAATTTTATAGAAATAATAAGAACCAACAAACACTCATTGATATTTTTACAATCGGACGAATTGTAAATCTAAATTTAACAGAAGAATACGAAGATACAAGGATCAAACCAGGAGAAACCAGAATCTATTCCGTACTTTCTGATTCGATAAATATTAAGAATTTAGAATACATTTTGAAAATTGATGTGGATCCAGGCGAACAGTACATTCGTTTATTCGAAGAACAAAAAAAACACCTAAAAAATACACTATCAAAAGAATCATTATTTCTTATAAATGAGTCCCTTCGCGAAAAAAGAAACTCTCGTTATAACTTAATCACTTGGAAGCGGTTAGCGCCTGTTTCACTTCCTGAATGATATCATCGATATGTTCAAGCCCAACGGAAATACGAATCAGACCTGGCAATATTCCAACGGCCAATCTTTCGTCTTCTGTGAGTTTGGAATGTGTGGTAGTGGTCGGGTGAGTAACGGTGGTTCTCGTATCACCTAAATTGGCAGTGAGTGAAAACCATTCCAAAGCATCCAAAAATTTCACAGCGCGAGTAACACCTCCCTTCACAACAAACGATACAATTCCCCCGCCTGATTTCATTTGTTTTTTGGCAATTTCAAAACCTGGGTGGGAAGGTAAAAATGGATACTTTACAATTTCCACATCCGGTGAATTGGATAAAAATTCTGCTAGTTTAATAGCATTCTCACTATGGCGTTCCATTCGTACGGCAAGTGTTTCTAAACTTTTGGAAATAATCCATGCATTCATTGGCGAAAGGGCAGGTCCCGTATTACGAGCCATATACCGAATTTCTTTGATGTATTCTTTTTTTCCTAAAATCACACCCGCAATCACTCGACCTTGGCCATCCAAATACTTAGTGGCTGAGTGGATGATGACATCAGCGCCAAACAAAGAAGGCACTTGGATATAGGGAGTACAAAAACAATTATCTACCATAAAAATCAAATTGTGTTTTTTACAAATATTACCCAACCATTCTAAATCAACAATATCCAAACCAGGATTAGATGGTGTTTCGATGTATACTATTTTCGTATTTTTTTGGATGAGTGTTTCCAAACTTTCTGGTTTATCTATATCATAATAACTTGTTGTGACATTGAACCTTGGCAAAATATTAGCAAAGATTTGGTGGGTCGAACCGAAAATTGCTCTCGCTGAAATGATATGATCCCCTGCCCGCACAAGCCCAAAGATCGCAGTGAAAACTGCAGACATCCCAGAAGCGGTGGCAATTCCATCATCAGTTTTTTCTAAGGCACAAAGTTTTTCCACCATCTCTGTTGTGTTGGGATTCGAAAACCTTGTGTATTGGTTTCCAGGAACTTCTTCTGCAAACAAGGCGCGCGCATGCTCTGCGTCATCAAATACAAAACTAGAAGTTAAAAAAAGAGGACTTGCGTGTTCTTTCTCCGCAGTTCGTTTGGTTTGGATGCGGATGGCTTTGGTTTCAAAATGTTCTGACATATCTCCTACCAAATTCGGAATCTGCCAAACAAATTCATCATTTTTTTTGGAATTATTCTGCTATACCAGCGATTTTAGACCAGTATAGCAGAATAATTAAATAATTTCATGGAAGTTTGAGGAAGTAGATGATTTTTTACTTCAAAGCCAACTCAAAACCATATTCACCTTCTCTGTCTTTGGCGGGAATATAAGAAACTGGTTTGATATCCACAAACTGTCCTGGCTGGAGAGTTTCGTATAACTTAGATTCAGTGAGCTTGCCCTTCAAATAATTGTCTGTGACAAGGCGTCCATTCCCTTCGAGTATGCCTTCATATAAATTACCCATCACAGACTTCGAATATTCAGTGTGCAATTCAGAACTAAATGCCATTAATTCCAAAACCCGACGTTTTTTTTCATCCCCTGGGATAGGGTCACCCAGTTCCATTGCGCTTGTGCCTTTTCGGACGGAATAAGGAAATACATGGAGTTTGGCAAATCCAAGTTCTTTCAATAGAGTTTTGGTTTCGCAGAATTCAGTTTCTGTTTCCGAAGGGAAACCAACAATCACATCGGTTCCCAAAAATAGATTGGGGAGTTTTTCACGTGCAAGTTCGATCCGTTTACGGAATGCATCTGGATGATAGGTCCGTTTCATATCCTTAAGGACTTTTCTACTTCCACTTTGGATAGGAACATGTAAAAATTTACAAAACCTTGGGTGTTTCATTAGATCGAGAAGGCCTGAACCTACGTCAGGTGGTTCAATCGAAGACAATCGAATCCGAGAATATTCTAAAATCTTTAATATATCTTCCAATAAATTCAAAAACCCTTTTTCACCATTTTCCAAACGATACCAGCCCAAATTAACACCTGTTAACTGAATCTCCCCAATTCCGTTGTCTTGTAAATATCTCACTTGGTCGAGTACATCGTTATAATTTCTGCTCACGCCAAGCCCACGAGCAGCGGGGATTTTACAATAAGAACATTTTCTGTTACAACCGTCCTGAATTTTTAAATAAGCGCGTGTGTGGCCTTCAGGCAAAACATCGGAATACGAAAATCGATCTAAATTGGTTGTTTGGGTAGTTGGTTTACCTTCCCAATCTTCTAATATTTTATAAGCGAGATTACTTTTTTCTGAATTTCCAAATACTCCAAAAACCCCTGGAATGTTTTGTAAAATTTCTTTGTCAGTTTCCGCATAACATCCTGTTACATATACTTTTGCACCAGGATTCGTTTTAATTGCATTCCGAATGATGTTTCGATTTTTAACATCTGCTCTGTTTGTGACAGTACAGGTATTAACAACTATATAATTTGCTGACTCGTTATTATTTGCTAACTGAAACCCATTGTCTTTTAAAACAGAATACATACCATCTGTCTCAAAAAAATTCAAACGACAACCGAGAGTATGAAACTTAATTTTCACAGTTCGCTAATTGAAAGGATCCTTTTTGAATTTTCTTTCACTGTGGAGTTTGAATCATCCAAAGAACTAGCTTTTTGAATAAAAACTTTTGCTTCAGACAAATACGAGTTCGCTGAACTTTTTTTACCTAATTTTTTATGTTGGTAAAACATTGACTCCTGGACAAGTGCCAAATTATTCCATACCTCATACGACTTATCTTTTATAGAGGATGCCCAGCGTAAACTAACATCCGCTTTGTCATAATTTTTTAAATTATAATAAATTTTGCCTTCGAGAAGTAACATACGAAAATCATTGGGGCTACCTGCTTTTGCTTTTTCAATTTGTGAAAGTGCGGTTTTCGAAGCACCTCTTTCCGAAAGAGCAAGTGCATAATAATAACGAATTTCTGGGTTGGTGGGAAATAAAGGAATGGCCTTTTCGGCAAGTTCTATGGACGGTTTCCATTTTTTATACTTTGCCAAAATGCCAAGCGATGATTCTAAAAGGTCTTCATCGTTTACTTTTAGTTTCCTAGCTTCCAACATATTTTTATAGGAGTTATCAAAGTCGTTTAGTTTATCATAATTGAAAGCAAGGAGAGCATAAAATTCATATGAGGATTTACCATCTCCTAGTAAAGATTTTATGAGTTCAATTGACTTTGTATAATTCCCAACTTTGTATTCGTCGACTGCTTGAAAATAAGAAGAACCTATTTGTTCTTTTTCTTGTGCAAACAAAGATGGCACAAGCGAGCACCAAACAATCGCAAGGAGAATGATTTTTTTCATAGTAAATCCGATGGAACTGTAATTGAATTCAAATTGACCGAATCTATCCTAGAATGGTACGGTTCGATGGGGTCTAGGTATAGGAAAACGCTCCCCCCTCTTGAAAGCAAGTAATGTTCAATATGCTCTTCAGTGAGGATCTCATCCGATCCAATGTAAAGTATAGGCAAATCCCCTGGACCCAAGTGCAGGTGGAATTCCTCTCCTGGTAAAAAATCAGAAAGATTTAGGTAACCAGACCCAAAGTACAACCCCGATTGGAAGTAGTATTTATAAAAAACTTTCACTTCGGGGAGGATGAGGTTGGGGCGGATAACCCCAAGTTCGATCCTCTCAATGGTTCCTACGGTACGAATCTTTCGCAATTGGAACCAAATTTTACGAATGAAGAAATAGGAAAATAAAAAGACGAGGGGGATGAGAATTGCCATGGCCTTTCAACCTCCCCCAACCCCCTTCAGACGAGGGCTAAGTCTTTTTCCTCTTCGCTCGGAGAAGATCCGTCATCTCTTTTGGGTGCTTCTTTGAACTCAGACCAAGGCGATTCTGTATAAACAAGTTTACCTTCGAGGAAATCTACAGCAATCTTTGTCGGGTTGTCGTAAACTCCCTTCAGAGCTTGCACTGCCATATAGTCTTCTAGTTCTCTTTGGAAAACACGACGGAGTGGGCGTGCGCCATAATTTTGGTCGTAACCAATGGTTGCAAAGTGTTCCTTTGCAGTCGTGGTGAGTTCGACCAAAACCTTTTTTTCCGTAAGACGTTTATTAAAATCTCTGAGCATGATGTCAACGATGGACACAATCTCTTCTTTTTTCAAAGGAGCAAAATAAACCACTTCATCCACGCGGTTGAGGAACTCTGGGTTAAAATGTTTTTTCAACTGCTCCCGCGCTTGTTCTGCTTTGTAAGTTTCTCTTTCTTCAGCGAAGTCTTCAAAACCAAGCCTTCCACCTTTGGAGATTTCTTTGGCAGCAATATTGGACGTCATGATGATGATTGTATCCCGGAAATTCACCTTACGACCCTTCGTATCAGTGAGATTACCTTCTTCCATGATTTGTAATAAAATATTAAACAAATCATGATGAGCCTTTTCAATTTCATCGAGGAGCACCAAACTATAAGGTTTCCTCCTGACAAACTCGGTCAATTGCCCGCCGTCATCGTACCCTACATAACCTGGAGGGGCTCCGATCAAACGAGACACTGCATGTGGTTCCATATATTCGGACATATCAATACGAAGCATAGAATCTTCCGAACCAAAGAGCTGTTCTGCGAGTGCTTTCGCTAGTTCTGTTTTACCTACACCGGTTGGCCCAAGGAAAATAAAAGAACCAGTAGGCCTTTTCTCACTCTTGAGACCAGTGCGAGAACGTCTGACCGCTCGGGCTACTTTTTCTATAGCTTCAGTTTGGCCAACAATTCTTGATTTGATATCAGTTTCCATATTAAGGAGTTTGGAATTTTCAGTTTCTTCCATTTTGCGGAGTGGGATTCCTGTCCACAAACTAACAACCGATAGAATATCTTCTTCTTCGATTGAAACTGCATAACCTTCCATACGTTCTTGCCACTGTTTGGTTTTTTCTTCCAAAAGTTGTTTTTTACGATTCACTTCGTCACGAACCGCTGCCGCATTTTCGTATTCCTGGCCACGTACCAAATCTTCTTTTTTTAAAGATAAAGTTTTGATTTCTTCTTCGATGTCTTTTATTTCCGCTGGTCTTTGGCAATTGGCAAGCCGTGCCTTTGCACCCGCTTCATCAATGATATCAATTGCTTTATCTGGCAAAAATCGGTCGTTGATATAACGGTGAGACATCTTCACAGCTTGTTCTAAAGCTTTTGGCGTATAACGAACCTTATGGTGCGCTTCGTATGCTTTTTTAAGCCCATCTAAAATGAGGATGGCATCGTCAACCGAAGGTTCTGCCACTTTTACCATTTGGAAACGTCTTTCTAATGCAGAATCTTTTTCGATGTACTTTCTGTATTCATTATTAGTTGTGGCACCAATACATTGTAACTCACCCCGAGCCAAAGCTGGTTTCAAAATATTGGCTGCGTCCACTGCCCCTTCTGCTGCACCCGCACCGATGAGAGTGTGCAACTCATCAATGAAAATGATGATGTTCTGCGATGTAACGATTTCTTTCATGATTTTTTTCAATCGTTCTTCGAACTCACCACGGTATTTGGTTCCCGCAATCAAACTGGCCAGATCAAGAGATAACACTCGTTTATCGAAAAGTAAATCTGGAACCAGTTTTTCAACAACCGCTTGTGCAAGGCCTTCTACGATGGCAGTTTTACCCACACCCGACTCACCCACAAGTACTGGGTTATTTTTGGTTTTACGAGAGAGGATTTGGATGACACGTTCAATCTCTTTGGAACGACCAATCACTGGATCCAGTTTTTTCTCTCGTGCCAGTTGTGTTAGGTCACGCGCAAACTCATCCAAGATTGGAGTTTTACTCTTTTCTTGCCTTGGTGCCGTCTGTGTTGTTTGTTGTTGCCCAGGGGTTTGTGTGCTTGTGCCTGTTCCACCCACGGAACTGGCCGGAGGAGCCCCGAGGAGCCGTAAAATCTCAGATTTGATGACGTTGTAATTGACGCTGAATGAAGAAAGTGACCCACCCGCGATGTTGTTATTGTCCCGGAGTAATGCAAGTAAGATATGCTCCGTACCCACATAATTGTGTTTAAGGCGTTTTGCCTCTTCTTTGGACACTTCAATCATCTTTTGGTATTTGTCTTGGCCTTGTGACACATCCAATAGGAGGGCACCGGCACCTTCACGGGTGCGTTTTTCCACTTCCTTACGGAGTTCATTTAAATTGATATTTAGATTCGTGAGAATCTTGATTGCAACTGAGTCCTCTTCCCGAAGAAGCCCTAGTAGAATGTGTTCTGGACCGATGAAATCAGATCCCAAACGTTTTGCCTCATCTTGGGCGATTTCGTTGATGACTCTTTTTGCTCTTTTGGTGAATTCCAACATGCCGCACCCTGCCTTTACTAACTTAGACGAAAGTCTTGGTTCCCATCATGAACCGTACTGAGTTAAGGGAACCCTAGTAAACCAAGAAATTTGAAAAACTCACGTTTTTGGACCGGTGTGGGGTTTTTACATGAGATTTTTGCAATAACTCCTAAATTTTCTTTCGGGGTCTCTCTTCCATGATCGGAGGAGGCAGCAAATTCTATACCAAAAACATGGAGATTGGCCAAAAAGGGAAAAATTATGGCAATTTGGTCTTCTGGTACGAGTACCAAAACAGAAACTCTGAGCCCGAGCCCCAAATTAGTCGGGCAAGAGGAAATGAAACCCACCCCTCTTTCATAAGCAAATACCGATTTTCGAAAGAAAAATTTGCGGATGGCCCGTAAAGATTCGGATTTTTTTTCGAGAAACCCTCGTTTCTTAAAAAAAATCCGCTCATACCGCAAATGATCCTCACCCCCCAGATAGAACCTTTCGGATTCTACAGGAATTTTATTTGGATCCACTTGTTTTGGCTCTAATTGCAGATAGAACCCAGATTCACCTAGCAGTTGCTTTACGCCATTTTCTTGTGCATCGTAATAAGGGAAGTAACCTGTTTTCAAATTGCGCGTATACCGAATACGATAACTCAAAACTGATAAGTTTCGCAAATGAGTGAGTGTATGATCGGGGATTTCTAAACGAGGATAGTTTCGTTTGGGTCGTTTCCAAAAAAAAAAGGGACAGTGGGAACAACCAAATTTACCGTTTTCTAAAAAAATGACCTCTGTCATTCCGCAATGCCGACAGATTGCCATGATTCACTGAACGGGCGCTAACTTTCCCGATACAATCCGATTCCTTTTGTGCGCCATGGAAGCCAGTTCCAAATCATGGGTTACGAGTATGAGTGAAAATTTAAACTCGTTCTGTAAATCTTTGATAAGATCCATTAGGTGGCGCGAATTGTCTCTGTCTAGATTTCCCGTTGGTTCATCCGCAAGGATGAGCCCTTTTTTACCAACGAGGGCACGAGCTACACCCACTCTTGCACCTTCTCCACCCGAAAGTTGGGAAGGAAAACTTTCCGTTCGTTCTCCAAGCCCCACAAGTTCCAACATTTTGGTAGCTTCGATTTTTGCAAGTTTCGGATTCATTTTAGAAATAAGAAGCGGCATCATCACATTTTCTAGGGCAGTGAAATCGGGAAGTAGTAGATGTTGTTGAAAAATAAAAGAGATCTTTTCGGCACGAAAATTTTCTCTCTGTTTTTCTGTAAGATTTTTTAATGATACCCCACAAACTTCCACCTCACCTGCGTCAAACGAATCCATAGCACCCAAAATATTAAGGAGTGTGGATTTTCCCACACCCGATGCACCTTCCACAGAAACAATTTCGCCTTGCCTCACTTCAAAATCAAGTTCGGAAATGATATGGTACCGTTTGTCTACCACTTGGTAGTATTTTTCTAGTTTGCGAACAGAAACAGTGATTTGGTTTTCTGGATTAGTCATTTCGTATTGTATCCACTGGGTTTAAATTTGCGGCCATACGTGCAGGGAAATATCCTGCAAGCCCCGAAAGAATTGTGGCTGCGGTTGTGACCATAAAGATGAAGGAAATATCAATGTCTACGGGGATATGATCAAAATAATAGATGTCTTTGGGAACCAGTTCTACAGGTGTCCATTCTGTTGGGTTTAAGACAGAGCCAATGAAATTGATGATCTCCGAAATCACATGGATGATGACTTCGAGTTTGGTTGCGATAAAAATCCCACTCATCCCTCCCACAAGCGAGGATAAAATTCCCACAATCATTGCATTCAATGTGAATATGAGTAAGATGTCATTGGAAGTGAGACCCAGCGCTTTGAGTGTTCCAATTGACTTCCGTTTGGCGCGAACGAGGGAATGAACGGTTGCTACCATTCCTAACGCAGCAAGAACGATGAACAAAAATACGATGATAGAAATGATTGTTTTTTCAAGCCTAAGTGCTGCTAAAAAATTTTCTTGTTCTTCGGCAATGGTTCGCACCGAAAAAGAAGAATTGTTTTGGATGGTTTCATTCCAATTGTCTTCATTCAAACGAGAAGAAATTCTATTTTTAGTTTGTCTCAGATCATCCAAACTTTTTACCTTAATGGCAATTTGGTTTACAGCTCCCTTCATCTTAAAAAATTCTTGTGCTTGGGGGAGGGACAAAAATACAAACTTAGAATCGTAATTATAATACCCAGTCTTAAAGACGCCTGTTAGACGAAAGGTTTGGACATTTACTTCCACTCCTCGTTCCACGGTAAACCTTCCACCAGGAACTGCCATGGTAATCTCACGCCCCATCGAATATCCGTAAATGGCACTCATTTCCTTACCCACGACCACCAGTTTTTTGGAATTGATGTTTTGGATTTCGTCCCGGTTGTATTGCAAAATACGCGGGAAATTGGGGAGGCCATTGTCCAAAAGTTTTTCCACAGATTCTATTGGAACCGCTCGGATCATGATGGGATTAAAATTATTATTACTTTGTATGAGACCATGGCTTGTGATATTCCCTTCGATCGAAACAATGGACTCTGCCAATTTTGGATCGGATTTTAAGTGTTGGATCACGGCTTCATACGAATAGATGGAACCTCCACCATAGGAGTTTTCTATGGTGATATGTGGTCCACCCTGCCAAAGCGATTCTTTCACTTGTTTTTGGAATCCATTGAAAATGGAAAGGACCACCACAAGTAAACTCACCCCCACAGCCATAACAATGAAGGATAGCCGGGATTTGATGGATAAAAAACCCAGGACTCGCGAGCCCCGAATGTAACGGATCGTAATTAAAGAGACAATTCCCATGATAACCTAATCTTTTTGACAGCTTTCTTCCTAAGATGGATACTGTCAAAAAAGAACCTTATGCCTGATACTCCAAATTACTACTCTCTCAAAGTGAACATCCGTGACGATTCGAATATGGTCTACACGATGATTTCTGCAGTGATTGACCCTGTGGACATAAAAACGGTGAAGTACGACGGAGTTGCGAGCGCAAGCCCCCTCGTCCTATTGCCCATTCGCTCCACATTCCAGGATTTTTACAACCGAGTGCAGAGGGTGGTGTACAAAGGCGACCAACTGAAAAACATCACAAAATCCCTCCAGGAGTTACTCAAATCCAAATTTGGATCCGAAAGTTTCCTCGAAGAACTACTTCATTATATGGATCATAATTTATCTGACAGGATGGATTTTGTTTTCATCGAAATCCACAACAGGACGGCAGGTAACTCCAATCCAAAACTGGAAGTCCATTTTGAACTCATTGATCCGACAGAAATCCAAAAAACCACTGTGGACGAAGATGAGATCGCAAAAAAAGAAGCCCCTCCGCCCACTCCCATTCCTCAGGCATCTGGGTTTGCCATCCCTGTCGACAAACAAATTGTTCAATTTAGGTTCCAACTATCACCTGTAAATGGGGTTCCTCTTTCCGAATTGAATGATGGTGACAGTGTGTATGTAAGACTGATGCCAGGAGACCCGATCACCAATGGAGTGATTGAAAGTTTGGAACTAAAAGATGAATCGGGAACAATCAAACAAATCCCTGCAAAAATTGTGAATATATCAAATAACAAAACTTTTTCGGAAGTTGTCATCAAGATCAACGAACAAATTTTTGGTAAAATCATTGAAGAAGAAAATTCGGTAAAAATAAAAACCTTTGATTCAAACCAGGGAGCTGCAAATATCCTTACATCAGTTGCCTCTCCAACGGCATCCGTTGTAAAATCAAAACAGAAAAAAATGAGCTCTGATGAAAGTTTCCAACTGATGCCTTTTATCATTATGCTTGTTTTACTTGCAATCGGTATGATGGCAATCTTTGTCATATTATAAAATTATGAAAAAATACTTAAAACATTTCCCAATCTTCACCCCTCTCCTCATTTCTATTTTTGTGATCCATTCGTTGTTTGTGGATTATTCTGTTCAATTTGATGAACAAAGTTTTCGAAGCCAAATGGAAGAAGAAACCCCGATTTCGAAGCCAACACCACCAAAAATCGAAACAGAGAATGGAGTTGTGGGAAGGATTTTTTATTTAGAAAGTTTTTTACAAAACTTGGAATCGAGAGAACTTCCAGTTGATACTGATTTGGAAGAAACGAAAGAAAGCCTCAAACGTATACTCGTTGGCCAAAAACTATATTTATTTCTGCTTATTTTTTACCTTCTTTTATGTTTGTCAGCTTCTGTCTCGTATTGGAAAAATGCATGGTTTCACAAAACTTTGTCGTACGTTTTGTATCCCATTTCACTTTTTGTACTTTTTTTCAAAATCTTCTACCAAGTCAGTTTGATTTCCCAAGGAGAAATTTTGCCAATCTTCATGGCTGTATTACTCATGATTACATTTGTTGCGAGTATTTTTTCTCTCCGTCAAATCGGTAAGGATGTTTCAAAAGTGGAAGGTTTTAAGGCTCTCCAGTTTTCCTCTTCACTGGAAGAAGAAGGAAGGGCACCAACTTCTACAAAATCGGGTATTTTTTTTACACCACTCACTCACTTTTTACTCATCATCTTCATAGGAATTTTAATCGGCAACTTAGTTTACATTCCCCTATTTTTGCTACAGAAACATTATGTAAGTGAATTCAGCTATTTTATTTTCTTTTTACTTGGCCTATTGTCTCTATTTTATATCTTCAATTACAAGAGAGTTGGTGGAGAAACCGCAAACAAATCTTGGCAAAACTTAGCCGTAAGTTTTTCGTACTTACAATACAGGTTTTTGAGGAATGGTGTTGTGGGAGCTTTCGGAACAGTGCTCATTATCTTTTTTGTGACTTTTTTATTCAGTTTGTTGCTGTTTAATATTGAACTCATTCAATCCAATTTAGGACTTTTTGGCAAAACAACGGAGTTTTGATTTTTGATCAAAACTTCATTCGCAAGATGGAGTTAGGCTTATCGATGCCGTACAGCGAATTTTGCCATTTGGATAATAAGTTGTACGGCGGATAAAATCCCCCGAATCCGAATAAAGTTCGCTCGCTTCTCTGACTCCATTTGGAAAAAAATAAAACCACTCACCAATTTTTTTATCGCTCGAATAACTACCTTTAGACTCTACTTTCGTATCGGGATAATAACGTACCCAATCTCCTGTTCGGTTGCCACCATCGTAAAAACCTTTTTCGTTGACTCGGCCATTTTTAAAATACCGAATGTAACTTCCGTTCTCATTACCGATTTCAGGGGAAGTTACCCAAAATTGTTTTTTGCGATACCCAGCTTTGTAGTTTTGTTCGATATAGAGTTTTCCATCAGAAAAATAATACAACCATAGTCCATCCCTTTCTCCATTTAAGATTTCACCTTTGGAAATGACTGTACCTGTTCTATAATTGTATCTTTCTGAATATCCATTCAGTTGCCCATTGGAATCCAATTTGCCCTTCGCAACCAAAGAGCCAGATTCATGCCACTCTTTGTATTCGCCGTTTGCTGCTAATTTGTATAAATTGAATTTTTTTTCAAAATTTGCTTCTTTGGGTATGGAAACTGGGCGTTCCAATTGCCCTTTGCATGGTCCAAGTAATATTGCACCACCCAATACAAACACAAAGTATGTAAAAACAGTGAGAAATGAACTTTCTTTAATATGTGTAAATATAGATGTCATCGTGTTCTTTAAATTTTGTTAAGATTTCTTTTGAAATGAGAATGCGGTTCAAACGTTTGGAACGAATGGGAGTTAGATAACGTAAACACAGTAGTATATTACCCTCAGGTTCGAGTGATGTGTAAACAATAGGTGTTGTTTTGCCCAAACGAACCAAATAATTTTTTGACAGTTCTCTTATTTTTGTTTCTACAATTTCAGGAGCAAGAACCAATTCTTCGTTTAGAATTTGTGTACAAATTTTTTCAGCTTTTTCCCAATTAGAATCAAGTTTCAAAAAAACTCTAAACTCATCCCAAACAAAATCCATAGTTTCAGAAACGATAAAAAACCTGTGCAAAACAATATTATAGTTTGGAAAATGAATCAACCGATTCGTGGATTGTTCGAACCGAACATCAGTGGCAATTTCTAACAAAGTAAATTTAAAAAATCCAATATTGACAACATCTCCCTTGATATTGTCAATTTCAATCCGGTCTCCCACCTTAAAACCGTTACCTCCCATAATCATGAACCAACCGACCATATTCAACCAAACTTCCTTTAGACTGATAACAATACCAGCTCCAGCAAGTCCAAGAACTGTTGGTAGTAATGACAAACTAGAAAAAATAATGGGCATATAAATGATGCCAAAAAATAATAAAAATCCAATCCGACCCACTTTTCGCCGATTGTATTCGTGAATGGCATCCGGCGCAGGTTTGATCCGCTCAACGAGTATCATTGTGATTTTATAGGCAAAAACAGCAAAAACCAACATGTAAATAAAAAGTATGAGAGTTTCAGGAAAACTACGACTGGTATGTTTTAGTAAACTAAGTGGATTCAAATCGAGATAAAAATCTTTTAAACTTTCACTCATCGTTAGTCCAAATCCTTTTGTTTTTTCAAAGCGAACAAAATGTCTTTCCTATCCACAGAAATTCCATATTGTGGTTTGCCAAAATCTGACAACAAAACAAAGTTTAGGTTCTTCCCATCTTTTTTTTTGTCATGTTCCATATGAGAAATTACATCTTCTGGATTTTGGATTAGTTTGGTGGGAAGTTCCAATCGTTTCATGATTTGAATTGCTTTTTTGAAATTTTCATCTGTGAACAAAGCAAACTCTCGTGACAATAAAAGAGCAGTCACAAGACCAATGGCAACGGCCTCTCCATGAGAGTATTTTTTGTATTTAGTGAGCGATTCGATGGCATGCCCAGTTGTGTGCCCTAAATTCAGAATTGCACGAAGACCACCTTCCCTTTCGTCCTTGGCTACAATTTCCGATTTGATACGAACAGATTCATCAATTGAAGTTCTTAAAATTTCCGATGCAGGTGTGAAGTCAGACCTTTTGGATTCTTCCAAAAGTTTTAATAAATTTCCACCATCCAAAAACGCATGTTTGACGATTTCTGCAAGCCCACAACTCCACTCTTTTTTGGGAAGTGTACTGAGTGTAAAAAGAGGCGCAAACACAAACTCTGGTTGGTAAAACGCACCCACCATATTTTTGCCTAAATCCAAATTGACTGCCACCTTCCCACCAACGGAGGAATCCACACTGGCTAGTAAAGTTGTCGGGATTTGTATAAACCGAATGCCCCGTTGGTAAGTGGCCGCGATGAAACCAGCAAAATCGCCCACAACTCCACCACCGAAAGCAATGACAAGTGTTTTGCGATCTGCACCAGACTTAATCAATTCGTGGTATACTTTTTTGACTCGATCGATATGTTTATTTTTTTCACCCGCTTTGAGATAGATCACAGAATATGGAATCCCAATACCCTTGAGTTCCTTGGTCAGGTATTTTTCGTAAATGCCTGCGATCTCTCGGTTTGTCAAAACAATGATCCTGGAAATTTTTGCGAGTGAAGAAATTTTGTCTTTTAATCCTTCAAAATTTTCGTGGAGTTCGACTGTATACCGAAACCCAGATCCAATGACTTCACGTTCGAGTAACTTCATAAACCCGCCACCCAGGGACTTGCAATGTAACGAGGTTTGTTTTTTTGTTTGGATAAAAAATATTGTTTTGTGTCGGGTCGCAAGTCCATCAATTGGATTTCCTTTGAACTGAAATAACCAAACCCAGAAATTGCTTCTTCTTTTGGGTTCAGTGTGGGAATTAGATCTTTTACCTTTGTAACAAATACAAGCTGGATGAGGTGTCTGTTTTTATTCGGATCGATTGATTCTGTAAAAAAAATAAATTCCGATTTGGTCACTTCCAAAGAAAGCTCCTCTCTCAATTCACGCTCGAGTGCGGAAACTGCGGTTTCTCCAAATTCAATGCCTCCGCCTGGCAATAACCAATAACTCGATTTTTTTTTTGTCTGCTGTACTAGTAAAAATTTACCCTTCGAATCTTGGATGAGGGCTGCCACCCGGACTCGCATGTATTTACTCTTCAGGAAAAAATCGATCATAATAATTTCAAACTGGTAAGGGCAGACTTTGCTGCCATTTGTTCGGCTCTACGTTTATTTTTCCCCTGACCCTTGTTTTGGAAATGATTTTCGCAAAATACCAGGACAAGAAAATTTTTATCATGATCGGGTCCATCTTCACTGAGAACTTGGTATTCTGGGATTTTTTTCCATTTTTTCTGGCAATGTTCTTGTAAGATGGTCTTAAAGTCCTTGGTTTCCTCCATATCGTCCATCCGCACAACGAGAGACTCTAAGTGCGGCGACAAAAAC
The DNA here is from genome assembly GCA_029310945.1 of Leptospira sp. 96542. Lineage (GTDB taxonomy): Bacteria > Spirochaetota > Leptospiria > Leptospirales > Leptospiraceae > Leptospira_A. The sequence continues at coordinate 55,081 of JARJFC010000004.1, forward strand.
TTGCGGCAAGCAGAGAGACCCTGGTCCAAATAGAGGGCTCCGAGGAATGCCTCAAAACAATCGGCTTGGATATTGGTATTTTTTTCACCTTTTTCTTTTTCTCCCCGACCGAGGAGTAAATACTCTTGGAATTTAAATTTGCGGGCGATGGCTGCGATGGCTGGGGCTGACACAAGTTTACTTTTGTGTTTGGCCAATTTCCCTTCACTCCCCATAGGCATGGATTGGTATAAATACTCTGCGGCTACGAGCCCAAGGATAGAATCACCAAGGAATTCCAACCTTTCATTGTCTATTTTTTTTCGGTTTTGTTCTTCGTTCGCATAGGACCGATGAACAAATGCTAAATGGAGTAAACTTAAATTTTTAAATTTAGAACCAGTCAAAGATTCAAGTTCTTTCAGTTGGTTCGTTCTGGTTTGGGAAAGTTTGATGGAAAGATCAGATGACAATGGATAAAAAATCCGGGTTCCTCTTTCGGGGAACCCGGTTTTTGGATTGGGAATTACCCCTTAAGTTTATCGATGAATTTAATTACATCGCCTACGGTTTGGATTTTTTCTGCGTCTTCGTCAGAAATTTCCACACCAAACTCTTCTTCAAGAGCCATTACTAGCTCAACTGTATCTAAAGAGTCAGCACCAAGATCATTGATGAAGTGAGCTTCAGGTGTTACTTCAGACTCATCAACGCCAAGTTGTTCTACGATGATTGACTTAATTTTTTCGAAATCTGCCATTTGTTTTCCTCCAGGCCACTGTAAGAACAGTGGGGCAAGTGTTTAATCGTTTTCCGCCAGGTGTATAGGTACGACTAGCGTTTTTTTAAAATGAAATTGTCGGATTTTTTGGCAAGTTAAAATAGATTATTTTCCAATTGGTCAAACTGACATCCTTTTAACATCACATAATACACGCTAGACGATTGGAATTAAAATCACATTTGTTCAATGAAGCCCCTGCCTCTGAGCGGAATGAGGCTGACATCCAGTATGATTGGCAAATTTCCAAGATTTGATTTCGTTTTAACAGATGTTTATTCCAATATAACATATTTAAGCTGCGTATATTGTCTTCTGGTTCTAAGTTGGCTTTGGAATCAAAACAAACCAAACGGAGAACCTCAATGAAACAAGTTCTAACGACAGTCTTCTTACTCCTATCCTTTGCTTTCGGCATAGCTTGCCAAAAGGACAAAAAGGACAATAACCTACTCTTAGCAGGTCTCCTTTTTTTAGCGGCAAACCAAATCAAAGTGAACACAGCAGCAGATCTCACCAATGAATCTGCAGAAAATTATAATGATAACAATTGGGGACTCATCACACCTGCAAAGTTAGCAAGCTTCGCATCCAATTGGCAGGCAAACAAACCGAGCCATATCACGGGAAACCTCATCATCTTACAAACGGATACGGCCAATCGGGTAGCAGGTGGAGCTGCATCAGCTTATGTGGCCGAGAACCCAAGCCAAGGTGTTTATGTTTATGCTCTTGACGATTACACTCCCGCTGGCCTTCCATCAGGTGGTTTTCGTTTCAACCAAACAAGAGACACAGGCCTCTTTAAAGAATCCGTTCGTTACCAAGCCAATGGAGAATTTGTGGATGATTGGTTAAAATTTTTTGGAATCAATCTTTCCAAAGACTTAGTTGTATTTGCTGTGGGAACTGCAAATGGAGTGTCAGGTGGTGCCTATCCTGCCAAGGCTACTGGTGCAGGTGCCGTACAAGATATAACCCGCGGCGTGTATTGGCTCCGATACTGGGGTGCAGATATTAAACATCTCGCTATCCTAAACGGAAACTTACATAGAAAAGCAACAGCGGCAGGAATCCCACTGAGTGCATCTAAATCCACACCTGATCTAACAAGGAATGGCGGATTCTCTGTAAAACAATTGAGAGTTGATAATACTGTCCTTACTTTGGGATTGGAAGATATTTACGAAATCGCAAAAACTAACGGCAATGCGAATTTGTTCGGCATTACCGCCAAACAACAAATCATCGATGCTAGGCCTGGCACTCAATTTGACGGATCGGCACAAGGTTTGAGTAATGACAGATCGGCTCTTGTCGCAAACCCAGCAAACTCTGCCTATATCACAACATCGTATGCTTCTTCTGGAAGTCCAGCCGCAGGAAGTACGCAAACCTTCGTTCCTTTTGAAGCCAACATCCGTTCAGCAAAAACGTTCCCATGGGTAGATCTTTTAGATGATGATACTGATGGTTACCAATTCAAATCCAAAGCGGCAATCAAAACCATCTTTGATACGACCCGTGCCGTATATTCACCCGGAACAACGATTGTAAGCCAATGCCGAACCAACTTTGAAGCACAAGTGAATGGATTTGCTTCTATCAACATCCTTGGCTACCCAACTGTATATTATGACGGCTCACTAGTGGAATGGACAGCTCTTGTAGCGGGGCATGGAACGAGCTCAGTCAATCAGGTTCCGAGTGATTTTAAATGGCGAACCGATATGGCAGGTGTTTCCAACATCCATTGGTACAATCATCCAAATCACATCGTGAAACCGACAGCCAATCTTAGTGCAACCACAACGAAACTCTTTATCCAAGAAGACAAAGCATACAAATTTTAATTCATAAGAGATTTTTGTCTCTATTTACCCTGGGGTTATACCCCGGGGATTTTTCTTCCTTTCCGAACCAGAAATCTTCGCATAAAATCCAAACAAAGAATTGTAAAGGTTCTAAAACTAAAGGAGCAAAAAGTTTCCTTGATCCATGAGAAAGGTGCTCCATCTTGTTTTAATGGCTAGAAACGAAAAGGAAGAGTCGATCCATATTGGATTTCGTGGTGCACTCAGCTTAATCTTTCCCTACTTCCAGAAAAAAATTTGGGAGCAAACCAAATCAGTTGTTTGGATTGTCCTCTATTTGGTTTTATTTCAGTTATTTGTCCTACGTATCCCCATCAAAGAAGCAGCCCTCATCAGTTTTGGAATTTTTGCAGTCATTTTAGGTCTGACCTTCTTTTTAGAAGGATTGTTTTTGGGTTTAATGCCCTTGGGTGAGATCATCGGTCTTAGGCTTCCACAAAAGATTGGAATCATAGGTGTGTTTATTTTTTCCTTTTTACTCGGAGTTGGGGCAACACTCGCAGAACCCGCCATATCCGTGTTAAAGGCTTGCGGTAAATCCGTACTTCCATGGGATGCTCCACTGCTCTATTTTTTATTGGATGAAGGTTCTGATTACCTATTTTTGTCCATTGCCACAGGTGTTGGATTGGCTGTAATTTTGGGAGTGTTTCGATTTTTGTATGGTTTTTCACTTTCGAAACTTTTATTTCCGACTGTCATTTTACTCCTTTTTGTCACGATCTATGCCTCTTTTGATGAGAACCTACAATACATTTCAGGGCTTGCTTGGGATTCAGGTGCTGTGACCACAGGACCTGTCACAGTTCCACTAGTCGTATCTTTGGGTCTTGGTGTTTCGAAGGTAGTCAAAGACAATGAGGCCACAAGTGGTTATGGGGTAGTCACCTTAGCATCCCTCTACCCCATACTTGCCGTATTATGTATTGGTATGTACTTTAACCCGCAACTACCAAAACCTATGACAGAAAAAAAGTTCCAATCGTATTCAATAAGCGAATCTGAATCCAAATTGTTATTTGGTGCCAATTTCAAAAACCATCCAATTTACAAAAGAACCTTCGTTAGCAATACCCAAACTCTCAATGAGAAGCCAAACGATCTACAAGGATCAGATTCAGGAACTAATTCTAAAATATTAAATTTTTTGGACCAAATCAAAGAAGGGTTTCTTTTAGCTGTCCGGGCAATATTACCACTCACATTATTTTTGGTTTTGTTTTTAGTTCTTATACTAAAAGATAGAGTACCAAGTTTTGCTGAAGTCAGCCTTGGGATTTTATTTGCCATATTTGGACTCACCATTTTTAATTTCGGAATTTTTTTAGGTTTAAATAAATTGGGAAACCAAGTGGGTTATAAATTACCCTCATCATTTCGCTCCATAGAACTGAATGATTCCACACGTTTTATTCCAAACTTCAATCCAAAGTCCGTTTTAAAGGCTTTAAATGAAGAAGGTGAAGAAGAAGAATTTTTTTATTTAAAAGAAAGAAAATCATACACAGTCATACCCTACCAAAAAGAAAATTACCAAAAAGATAAAAACATATATGAATATGTGCCTATTCATGGTCCATTATTTGGCAAAGAGGATAATTTACTCGGGTATTTTGTTGTCCTAGGTTTTGCATTTTTTTTGGGTTTTAGCGCAACTCTCGCTGAACCAGCACTATCTGCACTCGGAACAACAGTGGAAGACACAACGGTTGGTACATTTAAAAAATCAAAACTCATCCAAACAGTTGCCTTGGGAGTGGGTGTTGGCACACTTCTTGGCATGACAAAGGTTATACTTGAAATTCCGATGGTTTGGATCATCGTTCCCAGCTATTTGGTTCTTCTTTTTTTAACATCCATTAGTAAACCCGAATTCATTGATATCGCTTGGGACAGTGCAGGTGTAACCACAGGGCCAATTACTGTACCTCTTGTCATCGCCATGGGGCTTGGAATAGGAACCCAACTAGGAACAGTAGATGGTTTTGGGATACTAGCCTCCGCATCCATATTTCCTATCCTATCAGTACTTCTTATGGGGTTATGGATCGAAAAATCGAGAAGACTTTCACTAAAAGAAAACGAACATGTGACGGTACAGAAATGAAAAGAGAATCTGTATTACGAATTTCCGCAATTATCCATAGAGATCTTGTAGAAAGGACACTCCAGAAATTAGCCCAAAATGGCGTACAATATGTCCGCCTTGAAGCAGGCAGGTACCCGATCTTAAAAAAACGTGGGCGTCTAGTTTTTGACTTTTATGGAAACCATCCAATTTTAGATACACCCGTATCCATATTGGAAATTTTAGTGGAACCAAAATCTGAAGATTGGATTATGAACCTTATTAAGGAATCAGCTGAATTAAATTTACCAGGACATGGCTCAATATATTCGGAGGAGATCTCACTAATCCACCCTATTTTTTCTGCACTAGTCGTTAAACGAGAGATCCATTCTTTAAAAAAAACCAAAGCTTTTGGATTTTCGAATCTTACTGGAATTTTTTGCATTTTACCCAGAGGGAGCGCCGATTCCATATCACGTTCGCTACTCCAGAATGGCATTGGAGTTCCAACCATAAGTTATGGAACAGGTACTGGAATCAGAGACCGGTTGGGCTTACTAAGAATCACCATTCCCAAAGAAAAAGAAATTTTAAAACTCTGTGTTCATACATCTGATGCAGAGTATGTTCTAGACTTTATCATTGATATTGGGAAATTGGACCTCCCGGGAAGGGGTTTTATTTTCGAATATCCCATCAAACGTGGGTTACTCAATACAAAACTGAGCCTCGAAGACACAAAACAAACTGCTAGTATCGACCAAATTATTTCTGCTCTCGACCTTTTGCACGGCAATATGGAATGGAGGAAAAAATCCAACCAATTTCGCTCTGGAGCAAGACTAAGAAATTATTTTAATGGAGTGAATGTTCATTTAAATTGTAGCGAGGGGACAATTGAAACCGTACTGTCTGTACTGCGTAAGGCGGGTGTTGGGAGTTCTACAATTTCTAAAAACAAAATTTTAGAATTATCTAGCTCCGCCAGAGAAAATGAAGTCGAATACACGCCAGCGAGGGACTCTGCAGACCTTCTGATTCCAAAATCGAGTTTGCCAGAAGTATTAAACCTGCTTGAAGAAATCAAATTTTATGGAAATGAATTCGAAGGAATGGTTCAAACCGAGGACATCCCCCGGGCATTTTCTTACCAATCGAGAACACTTAAAAAAAAATAAACTGAATCTGCAAATTTACAGTTGCATTCACGGGAATTTTCTTCCTCATCCGAACAACCTCTCGTAAATTTGCAAAAAAACAACTCCGAGTCCACCAATTGTTGCGCCCACAATGGGTACACCGAGGATACGAATGGAAAAGTTTGTAGCATCCAACCGTTTTTCCAGAGATAAAAAACGAGCATCCATTACAGCTTGCATAGATTCAAATCTTTGATCCATTACAGCTTGCATGGATTCAAATCTTTGATCCATTACAGCTTGCATGGATTCAAACCTTTGGTTCATTATGCTTTGCATGGATTCGAACTTTTGGTCCATTATGCTTTGCATGGATTCGAACTTTTGGTCCATTATGCTTTGCATGGATTCGAACTTTTGATCCATTTCGACCCGCATAGAGTCAAAACCCATTTTCAAATCTTGCTGTATGGGTAGAATCTTTGTTTCCTGGAAGAAGTTCATGCCTTGGTCTCGTTTCTCGGAAATAGTATCAACGATCCAGTCTTGGATTTCAACTCCGATTTTCGCATCGATATGGGCTTTTTCTAAAATTTGGTAGAGTTTTGGTTTTGTAGACATATTTTTCTCCAGTAGGTAGGAGAAAAAAATAGGTTTTGGTTCTAGTTTTGTTGGTTCCGAAAACAAAATAAAAAAACCCCTCAAATCCTTGATTTGGAAGCGAGGGGTTATCGTATTTTCTTTTTTTTGGATACATATGAATGATACGATCCAAAACAAATTTTAATCTGAATCTTAGTGACCGCCACCTGGAAGGAAACCACCACCGTTGATATCAAGCACGTGACCCGTGATAAAGGATGATGCATCCGATGCGAGGAAAGCAATTCCATTTGCGATATCTTCAGGAAGACCAGCACGTTTGAGTGGGATCGCTTGGACCATACCTTGTCTGATATTTTCAGGGATTGCTTCTGTCATTTCAGTTGCGATGAAACCTGGGGCAATCGCATTACATCTCACTTTACGCGATGCAAGTTCTAATGCCACAGCCTTGGTAAAACCGATCACACCCGCTTTGGATGCAGAATAATTTGTTTGTCCAATGTTTCCGTTTTCGCCAGAAATTGAAGATAAGTTGATGATAGATCCACCATTTTCTTGTTTCATCATCACTTTGATTGCAGCTTGTGTGCAAAGGTAAGTTCCTGTTAGGTTCACTGCAATAACAGAGTCCCACTGCTCTTTTTTCATTCGCATAAGGAGTGTATCACGAGTGATCCCTGCGTTGTTTACCAAAATGTCAACAGAACCAAATTCTTTTTTTGCAGCATCAATGAGTTTTACCGCATCTTCTTCCACAGAAACATTGGCAACGACAGCAATTGCTTTAAAACCTTTTGACTTGAGTTCTTCTGCGGTGGCATTGGTTGCTTCTGGATTCATGTCTGCAACAACAATGTTCGCTCCAAGAGTTGCTAGTTTCAAACAAGTTGCCTTACCAATCCCTCTCGCTCCACCTGTTACGATGGCTGTTTTACCTGATAAATTGATCATTTTGTTTTTCCCCTTTTCGTTTACAATTTTTAAAATTATAAATCCTAACTACCACCACTATCATTTAACAATAGCTTGTATTCTGCAAGATTGGCTTTAATTTGTTCATTCAATTGCAGTTTTGCACATTCTGATATCACTCTAACTGCATTTTTGACTGCCAAGGCATTCGAGGAACCGTGACCAATCATACAAATACCTTCCACACCAAGAAGCAGAGCTCCGCCGTATTCAGCGTAATCCAATCTTTTTTTTACAGCATTGAATGTTGATTTTAATAATAAAGCGCCTGTTTGAGCAAGACTGGATTGGCGAATGGAGTTTCGTAATACGTTAAAAATTGATTTTGCCAAACCTTCTGTGGCTTTTAGAACAATATTGCCTGTAAATCCATCACAAACAACAACATCGACATCTCTCCCACTTCCATACAAATCCCTTCCTTCTACATTTCCGATAAAATTAAAAGGAAGTTTTTTTAAGAGATCAAAAGTTTTTATCGTAACCGCATTGCCTTTTTTGTCCTCTTCGCCATTGGACAAAATGCCTACCTTGGGTTTAACCAAACCAAACAATTCTTTTGAGTAAATCTCACCCATAACCGCAAACTGAGCTAGATATTCGGGTTTACAATCTACATTGGCACCTGCATCCAATAATAAAACAGGAGGACCCTCTTCTCTTGGAATGGGTGCTGCAATCGGAGGCCGCAAAACACCAGGTAAACGACCTAAATGTAATAATGCAGCTGCCATCGTAGCGCCTGTATTACCTGGTGAAAATACACCTATACATTCTTTGTCTGCAACGAGTCTGACTGCTTTTACAACTGAGGAATCTTCCATTGCTCTTACGGCAATGGATGGAGAATCGTTCATACCGATAATTTCGGACGAATGTATGATACGTATTTTTTCCGTATCATAGTCAAATTTCAATAATATGTCTAATAACTCTTGTTCGTCGCCGACCAAACACACAGAAAGGCCGTGTTCCCGTACTGCGAGGACAGCGCCCTCCACAATACCTTCCGGGCCGTAATCTCCGCTCATCGCGTCCACGGCGACCCACATAAAGGTTAGTTTTCTTCTGCTGTTTTTTTAACTTTTTGGGCTACAACTAGTTTTCCCTTATAAAAACCGCAATAAGGGCAAACACGGTGGGAAAGAATGAACGACCCACAATTGGAACAAGGGTTCAAGTTAGGCTTGCCTATCGCATGATGGGCTCTTTTAGTTCTAACTTTCGATTTTGATTTACGTCTCTTGGGGACTGCCATGGCTATCCTCTATGGAATTCTAACTGATTTTTACTATGATCCAGGAATCCACTTGGAAAACAATCCATTTAATTTTCTAAGCTTTCAATAAGTGAACGAAGTTCCAAATGTTTATGGTAAAATGCAGATCGATTGCAAACAAGCCTTGCCGTACTATAGAGTATGGCTTCAATTTCTTTCAGCCCATTCGCCTTGAGAGTTCCGCCTGTAGACACCAAATCCACAATACAGTCCGAAAGTCCCACAATGGGTGCAAGTTCGATGGATCCATAGAGTTTGATCACCTCACAAGAAATCCCTTTTGAAAAAAAATAATCTTTCGTAAGGTTTGGGTATTTTGTGGCAACCCGCACTTTGGATTTTTTGGCGTAAAGATCAAAATCGGAATGACCGGCAAGAGAGAGTCGGCAGGCTCCGAGTTTTAAATCCACGGGGGCAATGAGATCGTAACCACCTTCTTTGATTATGTCCCATCCAACAATCCCTGCATCAGCGGCCGCTTCTTCAACATAGGTGCAAACATCTTGTGATCTAACAAAAAGTAGACGGAGCTTCCCGTCCGAGGATGTAAATGTGAGTTCTTTGGAATTTTCAGGAATGGAGCCGCTAAGCCAGCCTTTGGACTGCAAAAGCTCGGCACTTTCTTCTGCCAGCCTGCCTTTTGGGAGAGCAAGCGTGAGCATAGACTTCAAGTTTTCCCGAGTTTCAGTAATAGGTAACTAGAAAGCAAACGAACATCATCTTGCGATTCTGCCCCTTCCAGTTTGAGAGATTTTTCTAAAAATTCTTTAGCCTTCGTTTTGTCTCCTGTGAGATAAAACAAACGTCCTGTCTGGTAATAGGACCATGCCTTAAAACCATTCAACTCACGAGATGTTTCCAAAACTACCGAAGCAGTTTGGTAGTTTTCCAAAGACTTTGCAAGATTGTTTTCATGTTCGCGGTAATTGCCAGCGATGTAAAAATAAAGACCTTTCATTTCTTTTGGAGAATCGATTCGTTTACCAGCATTTTCTAGGTATTCTGCAGCTTTACCAAACTCACCTTTTTCGGCGTGGAGTTTGGAGAGATCCTTCCAAACTCGTAGCTCCATCTTACCTGTGTTTTGTTCTTTAAGGAATACTTCTAAACCTTGGATTTGTTTTTCCAGATCCAATTTGTTCTTTTGGTTTAGAATTTTTAGATCTTCTAAAGCAACGGTTTCTTTTTGGAATTGGTAATCCCTAAACTCAAAAAACCCAATGACGGAAGCGAGCAAAACAATGGCCACCGTTATGGAAATAAACACATTCTTTCGGTTCCGAACCAAAAAATGTGTGAACTTTAAAAATATAAGTTCAGACTTGGAACCTTCAAAATCAGCGAACTCATCCTTTTGAATGAGTTCGGCTTCTTTTTTTTTGTCGATAGCGTTCTTTTTGTGAAACTTATCCATAAACCTTAACGATTTTGATTGAGATTCATAAACGATCCAATGGATTCACGTGAAGGTTGGTTGTCTTCCTTCATGTATTTCGCCATTTCTTCTCGTTCTACTGCTTTATCAAAATCTTTAATGGAGAGTGAAATTTTCTTATTGTTAGGTTCAATTTTAACAACCACAGTTCTCACTTGTTCGCCCACTTTATAAAGATCTTCCAGTTTTATATTGCGACCATCTGGAATTTCAGAAATGTGCACCAAACCTTCGTAACCTGGTTCCACTTCAACAAATACACCAAAACTCACAATCGATTTCACTTTTCCTTCTACAAGAGTACCTGGTGGGTATTTTTTGCGGAGTGCTTCATAAGGGTGTTCAGAAAGTTGTTTGAGACCACAACTGATCCGTTGTGCATCCAAGTTCACATCTAAAATTTTATACTCAACCGACTGACCTTTTTTGAGAAGGCCGAGTGGATTCTTTTCTTTTTCGTCCCAAGTGATGTCGGATATATGGATGAGACCTTCGATCCCACTTTCCACTTCGACAAAAGCACCGTATTTGGTGATTCCAGTGATTTTACCTTCCAAAACATTTCCAGCACGGACATTGGCCGAGAGTGCATCCCACGGGTTTGGCAATAATTGTTTGAGTCCAAGAGAAAGGCGTCTAGCTTCAAAGTCGATGTCCAAAATTTCGGAATCAACTTCTTGTCCTTTTTTCAAAACGTCTTTCGGGTGTGGCGGTTTTTTTGCCCACGAAAGTTCGGTTGTATGGATAAGGCCTTCCAAACCTTCTTTGAGTTCCACAAAGGCTCCGAAATTGGTGAGAGAAGTAACGATCCCTCGCACAACCATCCCTTTTTCGAGTTCTTTTTTTGCCCAACCCCAAGGATCTTCATACAACTGTTTGATGCCAAGGGAAAGTTTATTGTTCTCTTTATCAACTTCGAGAACGATCACTTCCACTTCCGCACCAATTTGGAAATATTGTTTGAATGGAGCAAATTTTTTATAAGAAATATCGTTTTGGCGGAGTAGACCCACCACTTCATAAACAGAAAGGAAAACTCCAAAGTTGGCTATTTTCACAACTTTGCCAGTCACTTTGTCGCCTACTTTTACTTTTTCGAGCAACTCTTCCCATTTTTCACCGTTGATTTCATCAAGGAGAGTTTTACGGGAAACAACACCCGTTCTTGTTTTTTCATTCAATTCTATGATTTTGAATTGGAACTCTTTTCCGCCTTCTGTGGATTCTTTAAAACGAACCCCAACGTGTGATGCTGGGAGGAAAAGTTGGATGCCTTCGCTTTCAACGAGATAACCTTTGTTTTTCACTTCACCAGCAATTTTGCCAGAAAGTGGGTATCCGTTGACGCTTGCGTCTTTGATGGTTTCCCAACCAACTCTTTGGTCGGCTTCTTTTTTGGAGAGAACACAATAACCGTCTACCCTCTTCTTGATGATCGCACTGACCCTTTCACCACGTTTTGGTGTTTCTGAAAAGTCTTCACGAGGAACACGAGCTTCGAGTTTTTCTCCAATATCGAGGAAAACTGTGTCACCGATTACGTCGACTACGGTTCCTTCGATGAGAGTTCCTTTGTTTGCGGAGTTCTCTTGTTCTTGTGCCTGCGACTGCGATTCCCACTTTTCCAGAAGTTCTCCGAAGGAAGTGGTCTCATTTTTGGGGGAGGATGGGTTGGTTGAATTCAATGGTTACCGGGATACAAAACTTAGATTTGCCCAGAGGGTGAAACCTTGGACAGGATAGTATTTAGGACAGTTTCCGTGTCGAGGGTGCTCGTGTCAATCAGGTTTGCGTCAGGAGCTTGTTTGAGGGGAGCCACAACTCGGGTTGTGTCAGATTCGTCGCGGGCAATGATTTCCTCTTTGATATGGGCGAGCTCGGTTTTGAAGCCTTTTTTCTGCAATTCGGCAAAACGACGTTCTGCGCGGACCTCCACAGAAGCGGTCAAAAAGAACTTAAATTTAGAATCTGGGAAAACTTCCGTCCCGATATCCCGTCCATCCATCACCAATTTGTGTTTTTTCGCAAATTCGCGGATATGGCGGTTGACGATTTCACGAAAAGCTCGCCTAGGTGCGATGTAGCGGATTTTTTTTGTGATCTCTGGGTCACGGATACTTTCAGTCACGTCTCTTTTCCCAAGGAAAATTTGGTTTTCGCCTTTAGAAGAAAGTTCACAAACGATGGGAACTGCTGAAACAGAAAACCCAAACTCAGATTTGTCTCGGTCGAGTAAAGAAGCATCTGCTAATTTTTCTGCATAAAATGGGAATTTTGATTCTTCTTCACTTGTTTTTTGGAACTCCTCCCAAATAGCAAGCGTTAGAGCCCGATAAAACGCCCCTGAATCCAAATACAAATAACCTAGTTTTTGGGCGAGTAACCTTGCAATTGTACTTTTTCCAGAGCCAGCTGGTCCATCCAGTGCAATGACATGCTCAACATTCATATTTTTATTTCCTTTTGGACAAGGGGACTTCTCCTGAACGATTCGTCCAGAGGAAATTGACTAGAGGCTAACTTCTGGTAAACGATAAATTTGACCTTGACAAGGCAAAAAAATTCGAATAGGTTCTATCAAAATTAGGAACAAAATTATCCAATGAACCTCGAAAACCAAAATCGTGATTTAAAACGAATCGCTAACTTTGAAAGTTTTCGGAGTTCGATCCTGGAACAATTGGTAAACCAAACCCCATTTTCAGAAATTCTACTTAAGATTGTAGAAGGCATAGAATCTTTCAATCCTGAGATGATATGCACAATCCTTCTCATCGAAAACAATCGTTTAAAATTGGGTGCTTGTCCAAACATGCCGAAATTTTATAATGATTCGATTGAAGGTGTGGAAATCGGTGAGGGAAAGGGTTCTTGTGGGACTGCTGCGTATTTGAAAAAGCGAGTGGTTGTGGAGGACATTGCCACCCACCCCTACTGGAAGGATTACAGAGACGTGGCACTGGAGGCGGGTCTAAAATCTTGTTGGTCAGAACCAATTATATCACCTAATGATGGCTGCATTGCTACCTTTGCCATTTATCATACAACACCCTGTTTTCCCAAAAAGGAAGATGTTGAACTCATTGAAGGTGTAGCCAATCTTTTAAACATTGCCATAATAAAAACCAAACAGACAAACGAAGTTGAATCGTTATTAATTGAAAAAGAAATCATTCTAAAAGAAGTCCACCACCGAATCAAAAACAATATGAGTGTTATGTTCACTCTCCTAGATTACCAATCCAAAACAATGGTAGATCCAGCAGCAGTCACAGTGTTAAAGGATGCTGCAGGCAGAATCAAAACCATGGGACTTTTGTATGACAAACTCTATATGGAGCTTGGATTTAATGATTTGGCTCTCGATAAATACCTAGTCCCTCTAGTGGAAGAAATTTTATCCATTTATCCGATTGGAAATGAAATTTCTGTAAGAAAAAATATCCACCCCACAAGATTTAGATCTGATAAATTACAACCGATTGGAATCATTACGAATGAACTTCTTACCAATATTATGAAATACGCATTCAAAGAGAAAACAGAAGGTAGGGAAGTTTCTATCTTCGCCTACCCGAACGAAACAAATTTTTACTTAGAAATCGAAGATAATGGATCTGGGCTTTCAAATTCGTTTGATTTGGAAAACTCCGAAGGTTTTGGTTTAAACCTAGTAAAAATGCTCACAAAACAATTGAAAGGCAAACTCTCTATCCAAAATTTGAATGGAACCAAATTCCAAATTTGTTTTCCTATTTAAAAACTTTTTAGGATGTCAAAAAATCCAGGAAAACTTGTATCTACCCAACTTGTATCATCAAAACTCAAATTAACATTAGTTAACTTAGATAAAATAGCAAAACTCATAGCAATGCGGTGATCCATAAAAGTTTCAATCGCGCAGGATTTGATCTCACTTAATTCGCCAAATTCGTATCCATCTTGTGATTCGTTCACAGAAACACCGAGTCTTTCTAAATTGGATACCATCGATTGGATTCTGTCTGATTCTTTTGCTCGCAATTCTTCTGCTTTAGAAATTTTAAAACCCCCTTCTGAAAACAAACCAGCTATGGTGAGGATAGGAATTTCATCAATGATAGAAGGAATCAAATCTTCAGTTATGGTAGTTCGTTTGAGTTTTGATGGATACACAAGTAAATCGCCGATGTCTTCGCCACATTCTTGACGTGGAGATAAAATTTCTATTTTACCATTCATAGAACGTAACACTTGTATAATGCCAATCCGAGAAGGATTTAAACCAACATTTTTAATTAAAACAGGTTCTCCTTTTGCACAAAGCGCAAAGACGATAAAAAAAGATGCACTCGAAAGATCGCCTGGGATGACAAACTTTGTTCCTTCAAAACTGAAAGGTGGCTTTAAAATAAAATGAAGCGGAGTTTTGTATTCTATGTTCCCGCCCAAAAACCGAATCATATTTTCTGTGTGGTCGCGTGAAAGTTCTTTCTCGGCGTATTCGATTTGGATCCCTGAAGAGAGCGCTGCAAAAACGAGAGCACTTTTGATTTGTGCAGAAGCAATGGGGCTTTCGTACTGGTAATTGGATAATTGTTTGCCTTTGATCTGGAGCGGAGCCCGACCATTATTCTCTACCGATTTTACATCGGCACCCATCGCATTCAGCGGGTCGAGGATCCTCGCCATCGGTCGTTTGCAAAGAGAAACATCCCCTGTGAGTATGGCTTCCATCTGAGGGAGGCCTGCCAGAAGACCTGCCGAAAGGCGAATTCCAGTCCCTGCGTTTCCAAAATCCAAAATTTTTTCAGGCACCCGGAGGCCAAATTTGCCTGGGCTCGTCACAAAATAATTTCCTGGCCCTTTTTTTTCGAATCCCACACCTAAGGCCTGGAAACAAGACATGGTACAAAGTGGATCCTCACCCTCCAAAAACCCTAAAATTTCCGAACTTCCCTTTGCCAGGGACGAAAATAGGACGGATCTGTGGGATATGGATTTGTCTCCAGGCACAAATATCTCTTTTTTTGGGGGATTTGCAGTTTGGGGCTTCAACATGATTTATTTTTCTAAAAAGTATTTTGCAATTTGGCGAATCATTATTAGGTTTTGTTGGAATCAGAAATTTCCAAAACGAAATAAAAAATGCCCTTAGATACCAGTAAAAATAACCAAAAGATCCCAGTCAATCCAGGTGAAGTCCTTTTCATCGGCGGCAAATCCGCAAACTCATTGAACATTTTACACGAAGGCTCTGTCCGTGTGGAAGCCACTCTCGGAGAAATCAGTCTTGTTTTGTACAGTTTAGAAGGAGCCAACCTCACTCCAGGGATTTTTGCCCTTTTGGAAGGAAATGCATACCCCTACACAATCAGGGCGAAAACATCCTGTGTGCTTTCCACCTATGTGATGAACCAAGCAAACGCCAAAAAAACACTCACAAGCAAAGTTTCTGTTGGGGTGATGGCCGTGAGAACCTTACTCAAAGAAATTGGAGAACTTTATAAACGAGTCATTGCCATCAAAGGTCTCACCGCAAAATTCCAACAAACAAATGATAATTTGGGAGCAGTGTATTACATTCTCAACCCATCTATTTTCAGTGACGTAACTCCTGGTGGTCTTATCACTAGAGACGAAAATATCATTGATCCTGTTATGCGATCAATCAGAAATAATCTGGCTGGTTTCCAAGAACACGGGGGGATTTTACCAGACACTCCCAACATCACATTTTTAGAAGAAGACCATGGCGAATTTTTCGAAAGAGATTACAGCGATATAGTCGAATGGAACGATGCCGAATTTCATTTTATCCGAAAGATACTTGCGGTGAATCCAAAAATATCCCAAGCTCTGTTCGAAGCCGACCCAAGCCTACTGCAAAGTGCAGCAGAAAGTTATGTTAAAACTTACCGCGAACTTTTTGATATCCTCCACAAAGAGACGAGCGATCTCGTTGAATTGTTGAATGTAATGTTTTCGGGAGAAAACTCACTGATCGAAAAATACAACTTGACCCTCGATCTATTTAGCACTGGTTACTCGACAATTCCATCAACGACCATACTTCCCCTCACTGAGTGGGCATATAAAAAATCCATGATGTTACTTGAAGAATTCAAACAAATTTTTGGATCTCAATTTGCCGGAGTAGGAAACAGTTTAGATAAGCTTGATACAAAACAAAAAGAGTTAAATTCTAAATATGCGCATGAATTATCGGCCAAAAAAGAAAGAGACGATGTCATTGCAGCGGGGGGAGATAATATCAAAGCAGGTATTGACACAGCTGCTTTAAAAACAGAACTTTTGAATTCGGCAAGTCAAATCCTCAATTATTCTCAAGTGGATCCTGAATCGGTAAAAGAATTTTCCACTTTGATGGTCAAATTAAAATCATTCAAAAACCCATTAGATCCAGAACCTGACAACCGTAAAATCAGACGTACAATTGCCAAAACCTATTGGGAAGTGTATAAAAAATCTTTCGCAAAGTGGTTACGTGAAGGCAAACAAGCACCAAAGGCCGTTGAGCTTATGTTACGTTATGGTTACTTCGATGAATCCTTACTCGATGAAGGACATATCGTTGAACTCACTGGGCGTTTATACCAAAAAGACACGAATCCTAGTGCGCCCATCCATTATGGTACAGATTGGCTCGAAAAAATTTACTCAAGAGAGGTTCCCACTTCTGTTGATGAACTTGGCCAAACCTTCTTCGAAAAATTAAAACTCGATTTAAAAGATTCAGGTATCAAATCAGAAAAAGACATCCCACCAGATTATGACACAGGGGATGCTCGTCTTGGATATGAAGTATCCGCCATGTACGAACCAAATGTTCGGTTAACGTCTGGTAACATTGCGAGCCATTTCCCTATTTTGACAAAATACCATATCACAATCCCTCTCGAAAAATGTTTTGTTTCGAAAGAGGATGTGGAAAAAGCACTACAATACATTTTGGGAATTGATTATACTGCCTTCAACCGTGAAGTCATTTATAGGAACGAAGACATTGGAATCAAAAGCGAATTCATCCAACGTTCGATCATTCCAGACTTTATCCTAGTGCCATCCATTGGCCCCAAAATCATGATGTGGCAAGATCTATCGATTTTTCGTGGGAGTGGATCAAAAGAATCCAAAGGTCGCATCAGTATCCCTCATTTTGTGACTGGTGATTTAAAAACCTTTATGTTGGAAGCAATCGCGGCTTTCCGTTGGGAACTCTGTAAAAATATTTTGGGTCCAGACTGGAACAATGTGGGCATTCCATCCATTACTGCGGATTACACAGATTATGTGCAATTTTACAAAAAAAGTAAGGATTTATCTCCTGAACTCAAAGAGAAAATATCGTCCGAATTCAAACGTTTCCGAACCGATCGAGACAAATTTGCATACGATTACGCCATGTGGATTCGTTATGAAGCAGAAGGTGTACAAAGGGTAAACCGTGTGGTTCGTTCGATATTTTACAGGCATATCCCCTTCCATAAAAATATTAGAGAGAAAGTTTGCACACAACCTGCGTATTCTGAATTGCACAACCGTTTCAAAAACATCCGAACCCGCCAACACAAGGAATTCGAAAATAAATACAAAAAATACATGGACGCCAGTGGCAACCTGCCAAAAGAACTCTATGAAAATTTGATATTTTACGAAGTGTAAGAAATTACACTTCTTCTACAAAATAAGGTCTTGTGTATTCGCGCACGATCTCCACAACAAACCGACCCCAAGATTTGGGGTCTTCTTGGGAGATGTTGACCTGTTTGATTTTGGGAAAATAAGCCGCTGGTTTGAAAACAGAATGTGTGAGTTCAAGTGTGCGCAGATAATTGTCCAATCGTTTGACTTTCACAAAATTGATGATTTCATTTTGGATTTTTTCTTTTGGTAGGTAACCAACAATGATCATCCGAGGGAAAAGGTTCTTTTTTAGAAGGCCAATGAAATCTTCAAAACTATCCACACGATCAATGAAACCCTCGTAGGCACCACCACCCAAGTTCATGATTTGTGTCACAATGTCCATAGAGAAGGACACTCCTTCCATTGTGGACATATCGGAAATGATGACAAGCCCCTCATCTGGTTGGAAAACTTTGAATAGATCGGTTCCCTTAAAATGCCTACGGAGCAATTTAGCCGCAGATACGTCAATTTCCTGAGCCTTTGCGAGGAGAACCTTACCTTGCGGGTCTAAAACGGGATCACGGGTAATGAGATAGCGCTTTTTGACGGCATTTTGGTTCATCACACGGAAAGCCTTCACCTTGTCTTCGATTTCATCCAAGGTAGAAAATCCAATCTTTAATACATTTTCCCGTTTACGTTTCCCTATATCTGTTTCTTCCATGAAAGCTGGGTGCCTAAACCTATTTGTCTTTTCTTATCCTATGGCTTTTCAAACAATGTATAGCATATTTTTGTCTAAAGGATATAAATGCGCCTTAAAATTTTAAAGATTCTATGTCTTTTTTTGGTGACTGCATGTTCTACACTAGAATTCATCCCAGAACCGGAGTATTCACCGCATTATGCGAATTATCGGAAAAAAACTTGGGAAGAAGTAGAAATAAAAAGGGAAAGACCGAGCCAAAATTTCCAGATCATGGCTGAAGTGGTGATACGAAATGCCCAAGGATCCTCATGGGAGGAGTTAGAACCCGCGATCAAACGTGAACTTTTCCAACGCAAAATGGATGGCATTTGGATTACAGAAAAAAAACAAACCCTAGTGGATAGTATGTCTTACGAAACCATGGACACACGCGGTCACACAACAAATTCCTACAAACAAAAATCTGTTTTGCCCTTTTGGAAAGGATATGCATACCGTAATAAATGAGGGTTTATGGCACCAAGAAAGTTTGATTCTGAAATTCATATCACGCCCGATGACAAATGGATGTTTCGGGGTATGGAAATAGACAAAGAAGAAATCTTAAAATACTTTCGCGCCAATCTACATGGAGATTCGAAAGGTGTTTACATTGAAAATACCTTCGGTGAACTTTCTGAAAACGGTTATCTCCGGATTGATGGTTTTCCCTGCCATGTCCTACACGTAACGAAACAAGACAATTCACTTATGTTTGAAACCGATGACGGAAATAGTTACGAATTTGGCGAATTCGAAGTGTATGAAACAAAGGATGGTGGACTTTTGGGAAGACGTGCGAAGGAAGAGAAAATTTACTACCGATTCACTTGGAATGCAGCTAAGGATTTATCTATGTTCTTGGAAGAAACAGACGCAGGCGTTGAACTAAAATTAGGTGACACTGAAATGGAGATACCGAAATTTACGGGAGAAACCGAAGTGGCCATCCCCCGAGACATTTAATTTTTACGCAGAGGTTGTTTCGTCTGATTTCAATTCCGACCAAAGTTTTTGTGCTTCGGTAAAATCTTCCTTCAAACTAAGTGCTTTGTGTAAATATTGTAACGACCTTTCTGGCCTGTTCCAAAGTTTATATAATGTTGCCAAATTAAAATACGAAATATGAGGAGCGTCGTTTTGTTCACAGCGAACCGATTTTTTCAACCAATACACAGCTTCTTTGTCTTTTCCCATACGAAGGAGTAGAACCCCAATTTCGTTGCATGGGTTGCCGTATTCATGATTGAGAGTGACTGCTTTGTAATAAGAAGAAAGTGCATCGCCCCAATTTCCTTGGGCATTTTGTACGAGCCCCAAATAAAAAAACACCTCTTCTCTCTCCTCCAATTCAAGTGAATTGCGGAGGTAAAATTCTGCGCGGTCTAGGTCGCCTTTTCGGAAGTATTCTTTGGCCAAATCAAAAGATTGTATAAATGTTTCAGAAGACAATGAGATCCTCGTTGTTTTCTTTCATTTTCGGAAGACCCAAAAATCTCCTTAAAAACTTATTTTGAAAGGAGAAGAAATAATTCCTTAGCAATGGAAAAACCCGTCAATCCGTAATGTTCTAAAATTTGTGTACGTTCCCCGTGGTGGATGGGTTCCTGGGGCAAAGCAAAGGTTTTGATGAATTTGGATAAATACTGAGCTGGGATTTCATTTAGCAAATAACCCGATGCCCCGGCATGGAGGTAACTTTCATCCATAATCACAAAACAATTGTTTTTATTTATTTGGGTGTGTACCAGATCCTTATCATAAGGTCTTAACCAAAATAAATCGATGATGGTCACGGACTTACCCATACCTTCCAATTCTTTGGCGGTGGATTTTGCCGTTTCGAGCATAGAACCAATGCTAAGTAACAAAACATCCTTCCCTTCTTGCACAAGTCGTGCAGTACCTGGTCTTATGGTATTTGGTGAATCAAAATTCAAATACCTTAAATCACCATTGTCTTTTGGAAACCGAATGGCAATGGGGTGAGTTTCGTAGGATTTCATAAAATGCAAACTGTCGATGATGTCTTGCGCTGAACTTGGAACAATGATGTCCATATTCGGCAAACCTGCCAAATAACCTAAGTCAGACAACCCTTGGTGGGTTTCTCCGTCTGGCCCAACAATGCCTGCCCTATCGATCACAAAACGTACGGGTAGGTTCATGAGCGAAACATCTTCTACAACTTGGTCAAGGCCACGAGTCAAAAAGGTAGAATAAATACACATAAAGGGAATGGCACCCCCACTCATCATTGCCCCGGCAAAAGCAACTGAGTGTTGTTCGGCGATACCCACATCAAAGGTATGCCCTGGGAACCTGTCCGCATACTCACGCAAACCACTTCCTTCAATCATAGCAGGTGTGATGACAGCAATTTTAGGATCTTTTTCTGTTAGGTGGGATAACGTTTTGCCCACAATTTTGGAAAGACCAATTTTATTAGAATCGGCAGCAGCCATCTTCCCATCTTCCTTATTGAAAGGGGTGACTCCGTGGTATTTGATAGGGTCTTGTTCTGCTGGTTTGTAACCTTTCCCTTTCTGGGTGAGGACATGGAGTAGAACTGGGCCTTTGATTTTGGCTACATTGTGTAACATTTGTACCACACGGTTCACATCATGGCCGTCGATTGGTCCAAAATAGGTAAATCCTAAATCTTGAAAAAGCCCACCTGGTCGTAACATAAAATGTTTGAAACTAGACTCCATATTATGAGCCAAAGTTTCCAATGCAGGTCCAATGAGAGGAATCCATTTTAAAAACTGGTAAAGCGCCGCCTTGCCCTTGTTATAAACCTGCGAAGAGATAATTCGGTTCAGGTAATTTGAAATGGATCCAACGTTTTTGGATATAGACATATAATTATCATTCAAAATAACCAACATATCAGGTTTGATATGCCCACCGTGGTTCATGGCTTCGAGAGCCATCCCAGTGGCAATGGATGCGTCCCCGATGACAGCGACAACTTTGTGGTTTTTACCTAGCAGATCTCGTGCACAAGCTTCGCCCAAAGCTTGGGATATGGAAGTGCCTGCGTGACCCGTATTGTACAAATCGTATTCGGATTCTTCTCGTTTGGGAAAACCAGAAAGCCCTCCCCATTTGCGTACGGTGGGGAGTTCTTTTTTTCTACCAGTCAGAATTTTATGGGGATAGGTTTGGTGACCCACATCCCAAATCAATTTGTCAACTGGGGTTTGGAAAGCATAATGGAGAGCCACGGTGAGCTCCACAACTCCGAGGTTACTTGCAAAATGCCCACCCACATGGGCCAAGGTGTCAATGATGAACTCCCGGAGGTCATGGCAAACCTCTGGGAGATCCTTTTCCTCTAGTTTTCGGAGATCTTCCGGGAATTGGATTTGGTCAAGATAGGGATAAGATGGCATGGAATCTTCATGTTGCCGCCTTTTGGAGTGGCCGCTTCATTTTCTCCATATCTTCTGGGTTAGTGATTCCAATCAATTCGTAAATCCGAACAGGCTGTGTTTTTCCTTTTACACGAACCAAATCAAGTTCACGAGCAATGACTCGGTCTTTCACTTTTTCGTATGTGTATTCTGAAATGATCACATTTGTGGTGTACATTTTATTAGAACCTTCCAACCGAGATCCAAGGTTGATGGTATCACCCATACATGTGTATTCCATCCTATGAGAGGAACCCATATTGCCCACTACAGCAGGCCCTGAGTTCAAACCACAACCAATGTCAATGACAGGAACATTCCTTTCCGCCCATTTTTGTTGGAGCACCTTTAGGTAATCCAACTGAGCCAGTGCAGCCACACAGGCATAATAGGCATGGTCTTCGAGTGGGACAGGTGCCCCCCAAAATGCCATGATCGCATCCCCCATGTACTTATCGATTGTGCCCTTGTATTCGATGATGATATCTGTCATGGCAGAAAGATACTCATTCAAAAGTTTGACTAGGTCTTCAGGACCAAGCTGTTCCGATATGGTCGTGAAACCGCGCACATCTGAGAAAAAAATAGTGATTTCTCGTTTGGATCCACCAAGAGCTAAATTGTCCGGGTGTTTGAGGAGTTCATCCACAACGTCTTTGGACACGAACTTAGAAAAGGTTTGGCGGATGTATTTTACGTTTGCTTCTTCCGTCAAAATCCTAAAACCGATGATGGCAACAAAAACCACAATCTGTTCAATTGTGACCGATGGTAGTACTGTGATGAGGTCAAAGGCTTGGAAGATGTACAGAGCAATGATACCATAAACCAAAAGTTGCGTGAGCATAATGGCAAAACCGATATGCGTTTTTACCCTTGGTTGCAAAAAGCCAATCATTAGCCCCAAACCCAGATAAATGAGAAAAATCCCCCAGTTGGGAACTGTGGATAAAAACTCTTGGTTTAAGATTGTATTGACGGCATGGGCGTGGTGTTCGATCCCGGACATATCACCAAACGGAGATAAGTGGGAGTCTTTGGAAGCACCACGGCCAGTCGCATAATACATTGCCACGAGAAAAATTTTATTGTCGATTTGGTTTTGTTCCAATAATTCAGGAGACCAATCATTTGTGACTTCAAAAATTTCGTTTTGTTTGAATGAATAACGACCACCCACAAAATTGATTTCCATCTGCCCTTCGAGATCGATGGGAATGATGACTTCGCGGTTTTCATTTGGCCTTGCCATCACGTCGCGTTCTTCAAATTTTCGTGCCTTGATATTGAACTCTCTGATGATTTTGGGAGGAATATTCATAAGTTTAACATATTTCCCCATATTGACTTCCACATCTCTCTGTACATCAATGCCGTAGTATTGGCAAACAATGAGTAAGTCAATCGATGGGAAGTACTCTGTTTCGCGGTCTTTGCCAGAACTGTAAACCTTTACGACGAGTGGCATTTTGCGGTTGAGACCCGATTCGTCTTTTTTAACGTTCGCAAAACCAAGACCAGACGCTAGTTCTGCAATTGGTTCGATGGGTGGTTGTGGAAATTTCACCCAAGAGATGCCAAGATCGTTCTCATCGATGACGTTTTTTAATTGGAACTTTCTTAAAATATCGATCCGACGTTCCAAATTGAGAACAGCCTCTTTGGACTCGGCACTGGTTTCCATAGGGTAGTCAAAGAGGACGTTTCGATTTTCTTTGAGTGCATTCGCCATCTCTTCCGTTTGGCCAGGTTTATAATCCACAAAAAAAATATCGAACATGAGAATGTTGGAAGTATCTTTAAACGTTTTTATGATGTTTGCGTAATAACTCCAAGGCAATGGCCAGGTTCCTTGCAATTTTTCCAAAGACTCTGTTGTGATACCAATGATATTGATATCCTTACGTGCCTTAGCAGGAGGTTGGAACTGTATGTATTCGATACGACCCGTTTCCCCTTCACTTTCCACTTTTGTATTGGAACCTCGTAAAAACTGAAACCGAGTGGAAACGGAATTTTCTTCCAAATCTTTCAAAGGTTGAAAGGTATTGACAAGAGTGTACATGAATATAGCGATCACAAAAGAAAGCCACAAAGCACCTGTCTTTTGTTTGTCCGATGCAAGTTTTTCAATTGTTTTATAAACAAAATAGGAAGATGCAAGTAGAAGCAACATCCCAAAGAGAAGGAAGGAAAATTCATATTCCCAACCTGTCATAAAGACGGAAACCACAACGCCTGCTGTTCCTAAAATGGCTGTGGTTAAACTGATGTAGTCCAAAACCGATAACGATTTTGTTTCTTTGTTGGACATAGAGCCTCTTATCAAATTCGAGAATTTCCGACCATTCTGCCAAGATTTTGAAAGAGACTCAAATGTTTTTACAATCTGTCCAAAAAAAACTTATTTTTGAATGAGAGACGGTAATTCTAGTGCAAAATCGGCCACATCTGGTTCGTAGATTTTATTTGCAAATTTCGGGTCGGTTCCTTTAAAAAAAGTCCCCTCGTTTTCATTCCCCCACCATGCACTCAAAACCGTGTACCGATTCCGATACGATTTTTTCGTGATAAAATTTAAGTTTTTATCATAGATATGAAATTCTGTGTTTGCCGCCTTTGTACTCCAGTAAGGGATTGTGCCACCAGATAAAATAAAAACATGGAAAGTGGCAAGCATCTGCAAAACAGACTCCACTCCATTCTCCTTGTCAAAGGCAGGGCCATGGATACCCACTATATAATAGTCCACATCTCTACTTTTTAAATGAAAAGTAGATGTATCTCCAGAACCTTTTACCTCGATCATTTTATCCAACTCTTTTGAACCGGAACGTTTCACTTCGGTGAGGTAGGCCATTGCAAACTCTTTCACTCTTTCAGGAGGAACAGTCACATCGATTCCATTCGAGGGAATTTGGTCTAAGGGTTTACCAAACTGAAACCCAGGATGTGTGGGTACTTCATAATTCAAAGTGGCCGTCGTTGTGGTTGTCCTTCCCGAAGTGTAAGAACTATATTGGTAAGGATAAAAACCAACAAGTGCGATTTTTTTTGTTACAACGACAGAAGTTCCGTTTGGATTCACCTCACGGATATAATGGCGTTTACAACCGAATAGGAAGACGATAAAACCCAAAACGAAAAAGAAAACAAAATACTGGTTAGATTTTTGGTTCATTGTGGGTAAAACCTACACAACAAACAAAACAGAGCAAGAAGTTTTCTACATCATTTCATCACATTTCGAATTGAGGAAATATAGTCTCCTAATTTCTGAACCGCCAAATCTTGGTTAGAGCCATTTTCCTCAATCACTCGCTGCACTGCGGATCCAATGATGACCCCATCCGCATATTGGGAAATTTCAGAAGCCTGGTCTGGTGTAGAAATTCCGAATCCTGCACATATAGGAAGTTTTAAAAGATTACGTAACGATTGGATTTTTTCTTTTAAATCAACAGAGAGCTCTCGCCTTTCGCCCGTTACGCCAAAAGAAGTTACATAATAAATAAAACCCGAAGAAGTTTTTGATAAAGCTTGGATTCTTTTTTTTGTAGAAGCAGGTGTTACTAGGTGGACCAAATCCATGTCTCGTTTTTTTAATTCTGCGAACAATTCTTCACTTTCTTTTGTGTCAAAAGGAAGGTCGGGGATCACAAGACCCACTATACCCGACTCCTTCGCTGAATTCAAAAATGCCCTGATACCACAATGATAAATTGGATTGAAATAGGTAAGGTAAACAAGTGGGACTTCTGGTTTGTGTCTGTGTATTTCTTTTGTGACTCGAAAGAGTTCTGAAAAGGAAAATCCATTTTTTAAAGAGCGAGTGACTGCCCTTTGTATGACAGGACCGTCCGCCACTGGATCAGAAAAAGGGATTCCAAGTTCTAAAATATCCGCACCTTTGTCTAGTATGGTTTTTCCAAACTGAATGGAACTATCATAATTTGGATCCCCCAGAGTGAAATAAGGGATAAAAGCCGATTTGATCTTCCCTGATTGAAATAAATTTGATATTTTACTCATTTTGATTTTTCACCTAATAGCCGCAAAACCTCAGTCACATCTTTATCACCCCTACCCGATAAACAGATAACAATATCTTTCTTTTTACCAAGTTCTTTTGCGATTGAACGGGCAATGTAAAAAGCATGCGCTGTTTCCAATGCAGGAATGATACCTTCGACTCTACTGATTTCCAGAAATGACTCTAACGCCTGTTCATCGGAAACTTTACGATAATCCACACGTCCTAGTTTTGCGAGATATGCATGTTCTGGACCAACACCTGGGTAATCAAGGCCAGCAGACACCGAATGTGCAGGAACAATCTGACCAAATTCATCTTGGATGATAAGAGTTTTGGTACCATGTAAAAATCCAGTTTTACCATAAGTGATGGTTGCGGAATGTTCACCAGGATTTGCGCCAAGTCCACCTGCTTCGGCTCCGTAGATTTTCACTTGTTTGTCTTTGATAAAACCATCAAACATACCAATGGCATTCGATCCACCTCCGACACAGGCAACGATGGCATTGGGGAGTTTTTTATTTATTTTTTTGAATTGTGTTTTTGTCTCTTTTCCAATTACCGATTGAAAATCTTTTACAATTGTAGGGAAAGGGTGCGGACCAATGGCAGACCCAACAATATAGTGAGTGGTTTTTACATTGAGCGCCCAATCTCGCATGGCTTCACTCGTGGCTTCTTTGAGAGTTGCTTCCCCTGCAGTCACAGGTAAAATTTTAGCACCTAACATCTCAATTTTTTTTGCATTTAAGTTTTGGCGTTCTACATCCACAGCACCCATATAAATGACTGTTTCCAAACCGAACATGGCTCCAACTGTCGCTGTTGCGAGGCCATGTTGACCCGCACCTGTTTCAGCAATGATTCGTTTTTTCCCCATATGCCGAGCGAGAAGCGCTTGCCCGATAGCATTATTGATTTTATGAGCACCTGTGTGGTTTAAGTCTTCACGTTTCAACCAAACTCGAGCACCTCCCCAATGTTTGGTGAGACGTTCAGCAAAAGTTAAAGGGCTTGGTCGTCCCACATAGTTTTGCAAATAATAAGTAAGTTCCTTTTGGAATTTTTTACTTTTCTTTAACTTCTGATAGGTGGACTCTAGCTCTTCCAAAGCTTCTGTTAAAATTTCAGGAGAGTATCTACCACCAAATTCGCCAAAATATCCAGTTTGGTTTTTGCCCATATTCCCATTCCATAGGAGTGGTTGGATCTGAAAACTGCTTCTTTGGGAGGGAGGGTGGGATTTTTACCTAGAATTCCCTCCCTATCGGGAGAAAATTTAAAGGATTTTTTAGTTTCTGATTTTTTATTACCTACGGGGCGACTCTCCCAATTTTTTCCTAAGCTCATTCAATTTGGATTGGATGAGAGAAACCAAATCTTCAGGGTTTGTGAACTGAGTGGTTGTTTCTGTCATGGATTGTCGTTCCAAAATAGTGATTTCACCCTTTTCCAAAAACCCCTTACCCAAGGTCAGACGGAGGGGGAAACCAATGAGTTCCGAATCTTTAAATTTAAATCCAGGACCCAAATCGCGATCATCCCAAAGCACTTCAATACCCGCTTTGGTAAGTGTCTGGTAAATGTTTTCAATTTTTGCAATGTCTTCGGGATTTTTTGCGATGCTCACCAAACAAACTTCAAATGGTGCAATTGAGATTGGCCAGTGAATCCCTTTGTCATCATTATTTTGTTCAATGACAGTAGCCATACAACGATTTACACCGATTCCATAACAACCCATAGTGGTGGTGGTTGCTTTTCCTTTATCATTTAATACAGAGATACCAAAAGCCTTTGCATACTTCCCTCCAAGTTTAAAGATATGACCTACCTCAATTCCCTTTTCAGCCGAAAGCCCCTTACCACAGTTAGGACATGGGTCACCGACTTTGGATTGGCTAACATCTACGATGGAAACTCCGTCCTTATTCAAATGATCCGATAATTTGACTCCCGATTCATGGTAATCAATTTCGCAAGCTCCCGAAACATATCCAAAATTCCAGTCTAATAGCGAATCCACGATGACATGTAGTTTTTCTGACTTCGGAAAATTTGGACCGATGAAACCAGCAATGAGACCAAAGGATTCAAGCTCAGTGTTTCCCATTGGCCGGAGCTCATTCGCACCAAGAAAGTTCTTTAATTTATTTTCATTTAACTCGCGGTCACCCTCTAAAAAAACTATCGCATAATTTCCATCATACGAAACCGCAACAGCTTTCATTAAGTTTGACTCGACTGTGCCCAAATGTTCAGCCACTTCGAATATAGTTTTTTTACCAGGGGTGTGGATTTTTTCTTTTCCTGCACCAAAACTTTGTTTGTTGACGGAATTTGTCGCCACAACGGGTGTTTTTTCAATATTTCCAGAGTAACCGCAAGAATTGCAGATTGTGAGAGTTTCCTCCCCAATGGGGGATACCACCATAAACTCTTCCGAGGCAGATCCACCCATATTCCCAGAATCCGCCTGAACAGGAATGGTGACCAAGCCCATTCGATCAAATATTGTTCTGTATGTTTTGCGCATTTTTTGGTAGGTTTCGTCTAACGAGCCTTCATCTAAGTGGAACGAATAAGCATCCTTCATTGTAAATTCACGAGATCGGATCACTCCAAAACGAGGCCGAATTTCATCCCGAAATTTTGTATGGATTTGGTAAACATTGATGGGTAGGTCTTTATAAGAACGAACCATTGGTTTTACCAAAACACAGAACGATTCTTCGTGAGTAGGTCCGAGGCAACTTTCGTTATTATGCCTGTCTTTCAAACGAAACATTTCTTTGCCCATTTTGTCCCATCGTCCTGACTCCTTCCAAATTTCGCTTGGAGTTAAAATTGGGAGTTGGAACTCAAGTGCACCAGCTTTGTCCATTTCCTCTCGGACGATTGCCTCTATTTTTCTAAGTACACGTAGTCCTAAAGGTAAATACGAATAAAGACCAGATGCAGATTTACGGACAAGACCTGCACGCATCATCAGTTTATGAGAGGCCACAACTGCATCTTGTGGATCATCTTTCGTTGTGGGAATTAAGTAAGCACTTGCTTTCATTTAAGTAAAATCCTAATATTAAAAAATCCGCATTACATCATTAAAAGAAACATACAATCCAAGGCCTATCAGGAAGAAAAAACCCAATCGAAACACAAACTCAATGGCTTTTCTTGGTAGTGGTCTTCCTGTCACAGCTTCATAAGCATAGAGAACGATATGTCCTCCGTCAGCCATAGGAATTGGCAAAAGGTTCATAACCATAAGTGCAAGTGAAATCTTTGCCACAAAATCAAGATAGGTCGCCCAACCATACTCCAGACTAATGCCTGCGATTTGTACGATTCCGATTGGACCAGAAAGATTTTCTTTCGGAGAAAGTAAGCCAGAGAATAACATTTTAATGCCTGTTAGAGTGGTTGCAACATTATCATAAACTTTTTTCGAAGCCGAAACAAAGGCCGTCACCACACCTGTCTCTTTTGCCATTTTCTCAGCTTCAAATTTCATCGAAGCCCTAAAACCAAGTAGTCCAATGGGTTTTAAATTCACATCTGCAGAATATTTCATATTCCCAATCCAAACATCCTTTCTGCCTGAATTGTTTTTTAAGTAGTTAGTAATTTTATCCGCAGATTCAAATGTTTGATTTTCAATTTTCAAATTGGATAATTTATTTTCAATTTCTGCATCATAACCATCCAACCGAACATAAGGTACGTTCAGATCCATAAATTGTGGATGAGTGATATTCCAAAATTCAAAAACATTAGCACCTAGAACTGGTATTTCAACTGTTACAAGTTCTGTGCTCCACGGTGTTACAAGTGGATATTTTTTACGTTCAACAAGAACTGGGATGGTTTTACCTTGGTGTTTACCGAGTTCAGTCTGCAATTCGGGTACAGTGTGTACATCAACACCTGCCACCTTCAAAATCACATCTCCATCATTTAAATAGGTTAAAGCTCTACGCCTTAAACTCTTTTCTCTTTCGACGATGTTTCTTTGTTTTAGTATTTCTTCTGGGATTTCATCTTTTTTCTCTTCCAACTTTGATTGGAAGAACTCCGACGACTTATCATCTTTATCAAGTACATTTGCAAGTAAATGACCCATTTGTTCTGAATAAGTAAAGGTTGAAATTACCCTTCTCTCTCCAAAGGGCATAACTCCAATGGTTGGGTGACCACCTGCCGAATACAAATTGGGAATTATCGTTTGTTTTACAACCTTACCAGCCCGTTCATATTCCACATCAATGGGATCCCCATTTGTCAAACTCACATTCGTGAATATGTCTTCAAAATTTTCAGTAGGCTTCCCATTAACGGAAATAATGCGGTCACCCGTACGAAGTCCAGCATTATAAGCAGGACTTGAAACCTTATTTGCATCTTCAATAAAAATTCGATTGGAAGAAGGGCTATCCCCTGATAAATCCAAAATAAATAAAAGTACAAATCCCAGAACCAAATTGGCAAAGGGACCACCGAGAACAGGTATCATTCGTTTTAAAGGTGGTGCGGATAATAAATCGCCAGGCCGATTCTTTTTCTTTTTGGAATAATCATCTCCTCGAAAGAGAACATAACCACCGATGGGTATGGCTGTTATTTGATAGATGGTTTTTCCGATTCTTTTTTTCCAAATGCCCTTTCCATAACCTAACGAAAATATGCGAGCTTCAACCCCCACAAGTTTTCCACAAAGCAGATGTCCCAACTCATGGATGAATATAGAAACCGCCAACATAAACACTGCACCAAAAATAAGAATTATCATTTCGGAACACCCCCTTTCAAAAATTTGGATTGGATAAAATTCCTTGTTTCTAACTCTTTAGACAGAAAACTTTCAAAATCATTTGGATTTGTTATCTCTATGGAATCCAAAGCCGACTGAATTAGCTTAGGTATCGATAAAAATGAGATTTTCCCTTCTAAAAACAAATTTACAGCCTCTTCATTGGCCGCATTAAAAATACAAGGTGCAACTCCCCCTGTCCGACCAGCTTGGTATGCAAGCGATAACCCAGGATAACGTTCATTATCTGGCGGAAAAAATTCTAAGGTTTTCCAACTGGATGGTTTTCTTTCGATTAAAATTTTGGGAGTAGGTTCTGGATAAAACAATGAATGTGCGATTGGATATACCATATCTGGCTGGCTTGTGTATTGAATACAAGCCCCATCGATGGTTTCGATAATTCCATGAGTGAGAGATTGCGGGTGGATCACCACTTCAATTTCATCATAACTGAACCCAAACAAAAAATGGGCTTCTATGACTTCCAGGCCTTTGTTGATTAAACCCGCAGAATCCACTGTGATTTTTGGACCCATTGACCATGTTGGATGATTTAAGGTTTGTTCGATGGTCACATTGGCTAAATCTTCTATTGGGAGATTTCGAAAACTTCCTCCGGATGCCGTGAGAGTGATGGCTCGGATATTTGCTCTTTGTTCTTTCTCGATCAATTGAAATAGTGCATTGTGTTCGGAATCAACAGGCACAATTATTGTTTTGTTTTCTTTGACCAAATCGTTGATGAGAGGGCCAAAGGTAACCAAAGTTTCTTTGTTTGCGATTGCAATTTTTTTACCTGCTTTGATAGCGGCGATGGTGGGATGAACCCCTCTCGAACCAACAACAGCAGTGACCACCACCGACAATTTCGAAATTGTAACAATGTCAGAAAGTGTCGACTCGTTATACAAAACTTTTGTATTTAAATAAGAATCCCCCAGTATCCCCACCAAACGCTCGTCAGTGATGGAGATAACTTCTGGTGAAAATTCTTCGATGAGTTTTTTTGCAAGTTCCCAATTGGAATGAACTGAAAAACTCACCAATTGAAATTCATTTGGAAATTGGCGGAGGACTTTGAGTGTGGACTGGCCAACAGACCCAGAAATTCCTAATACCCCAACTCCAATCATAAATTATCTTTGACCCGTTCCGTATTGTTTAAACAGAATAGCCAAAAATTCCCTTGATGACTAAATAATAGTACACCACAGGAACTGTGAATAACATAGCGTCTGCTAAATCAAGAAGCCCTCCATGACCAGGAATGAGTTGGGATGAGTCTTTAATTTTTGCGTCCCGTTTCATTGCCGATTCTGCTAAGTCTCCCATCACAGAAATGATAGAAACCACAAAGGCGAGTATTACCGATTCCAAAATTCCCAATGGAACCTTAACCCCGCTGAAATGTTCCCATAAAAAATTTAAGAGTAAAACACTGAGAACTGCAGAAATATTGCCTGTGATATAACCTTCCCAAGTTTTTTTTGGAGAAATCTTTAGACCTGCAGAGTGTTTTCCAAACCAACGCCCACCAAAATAAGCTCCCGCATCACTGAGGAAGGTAATGGTTGAAACGAGGAAGATATAATATGCTCCAAACGGGAAGGCAAGTAAAAGTAAAAAATGACCGACGGGTATGGCCAAATACAAAGGGCCAAGCATTGTGGCACTGGCTGAGAACAAAGCACCGTCTAACGGACGTTTAAAAATTTGTAACACCCAAACGGTGATGAGCAATAAAACCAATAAAAATGGAATTGGGTGAAAACTTTCGCGTAAAATTTTTGAGAGTTCGGAAATCGCCGTAGGTGGGGTTACGTTGAATTGTAATCCCAAAAATTGGATGTAATAAACGGTAAAGATGAGAATGCTAAAAAACAAACCGGTTCCCAGAAATGGTTTGGAATCTTCTCTTTTGCAGAATGCATACAATTCTTTGACACCAAAAAAAATAAGACCCACACCAAAAAGATAAAACTCAATGTAATACCATTCAGAATGAAAAATCATAAAAACATACACTGCTACAAGGGCAATGGAAGAAAGGATACGGAGTGTCGTTTCACTCATAACAAACCACCAAATTTTCGTTTTCGGGAATCAAAAAATAATAGAGCTTCTTCCAAAGAAGACCTGCCAAAATCAGGCCAGAGGGTGTTGGTAAAAAAGATTTCTGCATACGCAATTTGCCAAAGTAAAAAGTTAGAGATCCGCTGCTCCCCTGCAGTTCTGATCAATAAATCTACTGGTGGTAAGGGGGATGTATACAAATATTTTTCAAATTCTTTGGTGGAAATAGGTTTATCCAAAGTTTCTTTTTTGGATTTTCGTCCATCCATTATCCTCGAAAAATTACTTAAAATCTCTTCTTGGGATCCATAATTCAAACAAAAGTTGGTAACTAATTTTTTGTTCTTTTTTGTAACTTCAACGGCGTGGTCGATTTTTCCAAGAACCGTTTTGGATAGTTTTGTACGTGAACCACTGTGTTTAATACGGATTCCTTTTTTATGAATATCAGGAAGCCTTGTATCGATAAATTCAACTAACAAACCAAAGATGGCTTGGATTTCTGTAATGGGGCGTTTCCAATTTTCTGTAGAAAATGCATAAAGCGAAACCGCAGGAATTTTATAATCGAGTGCCACATCAAGCAAACGGTCGATTGCGTTTGCTCCTTCTCTGTGGCCTTCGGTTCTTTTTTTGCCCTTTCCTTCAGCCCACCTTCCATTTCCGTCCATAATGACAGCAATATGGGAAGGAATAGAATTCAGTTTCATAAATTTAAAGAGTGGTAATCTCTTTCTCTTTTTCCTTTTCTAAATCACCAAGTTTGGCAATGTAAGAATCGGTGATCTTTTGGATTTTATCTTGGTGACCCTTTAATTCATCCTGAGACATTTCTGCCTGGTGTTTTTTAAGATCATCATTGGCATCACGACGGATATTACGAATGGCAACTTTTTTTTCTTCTGCCTTTTGTTTTACAACTTTGGCAAGCTCCTTTCGTCTTTCGCCTGTTAGCTCGGGAATATTGATACGAATACTTGTCCCATCATTATTGGGAGTGAGTCCAAGGCTTGCTGCAAAAATTGCTTTTTCAATGTCTTTCAACATTCCCTTTTCGAAAGGGGTGATGAGAATCATGCGTGGTTCGGGAACTGCAATTTTACCCAATTGGTTGAGTGGGGTGAGGGTTCCATAATAATCCACACGAACATCTTCCACCATCATAGGATTTGCTTTGCCCGTACGAATGGTTGAAAAATCTTTTTTCAAAGCCTCTACTGTTTTGTCCATTTTGGACTGCATCGATTTTATTATTTCATCTACCATCTTCAATCACTTCCTCTGAATTGGAAATTAGGGTTCCAATTGGTTCACCAATGATGAGTTTTTTTAAGTTACCTGATTTAAAAATATCAAACACAATGATGGGCATATTATTATCCATACAAAGGCTGAGTGCAGTTGAATCCATAACCTTTAACCTACGTTTGATGGATTCCATAAAAGAAACCTGCAAATACCTTTTGGCAGTATTGTCTTTTTTTGGATCTGCGGTGTACACTCCGTCCACTTTTGTGGCTTTCAAAATGACTTCACACCCAACTTCCACAGCACGCAAACTAGCAGTTGTGTCTGTGGTAAAGTATGGGTTTCCAGTTCCACCAGCGAATATGATCACACGGTTTTTTTCCAAATGGCGAACGGCACGCCTACGAATGTAGGGTTCGGCCACCGATTTCATTTCAATAGCGGACAATACGCGGGTGAACATTCCTTGTTTTTCACATGCATCTTGTAATGCGAGGGCATTCATAATGGTTCCAAGCATACCCATATAATCGGCTGTGGCACGATCCATCCCAGATTTTGCGAGAGTTTCTCCCCGGATCATATTACCGCCGCCGACAACAACAGCAACTTCAAGACCCAAGGAATGTATTTCTTTGATTTGTCCGGCAAGAGAAAATGTTTTATTGGTATCAATACCAAGTTCACCTTCTCCGGCGAGAGCCTCGCCGGATACTTTGATCAGAATCCTTTTGAAACGAGGATTACTGCCCACCTACTTGAAACCTCGAGAACCTTCCGACGGTGATGTTTTCACCGAACTTCGCAATGGCTTCTTGGAGAAGGTCATTGACGGTTTTTGAGTTATCCCGAATGGATTTTTGGTGTAAGAGACAGATCTCTTCGTAGTATTTTTTCAATTTACCAGGAAGGATCTTCTCGATTTGGTCAGGTTTTTTCCCTTCTTTTTCCAAAAGAGCCTTTTGGATATTGGACTCATTTTCAATTTCTTCTTTGGGAATGGATTCCTCACTGATGTACAGTGGGCTCATTGCCGTGATTTGTAATGCAATTTCTTTACCCAAAGCTTCGAAGGCTTCGTTATTGGCAACAAAGTCGGTTTCACAGTTGAGCTCAAGGAGTACCCCTGTTTTACCAGTTCCATGGATATAAGCAATGACCTTACCTTCTCCGGTTTCCCGACCAGCTCGTTTTGCTGCTTTTGCGAGACCTTTTTCGCGGAGGTAGGTAACTGATTTTTCTACATCGCCACCGTTTTCTTCGAGCGCTTTTTTGCAATCCATCATACCCGCGCCAGTTCTTTCGCGGAGATCTTTAATGAGTTCTGAACTAACGGCCATTATTCTTTACCTTCAGTTGTAGTTTCTGCTTTAACTTCTGTTTCTGCCTTCACTTCTGCTGTCTCGGTTTTCACTTCCACTTCTGCTTTTTTTGCTGCATCTGGATCCACAGGGATGTCTTTCGCAACAGGAGGAAGTTCATCGTCCATGATGAATTTTCCAGATTCGTCATACTCACCTTGGTATTCGAGAGCCAATTGTTCTGCATCCATATCCTCAGAAAAGTTGGTTTGGATGACTTCGCCACCAGTCCCTTCGAGAACCGCATTTGCCATTGTATCTAAAAATAAGGAAATGGCACGGATGGCATCATCGTTGCCAGGGATAGGGTAATCGATTGGTTCTGGATCGCAGTTTGTATCGATCACAGCGAACACCTTCAAACCCAATTTTTTAGCTTCCTTCACTGCGATTTCTTCTTTTTTAGGATCGATCACAAAAAGGATTTCGGGAATGACAGCCATATCTTTGATTCCACCCAAAGTTTGTCTGAGTTTTTCCAACTCACGTTTGAGTGAAAGTGCTTCTTTTTTAGTCCGTGCTTCTTGTTCGAAAGAGTTGTTCTCTTCCATTTGTTCCAATCGTTTGAGACGAGCGATTGATTTTTTCACTGTATTCCAGTTGGTCAAAAGCCCACCCAACCAACGGTTGGACACATAATACATGCTACATGCAAGTGCTGCTCTTTCGATGGCACCGCGCGCTTGTTTTTTTGTACCGACAAATAAAACTTTTTTACCTTGGCCAGTTAACTTTTTCAAAGCATCGTATGCTTCTTTGGTTTTTTGAACTGTTTTTTGGAGGTCAATGATGTGGATACCGTTACGTGCCGTATAAACATACGGACTCATTTTTGGGTTCCAACGACGTGTTTGGTGACCGAAGTGTACGCCTGCTTCAAGCAGACTCTTCATGGAAATTACTGACATAAACTACCCCTTTTTT
Organism: Leptospira sp. 96542; assembly: GCA_029310945.1. Lineage (GTDB taxonomy): Bacteria > Spirochaetota > Leptospiria > Leptospirales > Leptospiraceae > Leptospira_A. The sequence goes on from JARJFC010000004.1 coordinate 91,471, forward strand.
AGTGCGAGATATCCAGACGCTACAAGACCGATGATACTTGCAGGGGTTAGCTGGAACTCGACTTTAATTATGTAAAGCTCGAACGATACAGGTGATTCAAACAAAAACTTGGAGAGAAAACTTGTGCCAAGGAGGCGGTCAATCACCACTCCAGCCACAGCTCCCGCCATGAGACCCAAAAAAAACACGAGAAGTAGGTTCCCGATTTGGGATTTGTTCATAAAACAAGCACCATTGCTTAAGCTTCCATGCCAGGATTTTGGTTTACAGCCAATTGTCAAGGGGAAAGAGCTTGGGCGGCTCCAAACCGACCAATTGTAAACTGAGATTTTGGTTGGGACCGGGCTCTCCGTTCCAATCTCCGATTTCCACTCCGATCCCTGCCGCAGGCTAGAACTAAGGCGAGAAAAAACTCCAAAACGTTTTCAGGAAGATGGCTAGCGTCATGGACATTTGGATGCCGACGACCCAAAAGAGCACCCGGAAGCGTTCGTCAATGCTTGCGAACCTTTGATCGACCGCAGCAAATCTTTGGTCGATCGCAAGAAAGTGTTTGTCGATGGCAGAAAACCTGAGATCGATAGCGGCAAATCTTTGGTCAATGGCTAGAAACCATTTATCGATGGCGGCAAACCTTTGGTCGATCGATAAAAACCGCTGGTTCTGAGCATCCCTAAACGCATGGAACTCCAAACGGAAGGATTCAATCCGTTCACTGCCTTTGATGATTTCTATTTCCATGGGAAGGATTCGTTCCTTCTCCCATTTTACCTCCAACGGAATGACAGCCGCAAGTACTTTTTCGCCTATGGCAGTTTCGATTGCCCTTGCGATCTCCTCTGGAACATGTATTTTTTGCAAAAGCCTTGTGAGTTCGGACATACAACCCCTATCGGGATGTAAGGTGGGAAATTTGGGGTTTGGTTTCGGTAATTGACGGAAAATCTAAATAGACAAGTTACATTGAGCCGCCGGAGGAACTTCCAGGACCAAATAACCCACGACATACGGGAAAGTTCAATTGGAAATTAGTGTTTCCCCTTCCTTCGATCAAAGGTTCACAAGGGATTAGGAGGACTTCTCGAATGCAAACATCCAGATTTCGTTTTTCAACATAACCATAAAAAGAATCACAACTTTGTAATGCCTTCTGCGTTTTTTTTGTCATTGCTGTAGACTTACAACTCAAGGCCTGTTCGGTTGTGTTATATCCAGCCAACACAAGTAACGACTCGGAAGCTTCAGGACAGATCGCCTTCTTCAAAACAACGGCAGCTGTGAATTTGCGAAAGGCTTCGTTACGCGTTACCTTTGAAGGATCCAATTCGTTTTTTGTATCAAAATACAAATCGCCTATACAATTGTTCAACGTGGCAACTAGGAAAAGAAACGACACAAAGACTTTCAAGATTTGATTCATAATTTTTATCTACGATATTCGAATGCCTAATTCATTCTGTTCCAATACAAATTTGCAAATATATTTGTAATTATTATATTATGAATATCCTCGTCTTTTTTTATCCAGAAAACAATTCTGTGACAAATGTTAGTAGGCTATTTGCCGTGGCAGTGTTTGAATTTTTTTCCACTTTTGCACGGGCAAGGAGCATTGCGAGGAACGGTCCGTTGCCTAAGTATAAACCGCTCTTTCCTCGGTGTATCCAAGATATACCCACATTGAATGATGGAAACTGCTGTGTCCCATTTCGTTGGTTTCATCTAATACCTCGGTTCGTGCTTGCGATAAAAAAAAGAAATACGTGCAGTTCACAGAAAAATTTGAATGCCGCCTACAACATTAAAGCAGTGGTCTAAATGGATCTCGAATTTTTTCATCCACTTCCATTTGGGCAGTCTCCGAAATATTAAAATCGACAATAGATTTTGCCTTTAACTCGTCCACTTTTCTGACGAGCATAACTGCAGCCACCATGGACTCATTTTGTTTTCCAAGGTTCTTATGGTAATTTAGTCAATGCATCTAAACTGCTTTTCCGATCAGAAGCAACAAAATCAATTGCTCTTTCGTGGCACGATTTAACCGTTTAGCGATAAATTTCTATAAACTAGATCCATATTTGTTTTTAAAAGTATTTGACTATTCCTTTTCCTGTATTACACTTTAATACAGGATTAAAAATATGAGAAAAGTAGTTTCAATCAGTCTCGATGAAAATCTAGACTCCCTCCTAATTAAAAGCGCAAAAAAACAAAAAATTGCTAAAAGTGAAATTATAAAACGAGCTCTTGTTCAATATTTTTACCTTAATAATGCAAAATCAATTCGTGCAAACTTACAAAAATTTGCAGAAAAAGCTGGGTATTTAAGCGAAGATGATATCTACAACGACATCTCGTGAAAATAATATTAGACACCAATGTATTATTATCCAATTATCTATTTCAAGGATATACAGCAGATGTTTTTGAACATATTTGGCTAAATCATGAAATATTTCTTTCAGATTGGATCCTAAATGAATTCAAGGAAAAATGCCAAAATAAATTTAAAATCTCGACTATACTAATAAATGAAATTTTAAAACATTTAAAACAAGGTTCTAAAATCGTTAACCCAACGGGAACTATACCCATAGAATGCCAAGATCCTGACGATAATAACGTTCTCCATTTAGCAAAATTTATAAATGCAAATTTTATCATTACAGGCGATAAAGATCTATTAAATATGAAACCATTTAACACCACCGAAATCATTTCACCTAGAGATTATAAAATTAGATACCTAATATAACTACTTTTTTAATGTTTTTATCCTACAATATAGTAACTAACTTTTAAAAAACATCATTCACTTACCACTCTATATAATTTAATGAATCCTAACCAACAACCCCAAACAAAACCTTAGCCACTTCTTCGTATTCTTTGGTAATTTTTGAGTTTGGTTTACGGATTGTGTAGGGGGATGGGCCATCTTCATTCAAATAAAGAAACAAATTTGTAGCAATCTCGTGATGGTGTTTGATTTCCAAATTTGATTCAAACAAATCCTCATACCACTTATCTTTCGTTAGCTTCCTTATTTCATCCCGTTTGACATCTTTAAAATGTTTTTGGCTGGTTTCGTCCGTATAAGCATTGTTAAAAAGAATGGGCAATACTTCGGGACCTGTGCCCGATCGTTCTAACCAAACTTCTGGTAAAAATTTATCTAACACTTGTACAGCGTTATGGATTGCCTGCGCCGCTTGGTAATTCACCGGTAAAAGAACAGCATCCGCCACAGAAACTCCTGTTTTGCTAAAAAAACTCCAATTGGTCGGGCAATCGATGAGGATATAATCAAAAAGTTTCTTTTTGGTAAAGGCTTCGAGTACCTTTTTAAATTTTTTAACCACTGCAGGTGTGACTTTTTTTGCAGCCAAATTGGGGTCATCAAACCGCTCATCACCCGCAATCAAAAACAAATTATCTTTGATCTTTTTGGCGCTTAGATCCGATTCCAATTTTATTTGGAATAAAATATCAAAAATACTTGTTTTGTTTTTTTCAGACTTATACCCGAAGGAATCCGTTAAGTCTCTTTGTTGCGGATCCAAATCCACAAGTAAAACTGACCTGCCCATATTGGACAATACACCCGCTAAATTTCCTGTTGTGACGGTTTTACCAACTCCACCTTTATTATTATAAACCGTAACGATAATTGTTTTATTTTGTTTTATATATTTTTTAGGTTTTTGTAATGTTTTTTTTAAATTCGAAAAAACCTTATTTGCATCTCTTGAAAGAGAAATAATGGGAGTGAGTGGATAAATAAAATTTTCTTTGCGTTGGAAGACCTGAACATTTTTACCATTGATCAATACCCCATATTCTGAAGAATGCAGATTTTTTGACTTCATATAACCAAACAATTGTTTTTTTGCAAGTTTATATGCCCTACCATTTACATCGGATAAATTCACTTGGTTGGATTTAGATTCAATGATAATGAACGGAGAATCATCTAAATACAAAACAAAATCGGCCTCGCCCCCCTCCCCGTCCCTTGGTTTGTTTTGGTACTCGTTCTGCGCATAACCCAAAAATTCAATCAAGGGTATCACTAGTTTTGCGTCTACTTCGGATTCTTTTCCGTTGCTTTCCAATGATTTAAGTATGGATTCAAAATTAGCTTTTGGATTTGCCATTGGTTTAGGAACCATTTATCCAAACATTTGTTCCACTGGGGAAGCAAAAAACCTGCAAATCCTAATTCATAAAATCAGTTTTTTTCTTTTCACCGCATAAAAAAAGATTTTATTTCAAAATTTCAAAATTCAGACAATGGTTAAAGGAGCTCTCCCAGTGTTAAAAAAAATCATTCTATCATTTAGTTTCATCTTCATTTTTTCCTCTTGTGCCATCTACCAAGCCAAGAGAGTTCCAACGAATAATCTTTCCAATGTTCTAAAAAACAAAGATCTATCAAAATCAAAACAAAACGTACTCTTCCTAGGTGATAGTATCACTCACGGACGGGTAAGTTACGACTTCGTAGATTCTCTTTCAAAAAACCAAACTTTATCAAAATACAATTTCATCAACGAAGGAATTAATAGCCGTTTGTCGAATCAGATACTCGAACAATTGGATAATACCATTGCCTTAAATCCCGAATTTGTGTTCATCCTAATTGGCACCAATGATCTCAAAGCGACATTGAGTGAAAATGAATATAACAGATACAAATCTTTGTGGAATTTAACAGAACCAGTTAGCTTAGAATCATACAGTAATCATTTAACAAAAATTATCCAAACAATAAAGAAAAACACAAAAGCAAAAATCGTGGTGTTCTCTCTCCCATTATTAGGAGAGGATAAAAACTCAGAACCTCTCAAACGCTCCCAATTATTTTCAAATCGGGTCAAAGAAATTGCAAATTCGGAAAAAGTAATTTATAAACCACTAAATGAGATGATGGTGCAAGAATTTGACAAATCTGGTAAACCCAACGGCAAAACCTACACACAAAGTACAGCGAATATGTATTTAACTATACTCAAGTATTTTTCTACAACCTATTCCTGGAATCAGTTGGGTGAATCCAACGGTTATTATTTGTTAACCGACGGTATCCATTTGAATGAAAGGTCGGGAATGTTACTTGAATCTTTGATTTTGAGCGAGTTAAAATAACAAAATGAATTATTTAAGAATAGAAATTTTATTCCTCATTAGCTTTTCTTCACTTGCCTTCTCTTGTGCCCCGCTGGGAGAGTTTTTCAAAACAGATAAATGGGTGGGTGGTAAAGGTGAATCACCAAACATTACGCTCGATCCAAACAAAAAAAATGTTGTTTTACTCGCTGAAGAAAATGGAACAGAGATTACAGATTTACTCATTCCATTTTATTTGTTTTCGGAAACGAAACAGTTCAACGTAATCATCGCATCTAAAACAAACGAGCCTATTTCTGTTTGGAAAGGGTTATACTTAATCCCTCATATTAAAATTGAGGATATCAATTTTAAACCAAATGTCATCGTAATCCCAGCAACCTTTTTTCCGGAAGATAAAACCTTAATCGGTTTTATTCAAAAAAACGTATCTGCCGAAATTCTTTCTGTTTGTGAAGGTGCAAGGCTCGTAGCCAATTCAAATTCTTTTGATGGTTTTCAAATCACCACACATGCTTCCGCCTTACAAGAATTAAGATCAAATTACAAACAAATGAATTGGTTGGACAACAAAAGATACTTAGTAGATAGAAATTTAACTTCGACAGCTGGAGTTTCCTCCGCGGTAGAAGGCAGTTTGTTTGTAATCCAAAAAATTTTGGGTGAACAAACCAAAAACCAATTATTAAAAAAAATCCATTACCCAAAGGATAACATAAATGAATCACATATTTCAAGAGCGATTGGTTTTATGGATCAACTTTCTATCGCAAAAAAAGTAATCTTTGGCAAGAACCAAACAATTGGAGTGGAACTAAACCCCGATGCAGACGAATTCATCTTGGCTGCCTATTTAGATTCCTTCAATCGAACCTTTCCACTAAGAATAGAAACGTTTGGAACTGGCGTAATCCGTAGTAAAAACGGACTCATTCTTTACCCAACAGCCAAAAAAAAGGATTATGACTTAATTTTATGTGAGTCAGATTGTGCGGGCTTCGTCGGAACATTTCAAGAGAGGAGAACAATCATTAACTCCAAATATGCTTTTGATGCCGCGTTAGATTGGATCAAACAAGATCATGGTGAATCCTTTGCGGATATAACCAAAAAACTTCTGGATTACTAATTCTTATTGGCATTGTAAACAGAGTCTGGTGTATGAAAAAAATTGGTTTATGCATTCTATTTTCGATATTTTGTGCATTTGAACTGAGTAATGTCATCGCACAATCCCTCATCAAAGTTCGGTTTGTACTACTGAGTTCAGAATCAGGAAAACCACTAAAAAACACGACGGTTGTTTCCAAACAAGGCAAAACTTCTGGTATTACAAATAATGAAGGGGTCGTAGAACTGCAGTTTGTTACTACTGGTTATTATGATTTGCGAATTGTCCATATGGATCGTGTGGAAACCATCAAACGAGAGGTCAGGTTTAACAACCAAGAAATCATCATCAGTTTATCGGAGGAAACGAAACAAGGAATCCTTGTTAGTGGAGAACGTGACAAATCCCAACTTTCGAGATATGGGTTAAACCAAGAGGAAATCAAACGAATCCCAGGTGTAGCCGGCGATTCACTCAAAGCCATCCAGACTGTCCCTGGAGTCGTCGTCGGGGTTCCTGTTGGAATACTTCCTTCGGTATTCACCAATATCGGAACAGGATTACTCTCAGGCACACCCTATTCTAACTCGGACAGAGGTGACCTTTCTATCAGGGGTGGGGGCACGAGGCAAAACCAATATTTTTTTGATGGATTTCCACTTCCTTACCCATTTCATTTAGGCAACCAATCATCAGTTCTCAATAATAATTTAATACGATCATTTGACTTGTACAGCGGTGTATTCCCAGCTAAATATGGTTTTGCGACAGGTGGTGTCATCGCCATTGAAGGCACAGACAAAGTGCAAGAAAACAGAACCATTGTTAATATCAATTTCTTTTTGGCAGATATTTACAACCAGCAAAAACTCACACCTTCCCTTTCGATGATAACTTCAGGAAGGAAAAACTATCCTAACTTTATTCTTTTACAAACCTACCCGAAAGGAATTCCAGAAGATGCCAAATACGCAGAATACCAAGATTTTCAGTGGAAACTCATCTGGGATATCACAGAGAATCACCGACTAACTGTACAAACATTTGGTACTCGGGATAGGCAAGCCTATACCCGTGAAAAATCAAATTACGAACGCAATGGTGATGACCCTAGACCACCAACAGGACTGGATAGGATGTTTCGAACCGATGGTGTTCGTTATATTTGGAAAGGCAATAAGTTTCGAAATTCGATATCACATTCAAGAACAGGCTTCGATGAGTTTTTTGAATTGAAAGTCTCAAATCCCCTCACCGCTGAAACCATTTTTGGATTACAAAATCGAACTTCTGATACAATCTATTATACGGAAGAACGGCTAGAATGGGAGTTAGTCGAGGATTTTATCAAACTCGAAGCCGGTGTACAATCAAGAACGCGCGAGGTTAGCCTCAAAGGAGAAAATATTTCGAGTAACAACCCACTCTTTGCCAATTTTTTTAATGATTTACTTTTATCTAACGATCAGTTTCGCTCAGTCATCGATGGAGATAAAATTCGATATGCTGAAATGAGTGCATTTGCCGAATTTCAAACAAAATGGCATGGTTTTCGGTTCACTCCTGGTGCTCGAGTAGATCAATTTTCAGGAAGCGGGGAGGTAAATCTTTCACCGCGAATTGTCGGTGGTTACGTAATAGAAAACACAAAGACAACCATTCTCGCAGGACACGGTGTACACTACAACAGCCCTTCTTCTGTAGAACAAATGTCAAATCGCTCAGGCAATCCAAATTTATTTATGGAACGATCAGAACACAACACCATTGGCTTAGAACAAGAGTTGCCCCAAGGATGGGTTTTTAAAATCGAAGGTTTTAGAAATTTATTTCAGAATATCATTGTACCAGATAATTTTATTATCAATCCTTATTCACCTAACGACGACTTACGAGTAATTCTAAACAACCCGAACAATGCTCTGCAAAATCCTTTAAAACCTCGTAATCTTTACTATTCCAATTCGGGTTATGGGCATTCGCATGGTTTCGAAATATTTATAAAAAAGACAAAAGATCCGAGAGAGTCTTCAGGTGCATTCGGTTGGTTATCATATACAAATTCGATTACAAAAAGAATTAATAACCAAAGTAGATTAACTTCGGATGAAAATACAGATCGAACCTTACTCAATAACACAAGGACGATCTTAGCGCAGGCAAAACTAGGAACAAATTATATCAATTATTACGACGATAACCAAACTGAGATTATTTACAATAATGACAAAGAAGAATTTTATGACCTAGATAGAAGGCATATTTTAAACCTTGTTTTCGGTTATAAATTCAACCCGAAATGGCAAATCGGAGGAAGGTTCAGATACTTTTCTGGAAATCCTTATACTCCGATCATAACATCCAATCGAGCTTCGCAAGCTGCGAGTGCTGGAATCAACTTATACTTTCCCGAATATTCGAAAAGTTTCAATAGCGAACGTTTTGTACCATTCCACCAAATCGACATTCGTATCGATAGTTTTGATATCTATTCATGGGGTTATATCAATGTTTATTTCGAATTTGTGAATGTATATGGAAGGCTCAACGAAAATGGATTCACTTTCGATAATTTTAGTCCTTATTGGCGAGGTTCAAATCCAAAACCTGTTTACGACAATATTAACTCGCCTTACATCCAATCGCAAAGACCAAATGGTTCTATAATAAACTTACCTTTAATCAATCTGGGAATGGAGGTTCGGTTTTGAAACTGCACCCTTTCATTTTTTTTTCTATTTTTCTTCTTTTATTCGCAACTTGCGAGGATGGTGAAAGTTTAAAAAAGAAAAACGAATCAAACGAACTTTTATTTTTAGTTTCCATACAATACATACGTTCACTTGGCAATTGTAAACGAATCGAAACGCAAGAAAATTCTGGAGTGATCACCACAACTTGTAGTCGCACGCCGAGTGGAGTATGTAATGTTGAATCATTATTTTATACACAAGCAGATCTATCTTATTCAATCCGTGAAGGTCGCGATATAACCAATGTTTATCCCGAATGTTTCGAAAGTTTCATTCAATCTGGCATTCCTAATCTAAAAATCACCACGGAAGAAAATAAAACTAAGATGAGAACATTAAATCAATTTGTGGTTGTGGAATCTTGCGAAATGGAAGGACTCAGTTTGCCTTCAAATGAAAGATTGGCAACTTACCATGAGATACAGTTTTTAGAATCTCCCAAAGGCAAAATTGGGCTCGCAGCAAAGTTCATCACCGGATTTGCTTTGGCACAAACAACATCCAAAGCCAACGCAAATCAATGTTTAGACAAAGTTTTTTCACAAAAAGAATTAGAACTAATCACTTCTGTGCAAACAAACTCCGTTTACATTCAAAAAAATTTGTGAATTGTGATTGCGAACAATTTATTGCCTGAAAGGATTAATTTGTGTTCGGATTCTATTTATTCATTTTCCAAATTTTCATTTCCACCATTCAATACGGTTTTGTTTGGCCAAACACCCTACACGGACCTTCACAATTTTTCTTTTGGTGGACCGCCATTTTTTCATCGATATGGATTATTTTATTTTTTATTTTCGGATTAGGTTTTATTGGGATCTTCTTAAAGGTTCCAATCCTTGGAATCATATTACAAGGGTTCAATGACAGAATCAAACGGCATGGTTTTTTTCAATTTTTAATACAATATATTTTGGTCTGGGTTTTTTCATCAGGTTCTCTACTCGTTGGAACCTACCTTATCGGGTATTCCAAACTGAGTCACGAATGGATCCCTTATTTGGGTTTGTTCCTTATTTTAGAAGCAATGTTTGTAAAACAAATCATAAACAAAAATAGAGGGCAAAAGTCCCAATTTCAATTCCACATTTTACAACCTCAGAATTTGGAAAAAAATATCCCCGAAGAAAAGGACATCACTCCAAAATAAACTGGTGCAATGAGAAAAATACCGATCCAAAATTCAATCGGAAGGATCTAAAGTCTATGAAGAATAAATTAGGATTTTTACCTTTTAAAACCACTTTCTTTTTTTTGTTATTGTTTTATTTCGGATGTTCTTTTGCAAAGAGCCAACAACAAAATTCTGAGAAATTAAATCTCATTCCAGAACAAGGCAAACAGTTTGCTGCTTTTGCGGAAGGCTGTTTTTGGTGTTCAGAACATATTTTTGAATCTATACCTGGCGTAGAAGAGGTTATCTCTGGTTATGCGGGCGGTCACACAAATAACCCTACATATGAATCGGTCAATACAGAAACAACAGGCCACGCAGAAACAGTTTTAGTCTCCTACGACCCGACGAAAATTTCTTATAAAGAATTGTGTCGGGTTTTCTTCCTTTCACACGATCCAACGACCTTCGAAAGGCAAGGCCCTGATGTGGGAAACTCATACCGATCGATTTTGTTTTATCAAACAGAAAAGGAAAAACAAATTGCTGAATCGGTCTTGAATGAAATCAAAAAATCAAATGTTTGGAAAAATCCAATTGTAACGGAAATCACTGAACTCAAAGCCTTTTACAAAGCAGAAGATTACCACCAGAATTTTATCAAAAATAACCCAAAACAAACGTACGTTGTGAACGTATCGATACCTAGGTTTGAAGAATTTAAAATTAGGTATGAAAATTATAAATTTAAAAAGTAGATTAAAATAATCATTAGAACTTCAATCAAATTTAAACTTTTCGTGCATTTTGATTCGAAAGGAATCAAACTCAGATTTGCTGTTAAATTTGCAAAGTTTTAAAATCTCCTCTGGAATTTCGGATGATTTTGCTTCTTTATGATTAATAGCGATCATCATATCTCCCAAATAAATTGGAAATATAATATCATGATAAACTTCATCAGATGAAAGCGGTTTATGATGATATTCCATACCTTTGATATAAAGAATAGGAAAATTCCATTTTTCGGCAACCATCGCACCCAACTTACTATGCGTGATTCCAATTGCAGATTCTTCCATAGAAATTGAAGAGGCGATTTCTTTTGAATTGGAATAATTTCTAATTTTTGACATATGATTGGGATCAAACGACAATAATAAAATTTCGCCAATATCATGTAACAAAGAAGAGGCAATTAAATTGCTGATATTATTTTTGTTCATACCCATTCTTTCGCCAATCATCTTACAATAAAATGCACATTCATTTGATTTCTCCCAAATGGACAAAAATGCGGGGAACTTATCTTCTAGCAACTGTTTTGTGCCAAGGCTATAGAGCAAGTTTTGTAATTCTTTCAGACCAATAAGTTGGATGGCTCGATCTAAACTTTCAACTCGGCCTCCCCTTCTAAACGCAGCCGAGTTTGAAAGTTTTAGTATATTCGCAGAAAGCGAAACGTCTTTTTTGATCATCTCAGCAATTTGAGTTATGCTTGAATTTGGTTTGTCGATTGCAGTTTGGATATCTTGTATTGTTTTTGGGAAGGTTGGTAAATTATCAATTTCAGCAACTATTTTATCAATTTTCTCAACATGAACATTCGTTTTGGCTATATTCGCAGGCACATCTATCATAAACACGGTTTTGTTTTCGCCTGTCTCAAATTTAAACGCAGAATCACCCAAACCATCATTTTTCAACATCATTAACGTCATAATGAGGCCAAGGCCTGCCCCTTCTTCCTCACTAGACAAATCAGCAAACGCCTCAGCTAAGTCATTATAGGTTTTTGCCTTATCGATTCTTTTAGTTATACGGACGATTTCCTCGTCTGTGAGTTGGACATTATTCATGATACGAATTCGCATTAAATTTTTATTATGAATGAAAGAAACAAAAACCCCAAAATTATGTTTATGTAAGGACTCTTCAATTTCGTCCCTATTGTCTAAGTAAGTTTTTTTAAACTCAGACATTTCTGTCACATATTGATTGTTATCGTATATATTACTTGCTCTGTTTTTGAAAAAAACCCTTTTAGCATTGGCTTTGATCGCATTTGTAATTGTTTCTTTTAAAGCTGCGAAGACAGATTCTCTAACAAAGATTAAATCCATTTGTAATAAAAATCGATCTAATACTTGAAAGATAGTATTTTCGACATTATCTGTGATCTGGAAAAACTTAAAATGAAATGGGGCATTTTCCTCTATGGGATGATTCAAATCTAAAATATTAGTATGTAATCCTAACGCTTCTCTATATTCTAACGTAACTCCCTTCGCAGCAGCCATACTTCCCCTTAAGATCAGAACATAGGGATTTATCCCAACACTCTATATCTAATATCTATGATTGGTGACCATATAAGATTTATTTAGGTCAGAATCAATACTATAATATAAAGACGAAAGAATCTCGGATTTCACACAAGAGTGTGTACCAAATGATATAAAATTTGAAAAAAGTTCCTTTCGTTTTTAGCGAAGAACATAAGTGTAATAAGCAAATTTCGCTACAAGTTTCAATCGGGAAACCGAATCTTTGGTAAACTCAAGTTATAACGAACCGCTACAATTCGTATCAAAACAACAACGATTGCCGAGATAAATAAATTAATATCTTTATCTAACAGTAGTTTATCGAGAAAAATATAAAGAATAGATCCAGCCAAACATGCAGTCGCATAAATTTCCTTTCTAAAAATGAACGGGACTTGGTTCATCAAAGTATCACGTATCACTCCGCCAAAGATCGCTGAGATCATACCAAGTATCGCAGATGCAAATAAATTTACCCCATGATCCAAAGCTATTCTTGTTCCAAGTACAGTATAAATCCCAATGCCAAGTGTGTCGAAAAGGAAGAGCTCTGCCCGCATCTTAGCTAAAAATTTAGGGAAGAGTAAAATGGACAAAAATCCTAAAAAAATTGCCCAAAGAATATTCTCATCCCGAACCCAGGAAACAGGGTAATTACCAAGTGTCATATCGCGTAAAGTCCCCCCACCAATGGCCGTAATAAAGCCTGTAAAAAATACGCTGAATACATCGTGGTGGTGGTCTTTATGTTCCGTTGCAGCCAATGCACCCGATATAGCAAAAACCATTATACCCGCAAGCCCAATGTAGTAAGAAATATCCATTTAAAATAAAATTTGTCATAAGATATTCTTTTTGAAATAAAATGACAAATTTCCCTCACTTAGATGTTATGCTAAATAGACGGAATGAAAATTCAACAAACTCTCATTCGAATCTTAACACTAAGTCTAATTCTTTTTTTGTACGCTTGTATACCGAGTTTACAAAAATCTGTATTGGATAGTTTGAGCCTATTACTTGGACTGCGATCCTTCTCAAGTTCCGACTATAAAATTTATGTCACAACCAACGGATTGGTGGGTTCTGGTTTGAAACTCAGTTTAAATTCTGGGGAAGAAGAATTGAGTGTCATATCCAATGGAGAATCTTCATTTACAAAGGGATTCAGAGCTGGGAGTAATTTTGAAATTTCGATCAAAGAGCAGCCCTCATCTCCCAACCAAGTTTGTAATGTGAGTGGTGGCTTAGGAGTTGTCGGATTTGGTGACATTAAATCCATTTTAGTCAACTGTGATTCAGCTACCTACGCCCTCTCTGGAACCATCACTGGTTTAGATGGAATCACAGGTTTAACTCTGCAAAATACTCAGGATGGTAACACATTGAATATTGCAGTGTCTTCTGGTACTTTTTCTTTCACTCAAACATACCCAGAAGGTACCAATTATAATGTTGTAGTCCAGTCACAACCAAACCATCCCCTGCAAGATTGTACTATTGCAAACGGAGGAGGTGCTTTTGGTTCCACGGATGTAACAGACATAAATATCACCTGCTCCACATTAGGTTACCCAATTGAGATAATAACTTATGGCATAGCATCAGGAACTTTAACCATCCGTAATAATAACTCTGAAATTTTACCCATCTCTACCAATGGTACACAACGATTTACAACAAATGTTTTAACGAATGGTACGTATAACCTAAACATTGTTTCAGCACCAACTGGACATACATGTACACTATCTTCATCATCAGGAACCGTAACCGCCACGGTAACAATTGTTGCAAATTGTTTCAGTGTACTCAGTGTAAATCCAATCATAGGTGGTGTGCTTAAAACCACTGAACCTATCAGAATTCAATTTTCGAGTGCTGTTAATGTTGGAAGTTGTTTAGCATCTACTGGTGACTTAACAACTGTTTCCACTGCTCCACCTGATTACAGTTTGGCCACAACAACAATTACGAACGACACAATCCTTATCAGTCCTCCAGCCCTTGATTCTTGGGTTACTGGTTTTCGTAAGTTAATATTGGATTGCACAAGCAATGATGGAATGAATTTGGCTAGTGGAACGATGACTTTGCCATTCACTGTTCCCTCGATTTTTGCCTATGTTTCACAAACAGGGAATGATGCAAACGATGGCCTTACAGTTCTCACACCCAAACGTTCAATCCAAGCAGGCATTGATGCTCTTAGCCCTTGCGTTGGCTTAGATTGTGCCGTACTTGTGACCACTGGTGCTTTTGACCCAGCCTCGAGTGGACCCTCCATTATTATACGAAACGGGATTTCTGTTTTCGGAAGTTACTCGGCAGATTTTAATACTTGGTCACCAAACTCTCACACTTCCAATCTATTTATGGACACTCCAGATGCGAGCTGCTTCAGTGCAACTCTCACCGCACCATGCGCATCCGTATCAGTCGGTTCAACGGTAACATCTAACACAACCATTGCGGGCTTTACCATTGACTCTGGTGATAACCCTGCCATTCCTTATACAACAGGTGTTTTTATTGATGGAGCGAGTTTGGTACAACTAGTGAACAATATCATCAAAGGTGGGACAGGTGTGGATGGATCTGCCGGTGTATATTCAATTAACTCAAACATAACACTTTATAAAAATACCATCAGTGGGGGAAAATGCACCAATGCTGACTGTAATACTTCAGGAGTTTTATTATCGGGTACTTCCGTTGTGGCTCCGAGTATTTTGGAAAACGCAATGATAGGTGGGAGCTCTTCTGCTGGCACCTCACACTCAAGGGGTTTTCATTTCTCAGGAACCGGAACCTTAAACGCAAATAATTTTAAAGGGAATATCATTGCTGGCGGAGAAGCAACCGCAGAAAGTTTCGGGATAGACATACTGCCTGCCACGACAGCAACGGGAAGTTTAGAATCCAATATAATTTCTGGTGGCAAAGCAGTAATGACTGCTGGGATACGCATCCAACCTACAGTGGCAATGAACATTGGTTCATCAACAAACGGGAACATCATTAACGCAGGTGAGGCTGTCAGTAGCTCTTATGGGATAGTTTCAACCGCTGGTCTTCTTATCACACGCAATATAATCAAAATGGGAACAAACAATAACGCTTCAGGTTCGACAGAGTCTGCAGGCGTTAAAATTGCAAGTGCAGGCCAGGCCATCACAATCGTCGGTAATAGCATTTATGGTGGGGACACCGCAAGCACGGTATCTTTTTCTACATTGACAGGCTTAGATCTTGCATCTCCGATTGCTGCGTCGAACATTTCATTTAATTCCATTCGTTTAGGGAGTGCGACTGGGTTTACTGGAACTTCCAGTGTCACAAAAGGCATAAACGTATCGTTTGGAGCCGCTTTTACAATTTCTAATAATTGGATCCAAGGCGGAACCAGTTCCGCTTGGGCAAGAGGTGTAGAAATCAATAATATATTCAGCAATTTACGTTTCACTCACAACACAATTAGCAGTGGGAGCGGTGGAACTGCGAACCAAACACATGTTCTATCAATTAACAATACTTCTACCAATATAAACATTCAAAACAATGTATTTTTATTAAATGATGACACTGGATCCAACACTTGTATCTCAAATTCTGGCGGTGGTATCCAATCGAATATTCGATTCAATAACTTCTTCCATTGTACGAACATGATACGAAATGGTGTAGTCTATTTGGATACATTATGCCCAGGTGGTGTGCCTGGTAATTTAACTTGTGCTTCACTACTAGGAGTAGCAGCTAACTTTGGTTCGAACATCAACTTAGATCCAAACTTTATCTCAAATTTCGGATTACCACCAGCAACCGAACCAAATTACACACCAACGACTGCTTCCCCATGCCTCATGACAAACCATGCCAATGTAATCGAGCCAAATAGTTATAATGGTGTGGGCACAAGGCCAGGAACCAATGCAGGTGTGAGCATGGGGGCTCTGGAATACGACGGGGTTTGTGCGCCTTAAATTTATTTTAGATCTAAAACTCCAAGCCGCGTATTGTATAAACTACCAATGTACAACTTACCGTTCTTCTCTATTGCTGATGTAATTTCCTTTAAATGTTTACCTTTTGGATCTTGGTAAGTGTTGATAATATTACCTTTCCCATCTAACTTCATTACATACCCATAAGGTTCGGGTTTTGGCCATAAAAACTTAGGCAACATCGAGGTGAGTTTTTTCAAAAATGGAGATGGATGCATCCCATCCATCCGGTCATTTCGTACGGTAAACAAAGCAACCCAAAAATCTCCGTTTTCATTTCGCGTAAGATTATCGGGGAACCCAGGTAAATTGTCTATAAAAACTTCACGTTGTCCTTTTTTAGATCCTTTTAACCAAAACTTAGTGATTCGATACCTATATGTTTCGTTGATCAAAATAAAATCTTCCGTTTTTGAAAGAGCAATGCCATTGGCAAAATACAAACCATCCAAGAGTAGCTCAGTTTTTTTCAGTTTTGGATCATAAACAAACAATCGGCCATAAGGTCTCGATTCCAAAAGATCATAAAGATATTCCTTCTGTTCGTAGATACTTGCATCCGAAAAATATATTTTTCCATCTTTTGCAATGTCTATATCGTCTGTGAACTTCAAAGGTTTGGATTCAAAATGATTCACTAATAAAGAAAGATTTCCCTTTGTATCAAGAGACAAAAGCCCTTTATAAGCATCAGCGATGATGAGGTTACCACTACTATCTAATTGAACCCCCAGTGGTCTCCCGCCTGTGTTTGTTAGAATAGTAATGTCTTCGTTTGGCGAGATTTTTAAGATATTACCGTCTTTATCTCCACCATAGATATTGCCCAATATGTCTACATCTAAGGATTCCAACCCAAAAACTTTACCAACAACCAATAATTTTGCATCTCGCAATTTTGTATTGGGTTCAAAATGTCCGATGAGTGCTGGCTTTGGAGGTGGTTCATAAGCAACAGGATCAAAACTTTTACAAGTTATTAAAAATAAAATAAAAACCAATGAAAGATATTTAAACCACATCATTTTGTTTCTCCTGTTCCAAGATAGAATCTTTAAATTTCCAACGTTCATCTACCCAACGTTTCATATTCTTTGACATAGGTGCAAACTGTTCACTTTGTTCGAAAGGAACTGAATCAATAGGAATGTAGTGTAAATATACCTTCAATTTACGGATTTTTCCACTCATTAATTCTAAAAAACTAGAATTTTCTTTTGGATAAACAATTGTTAAATCAATAAAACCATCCAACTCTTTATGCAAAGCTGTTGTTACAACAGAAATCCCTCCACTGTGCGGACGCAGAAGATGTTTATAAGGATTTTTTTTAATGAGTTTTTGAATTCTCTCAGGAGTTCGCCTATGACCTTCCAAAAAATTCAATATCGAAAACGGCTTTCCGATGTATTTTCTACAAACGGATCTGACATTTTCCAAATCTCTATTTGCAAGTTCTGGATTCTTTTTTAACTCCTCTTTCTTACTCCGTTTAACAAAAGGAAAATCCAAAGCAGACCAAGCTTGCCCAAGTATCGGGACATATTTTAAAGAATCTTTAATAAAAAACCTGATAAAAGGAATTTTTCGATTTAAAATTGATTGGATGATATAAATATCGCTCCAAGATTGATGATTAGAGATTATCAAATAACTTCCATTATATCTTAGTTTATCTAAATCTGAGCTTATGATCTCAAATTTAACTCCGTATAAAAACTTAGAAATTCTGTAGTTATTTTCAATCCATATCTCCCCTATTTTAACCAAAAAACTATCGGCTTTTCTTCTAATAGAGTTTTTAAAAATAAGTTTTATAAAATAGATTGGATATACAACTGGTATGAGCCAAACTAAATTCAAAATAAATAATATATATGCAAGTATTAATCCCATTTTTTCCTTAAATCATCCTTGTCCCTATTGCAAGTATAGTAACATCATCCATCATTGGTTGTTCTCCACGAAAATCATTAAAATCCTGCATCAATACTTCTAAAGAATCAGTTAATTTGATATTTTTTTCCATAATTTTCTCAAATGATAATAATAGACGTTTTTCACCTAAAAAGTCACCGTTATTATTTTCTTGTTCTAAATACCCATCAGAAATCATATACAACTGATCACCTAACTGGAACGGCATTGAGTGAGTAAAATAATCAACCTCATGTTCTAAACCAAGCATTACACCCGACTCTGAAAGTGGTATTACCTTACCTTTTGATACCAAATAAGGTTCGTTATGCCCAGCGCACGAATATTTCAATTGTCCAATTCCAAGTTCTAAATCTATAACCACAGCAGTGAATTGATTTGCCTTCGTTCCATATCGATCAATGAACACCTTATTCAAAGAAGATAATACTTCTGATGGTGTTATCATATCCATTTTTAAATGATCGTATTCAGCTTTGATTGCCATTGTTATCAGTGCAGCTTGCACTCCATGGCCAATTGCATCTGCCAAAAATAATCTGATCTTATTTTTCTCTAACCTAACGACGTCAAATACGTCTCCACCAACTTCAGCCATTGGTTCAAACTTAGAACAAAAATCTAAATGAGCAATGGAACGTAAATGTAAAGGTAAAATATTTCTTTGGATTGTTTTGGCGGTTTCCAAATCTTCTTGGATGGTTCTAAGCGATTGAACAAGTTTTGCGGTTCTTTCTTTTACAATTTCTTCCAATGTTTCATTTTGTTTTTTTAATTCCTCCATGAGTCCAATGCGTATGATTTCATTTTTTTTTAATTCTTCTAAAACCTTAGCAAGTTCCTTATTGGTTTGAATCAAATTTTGGTTTTTTTCAATGAGAACTTGGTTTTCCCTTTGTTCTGAACTACGAATCCTAGCAGTCAAAATTTTTAATAATGTGAAGGTCATTCCAGGATTGGTTTGAATGAGGTGATTAAAATTCTCCCTTGTTAATTCGAAGAGTGTTGTGCTCTGAACTGCAGTGATATTCACCGTTCTTGGAAAAGAATCGATTAGGGCAATTTCACCAAAATACTCGCCCGAGTTCAATAACCCTAACTCTAAAATTTCCTCTTTTGATTCGTCCAAATACTTCCAAACTCGAACGGAACCTTCTTTTATATAATAAAACGAATTTCCAAGCGAATATTGTTCAATAATCAATTGATCTTTTTGAAATTCAACTTGGTGCATTTTCTGCAAAAGGAATTTCCAATCCTCCGAATTTTCGTTTACACTACTCATAAATAAATTAGAAATTCAGAATTTACTCATCTTCCCTATTGACAGTTTCTAATTGAAATGCAGGTTTACAAATAGCCCAATACTTTGCATCTTCATGGAAAGGGTTTGAATATTTAACGCGCGTTCCACTCTTAATCAACAAAGATTCACCTTCCGAAATTACGATTACTTTTCCGTCCACTTCAACTTGTTTTTTGCCAGAAACCATAAGTGTCCATTCATCAAACATGGGGGTTTGGAATGGTTCTCCCCAACCAGGCGGCGCTTCCATATAAGCAACAGAAATTTCATGGTTGCCTGTAGAAGGAATTCCAAAATGTTCTTGGATGGTTTTACCACCAGGCACTGGAATCGAAATTGGTTTTGTTTGGTGGATATAACCCATAAGTTTAAATTAGACCTTCGCTAGCGAAAATGAGAATTTATCTTTTAAGATTCTTTCAGAAATTTGAATCAATTTATTTTTCGAATCCGTAGAATAGGAAACATCTGAACTTCTAGCTTCTTTCTTTTTAACAAAATATTTACCAGTGACCGATCCAACCGAATCGTCGGTTGTCAAAAAAATGGAAGTTTCTGCGCCTTTGTTTTCTGAAATTGCAATCAAATTTTGAGCAAGTTGTATAACGGTTTTTGCTATGCCTTGGTTATTGTGTCCAAATTTAGTTTTAACAAACCCTGGGTGCAAACAGTTTACAGTTATGTTAGTATTCTTTAACTTTTCTGCAAAATCATAAGTAAAATATATATTCATGAGTTTTGATTTTTGGTATTGTTTCCAACCAGAGTAATCTTTATCACCTTGTAAGTTTTCAAAATCCAAACTAACACCCATATGCGCTCTCGAGGCAACATTTACGATCCGAGCTCTATCCGCATTCTTTAAACTTGGTAAAAGATTATTTGCCATGACCATATAATTTAAATGATTGAGAGCAAAGGTGGATTCCAAACCATCTTTAGTCAAAGTGTAATCGGCAAAATATGCACCCGCATTATTCAAAAGGACATCAATCTTCGGAAATGTATTTTGTATTTTTTTTGAAACTTCAATGGTTTCATTCACCAAAGAAAGATCTGCAACGAAGGTATGAACCGTTGTTAGTTTTTCTAATTCAGACTTTAAAGATTCTAATTTTTTCGAATTTCTACCAAGTAATACCAGGTCATATCCTTTTTTGGCAATCTCGACACTTGTTACACGTCCGATTCCATCCGTTGCACCCGTGATCACTATTATTTTATTCATACTTTACTTCCTTCTAAAGACGGCTTTTTGGGAATTGTCACAATGAAACTAGAACCTGTTTTACCATCACTTTCCGCATGGATTGTGCCACCATTCATTCGTGTGAATTCTTGTGATAATAACAAACCTACTCCGTTGCCTGTCTCACCTTGTGTTCCAATCGATGTGATTACTTCACCAACTTGGAATAAGCGATTCATTGTTTCCTTATCCATTCCAATCCCAGAGTCTATTACGGACAACCGCCAAAACGATTCGGTTTCTTCAGCCTTTATTGTTATTTGACTTTCCTTATGGCTGAATTT
Source organism: Leptospira sp. 96542 (assembly GCA_029310945.1). Taxonomy (GTDB): domain Bacteria; phylum Spirochaetota; class Leptospiria; order Leptospirales; family Leptospiraceae; genus Leptospira_A. Next base: position 112,696 of record JARJFC010000004.1, read on the forward strand.
GATAGCATTTGAAATTAAATTCCGCAAAACAGTGAATAACATTCGATCATCACAAAAAACCATTGCGTGAGATGGTATTTCTAAGTCAAAAACGATAGATTTAGAAAATGCATTCAATTCAAAAAGTTCAATGCATTCGTACACAAGAGATTCCAATCGATAGAATTGTGGACGAAACTCCTCTTGTCCTCTTTGCATTTTTGCCCATTCTAACAAGTTTTCCAATAATGAAAATACTGACTCAGTTGCATCCACTAATGCCTGGGTCATTGGTGCAATTTTTTCATCATTCTTTTTCACGTCTTCATTCAAAATCTTTAATAACATTTTTATACCTGCGAGCGGCCCCCGCAAGTCATGCGAAATGATCGATAAAAACCTGTCTTTCGTACCATTGGAAGCAAGCAAATTGCGATTCATATCAGCCATTTGTTTTTCCAAATTTTTCTGTTCCGTAATATCTCTATAAACAAGTACAAGACCCATTTTTTTCCTATGAGAATCTTTTACCTGTTTTGCGGCGACTTCATAACTACGCTCGTTAAATTCCCAGATCCATTTTGTTAAAATTCTTTTATCGGACAAAATTTCTAACTTTCGTATGATTTCAGGAAATCCGGAAAAATATTGAGTATGCGTGGTGAAAAGTGGCAATTTCCTATCTTTAAGGAACAATTGTTCTGCGGAAGAATTCCAATCAACCACTCTATTATAAATATCCAAAATAACAACTGCCTCATCTAACTCATCGACGATCTCACTTCTGACAAGCGGTACAAGTTCATACATCCGATAATAACCGATGGCTACAAATATCAATAATACTTGGAAAGTAAACATCACTGAAGTTATGTTCAATCCAGGGAGAGGCCTAAACCCTAAATAATGTAAAGTTGAAGTTACCCAAATGAGTGCACAGGCAGCAAAAAATAATATATATCGATAACGATCTGAAGTTTTCGATTCGATGATCGCTTTAGTCACAATGTATGTAATGAAGATTGCCCAAAAAACAGATATGCCGAAGGTGATGATGATAGCCAAAGGATTTATCACCTGCACCCACTGTAATCGATTCGAAATGGAAGTTAAATACGTATCAGCAATTAAAGTATTATAAATCGGATCTAAAAAAACGACTAAAAACATAAAGACTGGCTGAACGGATAACAAAAGCCAAAACTTCCCAGTCAGATAACGAGTGTTTTGGGTTAGTTCTATCGCAACTAATACTATGGCTGCACTAGCGATCGCAACTCCAATGTATAAAACAGAAATAAAAAGTTTATGCCAGCCATTATGTATAAATATAAAATCTAGTGCATAACTCCCAGTCCACAAGAGCGAACCCGCCACCAGTAATAATAAGTATTTGGCAATGTTTAGTCGGAATGACCTGAATATGAAAAGCCCCAATATAAGATTGAGGCTAAATGAGAGAAAAAGTAGAAGACTATATGGATGAAACTGCCACAAACTATTGTTATTCGTTACTTAACATTTCGCAATTGCCATCAAATACAACACCATCGGCAATTTGTAGTTTCGCAGTTCGAATATTACCCTGAACTTTTCCCGTTGGCAACATTTCTAACCTTTGAGTGGCAGTGACATTACCAATGATTGTACCACCAACAACGACAGTACCAGCTTTGATATTGGCTTTCACTCGTGCACCTTCACTGATGACCAAATAACCTTCCGAAATGATTTCACCGGTAAAATCTCCAGAGATTTGTAAGGGTTTTTTGAAGGCCAACGTACCACTAAAGGCTGTCTCCTTTCCTAAGATGGTTGCGATAACTCCATGTTCAGTAATTGTTGGTTGCATAACTTTCTTTCGTCATTTTCCTATTTTGTTTTCATGTTATAAACACCATCCCAATCCTCGGGAGGTGGGTCAGCGATGTAATCATCACAACGATCAATGTATAGTTTCGAAGGTCCATCTGTTGGATGAAAACTGAGAGCTTTTTGAAACTCTTCTTTGGCCTGAGGGAACTTTCGTTCTTTGTATAAAGCCAATCCTAAATTGTAATGTTTCAAAACACTTTGCATATTGTCAGTGATCATCATTTGAACTCCTTATAAAATACTACCACAGCGGTCGCATAGTGTTGCGAGTGGCTAATGGAAACGCTACTACCGATAAAACCTTTCTCACGGAAAACCTTCTCAGTTTTCCCACGGATGACTAGCGTTTTTTTACCAAAATTTGTTCCTGCAAGTTCGATCTCACGCATATCAACCGCCTCACCAGAACTTAAACAAAGCGCCTTTATGACAGCTTCTTTACAAGCAAACCGACCAGCCAAAAACGGAACTGGGTCTTTGTGTTTATGGCAATACTCAACTTCTTCCTCAGTAAAAATACGAGTAAGGAAACGATCACCGTGTTTGGCCAAAAGACCTCTGATCCTCTCATTTTCGACAATATCGTTTCCTACGGAAATCATTCCTTTTAACTACGTTTTTTTGGCACCAATGAGTCGAGCAAATAATTGATTATTTAATTTATGGTAAGGTCGTCTAAGCCGCACTCGTTCAGAAAATTCGTAAGCTTTGGCTGCTTCTCCTCTCATACTAAGTGTCTCAGCGATGTAATACATCGAAAGTGTGTCCGATGGATTTTTGGCTACGTATTTTAAAGCAAAATCTAGGGGAAAATCAAATAACTCGTGTTTAGTGTATAGGTAAATTTTTTGAAAAGGTAAAGGGGCTTCTTCAAGAATTTTAAAATTGGTTTCCAAAATAGATAGGACTTCAATCCATTTCTTTTTTTTGAACAACAAAAGCGCTTGCACATAATAAGAATGTCCAAAGTCACCTTCTTTGATTTGGATTTCAGAACCTTTCCCAAAATACTCGATGCGGATTAACGATAAGTCATCAATCAACGTTCCCCGTTCTTTGATTGCATCACGAATTTTAGGCAATATACCTTTGCCTTCCAAACTAGTTTTTAAAAACAATTCTTCATCTTCGTTGATAATTTCTTCATTTTCATCGTTGAACAATAAAATATCGTCTCTACCATCAGAGCCGATCAACAAAACATCGTTAGACTCCAACTGAAAGGTATTGATTTGTAGTTCTTTTTTAGAAACCAATAATCCTAACTTTGCACAAACATATTTATGCGGGAGGAAAAAGTTTTGTTCATTTCGATAAATCACAGGTCTTGGGTGTTCGGCATTCAAAAAATATAAAAAACCTGTTTGATCATCTATTAAACAAAGAAACATTGAAATAAGCATCGAACCATCAAATGTAGTCAAAGTGTAGTGTAACTCAAAGTATGCGTTACTCACCCATTTTTCAGGCGTTAAATCATGAGTGTCTTTTGACTCAATATTTCTTTTAATGATTGCTTCAAAAACAGATCCGATTACGAGTGCACCACTTGCTCCTTGCATCGATTTGCCCATAGCATCACCATTCAATATGACTACGTATTTTTTGCCTTTTAAAACAATGGACGAAGAAACACATAAATCGCCACCAATCTCAGATTCCCATTGTTTATATCGAAATTTTTTCTTTTGTTCTGTTAAAAAATCAATTTTTAAGTATTCAGAGTCTGCATGATTCTGTGTTAGTGGCTCAATGAGAAGTGATGCTAAAAAATAATCTCCATCTTGCTGTTCTTTCAAACCCTTCACTTCGGTGAGTGCCTCATTCAGTTCTTTTGTACGCTCATTTACCTTGTTTTCAAGATTACTGTACAAAAACGAATTTTCAATCGATACTGCTATTTGAGCGGAAAGTATTTTTAAAATTTCCACTCGCCCAGGGGTAAAAGTATCTGTTGTTAGATTATTTTCTAAATATACAATCCCAACTACTTCACCATGATTCATAATTGGATAACATAACAACGATTTTGGTTTTACCTCCTTAATATAAGGATCATTTACAAATATTCCTTCATTACTAGCATTGCCAAGAATGACCACTGAACCAGTCCTTTGAACATAACTAACAATTTGTAACGACAATTCATAAGTGCCACGTTCCGCAATTTTTTCATTGAAATTCAATATACGAGGCTGATCCGATAGAATAGTAATTTTGCCTCTGCCAGCATCTCCTTCTGCCAAGATTTTCCATTCTGTGTCCGATTTTAGAATGAAAAACCCGCGCTCCGCACCTGCATTTTCAATCAGAATTTTCATCATCTTCTCAAGCAAACGATTGAGATGGATTTCACCCGATATGGTTTGAGAAGCTTTGATAACGGTTCCGATGTCCAAAACAGAACCTGTACTACCAAACGCATCTTTGGTTGTGCTCATAATTCCAAAATTATCGGTAGAATCTGTTCTAAAATTTCGGCCTGCATATTTTTTTAAAGCGATGAATTCATTTTCTAATTTTTTGACCTTCGGAATAAAACCATATTTACCGTATCGGTAATGTGCTTCCACCAAATGCAAGTTACTGTATTGATCTTCATTCAACTCTCTCCAAAAACTAGAGGCAAATTCATTCGCAATGGCTTCTTCGAGTAAATATCCGAATTCTTTTGCAAAAGAAATTGCTTTTTTACATTCCTCAATTGCCTTTTGGTGATTGCCTTGTAATCGAAATAACAAGGCATTTAAAATATGGAATTTATGCGAATAATTAGGTGGGCAATTTTTTGCCCATAACTTCATTCGATTCAAATTTTTCAAAAATAGTTTCTTTCGTTTTGAAATGGATTTATGATCCAATTTTCCTAATTGAATCAATTGGTAGAATACAAGGGAAGAAAAGAATATGTACTCTGGCACAAACATCATACCAAACATTGCGCCCTCAATGGGAACAAGCAAGTCGGCATAATGTAGAGCTTCTCCCAAATCACCTAAAAAATATTCGAGTCGTAATTTACATAAGTAATAATCAAACAATGCGTTTGCATTTTTTGAATCAAGCCACTCTTTCACTGTTTCCGATTCGGAAAAATATTTACCATTCAAAAGAAGGGGATTTTCAGTTTCACCACGTAAGTTTGTTACATATTGCAAATTCAGACGGTAAACTTGGTATGCGTGGTGTTGTTTTAGACTGAGCATGGAAGAATCGTATTTAATTTGGCTTTTATACAACTCATCCAAATTATCACGTTTTAATAATGCTTGAAAATGCAGATTATTCAATGAATAGGCAGCGTATTGAAGGTCTCCTGTTTCAATTCCAGATTGAAAACTATCCCAAAAAATACGTGTACCTTTTTTAGCATGATATTTCCAATGCGAAATCATACATACAAACAAAAATAAGGTGCGACATTGGAATGTTTTGGATTCAAATTTTTGCAACAAATACACGGCTAGCTCGCCAAACTTTAAACCTAAATTATAATTGCCAAACCCAGAACCTTGGATCATACCAAATGCGGCAAAACCAAAAGCACTTACCTCGCAAATCCCATAGCGAAGAGTATAATTGACCATTTTCAAAACGATCACTGGAAATAAGTCTGGTTCTGCCAAAAAACTTGGGGCAATACAAGCATTCAGCAACCTCATGATTGCCAAATAACTTCTGTCAGTTGAAACTGGCAAATCAACAAGACTATTTGGTAACTTATTTCCAAACCGCCATTTGAATTTTATAACCTCAGACAGGGGAGATAATTTTGTGGATTTTTTTGGTAAATGAACACCTAAGATGCTGAGTGCCTGTTTTAAAGTGTTTAGAACCTCTATCATCTTATTTTGCGTAACAAACATTGACGACTGCAATTCATAAACTTGAATTTTATCTAAATCGGTTCTGGCATTTTCTAATATACTATTAAACGTTTCTTCCGCAACAGAAAAGTTTTTAGAAAGATAAGCAGATCTTGCTCGGTTTAAATAAACTTTAAGTGTTTCATCATAATCCTCTTCCCAACTATCGGTAGGCAATAATTCGATGGTGCGATTAAAAAATTCAAAAGCAGCATCGTTTGCCGAAGAGCTAAGTGCTTTTTGCCCTGCTCTTTCATTCAAAACTTTTAATTCTTGTCTTTCCGCAGCTGAGATGATTTGTTTTACTCCCAAGTTCAACTGATTAACAATCGTAAATAAATGGTCATCTAACTTATATTTATATAATATCGATAAGTATGTTCTTCCTATTTTGTAATGTAGCCTGGACTTCTCCTCAGGATCGATTATTTGGTAAACTGCTTCTTTGATTTTATCGTGTATAAAATTTGCATCTTCCATTCCGAGCAAAATAAACTCTTCATTTGCGAGTGAAATCAAATGCATATTGGCTTTATGGAAAGAAATTTCTGCGATGGTCGCATAAATGTCGTGACGGAACCAATTGCCAATACAGGACATTAATTTCAATGCTTCAATCAGTTCAGGAGGTTGGATTTTAATTTTTTCAATGATTAAATCAATTACGTTCTCTGATATATTAACCGATGTAATTTTTTCTGAATCCCAAATCCATTTCCTCCCGTTAAAAGTTATATACTCTTTATCATACAAACTCTTAAACACTTCATTAACATGAAAGGGGTTTCCTTTGGTTTTTTTGTATATAACGCTGGCAACAGGTTTTGCCTCTTCAGTAGTGACCGAAAGTGTATCGGAAACTAATTTCGAAATTTCATTCGTATCCAAAGGATTTAGAAAAATTTCTGAAATTGAAATTTGTTTCTCTTTCAGCTCATCCAATAACTGATAAAATGGATCTGTTGGCAATACCTCGTTGTCACGGTATGATAAAACAACATACAAATATTTAATTTCAGGGTCTGTTAATATAAAACGTAATAATTGTACGCTAGAATTGTCTGCCCACTGCATATCATCCAAAAATATTGTAATAGGATGATCAACCGTACACAATGAACGTAAAAAATTTCGAAATGTTATCAAAAACCTATTTTCTGTTTCTTGTGGATCAAGCCCTATAGGAGCGGATTGTTTTCCGAGTAACTTCTCTAAATCTGGTACAATATCATAAACTAATTTTGCATTGGATCCTAAACTTTGATCCAATTTGGCCTTCCATAAATTGACAGAACTTTCACTTTCGGTCAAAAATTGTTGAATGAGTTGTTGAAAACTAAGAGTAATCGCACGGAATGGAATGGCTTTTTTATATATATCAAATTTGCCTGATGTAAAATAACCTTTGTATTGTGTGACTGGTTTTCGAATTTCGTTGATTAGAGCAGACTTACCAATTCCCGATCTGCCTGAAACAAGCATCACTTCCAAATTGCCAGCCGCTGCCGCTAAGAACCTCTCTTCAAATAGTTTTAATTCTTTATTTCGGCCATAAAGTTTTTTCGGTAATTTGAATTTTGATGAAAAATCCCTTTCAGCAATTTTAAACTTAATTTGATCAAACTCTTCTGACCCACTTTCTTTTAAAACAGACTCTAAAAATTCCAAGTCATATAACAAACCTTCAGCGGTTTGGTATCTATCTTCTGGATTTTTTTCCAAAAGTTTCATAATGAGTTTTGAAATAATTTCAGGCGCGCCACTTCGTTCTCTTGGTGTCAATGGGGTTTTTGCGATATGTGCATGAACCATTTCCAATGGATCAATATAAATAAACGGCAACTCACCAGTTACCATTTGATAAAATGTCACACCTAACGAATAAAAATCTGTTCGATAATCCACTGCTCGGTTCATACGGCCAGTCTGTTCTGGAGATATATGAGCAAGAGTTCCATACAAAGTACTATTAACTGGTATAAAAGAATTTCTGTGAATGAGGAGAGTGGCGGATCCAAAATCGATGATATGCAAAGCTTCTGTTTTTGGGTTGTAGATTATATTTTGAGATTTTATATCGTTATGAACGATTTTTGCTGCATGTATATCTCGCAGTGCCTTCGTTATACGAATAGCCACCGAAAGAAAAAATTTAATCGAATTTGGACGGGCATAACCCACCGTTTTAGTCAAAACCTCTCCACCAACATCAGGGAAAATAATGGCAATGGAATTGTTATAATTTTCCATTTGGAGTGGTTGGACAATGTATTCGGAGTGAAACGAATTTAAAATTTCGAACTCATTTCGAAACCTGTTTATTTCTTGGATTTCAGGATAATCGCGACTCAAGAGTTTGATGATGACAGGCAAACCAGAATCGGATTCTCCTCTGTAGACAGAGCTCCTCTTACCTAAATGGAGTTCTGTTTTGGCTGTGAAATTACCGATGGAAAACACTTGGCTACTTTATTATTCGGAGATATTCTACTATTATTTGCCTGAGTTTTTCTAGCGAGCCGTTTTTCCGCCGTCCACTGGCACAACAGCACCTGTGATGAAACTAGCGGCATCTCCCGAAAGCCAAAAACAGGTTTTTGCCACCTCTTTTGGTTTTGCCATCCGTCCGAGAGCATAGGACTTTAGACGTTCTTTTTTTACCTCTTCTGGATTGGGCACATTGGCATAAAACAAAGCGTCCATTTCGGTTTCAATCCCACCAGGACATAGAGCGTTGATGCGGATTCCGTTTGGGCCATATTCGAGTGCAGCCGATTTTGTTAGGCCGATGATTCCATGTTTTGTCATGGAATAGGGAGCCACTTTTTCTTTTCCGCGAAGTCCCAGAGCCGAAGAAATATTGATGATCACACCACCTTCTTTTTGTTTTACCATTTGTTTTAACTCAAACTTCATGGACAAAAATGTTCCCTTTAAATTTACATCTAACAGCGAATCGAAGATATCCAAAGGGTAATCCATTAAAGGTTTCATCACTCCAGCTACCCCTGCGTTATTCACGGCAATGTTTACGGCTCCAAACTCTGATACTGTTTTATCTATAAAATTTTCGACTGCTTCCGATTGGCTCACATCACATCGATGAAACAATCCCTTCGCTCCCAATGCTTCAACCATCGCTCGGGTTTCTTCGCCTTCTTTTTTTCTCCGACCACAAAATGCCACAGAAAATCCATTTTCAGCATATTCTAATACAATGGCACGCCCAAGCCCAGAAGTTCCTCCAGTAACCACCACCACATTATTTTCACTCATTGGATTTCCCTGTCTTCAATCAAACGTCCATAACGATTGATTGTTTCCTTGATATTCTCTGTATCTAATTTAGATAGGGATTCAAATTGAAATCCAACAAAAAATTGGTCTTCGTTTCCAGGATCTTCTTTAAACCATAACATTTTGCAGGATCCGTGAACAAAACCAGCTAAATCGAAATGCATAAAAAATTCAATCCCCTCCCGACCCAATAAATCATGAGGAAATTCGCCTGATGATTTGGCCATAAACCCAGACATCGAGATATTTTCGATGGTGAAGACAAATTTTTTGCCCTCATGCCGAATCGATAGATTATTTTTAAACCGTTCGAGCACACGAAACCTTGGATCAATTTCGTAAACTTCTTCTTGGGTATTTTTTAAACGTTTATAAACCTTTAATGGCAAAATATTGGCTGCCATTTGGATTTTGGTTATTTCCTGATTTTCTTGGTACACAGTGATATCTAGGCTAGAAAAATTCCAATAACCCGCTTTGCTGTATTTCACTTCTTTACAAACTGTTCGCATTTTAATTGGCATATTGATTTTAGCATATTGTAAAAACTCAGAATTTAAATGTAGTAACAAAAATGTTACATCTTCAAAAGGAACTTTGCCATAAAGATGATTACATGCGATTCCAAATTGCCTGGCTGCTTCCACAATCTGCATACCAGAAATATGTTTTAAATTAGGTGGAGAAAAAAATTGATGATTGGGTGGAATGTATAAATTAGCAAAAAAAACATCTTTTTTTGGAATCTCAGTAATTGGTTCTAAAATGGAAGACAAGGCACTTTTTTCAACATTGCCTATATAATAATCTTTTCTTTTGAACATTTGTAAAATTCGAATTTCTTCCGCTTCTGTGATGTTTGATTTCAAAACAAACTTATCGAAACTTGAATCAAACTCATAAAGCGAATTCAAAAATTCTCTTTGTGTTGGTTCTAAATCTGCTTCTGACAACAAACGATCGGCTGTTTCCCGACTCACACGAGAAGGTACTGTTTTTAAAAGGTAATATTTTCCTGAATTGTCCCCTTTCAACTCGTAGTATTGCAGAAAGAAATTGATTTGTTTGGGATCCAATTTTGGAAATCCAAACCCTTCCATAATCTCTGCAGGGATCAACCGCGGTAGCGCCCGCCGGATATTGGATACAAAACTATCGTCTTGGAAATAAGTCCGAGTGTATTGTTTGCTTAAAGGAATAACGGATGGGAGTTCTTCATCGATTGTGATATTCATATGGTATTGCTAAAATTTCATAACAGAATTTGTGGATAAATTTCCACAATTATGTTTTTACAGCAATAATTTTAACACAAAAGCATCAAAAACAAGTATTTCACCTAACAACAGTCACAGAACAAGGAGAATGGTGGACAACTCGGTCAGAAACACTGCCCATGAGGAACCTACCAAGGATTCCATGACCCCGGCTTCCGATCACGATGAGATCTACTTTCTCTTTTTCCGCCAATTTGCATATTTCTTCAGCAGGGTATCCTTCCACCACCACCCGTTTCCACTCCACTTTTGTTTCTGCAAGGATGGGGTGGATTTTTTCGAACCTTTGTTCAGATATCCATTTCACTCGGTCTTGTCCAAGAGGCGCGGCATCATAGTAGCCTGGCAAGGGACCGAAGTCTTCAATCACTTCTACAACAAAACAAATGGCGCCGCTTGCTTTGGCAATGGCAAGTCCCATCTCGAGTGCTTTTGCCGAACTTTGGGATCCGTCAACGGGGATGATGATTTTGCGAATGAATCTTTCCATTCCGTTTAGGATAACAAAATTCCTAAGGTATGGAAAGAAGATTTAGATTGATTTTTGTCAAACTACAGGAAGGATTCGAAACCTCCTCAAGCAAACAAATCGGTATTTTAGAAGATTATTTTTTACTAACCTCATCTTCTTTTGTAAGGTAGTATGCGAGTAAAATGGGTAGAGTCGTGACAAGGATCACAAACACAGCCACAACATTGGTCACTGGCCTTTGCCTTGGTCGGATGAATTCAGTCAACATCCAAATGGGAACTGTGGATTGTTGTCCCGCTGTAAATGTAGTCACAATGACCTCATCAAATGATAATGCAAATGATAACATCCCCCCTGCCAAAAGTGCTGTGGCAATGTTTGGAAGTATCACATAACGAAAGGTTTGGAATGGGTTTGCACCTAAATCCATCGAAGCTTCCACCATTGAGTGAGAACTTCGCCTAAGCCTTGCTAGAACATTATTATACACTGTGACCACACAAAATGTGGCATGGGCAATGACTATGGTCCACGTACTAAACGGAATTCCAAAGAGCGACATTGCTGATCGTAATGAAATCCCTGTGACAATGCCTGGAAGGGCAATGGGTAGAATGACCAAAAATGAAATGACTTCTTTGCCAAAAAACTGACTTCTGTAGACAGCAAGCGTTGCTAGAGTGCCAAGGATGATTGCAATGAATGTTGAGATCGTTGCGACTTGGGTAGACAAACTAATCGCTTCCCAAATATCATTCCTTTCCCAAGCAACACCAAACCATTTCGTCGTAAAACCAGGCAAAGGAAACTGAAAGGTTTTTTCATCTGTTGAAAAGGCATACATGATGATGATAAAAATGGGAATATGAATGAACATAAATCCTAATATGGTAGTGAATGTTAAAAAATATTTTCCGAAATTGATTTTAAAGGGCATCGAATGCTCCTAAACGTTTGGCGATACTTAGATAGATCATCATAATGATAACAGGAACTACAGAAAATGCGGCCGCCAAAGGTATGTTACCTGCCGTTCCTTGGTGGGTGTAAACAGCCATTCCAATAAAATAACTAGAATTTCCAATGATGGTAGGGATGATGTAATCGCCCAAGGTGAGAGAAAATGTAAAAATGGAACCCGCCACAACACCAGGAAAAGAAAGCGGCAAAACGACCTTCCAAAAAGTTTTAGAAGGACCTGCGCCTAGGTCTGATGATGCTTCTAATAAGGTTTTTGGGATTCGCTCCAAAGATGCCTGAATTGGTAAAATCATATAGGGGAGCCAAATGTAAACGAATACAAGGAACATTCCAATATAGGAAAAAGAAAGAGAAGACCCTCCAATGACGGGGATTTCCAATATCCTATCCAATAAATGTAACAACCCAAGTTTATCCAAACACCAAGTGAGGATTCCTTCTTTTGCCATGATGAGTTTCCATGAATATACCTTTACTAAATAACTAGACCAAAGTGGTAACATCACTCCCAAATACAAAAGAGGTTTTAGTTTAGGGGAAGCATTCACTGCCATATAGTAAGCAATGGGAAAAGCGATGATGGCACTCGCGAGAGTGACAACCCCTGCCATAGATGTTGTACGGATGATGATGTCCCAATTCGTACTTTGCCGAAACAAATCATAATAAGAATCAAGAGTGAATTCTTGTTTAATGACTCCCGTAAAAGAATCGATCGAAAAAAAACTCTGAACAAGGAGAGTGAATAAAGAACCAAGGTATACAACACCAAGCCAAATGAGGAGAGGTGCTAACAACAAAAAGATAGCTAAACTTTTGCGATAAAATAAAAAAGCAACGAAACGATCCATAACGGTTGTCATATGGAATTTCCTTATAAAATATGCATGTCAGATTCTTTCCATCCAACAAGCACTTCCGAATTCTCAGACCCAGCATTTGATTCTAATTTTGCATTTTGTTTGAGTGCGATGAGACGAATGCCAGAAAAACTTTCCAAAAGCAATTTGGAAGTAGCACCTGAGTAAATATGACTTTTTAATTTTGCCTGGATGGTTATGTAACCATCTGTGACTGAGTTTGGCGGAAATACATGCATCTTTTCTGGACGAACAAGTATTTTGTTTCGTTTGCCAAATATTTTTTCGGAGTCGGCTTCGGCAAAAATATTGGACACACCTACGAAGTTTGCAACAAATTCTGTTTTTGGTTTTTCATACAATTCTTCAGGTGTTGCAATTTGTTCCACCTTACCTTTATTAAATACAGCAATGCGGTCTGACATAGACAATGCTTCTTCTTGATCGTGGGTAACAAAAACAAAGGTAATACCCACTTCTTTCTGGATTGCTTTCAGTTCAATTTGCATTTCTTCTCTTAATTTTAGATCGAGTGCTCCTAAGGGTTCATCTAAAAGTAGTACACGTGGGCGATTGATGAGAGCACGAGCAAGGGCGATCCTTTGGCGTTGTCCACCAGAAAGTTCAGAAGGTTTACGACCACCCACATCGGGCAACCTAACCATCTCCAACATTTCTTTGACTCGAGATGTGATTTCTCCATTCGGAGTGTTTTTTATTTTTAATCCATACCCAATATTATCTGCCACGTTCATATGTGGAAACAAAGCATAATCTTGAAATACTGTATTCACGTTTCTTTTGTATGGAGGAACACCCGTTACATCCACCCCTTCCAAAAGAACTTTTCCAGAACTCGTGTCCTGGAAACCTGCCACCATACGGAGGCAGGTTGTTTTGCCGGATCCAGATGGTCCGAGCATCGAAAAAAATTCGCCTTTACGAATCCCAAAGGAGACATCGTCCACAGCAATGAATTGGTCAAATTTCCTTGTTACATTTTGAAATTCAACGTCGTAATGATCGGTCATCAATGTCCCCTTAGGTTTTTATTTCGATGTTTTAATTATTTACTTCCAATGATGGAAATATAGTCTTCAGCCCATTTTTTGTAAGGTACACATTTTCTTCCACCAGAACAATTTTCAACAGGAGTTCTCCAGAAAGAGATCTTCTCGAAGTTGTTGAAACCATTCACGGCACAACCAGAATCTGTTAAGAGTTCATTGCCCTTACAAGCTGCTGGAACAGAAGGAACAGACCCAAACCAAGAGGCTAAATCGCCTTGTACTTTTGGAGAGATGGAATGTTCCATCCACTTATAAGCACAGTTTACATGTTTTGAATCCTTATGGAGCATAGTTGTATCTGCCCAGCCAGTTGCTCCTTCTTTTGGAACTACTGAACCTACCGGTTGGTTTTCACCAACTAACATGTTTACTTGGAATGGCCATGTAGAAGACGCAACTAGACCTTCTTTTTTAAAGTCATCAATTTGTACCATTGCATCATGCCAGTATTTTGGAACAAGTTGCCTTTGTTTTTTCAAAAGTTCAATGACGGCTGAATATTGTTTTTCATCCAATTCATATGGATCTTGGATTCCAAGTTCAGGTTTTGCTTGTTTGAGGTAGAGTGCTGCATCGGCAATATAAATCGGACCGTCGAATGCTTGTACCCGGTTTTTATTAGATTTACCATCTGGTAACACTTGTTCTTCGAAAACAACATTCCAGCTATTAGGAGCTGTTTTAAATACTTTTTTGTTGTACATAAGAACGTTTGGACCCCATTGGTAAGGTACTCCGTAATGTTTACCATCCACAGTGTGCCAAGGTGCATTTTGTAAACGAGAATCAACAGAGTTCCAGCTCGGAACCAAATCAACATTTACTTCTTGTACTTTTCCACCAGCAATCAAACGAAGTGATGCATCTCCAGATGCAGTGACAAGGTCGAAACCTCCTTCGTTCATAAGAGCCACCATTTCATCTGAGGTTGCAGCAGTTTTAATATTCACCTTACAGCCAGTGTTTTTTTCGAACTCAGTGACCCAGTCGTATGCTTTGTCTGTTTCTCCACGTTCAATATAACCAGGCCAAGCGACGATGGACACTTCCCCTTCCCCTTCTCCGATAGCGGATACCTTTGTTTCTTTTTTTCCACATGCAAATGTGATGCCAATGGCAAGAATTGCAGCAGAAGAAACCACTCGTTGGAATGAACTCACTTTCATAAACCTTAATGCTCCTGTGGTTGGTTTTACTAATGTCTCAGGATACGAAACAACAAAATTCAAATTGATCAACCACTACTTCCTATAATTTCAAAAAAAAGCTGTGAAATTTTATCATCAATGGATTCTATGAAAGCATAGGTTTTTATGAAACTCATCAAAGACAAAACACTATTTCGCGAAGAAAACTACATAGACGGTGTTTGGTGCTCCGCCAAAAACCAAACAAAAATGGAAGTCACAAATCCCGCCACTGGAGAGGTTTTAGGATCAATACCGAATTCTTCTGAAACAGAAACAGAAGAGGCCATTCGTTCTGCCAAAAATGCATTGGTTGTTTGGAAAAAGATACCTGCCAAAGAAAGAGCAAACATTTTAAAAAAATGGTTCCAACTCATGGTAGAAAACACAGAAGATCTGGCTCTCATCATGACCCAAGAACAAGGAAAGCCACTAACGGAAGCTAGGGGGGAAATTGCCTATGCTGCATCATACATTGAATGGTTTTCAGAAGAAGCCAAACGTTGTTATGGAGATGTGATCCCGTCACACCGCACCGACACTCGCATCCTCGTACTCAAAGAACCCATTGGAGTTGTGGGAACAATCACTCCTTGGAATTTTCCAGCTGCTATGCTCGCAAGGAAAGTAGCTCCCGCACTTGCGGCTGGTTGTACTGTGGTTTCAAAACCATCAGAGCTCACACCTTACTCTGCTTTTGCGATGGCGGTACTCGCAGAAAGAGCAGGTCTACCAAAAGGAGTTTGGAACTTAGTGGTGGGAGACCCAATCAAAATTGGAAAAACCATTTTGGACAGCAAAGATGTCCGTAAACTCAGCTTCACTGGCTCTACAAAAACTGGAATCTATCTGATGGAAAAATCAGCGGCCACTCTAAAAAAACTATCACTAGAATTAGGAGGCAATGCTCCTTTCATCGTGTTTGACGATGCCAATTTAGAAGAGGCAGTGAAGGGTGCGATGTTATCTAAGTACAGAAACACCGGGCAAACATGCGTTTGTGTCAATCGTTTCCTAGTTCATGAATCCATCGCCGAAAACTTCACCAAACGTTTAGCCGAAAAAACAAAAGAGTTGGTTGTGGCAAATGGCCTGGAAACTGGAGCAACACAAGGCCCTCTCATTAACGATCTTGCCAAAGAAAAAGTAAAATCACATATTTCTGACGCCGTGGCCAAAGGAGCAAAAGTTGTAATCGGTGGCAAAGAACACGCGCTTGGTGGAAATTTCTTCGAACCAACCATTCTTTTTCCTGTAAATTCAAATATGTTTGTTACAAAGGAAGAAACCTTTGGTCCTGTGGCAAGTATACAAACCTTCAAAACGGAAGAAGAAGCCATCCAATTGGCAAACGATACCGACTTCGGCCTTGCGTCTTATCTTTATACAGAGAACATGGCCAGGCTCTTCCGAGTTGCTGAAAGTTTAGAATACGGAATGGTGGGCATAAACGAAGGTATCATCTCTTCCGAACAAGTCCCCTTTGGAGGGGTCAAATTTTCAGGAATGGGAAGGGAAGGATCCAAATACGGACTCGACGATTACACTGTAACCAAATATCTCTGCCTGGGAGGAATTAGATGACCGGCAACCAAAAACTCACAAACAAAACCCTCTGGGAAAGAAGGCTTAAAAATGTTCCTAGAGGCGTCAGCACCGCCTATCCGATTTTTGCCGAAAGAGCAGAAAACGCTGAAATCTGGGATGTGGAAGGCAAACGATTTATCGATTTTGGAGGTGGGATCGGTGTCCAAAACACTGGCCATAGGCACCCAAAAGTGGTTGCGGCAATCCACAAACAAGTTGACGCCTATTTGCACACTGCCTTCCAAATCATGCCGTATGAACCCTATGTTGTGCTGGCAGAAAAACTCAATGCAAAGGCTCCCATCGACGGTGAAGCCAAAACAATCCTTTTTTCCTCAGGGGCAGAAGCCTTAGAAAACGCCGTGAAAATTGCGCGAGCTGCCACAGGGAGGCCTGGGTTCATTTCTTTTCTCGGTGGATTCCATGGTAGAACCATGATGACTCTCGCTCTCACAGGAAAGGTTCTACCCTACAAAAAAGGTTTTGGTCCATTTCCGAACGATGTGTACCACATTCCGTTTCCCATGGAATACCATGGAGTGACCGAAGAAGATTCATTAAAATCACTTACGAATCTTTTTAAGGCCGACATCGATCCAACCCGTGTGGCCGCAATTGCCATTGAACCAGTGCAAGGTGAAGGTGGATTCTACATTGCTTCCCCTAGTTTTTTCCAAAAACTCAGAAAAATTTGTGACGAACACGGAATCCTTCTCATTGCCGATGAAGTGCAATCAGGGTTTGCTAGGACAGGCAAACTTTTTGCTATCGAACATTCTGGTATCAAACCGGATCTCATCACAACGGCAAAATCGCTTGCAGGCGGAATGCCACTTTCTGCCGTCATCGGCAAATCTTCCATTATGGATTCTGTCGAACCAGGTGGGCTTGGTGGAACCTACGCTGGTAACCCAGTGGCTTGCGCTGCCGCAATTGCTGTTATGGATTTAATCGAAGAAGAAAATATCTTAGATAAGTCAAACAAATTAGGGCAACTACTCAAACAGAAGTTAGAAGAACTTAAAAAATCGAACAAACATATCGGAGAAATCCGAGGACTGGGTGGGATGGTTGCCTTTGAACTCGTTGAAAATGGAGACGCAAACAAACCATCGGCAGACATGGCAAAAAAGCTTACCAGCCTGGCTTTGGAAAAAGGGCTTGTGCTATTGTCTTGTGGAGTGTATGGAAATGTGATACGAATCCTTGTACCAATCACGGCAGAAGAATCTATCGTATTGGAAGGGCTTTCCATCATTGAACAATCGTTAAAAGAGATATAATTATGAATAAAGAATACAAACTTTGGATCGACGGCCGCTGGACAAACTCAGAACGCGGCACAATGATGAAAATTGAAAATCCTGCCACTGGCAAAATCATTTCACAAGTGGTAGATGCAAGTACCGCTGATGTGGACAAAGCCGTAAAAGCAGCACACAAAGCGTTTTATGATGGCCGGTGGACTGGGCTCACTCCTTCAGAACGTTCCAAGGCTCTTTGGAAATTGGCCGATCTTATGGAAGAGAAAACCAAAGAATTTGCGAAAGCTGAATCTTTGAATGCTGGCAAACCCTACAAAAATTTGAGCCTTGCCGGGGACATCCCCTTTGCCATAGACAACATTCGTTTTTTTGCCACAGCCGCAAGGGACGTACACGGAAGCCGTGCCAATGAATACCAACCAGGTTATACTTCCATTCTACGCAGAGAGCCTGTGGGGGTTGTGGGTCAAATCGCCCCTTGGAATTACCCCATCCTCATGGCAGTTTGGAAATTTGGGCCTGCTCTCGCCGCTGGTTGCACTGTGGTTTTGAAACCCGCACCAGGTACACCCATCACCACACTCATGCTCGCCGAACTCACGAAAGAAGCTGGGATTCCCGACGGAGTCATAAACATTGTCACAGGTGGAAATGAAACTGGCCAAAATATAGTGGATCACCCTCTTGTCAGAATGGTTTCTCTCACAGGTTCTACAGGCACTGGTAAAAATATCATGAAATCGGCAGCGAGTTCACTCAAACGAGTGCACTTGGAATTAGGCGGAAAGGCTCCTGTGGTTGTGTTTGACGATGCGGACCTAGAACTTTTCGCCACCAAGGCCGCCTTTGGAGCCACTTGCAATACTGGTCAAGATTGTACAGCAGCCACAAGGATTTTACTCCCAAAATCGCTCTTAAAAAAAGGAACCGATCTCATCGTTAGCGCCATAAAACAAGTGCAAGTTGGTGATCCTTTCCAAGACAAAACGGAAATGGGACCGCTCATATCGGCTGTGCATAGGGATAGAGTTTTAGGATTTATGGACAGAGCCAAAAAAGAAGGAGCAAAAATTCTCACTGGTGGAGGAATCCCCAAGGGTTTCGAACAAGGTTATTTTTTCCAACCAACCGTTATCACAGATGTCAAACAAAACTTCGACATTGTACAAAACGAAATTTTTGGACCAGTTCTCACAATCCAATCCTACGAAAAAGAGGAAGAGGCAGTGAAACTAGCAAATGATGTCAACTACGGATTGGCAGCCAGTGTCTTCACAAAGGATGTTGCACGTGCAATGCGGGTGAGTAAAAAACTAGAGTTTGGAACTGTATGGATCAATGACCATCTCCCTTTGGCATCGGAAACTCCGCACGGAGGTTTCAAACAATCTGGGTTTGGAAAAGATCTATCCATCGAGTCTGTTTCAGACTACCTCATCACCAAACACGTGATGGTGGGAGGGGTATAAGTCCAAATTTTGGAACGATAACGAAGATGAACAAAAACAATCCAATTATCAATTTTTTTTCTTGGGTACTCCCACGGTTCAATCTTTTTGAAGATTTAGACAAACAAGGAACCATCGAGTCCATCCAAAAGGGAGCCGAGATCAAAGGAACCAATCTATGGACATTGATTTTTGCCATCTTCATTGCGAGCATTGGTCTCAATGTCAATTCAACTGCTGTTATCATTGGAGCCATGCTCATCTCCCCTCTCATGGGTCCAATTGTAGGCATTGGGTTTGCGGCAGCAACCAACGATTTTGATGAATTAAAACGATACCTGCGAGTGCTCGCTGTTGCAACATTCGCAAGTATCCTCACATCTTTTATTTATTTTTCACTTTCACCCATTAGCGAGGCACAGTCTGAACTCCTGGCTCGCACCTCACCCACAATTTACGACGCCCTCATTGCTCTGTTTGGTGGTGCCACAGGAATCATAGCCAACACTCGCAAAGAAAAAGGCAATGCCATTGCGGGAGTCGCTATAGCCACTGCTCTTATGCCTCCGCTTTGTACGGCGGGTTATGGATTATCACAAGGCAATTGGCAATATTTTTTGGGAGCAACTTATTTGTATCTCATCAACTCCATCTTCATTGCCATTGCTACCTTTATTTTTGTAAGGTATTTGGAGTTTCCGAAAGTGGATTGGGGTCTTTACAAAGAACGTGAAAAAAAAGTAAAGGTTTATCTTGCTATTTTTTCACTCATCGTACTATTGCCTTCTGTATACACAGCCACACAAATTGTTCGCTCTTCTTATTTTAAGGCCAAAACAAACGAATTCATCAAGGCAGAAATTGTAACTCCGACAAGGAAAATTTTAGACAAAACCATAGAGTTTGGTTCTCCTTCGAAAATTGAGCTAAGTCTCATTGGTCCTCGGATTTCAGACGGAGACATTGAAGATCTGAAATCAAAATTAAAACTCTATGGCATTGCCAACAGTGAACTCATTTTACACCAAGACTTCAGTGCACCTAACGCAGACAATATTAAATATGAGGTACTCGCAGAAATCTACCAAAACCAGATGGAGTCAAAAAAAATCGACGAACCACAACTCGCAAAGGAAATTTCGGTTTTTTTTCCTGGTCTTGCGAGTGTGAGTTTTTCCAAATCAAAACGTTATAATGTGTCAGAAAATGTTTACCAAGAAGTGACTATGTTTGATACGGAATGGACAAAACTTCCCACCGAAACCGAAAAACAAAAGTTAATTGATTTTTTACGACTAAGGATTGAAGAGGAATACTTAGAGCTAAATGTTCGAAAAGTCAAACCTTCGAGCTAGAAGCTTGTTCTAAAAACTCTTTGAACTGATCCATATCCTTTGTGAAGAAAACGGGTCTCGGGGCTTTGGAATCTTTGGGCAAAAATACAATGCCTTGGTTGTGGAGGACAACCTCTTCCAATTCCCTAACTTCATAAGTATAGGTTACATTGCCTGAATTAAAAATAAATTTCCCTGTTTCTTCTTTCAAAACCCCAGAACCAATTCGTTTGAAATTACGAAGGTTCTCTTCCATCGATTCTAAATCACCACCACCACCAAATTCCAATTTTCCAGAATAATCCAAATACAAATTGCCCTCAATTTGGAATTTCACTTCGGGAGGAAGAGACTCTTCTTTGAGTATCCCCGTTTGGTCATCTGGTTTCAAAATGGAGGCTTTTTCCACCACAGAGGGAGCCACTTCTTCTGCTATGTTTTGGCTGGCAAGGCTCGGACTGTCAAAGATTCCCCTCTCCTTTCGGATTCTCTCATCCAATTGGGGGGATACGGAACTCGGTGCCCCGTAACGAAAATTGGTATTTGGCTGCCTTTTTTGTTTGGTATGGCTGGTTTTGGGATTCTGTGGGGAGAGGGAAACGTACAAAAAACAGAGTACTCCCACAAGGATCATGGCGAAGGCGGCAAACAACATTCTGTTTCTATTATCTGGCAATTTGGCAGATCCCTTGATCACATTTTTTCTTTACAATTGGGTGTCCAAGGAAACCATTCCCTTATGTTCGAAGATGAACCCTCCACTCTAAAACAGAAAATCACCCGTCTTTTCATTGGTCTCTTTTTATCCTTACTTGTGCTTATGTTATTATTCCAATTCATCCAAGAGGATGCAAAACAAAGTGCTCTTGGTGCCGTGACAGGACAAAGTTCCACAAAAGCGGGTTCTGTGGCTGGTCGGTCCATCCCCATTGACTATTTCAATGCCGCCAGACAAAGTTGTTATTCTCGTTACCAACAACAATACGGGCGAGACATCTCCCAAAACCCAGAGTTTTTGAATTCTTGTGCATTTTCCATGATCAAAGAGCTCTACATTGGCAACGACATTGCGGAAGCCGTTGGGTTTAAGGTATCCGAAACCTATATCAAACGGGAACTCGCCAAACAAGCCCACCAAATGCACAAAGAAGCTTCTGCCCAAGCAGGTTATGCGGAAGAAGACACACGTTCCGTACAAGAAATCTACCAACAACTTTACCGTTCGGCGCCCATGGCCTTCCAAGTGGATCTTTCCACCTATTATTTTCTATTCAACACCTTCGTTGACCAAACCTTCAAACCTTCGGCATCAGAACAAAACCTAGAATCGGAAGCAAAAAGAGCCAAAATCTCCTTCCGTGTGGTGGCATTTTCCGAGGTGGATCTCCTGAACCGGTTAGAAAATACCATTCAAATTTCCGACTTAGATCTCAAAACCGAATACGACCGTGAAGTGAAAGAGGGAAATCTTTCGAAAGATGCATCGGGCAA
The DNA here is from genome assembly GCA_029310945.1 of Leptospira sp. 96542. GTDB lineage: Bacteria > Spirochaetota > Leptospiria > Leptospirales > Leptospiraceae > Leptospira_A. The sequence continues at coordinate 134,685 of JARJFC010000004.1, forward strand.
TTTCCCAAGTTTTGAAACCCGCAAACCCCTCCTACTCTCCAAACTCAAATTTGATCGCAAACGAAAGGAAGTGGAAACTTGGAAAAATAAAATTGCGGCCAAAGCCACAGAACCCAATGGTTTGGAAGCGATTGCAAACGAAACGGGCATGCCCATTGAACTAGTTTCGAATGCGAGCCTAAGCGATCTAAAACTAGTCACATCCAACCGAGGGAACAGTTACCGTTTAGCGAATTCCCCAAAATTTTGGGAGGCTCTGGGAAATGATCCTTTTGGAAAAAAATTGGTTCTTGGCCCATTTAATGACAATGACAAACAAGTTTTTGTAGAATTTGGCGTCCTATCCTTCGGGGAACCTTTACCCCAAAAACCGGAAGACCAGATGGCAGATTTTTTGAAACAAAGACAACTTTATAGCTTTTTTCTTGAAATAAACCAGTCCCTTGCGGCAGAATACAACGTAGAGAAAAAGAACCTTCTCACCCAAGAATAAATGCAAATAAAAGCCGACTTTATCAATCCCTTTCTGGAAGCCGCCACCATCGTATTTCGCGATGTACTGCAACAAGACCTCATCCGAGGAAAAATAGGGATCAAAGACTCTCCTGCTCCGAGTCACGAAATCGCCATCGTCATTGGTGTTGTGGGTTCTTTCAGTGGCGAAGTTGTCTATAGTATGAATTACGATGCGGCTTACAAGGTTTCCAAAACCTTGGTGCCAGGGCTTTCGGATGAGGATGTCAAAAATGAATACAAAGACATCCTCGGTGAGATTGCCAACATGACCACGGGAAATGCAATGAATATCTTCACTTCGGCGGGGCAGTCGGTGGAGATCACTACACCAAACATCCAAGAATCCAAGTCCACTTCCGTTCGGTTCAATAAAAAACCAACACTTTCGATCAATCTCTATTCCAAGTTTGGCCGAATTGAAGTCAACGTTGCGATTGCTTAGGTGTCGCCACCCAAAAGTTTCAGCCTATTCTTCGTTTCCTTTCTGAAGTCGTATCCGGGCGCCAAGGTTTTGCCTTCGGCCGCTGCATTGTACATTTGGTAGTATTTTTTCGATCGTTCGAGGTCTCTCTCTTCCCAAATGCCTTCGTAAACCTTACCCAAATAATAATGGGCAGGTATGAATTCATCTGCATCTTTATACTCTTTTAGAATGCTCACCAAATGGTGGATGGATGGTCTGTATTCTTTTCTACGGATTAGCAAAACAGCCACCGCGAAATGCGCTCTCGGCGTGAGTGTGGGGTGTTTTGGGAAATCGTTTATGAGTTTTAAATATTCTTTGTATGCTTTTTCTTCTGACTCTGGTTTACCCATACGGTCGAGGGATCGTGCGAGTTCAAATTGTGATTTTGTTTTTAAATCAGGGTCTTCCAAACTATCCACAAGCCCTGTGGATTCTTTTTCCTTTCCATCCAACCCAAATAAATTGGTGTTTTCCAATTTGGAGGCATTTGCTTTTTCCCCTTCGTTTTTATACGAGGAGGCAAATTCTTCTTCTGCGTTTTTTTTCTGGTCCCGTGTGAGGTAAGACTTTCCCTTTTTATAGGAGGCAAGTGTCGGATCGATCGCTTCCTTTTTCTTTTTTTTTGCAGAAACTTTTTTCGTAGTTTTGGAAACATCCCCGCTCGTTTTAGAGGAATCTACCGTGCTCGGATCCATTCCCAGATTTGGATTTGTTTCGGCATTCACTTGTGAGTTTTGTTTTGCCTCTGCTTCTTTTGTACCTTTCTCAGTCTCTTTGTTAGTTGGTGCTTCCGCACTGTTCTCATCAATTACTTCAGATTTTAGATTTTCTGGAAAGGGGAGGTATAATTCTTGGGTTTGGGCAAACTGAACCTGAGGCACAATCAATAAGAAAAATAAATAAGAGAAAAATCTCATCTCTCACCTTTGGGGATTCGTTCGAGGGTTCTTTGTTTTTGATTCGTTGCCTTCGACTCACTCGCGTTATCTGATTTTGAATTAACTTCGAGGTTTTTTAAATTTTTTTCCTCGTTTTTTGCCTTTAATTTTTTCTCCAATTCAGAAACTCGCTCAAGCATCTTCTGCATCCGGATATCATCATTTATATTTTGTTCACTTTCTCTGTCCGATTCTGAGGTTGTACGAGGCTCCACATCAATGGGAGCAGGGATGAGTCCATCGCCTGACGGAGTGTATATGGGAGGGATGGTAGAATCCATCGTTTTTTGATTTCGGAAATCGTATTCTTTACCTAAAAAATCTTTTTCTTCTGCAAGTGTTTCTTTTGGTTTTTCTCCCATTTCCCTTTCGCTGATAAAATCAAATTGCATCCGGCGGTTGGATTCGTAAGTTAAATCCTCTGGGTCTGACATCCGCACGTCTTTTCGTTTTCGGTTATAATCTTTTTCGATCTCCATCATAAACAAAGACCTTGTGTCCTGAGCGAGTTGCATACCTTGGGGTTTTGCATTCTCCCAACCTTTCGACCAACCAATGTAGATGGCCATGATTAGAAAAAAGAAAAACAATGAAATGACAATCTTTCGAATGAGATCCTGGATTTGTGGGGGGATCTTGTCCACAAGCCCAGTGGCGGCACCCATCATTTTTTTGGTGTCTACATTGACTTTAGGGATTGCAATATTTTTAATTCCAGCCATGCTCACTCTTCCACAATTTTAAAAACAACTCGTCTGTTTTGCGCCCTGCCCTCTTCGGTTTGGTTTTCCGCAATGGGTTTTTTTGAACCGAAACCAGTTGTCACAACCCGTTCTGGTTCTATTTTATGTTTCGATTTCAAATAGATTGCAACCGAATTTGCACGTTCCAGGGAGAGGTTTCGATTGGCCTTCTGGGATCCCACATTGTCTGTGTGGCCTTCGATGAGTATTTTTAAATTGGCTGACTTTTTCAAAACCTGTGCCAAACGGTCAAGTTCTGGCTCCGATTCCTTTGTGAGTTCGGCTGAACGAAAGGCAAAAAAGAGATTGTTCATCACAATTTCATTTCCCTTTTTTAGTTTTGGGAGTACGATCACTACCAATTTTTCCTTCCCTTCCTTGTCTTTTCCCACCAAATTTAGGTTTTGTGATGCAGGCAGGTATCCTTCTTTTTCACCATAAAATCCATAATTTTCATCATAAGGAAGGATGATGCTAAACTCACCTGTGTTAGGATCACTCACAGATGATCCTAACGATTTTTTCTTCGTCAGTGATTCATACAATACTGAAGCCGATAGAGGTTTACCATCTTCATCCACAACCTTTCCTTTGATCACAACGACAGGTTCTGGTTGGAAACTTTGTGGAATGGCCGCCATATAGAGTTCACCATCTCTCGAAACGTAGGCCCAATTGCCAGAAGCGGGGATCGAAAAAAAGTTAACACCCCTTAGATTTGCAGATAATTCTTGTGGTTCCGACCAAAGATTCCATGTATCGTTCAGCCTCCTTGTCACAAAAATAGAAATCCCTTCTCTCCTTCCAGAAGAAGAAAAATACAAAGTTTTATCATCTGGCGCAAGGAAGGGAGCCATTTCCTCTTCACCCGTATTTATGGTAGAACCCAAATTGATTCCTTCTTCGTAAGTTCCAGAATCATTTTGTAAACTCACATATAAATCTAGTTTACCATAATTTCGTTTTTGTTGGGCAGAATAGATGAGGGTTCGTCCACTGGAAGCCAGAGCTGATCCACCAAACACTTGTTGGTTTGGATTATCTGCCTTTCTATACCAATTATAAAAACTTGGAAAATTGATAGGTGTTGGGATCGACCATCCTGTTTCTGTTTTATGAGATTTGTAAAGAGGAGCGCGATTTTGGATTTTTTCCGATCGTTCTTTGTACTCAGCTTCCAGTTTTGCGAGCACATAATGAAATTCTTTTGGGGTTTGGGCATCCCGCGAAGCAACTTGCGATTTTAAGGTCATCTCTCGCTTCAGGTTCTCGAGCATTTCTTCTTCGCCAAAATTCCCGAATACAAACAATTGGTTTCCACCTGGCAAGGCAGAGATCACGGCAGATGGCAAACGATTGTTCAATGGTGTGGGCAATTGTTCCCCAGGCTGCCAAAATCCAAACTGGTCTCGTTTGCTTGCCCAAATTTTCTGCGTGGTGCGCCCACCCTCTTTGACAAGGGCTGTCCAAAACAAAACCTTCCCGTCAGGAGTGCATTGCGGATTGAAGGAAAACAGCCCGCCTGTCACGTACCTAGGTATTTTTTTCAGACTCCAATCGGGAGCCTTGTTCAGTTCGAAGGGTTCAATTTCATAGCGCAATGGTGTGCAACTCTCACCTGTGAGTTCACAGAGCATACGAACCTTTTTGCCCGCAAGGTAGGCCAATTCTTCTTGCAGGCCTGATGAAACAACCCGATACACCAATTTTTCCGTTTTGAGAAGGTGACCTGTATTGAGGAGCTCTCCTTCCAAGACATGGATTCCATTTTTTAAACTCTGGGAACTTGTGAGCCCGCCAGCCAAAAGAAAGAGGAGTGTGAAAAGAATCCGTGCCATATCATACGAAATGTCGGTTGAAACCTCAGTTTACCTTAGAAAATTGACCTATGATCCAAGCAAACGGCGTAACTGTCTCCTTCGGGAAAAAACCACTCTTTGAAAACGTATCCATAAAATTCAAACCCGAGTGCCGTTATGGGCTGATTGGAGCCAACGGTTCGGGAAAATCAACATTCATGAAGGTGCTCGCAGGCATCCTTGCCCCCACAGCAGGCTCCGTCTCCATTGACAAAGACAAAAAGGTAGGGTATTTAAAACAAGACCACTACGAATACGAAAACGAAACCGTTCTCGGCACAGTTTTACGTGGAAACCCCGAACTTTGGGATCTCATGTCCGAGAGGGATGCCATTTATGCGAAGGAAGAAATGACAGACGACGAAGGGATTCGCATTTCTGAGATCGAAGAGATGTTTGCCGATATGGGAGGGTACGAAGCCGAATCCATCGCAGGTGAACTTTTGGAAGGTTTGGGAATTCCCACTTCTGCTCACAGCAAACCCTTAAACTTTCTCACAGGAGGGTTCAAACTCCGCGTTTTACTCGCACAGGTTCTATTCCTAAAACCAGATGTTTTGCTTTTGGATGAACCAACAAACCACTTGGATATCAAAACCATCCATTGGTTGGAAGAATTTTTGACTGGTTACGATGGAGTGGTCATCGTAATTTCCCACGATAGACACTTTATCAATTCCGTTGCCACTCATATTGCCGACCTCGATTATAATACCATTCGAATTTTTACAGGTAATTACGACGATTTTATGATCGCAGCAGAACAATCCCGAGACCAACTTGTAAATGAAAGTAAACGTGCCAAAGAAAAAATTGCCGACTTACAAGAGTTTGTTTCTAGGTTTTCGGCGAATGCGAGTAAATCCAAACAAGCGACTTCACGCCAGAAGATGATTGAAAAAATCAAATCCGAAATGGTGGACGTAAAACCATCCTCTCGTGTGGCACCTTACATTCGGTTTAAGGCAAAACGAGTTTTAGGGAAGGATGTATTCGAAGCCATAAACATTTCCAAAGGTTATGAAGACAAACAAGTGATCCGAAACTTTAGCACTTCCATCACTAAAGGTGAAAAGGTAGGTATCGTCGGAACAAACGGAGTGGGAAAAACGACCCTGCTGCGAATGCTCATGAAAAAACTAGAACCCGATTCGGGCGAAGTGAAATGGGGCGACTCGGTCGAAGCATCATTTTTTCCACAGGATCATAGAGAAGCAATGGAACCCGATGCAGACACCCTCATCGAATGGTTGTTACGCAACTCACCACCTGGTACCGAAGTCCAAGAGATCCGTGCTATTTTGGGTCGGATGTTGTTTTCGGGCGATATGGCAAACAAATCCACAACAGTTCTCTCTGGGGGCGAAAAATCAAGAATGATCATCGGAAAGATGATCCTTGCTTGTGACAATACAATTGCTCTCGACGAACCAACAAACCACTTAGACCTCGAAACCATCGAAGCATTGAACTATGCCCTTTCGCTTTTTGAAGGCACCGTTTTACTAGTGTCACACGATAGAGAGTTTATTTCTTCCCTTTGTACAAGAATCATTGAAGTGACTCCAGAAGGTATCAAAGACTTCAAAGGAAATTATGAAGAATTTTTGGAGAGAGAAGGAGCCGAGTTTTACAAACGTCTCACTGGTGGGGCGGTCGTAAACCCTTGAGGTTAGGAACCTTAAAACTGTAAAAAGGTAGATATATTTAAAGATTGGAGTTTATCTCCCACCATGTACTCCAATCCAAAGCCCAAATGTTCGAATGAATATTGTATTCCTACCAGTGCGTATGGCATAAACAATTTCATTCGTTGTTTGGTATCTAATTCCAAAAACAAACTCGATGGGTTGGATGTAAAATCATCGGGAGAATCCTCCATCGAAATGAATGCGTTCCTCCGTGCCTTGACAGATGTGTAACCATCGTTCAAAACAAAACCCAATCCACCATTGAATGTAAAAGCACCCTTTGTCAAAACATAACGACTATCTACATTGAAAGAAGTGATGCGTGATTGGTAGAACAAATCGTTTGTACCAATCCACCTGCGTTTGACCCCATCCAAACGAAATTGGGTTGGTCGTCTGTCGTAAGACTTAAGCCCAATGTCTTGGTGCGTATGGAAAATGCCAAAACCGAAATTAAAACCAGTTTCACTTGGAAAGTAGCGTAACATTGCGCCAAAATTAGAAACCCTCCCATTCACATCTGTATTTCTTACTTTCACAAACGGAAGGTTTGCTTCACCAAATTCGTAAGGGAAAAAATGTAAGTTTAAGTTCCAATTTGCGAGTGCCGGTTTATCCAACCAATGCCCTAAGTTAAAATTACCAGAAAAAGATGGGGATGCGGCCACACCCATGTTTGGCAACTCTCGTAATTCTGTATTTTCATAATAAAAATCATTGGGTTTCACTTTCGATTGGGATGCAGAATACCCGAGACCGAGCCGAGTGTTAGGATTTTTTCGTCCACCAGACATACTGGAGTTGATGTTTTGTAAAACAGCAGCCCCACCCATGGAATTCAGGAATTCATTTGTATAAACTTCGTCAACCAGTGGATTGGCAAAGTTGCCGAGTAATAAATACTCAACTGGGATCTGGTTGCATTCCAAACCTAGGCAAACAACCTTCGCATACAAAGGAAATTGAAAAAAAATAAAACTTAGGAAAAAAAATACACGAAGGAATAACATTGCCAAAACTAATGTTAAATGTGAAATATTAGTAGTCTTTGAGCCAATCTAAAAATTTTTGCATTGCAATTTTTCTGTGAGAAACTTTGTTTTTTTCTAGTTCGGGCACTTCCGAAAATGACTTTCCCAATGGTGGATAGAAAAAAATCGGATCGTAACCGAAACCATATTTACCAATTTCATCGTAATCCATACGGATGGTGCCATACACTTTGCCTTCAAAACTCTTTTCAACATTACCGTCCACGAAAGTGACCACACAAGTGTAATAGGCTTCTCGGTTTGGATTGTTACCAAGTTCTGATAATAGATAGAGAGCCCGATCCTTATCATTAAACTCGGGTTTGCCGAAACGTGCGGAAAACACACCTGGTGACCCACCCAATGCAGGAACAGAAATACCCGAATCGTCAGCAAAGGATGGAATGCCCGTTCGGCGGAACAATTCCCTCGACTTAATGAATGAATTTCCAAGGAATGTGGATTCTGTTTCTTCTGGTGAAAACTGAATGCCGAGTTGTTTTGGGAGGACTACATCGTAACCGAAAGGAGAAAGCAACATCTGCATCTCCTTCCATTTATGTTCACTGCCTGAAGCAAAAACAAATTGTTTGGAACTCAGTGATCTTCACCGTCGTCTAGTTGGAAACCTTCCAAAGCCGACGACAGGTCTGGAAAAATTTCAAATACCTTATCGAGCATGGTAATTTCAAAAAGTTGGATTAAATCTTCATCCACAACTATGACTTTGATATCCCCATTGATAGGCTTTAACTTACGTTTGGTGGCCACAAAAATACCAAGAGCCGTAGAACAAATATGATGAACCTTCGTTAGGTCTAAAATAATTTTTTTTACTGAAGTTTGTGTGAGTTTAGAAAGTTCCTTTTCTATCTCATCTGAATCAACCTTTAGGATTGCCCCAGAAAATTTGATAATCCTTATGTCATCCTTGACTTGAACATCCATTCGATTCAATCACCCTCACTTAACATTAAAACCACGCAAGATACCCTCGAAGCTCCCCTTTCCAAATACATTCGAGAAAGTTCGTTCAAACTGGCACCTGTCGTAAATATATCATCTACGATTAGTACATGAAGTCCCCCAAAGCTTCTATCACTTTTTGGAATTTCAAATGCCTTTTTTGCATGAAAAAAGCGATTTTCAAAACTTTGTTCGGATTGTTTTTCTTGTGAAAGTTTCTGCGGAGAGGCTGCAATCCAAAAACCGAAATGCCTCTGCAAACGCTGGAATAGATGAAAAGCGGGGTGGTAAGAACGGATGCCTTTTTTCCGCGAAGATGGGACAAGTGTTCCCACATCTGGACCCATCCCCTCCCAATGTTTGACCACCTGATTGAGACCTAAACTCAAATAACGCGTGAGTAGCTCGTCATTTTGGAATTTACAGTCATGAAAAAGCATACGCCTCTCCTGAGTCAGTATGGAAACAGGGAGAACTTGCTCGAAAAACTGAAACCTGTCCGTATATGGAGCAGAAAACTTCTGAGACCGGAAATGACTTTGCCGTTTCCACTCATCCCTATGGCATCCCATACAAATGCCAAAACGTTCTGAAAACGAATCCTGGGTGTTACAGAGTGAACAAGGATGAGAAAATACCTTAGAAACAAAAAACCCTCTCATATCCCAGAGAGGGTTTATAAGTTCACCAATTGGTGAAATTTTTTCCTTAAAAAAAAGGATTATTTCGATTCTTCAGCGGCAGGAGTTGTTTTCGTTCCTTCCGCAGCAGGAGCCTCTGTTTTTGTTTCTTCACCAGTGGTTTTTTGGATGGTAGATGTAGGAGGAGTGAGGTCTACGGAAAATTTCACTTCCACTTCATCCGATTGGTTGCCCACATTGTCCACAGACATCGCTTTGATCACGTGATCACCTTGGCTGTCAACGGCAATGGCTTCGACATAAGGTTTGTATTCTTCCTCGTCAATCTTCACGAGGACCTTTTTAACACCTGACTCTTTATCCGTTGCGTTTACGTAAAAAACATTTCCTTTTCTTTGGTAATTCTTTCCGTTGATTTCAACAAGTGGGAAAGACGGAACGATTTCAATTGTAGGTTTTACATCGTCCACAGTGATGATGATGGAAGATTCAGGAGAAGAATTACCAGATTTATCAGCAGCAGAATACTTGATTAGGTTGGCTCCCGTGTTTTCCAATTTGATTGGTTCCGCATAAGCCTTTGGTGCTTCTTGGTTCACAGAATAATTCACTGAGGCAACACCAGTTTGTTTGTCCTCGGCAACGATTGTGTATGTATTATTTTTAGAAGCGAAAGGAACACCATCCAAAACAAAAAGTTGTTCGAGAGGAACAAGGCTCACTCTCGGAGCCGTGTTGTCCACATTCACGACCAAAATCTTTGGAGTTTCTGCGTTACCGGCTTTGTCTACGGAACGATAGTAAATTTCAGTTGGTCCTTCTTCCGCAATGCGGATTGGCTGTGTGAACCTTCGGTATTCTCCGTTTTTTGGTTTCCATTCGATGTAATCAACCATGGAAGACTCATCTTTTGCATCCAATGAGAATGCAGTTTTGCTTGTGATGAAAAGAGCTTCCGCATCCGCCGGTACAGAGGCTGGACTAGAAGATTGTTTTTTATCTCCCAAAATATCTTTTACGGTGTCTTCCGCTTTGTCGATATTGTCTTTAGCTTGGGTAGATGTGGATTCAGTTTTTTCAATTGCCTGATCTTTTGTCGAAGTATTTGCTTTTGGGTCAGCAGCCTGTGCTGCGATTTGGCCTGCGAATAAAATTGCGATTGTGGCCAAGAGGTACTTGTGCGCCTGCATGTAAAGATTCTCCTTTTTACCGATAAAGTATATATATCCCTCCCGTAAGGAATTATTGTCAACATGATTGCACCAAGATTTTGTAGAATACTCACACTTTTTCTTCTGTTTCCTGGATTATCTTATGCAGAGGCGGGGATTTGGCGCGAAATCCTACTCGAAAACTTTGAATTGCCAAATTATGACAAATCGAACCTACGTTCCAAATTAGAAAAAGACACTCCCTTGCCAGATATCAGTCTATCGGCAAACTTCACAGCTCCCATCCCTGGTTCCAAACAAGCACTTGTCATCCGCATCCCAAAATCCGCAAATTTCCCCTTTTCTTTGTATTTTCCTAAACCCATCGAAGTGAATGCCTTCATTAAGGAAATTAGAATACCTGTATATTCTTCTGGATCCATAGGCAACCTAACACTTATCATTGAAACACAAGAACATTCCATCAAACAAATTGCAGTCACTTCGCTCAATTACAGGGGTTGGAAAACAAATTCAATTTCCATTGCTCGGAACTTTGACCAAAACGATCGGGTGTTTTTACAAGGTAGTTCCATCAAAATTTTGGGATTTTTTTATTTGCCCAACGAAAATAACGCGAACAACCAAGAAGTCCTTTTGGCCATAGATGATATAACTGCCATTGTACGAGATAAATATAGGCCACTCAGAGGCAAAGAGGTTCTGCTTGAAGACTAAAATTTAGACAAAAGCCAGATTTTTACTCTGAAAAAACTCTTTTCTTCACAAACCTCTGGCCAATCCTGATCCTAAATGGAAATGGAACTGTCCCTAGAACAATACGAAACCCTCTTAAAATTAGTGTACATGGGGGATTGGGTCATTTCTACGCTCCAGGCCAAAGAACGTAATGATGATGACCCCGACATGGACTCTAGGTTTGCGGATGTCGTGCGCCATGTTTTCGCCCATGCGGAACGAGCTGGTCTCGGAGCCGTGGTCCAAATCGATCAAAACAATGGAGAACCCTACCTCACCCGCGAGTTTGAGGAAGAAAGTGGCCTTGTAGATATTTTGGAAGATTATGAAGATGAAGTGTTTTGGCAATCTCTCATAGAACGATTGGCACACCGTGATTTTTTACGCCACTACGGCGAATCCGCCATTTCTGCCATGGCCATTGAAGAAAGGATCGAAAAAGAAACACCTTTCCACGACAAATGGGCTCAGGAATTCCACGAAAACGGTTTGGAAAATATCAAAATTTAGATTTTTTTTTGGGCCAAAGCAGCCTGTCTTCACGTTCTTGTTTCTTTCGCAAATCATCCGCTAGTCGGTATTTCACAATCATATCCAATTGATTTTTGAGTACAGGTGGGATTTCTGCATTTTTTGAAATGATTCCAAAATCCCGCAAGGCTAGGTCTATGGCTTCAAAACTACGTTCGGCCAAAAAATCTCCTTCCTGTTTCAAACTAGGAATCTTTTCCCAATTTTTGATGGCTTCAAATAGCAGTGATTCGTCATCGCGTGCAATCCCTGATTCCCAGAGGATCCTCCCCCGTTCAAAGTAGGCATCCTTCAATCGGTATCCATTCGGAGTATTTTGGATGAGAGTGTCTATGATATCCAATTGTTTTTTGTTATAGGCTCCTTCTACATCGGCAAGCGAGAGGAGTTTTTTATCGCGTAAGAGTGGTTTGTATTTTTCGTTCACCCTACGCAAAGTCTCCATGCGAAGAGTTTGTTTTTGTTCTGGGGTAAGGTTTTGTAATAAGGATTTATTTTGAAAATAAATTTTAAGTGCTGTGGATTGGATGAGATAGATATTTTCAATCGTAAATAAAATTTCCGTTCCCGCTTTTGTTCCCAAGTTTTCGGAGAGGAGAGCCATCATTTGTCGTAAAAAATCTTCTTTGTTTAGGTTTTCCTGGAAATAGTCGATTGAAAAATAACTGGGGTCGGCACTGAAATTATGAGCTAACCTTTGCAAGTTTTCATAATACAAGTCCCTTACAAATAAACTCAAATCTCCCCTATTGGGATCATAACCTGAAAACCGTGAAATGAACTCATCCAATTGTTTTTCTTTTTTTTGTTTGAGAGTTTTATCTAAATATCTTTGCCGATCGTCTTTCGGCATTGTTAGAGGGCTTTTGGGTCGTGCCACATCATCGGTAAACACCCGCATGGTGATGGGAGGTGAAGACTCTTCTCCTTTGCGAAACTCTTCGATGATACGGTTTCTTTCTTTGTGTTGGAATAGGTTATTTTCAGCTTCTTTGATATCCACTTTGAATGGGTCACGAATACCAGAAATAGTGGGAAAAACATCTTTTACGATGATGTCTTCATAATCACGTGGCCTACGAATGTACGAATCAGACACTCCCGTACTCGGCAAAACCTGGTCGAAATCATTCCTAAATTTTTTTCTTAGGCTAGAGGTAGATTCTAAATCCTTTACCAAATCGTCCCATTTCCCACCAGCATATTTACCTTTTTCAAAACCCGATTTTCCGCCCTCTTCCCCTTCCTCTCCATCTTCTGGCTCACCGCTAGACTCATCTCCTGTTTCGCCAAACTTTCCGAAATTCATAGAAAATTGGACTTCCTTCTCTTCCTCGGTTATATAAATCCAAGGTGGACCACAAAACACAGTGAAATATGGAGATTCTTTGGCGTTGAAAGAAAATATAACAAAAGCTAGATGGAATACAACAGAAAGGTAAATCGCAAAATAAAGCCGATACTCAATTACAAGTCTAACGAAATTTTTTAACATAAATCAAAAATCCAAAAATCGAAAAACCCATAAATAAATAGGATAATAAATTTCCATACTTTCGATAAAATGTTTTTTCCGCAGGAATCACTTGTACTTTCTTCTGCAATACTGATGCAGAATCTAACTCAGTGAACTCATTGTCTATATTATTGCCCAAATGATCTGTAAAAACGGATGTGCCTGAATTTGTAGAACGAACAATCCATTTTCGGAACTCAATGGCACGCATACGACCCAAGGTATGGTGCTGGTAAGATTCTACAGAATTTCCATACCATTTATCGTTTGTTACATTGACTATAAAATCGGGGTCTCCCTCAAACTTTCGAACAAATTCGGAGATGATCACCTCATAACATATGAGAGGCAAAAAACTCCCCACTTGTTTCTCTTCGACTCTGTTGCCTTTGTACTGTTCTTTTACTTCTTCGGGACGAATGCCAAAGGTATCCGCCCAACGTAAATCTTTGGTCACAAGAGATGGTGCTTTTCTTTTTTCAAAATAAGGGATGAGGGATAGTTTTTCGCCAGCAGCAAATTTTCCTGTTTGTCCAGAAAGGGCGTACATCCATTCGAAAGGCATGTACTCTCCAAAAATGAGTAAAAACACTTTTTGATAATCACCTTTTCGTTCTGCATTCGGATTTACCAAAACAGAGGAGTTATAACTACGAATATTCCTTCGGGCTAAAAATTCACCAGAAGGGATGTCTGCATCAAGCTCATTATAAAATACATTGGCTCCATGACGTAACGAAAGAATAGACATAAGAGATTCAAATTGATACCAATACATTCCCGCTAGCCGTGTAACATCCGTATCATGGGTTGTAAAAAATGGAACTCCCGATTCAGGGAGGACAATCAAATCTACCGATTGATTTTTTAGAGCATCGTAGGCCAAGGTATCAATTCGATCCATTAAATTACGCATCTCTTCGGCTGGATTACGCCCGTCCCGAAACTCGAGTGGTGCATTCGGTTGGATGATTAGTACTTCCCTTTCTGTGGTCGGTTTTACGTTCGACCATTTTTGATAGAGATAATATCCATTTCCAAAGGCCAAAATAAGAACGATGCTTAACGGCAAAACTCCCCAAACTAAGGTTTTTCGCTTTTGGAAAAAAGATCGAATGAGTTTTTTCGTAAATCGAAACCTATGTTTTGGATTTTTTAAATAAAACAAATAATAAGAAACAAAAAACAAAAATGCGGACAAACCGTACGCACTAGTATACTCTGCATTTTGCGCTAAAATCTTATTTTCTGCCACCACATTTCCAAAATACCATGGGAACACTTGGGGAGTAAAAAACTCGGCAAATACAATACTAAAGGCAGCGATCCATGGAAAAAACTTACCCACTCGCCTAACCAAAAAAGAAAATACCAAAAGAAATACAGGAAACTTAAAATTGAGAATGATTCCTGAAATGATAAAGATAGGAATTGCCAAATACCAATCGAATCCACCGAAAACGGTGGTCATATGGTAGACCCAATGGAAGGATACAGCATAAAATACAGCAGCAAAACCAAAACCATGGTAGATCAGTTTTTTCCACTGGCCTCTGTATTTTTTTTCGATATAAAAAAGCCCGAAGGGAGAAAACCAAACAAAGAATGGTAGATTTAAAGGAGCGAAGGAAAGAAAAGCAAACAGCGCCGTTTGCAAATAACAGAGTACGGATACGAAGCCTTCTTTAGAAATTAGAAATCGAAACAGGTTTTTCATATCCGTATGTTAGATGGTTTCAATTACGATTTGTTGTAATTATTGTTACCGTTTTGCACTTTTGTGAAAATCATTTTGCCAGCCGCAGTTTGGATGATACTTGTCACCACAACCCGAACTTCTTTGCCAACCAAATGACCACCGTTTTCGATCACAACCATGGTTCCGTCTTCTAAATACCCGATACCTTGGTTTTCGTCTTTCCCTTCTTTGATGACAGAAATTGGAAATTCTTCCCCAGGTAAAACCACTGGTTTCAGTGCGTTTGCCAAATTGTTTAGGTTGAGTACCCGAACTCCTTGTAATTCTGCCACCTTATTCAAGTTAAAGTCGTTGGTCACAACTGCAGCCCCAGTATCACGAGCTAGTTTTACAAGTTTTGCATCCACTTCTCTTGTGTCTGAATAGTCAGTGTAAGTGATTTTGACCTCGATCGAACCTTTTCTTTGGAGTTTGTTCAACATCTCAAGTCCACGGCGACCACGAGCTCGTTTGATGGGGTCAGAAGAATCAGAAATGAGTTGGATTTCTCGCAAAACAAAATTAGGCAAAATGAGAGGGCCATCCAAAAAATGTGTATCGGCAATGTCCAAAATCCGTCCATCGATCACAACAGATGTATCTAGGATTTTTTCGCGGATATTGGAATTGGCTGTTTCCAAACCTGGAATGGAAAAACTAGCTCCACCGCCACTTCCACCGCCGAAAATTGCGAGACCTGGTTTTCTAGCAAAACTCACACCCAGTTTGATACCAGTGAGGACAAAAACCACTGTGACCAAAATGGAAATGGATTTGTATCCATATTCGCCAAGCAAACCCGCTGGGTAATGAGCGAGACCAAGGAAAAGGACTGCCCCTACTGCGCCGCAAAACATGATGTCCGCTTTGATTTCAGGGTAGAGTTTTTTTTCTCCAAACACCAAATAGATAGAATAGAGAAGCACAGCGCAAGCAAGTGTTACAGAAAGTACCACATTCTGCGACTCCGAATATAAAAAGAAAAATGACGCTGCGGAAACCAGTAGTGAACCTACAGCAGTTAGCAAATGTTTCATAACCCAAACCTTTTATTAAAAAGTTGAGTAGAAACGGAAGTTTATTCTATATCAAGATCATCGTCTTCTTTTGGGGGAGGGGGAGGAGCCAAACCTTGAACCGAAGCGGCAAGAACATCCGAAACGATATTGCCAGCTTCTTCTGTAGGTACACCCTTACTGAGTGCAATTTCCATCTTTACTAAATTGTATGCGCTCTCATAGAGCTTCCTTTCCATAATGGAAAGTTCTTTGCCATAGGCACGTTTGTAAAGATTGCGGCAGACGTCAGCTACTTCAAAGATAGAACCAGATTTGATCTTGTTCATATTGTTCTGGTAGCGAACCTTCCAATCCTCTTCCGTGTCGACCTCATCCTTCTTGAGGAGAGTGAGAACTTTTTTGATCTCTTTTTTATCAATGATCGAACGGATACCCACATCCATCGCTCTGTCCACAGGGATTGAGACCTTCATCTTGGATCCTTGGATCTCCAGACTATAACAGTCTTTTTTCTTTCCCAGAATGACTTTTTTTGCGACTTCTGTGACTTCGCCTACCCCATGGATGGGGTAAACTACATAGTCCCCCACCTTGAATTTAGGCTCTTTTACTTTTTCGTTTAATTTTTTTGTAGCCAAGTAAGTATAATAACTTCCGTAAATACTCTTTCTAGGAGTATAGCCCAAAAAATGGGCATTGTCAAGAAAGATGAAAAAAATAGTTCAGAAACGGATGGTTTTTACTTGGGCTTCGTTTAACTCAGGGAATTTTGCCTTGAGGGAATCCAAAACCTCTTTTGCATCTTCCATACGGTAGAAATAACCTGCAAATAATTTGCCTGTCGATGTCCGAAAGATCCTCCCTCGGAGAGTTGGATTTTTTTCAATGAGATCTTTGCCAACAGATACTGATTCTTCCGGTGTGAAATCCCCAATTTGTACCATATAATTGATTTGGTCGTTTTTAGGAGGGAATTTCAGTGCCGATGGGAAAGGAGAATTGGATTGAGAGGGAGTTGCCCCCAAGTCCTCCAGTCCAGAGTTTTGGTTTTGGGATTCTGGTTTGGAACTAAAAGATTCATTGGTCTTTGGTTTGCCCAAATTGGAAAACCGCGCTCCGTCCGATTGGGCTTTGAACCCAGACTCTTTTTGCCCGAGTTGGATCCCAACCACCATTCCAGAGGTGAAAAGTAAAATGGCACCAATGAGAAGGATGAATGCTGATTTTGGTTTGCCCCCAGTGGAGCTATGCCCCAATTGGGGAAAGGAACTGGGAGTGAATTCTCCTTCCAAATTCCGTCCACCGCGGAGCCTACGTGAGTAATCTATATTTTGCATGGGCTTTCCGGATCTTTCTTTACCTACATTGTCGGATGGCTCTGGCAAAAAATAGACTGGTTTTTTTCTAACGAATGACCGATGGTTCTGCACATTGCCAAAAGATAGAAACCACCGCTACAAAAGGAGAGGTTTGGATTCTGCTTGAAGGATGATTCTCTCTCCATACCATCGAATACAAGTGGAATTCCCTAAAAATTTGGAAGAAGATTGTTGCCCACTTTGCCAGAGTGCGAGTGAACCATTTTATAAAAATAAATTCAGAACCTATTCTAAGTGTAACAATTGTTTATCGGTTTATATGGATTCCTATTTTTTTCCTACCCCAGAGGATGAAAAAAAAAGATATTTAGAACACAATAATGATATACTAGACATACGTTACCAAAACTTTTTAAAACCAATTGTAGATCAAGTTTTGACCCATCAAAATTCGGATGATGATGGTTTAGACTATGGGGCAGGTCCTGGACCCGTAGTTCAACACTTATTAAGTCAATCTGGTTATTCAATTAAATTATATGATCCTTTCTTTCATCCTGACAAAGAACGTTTAACAAAATTCTATGATTATATCATTCTCACAGAAGTTGTGGAACATTTCCATTCCCCAAAAAATGAATTTAGTAAATTATACAATTTGCTGAATAAAAACGGAAGTTTATATATACTCACCCACCCTTATGATGATTCGATCAATTTTGAGAAGTGGTATTATAAAAACGACCAAACCCATACCTTCTTTTATTCAAAGGAAGCATTTGAATGGATTTGTAATCACTATGGATTTCAAAGTTTAGAAATTAAGGATCGAATCATTCGATTAAAAAAGTAATAGAAGTTTATCATTATAAAATTAACAAACAATATTTATTTCCTCAAATCGTTTGGAAACAAAAGCCAATGACAAAATAAAAAAAATACAAACAAATAAAACACTAAGGAAGGTTCATCAATGTGGAAATGTCACCTATGTTGAGTTGGCGTCCTTTGAAAAACCAAATATCATCCATCTTTCCTGAAAAATACCGAGGATTACTATAACCATAACCGATGTTTAGTGGTGTTCCTGTCCACCATTGAAACGGTAAACTGCCTGAACTGCATCCAGTGACATTTGACACATTAATCATATCAGATGTAGCGCCCACATTGACTCCATTGACCCAAATTGTTCCTTGCTGTGTAGCCCCACTATGAACATAAGTTAGATGAGTCCATAGGTTTGCAGATAAGACTGTTGAAGAAGACCCTAGTGTAAGATTGCTATTATCCCAAAAGGAAAAATAAGAAGAAAATTCTATTCGCCCTGTTGCATTCAATGACAATTGTACCCCAGGATTGTAACCTATAGCCTCTTGGAAACCTAGAATTGGATTGTTTGTAGCATTGTTTGAAAATATCCATAAAGCAATCGAAAAATCCTCGTTACAAAGAGGAGTAAAGTCGCTCGCAAATAATTGATCGGTTCCATTGAAAATAGCCGCACTTCCTTGTGTTTGGCTACGATTGAGATCATATGTTGGACCCAAGGTAACAGGCCAGGACCCACCAGGAAAATATCCGTGGTGAGCATTGCCACTCATATCATTGATGCCACCATCCAGAGGGTACCAGGCATACAACCCAGAAACCAATGAAGGAGGAACAATGTACTCCCGCGTTTTAGATCCAGATCCCTTCTCGCAATACTTTCCTACTAACAAACATTCAAGGATCATTGTTTCCATTCGATCCTCACTCTTGAGATCGGCAATGTTATTGAACTGTAAGGGCCGACAAAAAGGGCATGAAACAATTGCCAATAATATTACGAATGTTTTAAGAAATTCAAACAATGGGTCGCTCCAATAAAATGAATCAATGTTTTGGATCTATGAGTTTACTGAAGATGGGCTTCCTTGTCGTCCGAAGCTATATTTTCGGACTTTTTTTACACTTGCCCAAAGCATTGTTCCTTTAGAAAAGTTATCGAGATGTGGTCTAAGTCATGTTTTTTACTTTGTTTGGGTGTATTAATCTGGAACTGTTCCTATTTTAACGAAAACAATATTACAAATAAATTCGAATCATACGAGGACAGTGATCATCATATCGACATTTCCAATATCGAATTAGTTCCTGAATGGAATCAAGTGACAGGGAACACAATTAACTTCTATTACTCAAAAAATGTTATCTGGCTCCGGGCAAAAACCTTGGATCCAAACTTCAAACCAGGAAGTATACTCTCTTTCGAATGGCGTGTTCTCGACAACATTACATTATATTTCCCAAACGAAAAACACTCCTATACTGAATACAAATCGGGAGATAGTTACCCAAAATCAGCTTGGGCAATTCCAGAAGCATTGAATCCAAGTTTTCGCATTCCTTCCAGAACAACAGACCCATATTTTTACATTCGACTTGAATCGAAGTCTTTGATTTCCTTTCCCATACTTTTATTGGATGAAAATGAATTTCAAAATAAAATCATTTTAGAAACATCAGCGACTTGGTCAATATTGTGTATTTGTGCTATAATGTTTATAATTAGCGTATTTTATATTTTCGCACTTCGATCAAATGAATTCTTTTACTACTCGATCTATGTCATTACAAATACACTCTGGTATAATACACAGTTTGGAAATTCATTTCACAACTTTTGGCCGAGTGCAATATGGTGGCAGAGTAAGGCGATATTGTTCTTTGTTTCAGTTGGCATTTCTGCCTCTTTTCAATTCACCAGGTTTTTTTTACAAACCAAAACAAAAACTCCACTCTCAGATAAAATATTAAAAATTCTAACTTTCATTGGTTTAATATCGGCCATAGGGATTTTAACCACAGAAGAGTATTCATTTTTTTCCAAAGTAATTATTTTAAATTATATGATTTCCATTCCACTGATTCTATTAACAGGAATTAGGGTTCTATTTTTAGGAGAAAAAAAGATTATATTTTTTTTAGCAAGCTGGGGTTTGTACTTCCTTTTCGGATATATCGCTATTTTTTATTATTTGGGAATTACAAATTACTCCATACTAGCGGTGTATGGTTCAGTTTTCGCCTTTCCATTCGATTTATTCTTTTTGTTATTCAACTTATTTCAGAAACATAAAGATTTAACTTTGGACAAAAATAAAATCCTAGAGCGAATGTTTGCCTTAGAGTCACAATTAAATAATAGATATGCCAAATCAAAGTTAGAAAACATTGATTACAATCATTATACACAAAGACTAGAATCATGGATGAAAGAAGCGAAGCCATATTTGGATGAAAAATTAGACCTAGAAAAAACGTCCCTAGCCATTGGACTCAACATCCAACAAACGTCCGAATTGGTGAATGCAAAACTTGGAATGAGTTTCAGGTCTTATATCAACTCCTATAGAATAAGAGAAGCACAACAAATATTAAAAACCAACCCTGAAACTCCTATCATATCCATTGCATTCGCAACGGGATTCGGATCAAAATCGAGCTTCAATTCAGAATTCAAAAAATCTGTTGGGATAACTCCGATTGAGTTTAGAAAAAAATACCAAATACACTAAGTTTTATCTTTTAATGCTTTTAGTCTTGGATTGTTTGGTTCCAGTTTTTGGATTTGTTTGAGTATATATGTGAACCGATCTTTATCACCACTTAACCTGCAAACATCTGCTAAGTGAATTAAATTTCGAATATTGGATGGTTGCCTAAGCCTTACCCTTTCCGCAAGTTCTCTGGATTCAAGTAAAAATGATAAGGAT
Organism: Leptospira sp. 96542; assembly: GCA_029310945.1. Lineage (GTDB taxonomy): Bacteria > Spirochaetota > Leptospiria > Leptospirales > Leptospiraceae > Leptospira_A. The sequence continues at coordinate 155,330 of JARJFC010000004.1, forward strand.
TTATACACAGAAAACATACGTTTATAAAGAACCGAAGTGTGAAAAATCCAGTTTGTATCAGAAGGAAGATTTTCCAATGCTAAACTTGCAAATTCCATCGCCTTGAGTATATCGTCTTTTTTTTCATACAATTTTGTAATGAGTTTGAGTTCAGGGACGGAGATATCGGTAGCCGAACCATAGGATAACAAAAGATACAATGCATCGTCATAATTTTTTTGCGAGAATAGTTTTTTCGCCTTCAAAAAATGCCCGCCCACTGGTGGATTTGGTTCCGTTGTGTATTCTAAGGATAATAAACTCAAGTCATCTGAAAATTTCCCCACATTTCGCAAAGCATCGACTAGTTGTTTGGTGTTTCCATTTACCGCTTCGATTTGGCGCAAAAACAAATCTTGGTCTTCATTGATGATCCTTGAATTGCCAGTTTCAGATAGTACCAAATCATCCTTGCCGTCCGATCCACAGAACACTTTGTCCCCTTTTTCCATTTGGAAAACAGAAACGAAGGTTTCGGAATTAGTTTCCATTACTCCGAGTTTATAATAATAAATATTGTTTTCGATGAACTTTGCTTGGCCATTTTTATAAAGCACAAGCCAAGGATGTTCCAAATTTATAAAATACAATGTGCCAGTAGATTCTTCCAGCAAACCAATCACAGCGGACACAAGCATTGCACCGTCAAAAGTTTCAAAAACCTTCTGCAAATCCAAATAACAATCGTGTAACCAGCGTTCTGGTGAGCGGTTTGATGAACTTGGATCCATCTTAGAACGAATGATGATAGAGTTATAAACTGCTCCAAGTACGATTGCCCCACCCGCTCCTTGGATGGATTTACCCATTGCATCGCCATTGATAAACGCTTTGTATCTTTTGCCTTGCAAAATTAAGTTATAAACAGAAACATAATCACCACCCAATTGGTATTCTTTGTTTCTGAATTGAAATTTTTTAAACTGATTCAAAACAGATTCAATTTTTATATTATTACTTTCTGTTTCTTTTCCAAGCAGTGGATTGAATAGCAGGGATGTGAGAAAATAATCTCCATCCTGTTTGTTTTTTAATTCCCTCGTTTCGCTGATTACCTTATTCACTTGAGAATTCTTTTTAAAAATTCTTTTGTGGCTTAAAAACGTTCGGAACCGAAATCGTTCGATGACAAAAGCACTGAAAGTTCCAAGCCCATAACTAATCGCTAGATTTTGCATGGAATAGGAAACTTCCACTGAATCTAAATTAGGTGCATAAATCCAAATAGAGAAAATAAAAATTAAGATAGAAGTAGGATAAAAAAATAGAATTGCAGTTCGGGGAAAAGGGATGAACGGTAATATCATGATCACCATTTGGAAACCAGAAACATAGGCAGTATCGTATGCAATCCTTCCAGTAAAAAAAGCCGTGACAAAAAGGACGTAACCAAAGACCAAATACGACCAGATAAGACCTTTGGCAAAGAATTCAGAACGGAAAATTCGTGAGTAAACAATGAGAATAAAAAGAAAAAAACAAAGAAGAGACAAACCAATCCGGAAATAAAATAATTCGGGAAATTCAGGGTGGAGTTTTGGGTCTGTTTTGAATGCAAAACCAAGCCAAGCAAAGATTCCGATGATACTACCAGGAATTTGCATCATCCGAGCTTGCCTATTTAGTTCTTTCTTATATTCTAATTTAAAACGCTTTCTATCAGGGTGAAGATCTAATAATATTCGGATTTGCTGTAAAATCTTCAGATACATTGTTTAAATATTAGGACGAAAAAAAAAGCCCACTTAAACGTGGGCTTTTGCATTAAATGCGCCGAAAAAACTTAAAAGTAAGTTTGAGTCGGTATGTCTGAAGTTGGCAAAATTCGGGAAACAATGTCCCCCATCGAGAAAGCAAACAACAGAGCAAGGAAAGCGAAAGCCGAGAGGAAAATCACCCGGTTGAGCATATTGTCATACTTTAAGTGCATAAAGTAGGCAAGTACAAAGAATGCCTTACAAGTTGCCACGGCCATTGCCACAATCATATTCCAACGACCAAGGTCGTATTGAGCAACCCAAACGGTTACAAAGGTTCCAAAAAACAAAGCCAAAAGAACATAAACATAGGTTTTGATGGAGATGACATGGTGATCATGTTCTTCTTCCTCTTCGCCGTCTTCCACCCACATAGAGGCAGAAGCGTGGTCGTCTGCTTTGTGTTCTTCATCACCCAAAACAAATTTGAGTAGTTTGCTATCTTTGTTTTCTGATTTGAACTTATCGAAACGTTCTGTTTGGAAAAATTGACCAAACCAATTGACGATAAAACCAACAACCGTCGCCTTTGCAATCACTGGTGCGAAGATTCCGAACCCCAAAACGGGAGTGGCAACCGCAGCCAAAGCAATGAAATAAAGTCCGTAATTGATAACGTAATCCATGCTGATTTCCTTTTTATCCTACCAAATATAAAAGCGGGAAGAGGTAAATCCATACCAAGTCCACAACGTGCCAGAAAAGACCAACCCCTTCTACAGGAGTGTAGTATTCAGGTCCAACCTTTCTCCTCATTGTTTTGATGAGGATCCAGAAAATAAGAAGTGCGCCAGCAACAACGTGAACCCCGTGGAGGCCAGTCATTACAAAGTAGAAACCGTAAAACATCTCCCATTTTGGTTGGGAAATAACGGCTTGTAATCTCTGCGCTTCTTCTGCACTCACATGGTTTTTTTCCATTTCGCTTGGGTTTTTGAGGAGGGCAGCGATTTTGGATTCACATTTCGCACGACTTCCACCCTTTCCACAACTTGGATCAACCAACGAGAATTTGCCTGGGACGGTTCCAACATGGAATTTATGCGTGTATTCAAAGTATTTGATCACCATAAAGGCCGCCGCGCAAGCAATCGTTAGAATGAGCATGATGCTTGCGATCTTGTGTAAGCCACGTTGCACAAAATTGATGGCTGCTGCCATGGTAAAAGAACTGATGAGAAGAACCACAGTATTGACAGCACCCATTTTCCAGTCCAAAGTTTCAGACCCATTTTTGAAAACAGTTGGGTACAGAGAGTGGTAAATTAAATACCCAACAAAGAGCCCCCCGAACATAAGGATCTCTGTGCAGAGGAACAACCAGATGCCTTGTTTGGACGAAGCATATTGGTGATCCGCACTCTTAAAGTGGTGTTGGTGTTGGAATTCGTTTGTAGTACTAACGGAAGTCATATGGCCCTGCAGTTACTGTTGGTGTAGTTGTAAAATTTTCGTGTGGAGGTGGCGAAGACGTTTGCCACTCGAGGGTTTTTGCGCCCCAAGGATTGTCAGGTGCTTTTTCACCCTTCACCATTCCATGGATGATGGTGATGAGACCTACCAAAAACCCAAGACCGATGAGCCAAGACCCGATGGTGGAGATTTGGTTTAGGTTGGTGTATTCAGGGAGATAGTCAAAGTATCGTCTCGGCATCCCCATAGCACCCAAAACAAATTGTGGGAAGAAGGTTACGTTGAACCCAGTGAAGATGAGAACCCAAGAGATCCGGCCACCTAAGTCAGAAGTCATACGTCCAAACATCTTTGGGAACCAGTAGTAGATACCACCCATAAGAGCCATAAGGGTTCCACCCACCATCACATAATGGAAGTGAGCCACAACAAAGTAAGTGTCATGGAAGTGAACATCCATACCAGTGGAAGCAAGGAATACCCCTGTGAGACCACCGATGGTAAAGAGAAACATAAATCCAAGGGCAAATAACATCGGTGCTTCGAAGGAAACAGTTCCACGATACATTGTGGAAATCCAGTTGAAGAGTTTGATCGCTGTTGGAACACCCACAAACATTGTGATGATGGAGAAGATTACACCTGCAAGTGTGGACTGACCCGAAACAAACATATGGTGCCCCCAAACAAGGAAGGACACGGCCGCAATTGCTACGGAAGAATACGCAATCGCTCGGTAACCAAAAATTGTTTTTTTGGAGAAAGCAGTGATGAGTTCAGAAATCACACCCATGGCAGGGAGGATCATGATGTACACCGCAGGGTGCGAATAGAACCAGAAAAAATGTTGGAAGAGAACAGGATCCCCACCAAGGT
>JARJFC010000500.1 GCA_029310945.1 Leptospira sp. 96542
GCAGCGTCGTCATGCGGAATCTCCTGAGTTGGAACGGTGTCCATTCTGGACGGCCGCTTTCGAGCTTCCAACGAATATCTTGCTGTTAGCTCATACCCTGCCGGCATGAGCGACGGCGCTACGGCCCAGACCCGTACGAGCAACCTCTAGACAGGCGCGAGATGGGCGTGCACGCGAACGGCCAAGGCACGCTCGGCGGAACCGGCCAGCGCTTGCAGGCGCCGATCCAGCGCGGTTTGAATCAGTTGCGCCAGAACACCTGGCTGAGGTGTCAAGGGCCCCAGAAAAATCGGTGCCTGTCCCCGCAGCAGCAGCAAGGTCGGGAAATTTTCCACTTCGACATCGCCCAGCACTTCGCTGTCGTCCTCGATGTCGATCCAGGCGAAGCGTGCCACGCCGGAGAACTGCTCACTGAGTGCATCGAAGGTGCCCTGGTAGGCGCGACAGTTGTGGCACCAATCGGCGCACAGGCACACCACCTGCAAAAGGTCCGCATCATCAAGGTTGCTGCTCATGACTCGAAGTGTGCCCGATCACCCAAGCCGGCGCACGCGCGCAGGTTGGTGCAGATGGGCAGCCACAGCCCGAGTGCCCCAAATGACGTCATCTGACCGCAAAACTCCGTGCATGCTGGCAACGATAACCCCATGCGTGCGTAAAAACCCTCTTTGTCAGACCCACTCAAGC
>JARJFC010000501.1 GCA_029310945.1 Leptospira sp. 96542
CTGTGACCCGCCGAGTGCGGTGCGCCTTGCGCAGCCAACCATTTTCTCGAAGGACTTTGTACTGCTGACCTCTGCGGATGCGATGCCGACGCGACCAAGTGCCATGCTGTTTCTGCCGTTCAAGCGCCGCGTGGGGCTCACGATCTCGCTGGCAACGGTCGCGGGCTTGGCGGCTTGCGCGGCGGGCAACGGTCGCGCCCCGGTCGAGGCGCGTGAGGTGCCGGTGTCGCGGCCCGTGATCGAGTCGCCCAGCTATCCGCAGCGCGCCTCCGCCTCGTCACCTTCAGCCCGTCCGCCGGCGGTGGTGAGCGCCGTGCGGCCCGCCTCGGGCGGCGGTGGTGGGCATGCGCCCGTGGTCACGCCCGTGCCCTCGAACACGGTGGAGACCACCAGCAACGCCGACAAGCCCGGGTACTACACCGTGAAGCCAGGCGACAACCTGTACCGCATCGGACTGGAAACGGGCCAGCATTGGAAGGACCTGGCGCGCTGGAACGGTCTGCCCGATGGCCATCAGATCGCCGCCGGCCAGGTCCTGCGCGTGATCCCGCCGGGCGAGACGCCCGCGCTGTAGATATCAAGTCGATATAGCAGCCGTAATCGATGCCGTAGACGTTGTATCGCCGTCCGGGCTGATCCTTTGCGGAGATCCCTTTCCGAAGGACGTGCAGTACGCGTTCGTCGTAA
>JARJFC010000502.1 GCA_029310945.1 Leptospira sp. 96542
GCGCGGCTGGCGCGCGGCGCGCTGGCTTTTTACCGGCGCGGGCCTGCTGCTGCTGGCCTATGTGGGCTCGCGTTTCGTGCTGGAGATCGTTTTGCACCGCGCGCCGCTCACCACATGAAATTCCTGCTCTTCCTGCTCATCATCCTGCTGGCGGTCTGGCTGTGGCGCTCGGGCCGGACGGCCGAAACTCCGCCGAAACGCACAACAGGCGGCCCGACGCGCGCCAGCGCGCGCGACACCGCGCCTCAGGACATGGTGCGTTGCGCGCATTGTGGCCTGCACCTGCCGCTGAGCGAGGCCGTGGCCAGCACCAGCGCGCATTACTGCAGCGCCGAGCACCGGCAGCTGGCCGAACCCGGAACATACTGAGCATGGCCACGGCACCGTCCGATGCCGAAGCCACTTGGGACGGCGGCTGGTATCGCCCCGCTCTAAGGCTGGACTCGCCGAACTTCGGTCCGCGTCCCGCAGCGGCGGATGCCAGCGACGCCACGCACGTGGCGCCGTTGATCGACCTCATCGTCGTGCACTCGATCAGCCTGCCGCCAGGCGTGTACGGAGGCGATGCCGTGCAGCGCCTCTTCACCAACACGCTGGACTGGAACGCTCACCCCTATTTCAAGTCCATCGAGGGCTTGCAGGTGTCGGCGCACTTCTACGTGCGGCGAGGTCGGAAGAGCGTCGG
>JARJFC010000503.1 GCA_029310945.1 Leptospira sp. 96542
GTCCCCGTAAACGAGCTCAGGGTGTTTTTCAATTTCCAAACAAGGGTAGGCAACGCCCGGGAACGCGGCACCGTGCCGCGCTGGATGCGAGGAGCTGACATGAGCGGTGCTGAGGGCCAGAACGCGCAAGCGCACGAGCATACCGCCAGTGCGATGGCCTCCTGGGCGGAGTGGATGCACAAGGCGACGCAGGCGCAGCAAGCGCAGGCCGCCGCGTTCGCGGCAGCCCTCGTGCAGGGCGTGCCACAGGAACTGCGGAGTTGGCTCCCCTGGTTGGCGGCGACCGCGCCTGAATCCGCCATCGCGCCGTCCTCGGTCCCCGGCCTGCCGGCGACGGCCTTCCCCGCGCATGAGCTCCCGCGCATTCCCTCCGATACCTTACAGGCCCTGCAGCAGCAGTACCTGAACGACTGCGCCGAGCTCGCGCGCGAGGGCTGGAAGGACGACACGGCGCGGGCCTTCCACGCCTTGAATGCGCGCCTGCTCACCCAGATGGCCGAGGCGGTGCAGGCCGACGCCAAGACCCGCGCGCGCATCCGTTTCGGGGTGGATCAATGGGGGTAAAGGCAAAAATGACTTTTATACCTGGAATGGCGTGGCTGGTCTGTATGACAGATACCCAATGAAAGTCCCAGTAGGGGAGAGAGTTCGGTTTTACATTCAAAACTTGATGGAGCGTGATCCA
>JARJFC010000504.1 GCA_029310945.1 Leptospira sp. 96542
GTTGATGACTTTGTCGCCAAGCCCTTCGAGGTGGATCAGCTCGTCCAGGTGATCCTGGATCGGGTGCGCCGTTCTGGCGGGGATGGTCTGCCAGCGCGTGCGTTGGAAGAGCCGACCATGCCAAGTGAGGTGCCGAGCACGGCGCACGTCGTCGCGGGCGTGCCCCAGGTGCTCAATGTCGAGCGTGCCTTGCGCGTCTGGGGAGAGCCCGTCAATTTCGCCAACTACCTGCAGAAGTTCGCATCCAGCCATCAGACAACAGTCCATCGCCTCGCGCAGTTGCCACCCGTGGCGGCTGCCGCCTTGTCCCACCAGGTCAAAGGAGCCGCGGCGCAGCTGGGTTTGGAGCAGGTGGCGGAATGGGCGGGAAGAGTGGACGCGCTGTTTCGCGAGGAGGAAGATGCGCGTGATGCGCTCGCGCAGTTGCAAATTGCGATGGATGAAGCGCTCCAGGCCATCGCGAATTACAGTGTCGAAACCCGTGCGAGGGCATCGGCGTCAGTGTTTGCGACGGATGCGCATGCTTCCGAGGCGTGGCAGGGCGGGTGGTCCTCGGGTTTGGAGCGCCTGCGTGTGGCCTTGCGCTCGGACGATCCCGCCCTGATCGAACCGGTCCTGGATGCGCTGTCGGCGCTGATTCCACCGTCCCACATGCGCGCATTGCGATCCGCGCTCGCGGCATAC
>JARJFC010000505.1 GCA_029310945.1 Leptospira sp. 96542
GAAATTGGCGCGGGCCATGACGCCAACGTCAAGGTGGTGGAAGTGCCGCCCGGACCGCCGGTGCTGGCACCCATCGTCGCGGAAATCTACGGGCCCGAGGCCGAAGGGCGCCAGGCCGTGGCGCGGAAGGTGCGCGAAATCCTGCAGGCCACACCGGGTGTGGTGGACGTGGACGACAGCACCATCGCCGCCGCACCGCGCCAATTGCTGGTAGTCGACCGCGCCAAGGCGGCCCTCGCGGGCGTGGCGCAGGCCGATATCGTGGCCACCTTGCGTGCGGGCCTGGCGGGTGAGGCCGTGACCTGGCTGCACGACGGCAGCAAATACCCCACGCCCGTGTTGCTGCAACTGCCTGCCGAGCGGCATGGCGACCTGGACGCCTTGCTGCAATTGCCGGTGCGTGGCGCGGCGTCGAACCGATTGCTGCCGATCCGCGAGCTCACGCGGGTGGTGGACGCGCAGCGCGAGCAGCCGATCTATCACAAGGACCTGCTGCCGGTGAACTTCGTGGTCGCCGACATGGCGGGCCAACTGGACAGTCCGCTCTATGGCATGTTCGCCGCCCGTGCCGCAGTGCGGCGCATCACCGCGCCCGACGGCGGCCCCTTGCAGGAGTATTTTGTTGCGCCGCCGGACGAGGCTTATGGCGCCTACGCCATCAAGTGGGACGGCGAATGGCAGAT
>JARJFC010000506.1 GCA_029310945.1 Leptospira sp. 96542
TCCTCGGCTGGCAGGTCACCACCGACCCCACGAGCAATGCGACGGCGAACACCAGCCAGCTGGCCGTGCTGGAGTTCAACACCAATGGCACGCTCAAGGACAGCTACATCGGCGCCACCCCGCCTGCGACGGGACCGACGGGTACCATCATGGTCAACAGCTGGGGCGCTCGCGCCGACGCGCTCGGCAACGCAGTGGCTGCGATGACGCTGCCCGACGGCACCGCTGTCGCCGCTGGCGCCGCTCTCCCCGCAGTTCCTGCCGGGCCTTACGCCGCCATCGACCTCACGGATCCCACCGTCAACACGAACCTCACGGGCGTGGACTACTACGTTTCCGCCGCACTCGACGCCAACGGCGCCGTCGCTGGTGGTGGCGCGGTCGCCACGGGTGTGCTGCCCCAGATCAATGTCACGCTGCCGCCCTCGCCCAACGTGACGACCATCGGTCTGAACGGCACCGGCCTGATCTCCCTGGACCTGTCGGGCATCGCCGCTGCGGCCTGGCTTGGCCTGCCGACCTTCACGGCGCCGGTCTTCAGCGCACCTAGCGCAGGTCGGCGCCGGCTTCTGTGGCGACGGCGATCAGTCGGCCCACGCGCGGGTCCACCGCCTTGTGCAGCGGGTGGCCGTAGCCGGGGATTGCACGGCCCTGGGCCTTCCGTTCGCTCAGCG
>JARJFC010000507.1 GCA_029310945.1 Leptospira sp. 96542
GCCGCGTGGGGGGGAAGCAGGTGGGTCTGGAAGGCGATCCCGTCAATCACGCCGATGATGTCAACGATCTTCTTCGACGAGGTCGCGATTTCTTGCATGGTCGCGACCGCAGTGCCCACCGATTCGCCCCCCTGGACGGCCGCCGCGGACGCCTGGTTGGCCAGCACATTGGCCTGCTGGGTCGTTTCCGCATTCGTCTTGACGGTGCTGGACAGTTCCTCCATCGTGGCCGCCGTCTGCTCCAGATTGCTGGCCTGCTCTTCGGTGCGCTGACTCAGGTCGGCATTGCCAGTGGCGATCTGCACGGAACCTGTGGCAATGCTGTCGCTGCTGTTGCGCGCCTGACCGACGACGCGAGCGAGGTTGTCCCTCATGTTTTTCATCGCCGCGACCACGCTGCCAGTGTCTCCCGGGCGCGGACGGATATCGACCACCAGGTCCATGGCGCATGCCCGGCCCCGGGTTCCGATGAAGACCCAGGGTCGATGTAACGTCTGTCCACCCGTCAACTGTCAGGCCTTCAATCCGCCATCAGGGCCCGCACGTGAGCCGCCGTGCCGCTGGCCAGCCCTTCCAGGCTATACCCACCTTCGAGCACGGAAACCACCCGTCCGCTGGCGGTCTGATCCGCGACGCGCATCAACTCACGGGTGATCCAGAGGTAGTCCTCGTC
>JARJFC010000508.1 GCA_029310945.1 Leptospira sp. 96542
CGCCAGGGGCACGAGGGCTTTTCGCCCTATGCGTCGGCCACGGTGGGCAGCGCAGGCCGGCGCGAAGTCAGCACCGGCCTGAGTGGAGGAGGTGAGGAGGTCTCATACAGCTTGGGCGTCCAAACGCTGCGTGAAAACGGTTTCTCGGCCACCAATTCACGCGTCGGCAGCAACTACAACGACGACCGGGATGCGTTCTCTCAGGATAGCGTCAACGCGTCTGCAGCCTGGCGTTTTTCGCCGGGGTGGAAGCTTGATACACACCTCTTCTACGCAGACGGCGTGAATGACTCCGACAGTGGCGCGGGCAGTTATGACACGCATACCAAGGCCCAGACTCAGAGTTATGGCCTGGGCTTGGAAGGCCGTTTGTTGTCGATTTGGAAATCGCGTCTGACCTATGGCGGCAGTGATGACAAATCGAGTTATTACTCAAGCAGCACACCATCGCGCACGGATACGCACCAGGACCAGTGGTCCTGGCTCAACGAAATCGGCACGCCGCTGGGCTTGTTGCTGACCGGTGTGGAGCGTCTGCAGCAAGAAGTGAACAGCACCACGATAGCTTTTGTAGTGTCGCAGCGCACCACGGATTCGGTGTTTGTCGGCATCAACGGCGAGGCCGATGCACATGGCTGGCAGCTAAATGTGCGCAGGGACGAAAACTCGCAG
>JARJFC010000509.1 GCA_029310945.1 Leptospira sp. 96542
CCCCGCCAGACCTTAGTGCCTTTTTTTTATCAGGTAAGTCAGCAAGGATACTACCCTGTTTGGCGCAGATAGGTCTTCTCGACCTCGGGCAAGGCGTCGGCGCTGTCCGAGGACAGGCGCTTGTGCAGGAAGAGGCGTGACTCATGTTGTCGTGCCGGGTCGCCCAAGTCGAAGACCGTGCGCTCGCGCAGCTCGGCCATGTCGTAGCCCAGCATGCAGCAAAACTTGTCGTTCGCCAGCAGGATGCGACCCTCGGGCGAGAGATGGACGATGCCCATGGCCGCCTGATGGAAGGTGGCACGGAACAGGGCCTCACTGGCCTCCAGCGCCTGAGCCGCGGCGCGTTGGCGTGACAAGGCCACCATCAGCAGCGTCGTGAACAGCAGCAAGCCCGCGCTGACGCCCCCGGCCAGCCAGAGATAGCCGTTGCGCCGCGCCTGCGCGGGCGCCAGTTCACTGGTGGAGGCGGTGCCCACCGTCACCATCAAGGGGTAGTCGGCCATGGTCCGGTAGCTGATGATGCGCGGGACCCCGTCCAGGCTGCCCGGATCGACGAAGCTGCCGGCCGGCGCGTGGGCGCGCCGCGGGAACCAGGGCAGATCGCGGGCATCCATGCCGAAACCACGGTCCTCGTCGATCTTGCGTCCACGCACGGTGCCGTCCAGTCCGGTC
>JARJFC010000050.1 GCA_029310945.1 Leptospira sp. 96542
GTGCCGAAGCGTAGCGGTAAGGCGCTGTTATGCGACGTTGCGGGAAGCGACACGGATGTCGCAATCTTAGCTTAGTTCCTCTTTAATTCTTAAATACTCATCTGGAGTTATGATTTTGAATTCTTTTATTTTTTCTAAAGTCAGAAGGTCTTTATCGCCTGTAATTAAGAAATCAACATTGGCGGAAAAAGCAGTTTCAAGAATGTGAAAATCATCTCGATCTCTTAAATTCAGATAATCTTTAAGAGATTTATTTTTGATAATTGTAGTGGAACTTCTGATTTCAGAAATAGTAAATTGGATAAAATCGTTTGGAAGTTTGAATTTAGGTTTGCCTAAAGTTTCTTCAATTTCTTCAAGAATTTCATTTGAAATGAATCCAATAAAAACTTCATCGATTAAATCTTGTAAAATTAGCTTAGGTTTTCCATTAAACAAAATTGCGGAGATGTAAATATTTGTATCTAATAGAACTTTTAACATTAAGAAGCTTTCTTACTTCTTCTTAAATTTTTAATTTCTCCGAGAATATCATTTTCAGTTAGATTTGATTTTTCAGTAGATTTAACACCGAAATCAAAGATAGCTTGCCATTTAGATTTTTTCTCAATGTAAGCTCTTGTTGCTTCACGAATTAATTCAGATCTTGATCTGTGTTCTCTTTTTGCAATTTTATCAATTTCTTTTAAAAGAGCCTTTTCGAAAGAGATGTTAACAGTCTGATTCATAATTTTCCAGAATATACAATATTTGTATATAAGTCAAATGGATATTTTTTGTAATTCTTAAAAACGCCACACGGATGTGGCGACTCTTCCCCGCAATGTTCGCATAACGAACTAGCATTAACGACGTTGGTCGAAGGTGAGCCTCTGTAGGAGGCGTTACCGTCGGCACATCTCCTTGCTCTGCAAGGAGTGTGACGGAGACCAATGTGGCGAAGCCTGGAGGGAAGGCGTAAGACCTTCCCGGAACGTTAATGCGCTGTTATACGAAGTCGCAAACTATTCTATCAAATAAAGACCGATGGAGAAACATTGAATTTTTCTGCAAGAGCTTTGATTTGTCGTACATTTAATTCTCTTTTTCCATTTAAAATTTCAGAAACAACACCTTGGCTTCCTAAAATGTTTAGATCTTTTTGAGTTAAATTATTTTCTTGCATAAGGAACTTTAAGACTTCGATAGGTTCAGCATTAGGTTGTAAGAAATGATCATTTTCATATTCTTCAATCAAATTACCTACAGTTTCAAGAAGCGGGGCTAATTGATGTTTTTCATTATTTCCAACTTCATCAATTAGTTCATCAAGAATCTTCACTAATTTTTTATATTGTTTATCAGTATGAGGTACAGAGAGAATTTCTTTAACATCATCCCAAACATTCTTAACTTTTTCAATTTCTAGAATCATAAATTTCCCCTTTTCCACTTACCTTTATCATATTCAGAATGTGTTAAAATGTTTCTTACAAAAACTTTCTGCCTATTGAAATGAATAGCAGCAATCAATCGAAAGTGATTTCCGCTTATATTAAAAATTATAAATTTTCCAACTTGGTCCACGGAATTGAAAACTTTCTTCAATTCATTAAAGTCTTTAAAATTTGTATTTTTGATGATCTTAAACCAGCTTTTAAGTGAAGATTCAGAATTAGGATGTTTTATAATGAAATCATCTAATTTCTTCCAGCTGATAATATGCACTAGTTCAGAGAATATCTCATAATGAGATATGTCAATAGTTTTTTTTAATAAATTTTAGTGTTACCTATGTTTTGAGGCATACATTTTTGCGATTTCGTATAACGAACTAGGGGAGACGACGTTCCTCGTAGCTGAGCCTACGAAGTAGGCGTTAGCGTCGGCGCGTCTTCTTGCGGAGCGAGAAGCGTGACGGAGAGGAATGTGGCGCAGCCCAAGCGAGGCCGTAGTGCCGAAGCGAAGCGTTTCCCCGCTGTTATGCGAAGTCGAATGATTTAATTTATTTGGCAATTTTTGGGTAGAATATTTTTCCAAGATTCTTCAATTTTTTTTCTCTTATCGCTATTTATTTCCCAATTTGTAAATTTAAGATAGTTAATTGACTTAAGAAATCTAACTTCATCATTGGGAAATACATAATTTCCTAAGTAAAGTTCCTCTATATTTGGAAGGTTTTTTATGGAAGCAGGGAGACTGCTGATATCTTCTATGTATAAATACTTTAATTTGGAATTTTCCTTAAAAAGAAAGTTAGAATTAATAGATTTAGCTATATTTTTATCGTTACTGCTTTTCTTAATAATTAATATTTTTAAATTTTCTAAACAACCTAATTCAATGAATTTTAATGACTCAGTATTTGCCGATATTTCTAATTTTTTAATGTTTTGTAGTGAGCAAAGTACATCTAAATTTGAGATATTTTTATCTGACAAAATCGAAAGCTCCTTTAAATTTTTTAAATTTTTGAATTCATTAGGTAAATCTTTAAAATGATTGTATGATATATCTAGGTATTCCAATTTTTTAAGATTTTCAATAAAAGTTGGTATAGTTTTTATATTTTGAATTCTAAGTTTAAGTTTTTTTAAATTACTTAGTTTTGAAATTACATATGGAATATTATTAAGATTATAGGGATGATTATATTCAATTTCAATACTTTCCTTACTTTCATAAGGTGGATTATAAGATTCAAAATTATCTTTTAATAAGTCTTTGTTGGTTATGTTGCTGAAAAAATCAAGCAATTCCAAGAAATTTACTTCGACTCTTATTCCAATTATAAATGCTATTTCAAATCCAATACGTCCATAAATATAAGTGTTAAGTTCGTTTGGACTTTGGTCATTTGTATATTCCTTATTTCTTCCATAGACATTTGGAAATTCTTGTTTTCTTCGATTTTCATCATTTCCGTATGATTTTATTACAAAAACGCTTTCGTTAGTTAGATATTGGTTGTTTGAACTTCTTAAACCAAATCCTAGTGCAATAGGATCCTGGTGAGTTTGTGGTAATCCTTGTCCGAACAATCCAAATTCAAAACTGCTAACAATAGCTTTAGCACCAATTGCTGGAAATTCGAATGATAAGCTAATGATGTCCAGAAGATCGTAACCTAGATCTTTAAAACGGTGATTTGAAAGATTTTCATTTTCCATAAGGTAATGATAATCTTTGGATTGAATATCTATTGTTCTGCAGTTAGTTACAAATAATAGAAATAAGCAAATTAATTGAATTTTTAATATCATATTTATAGATTTTCGATTTCGCATAACGAACTAGGGGAGACGACGTTCCTCGTAGCTGAGCCTACGAAGTAGGCGTTAGCGTCGGCGCGTCTTCTTGCGGAGCGAGAAGCGTGACGGAGAGGAATGTGGCGCAGCCCAAGCGAGGCCGTAGTGCCGAAGCGAAGCGTTTCCCCGCTGTTATACGACGTTCTTGAGGTTAATGTATTTATCTTATTAATCTGAAGTGTTTTGCAAAATTTGATTTAAGGTATTTAAATCTTCTTTATTTAAGGAAATAGTCTTCTGAATATTATTGTTTTGGATATAAAAATCAACATTTTCGATTTTTTGGAAAATGGTCTGACTGATTAAATTAGTCTCTAGTTCAATTTTACAAACATAAAGATCTCTAATTAAATTTCGTTTTTTTTTCATAAAAGGTATGTTTTTATAATATTGATTATTAATTTTGAGATCAATAGAAGTTGGTAAGGATTTATCCATTTCTGTGTAAATTATTTTTATTAAGATAAATTGTTTTTGTTTATTTTTTGGAATCGAAAATGAAATATTATTTGATTCAGTGAGTGGGTCTCCAGTATAAAAAGTTTTATGAATGTAGAAATTATCGTGTTTAGCATCTTGCTCCGGTCCTAGTAGCATAAAATTGCACGATAGCATTGTAAAAATGCTAATTAGAGCAATATCTATTTTTACTTTAAACATTCTTTTTTCTTTTTAAAATTCGAATTTATTATATAGTTTTTTTGAGTTTTCTTCTTTGCATTTGTAGTAACTCCAAGTATCAATCAAGCAGAAATCTGGGTTTGCTTGGTTTGTGCAACTTAGAGCAAGCATAGGCTTGTAATAAGATTCGCAGTCGAATGGTTCTCTTTCCGTTTTGCATGAGATTGTTGAGACAATTGAATAGCAATACAATGATATGATTATTTTACATTTATTCATTTTAAATTTTGATTGGTATATTTTTAGGAATTATGTTTCAAGAATGTCGTATAACGAACTAGACTAACCGACGTAGGCTGGCCCTGAGTCCCTGTAAGGGACTTTAGGGATTGGCACGACGCTTGCGTAAGCAAGAGGAGTGACAAAAGCCTATGTGTCGTAGACCGAACGAGGGCGCAAGTCCCGAAGTGAAGCGGTTAGTCGCTGTTATGCGCTGGCATTATTCTTCACTATGTATTACGTTTTTGTGCTTATTTTCGCAATAGGAAGTTGGGTCTATTGTGGAATCTTCTTTTTTTAACATCTCAGTATAGGTTCTGAGTATTCTATCAATAGAGATTGATTTTCCCAAATGAAAACAATAACTTTCTTGTATGTCCTGAATATTGTTAAGTTTAAAAAATCCTTCCTTAGTAGAACCAATCATCCCCATTTTCTTCATAGGCGTTGTTAGTGCTATCTGAACATCTGAGTCAGTCCATCTTTGCTTTGTCTTTCTTGATATATATTCCGAAATAAATTTTAATTGAATTGGTTTATGATGTGATGTTTCTAATTTTTCAAGGAATTTCAACAAAGTAATCATTAAATTAAAGCGGTCATCGATTACTAGACCACCAAATGGCTTATGTTTTCCTTTTACAATGAAACCCATATGCCCATTTACTTTAATATTTTCTTTTTTAAATCTTTTATTGTATTCTAATAATTCATCTTTCTTGTCCGTTCCATAAATTAATAAACCTTTGTCGAGTATACCTTTGATAGGTTTCCATGGATTTATTATTTTTGTTCCAAGTGTCTTCTCTAAAGTAGCATATTTAAGAATTTTATCCGTTGTAAATTTAATGATGGGTTTTAGGAATTCACTTGTGTATTCTTCTTTCAATAAAGATTTTAAATTAGTTTTTAGCTTCTCATTCACTTCATCAATATAATTGTAGTCATAAATTTTAATTCCTGTGAAATTTTTATGAAGATTCTCCATATAATCAAATTCTGAAATTTCGTAAAAATTTTTGTTATAGTTGAAATTGACTTTTGCTTCTTTAAAATCATTATTTTCGGAGAGTAATGAATAGCAGTGATCATAAATATTAGGTTCATATATTGATCTACTTGTAGAAATTGATAAGTTATTAATTACAAAATCGTTAATTGTCATTTGTATTATTCTTCCATTTCGATTTCAATATACTGGTTTGGCTTGGTCTCTCTAACATTTTTGCAAATATAAAACTTATGTCCAGGGAAATCTTTTGGATCATATTCTTTAGAGTAGACGTTGAGTTTAATTCCTAAAATTCTCTGAAATACAGGTACTCTTGTTGAAATGGCGTCATAGTTTGCATAAATATTGGATTCATGGGTAATTACTATTATTTTTCCTCTATTTTTCAAAATTCTATTTATTTCAGTCATCAACAAAATTGACTGATCTAAGTTAAGAAATCCATAATTATAGGGATTGCAGATTAATATTAATTTAAATTGTTTAGGATCAAACGGTGTGTGTTCTGCTTCACAAAATACGTCTA
The DNA here is from genome assembly GCA_029310945.1 of Leptospira sp. 96542. GTDB lineage: Bacteria > Spirochaetota > Leptospiria > Leptospirales > Leptospiraceae > Leptospira_A. The sequence continues at coordinate 5,726 of JARJFC010000050.1, forward strand.
TTTCAGATTCTGAGCAGTAGGATTGAATTTTCTGATCATTGTCTGTTAAAATACAAGGGTTAAAGAAAATTTTCCCAAATTTTCCACAACCTGCACCAAGTTCTAGATTATCTATTGATAATAAGGTCATTTATTCTCCTATTTATTTTAATGCTTGCGCATAACGAACTAGACTTAACGACGTTCCTCGACCCTGAGTCCCGAACGGGACGTTAGGGACTGGCACGTAGCTTGCGTATGCAAGCGAGTGACAGAAGAGGAATGTGGCGTAGCCCGAGCGAGGGCTTGTCCCGAAGCGTAGCGTTAAGTCGCTGTTATGCGTAGTGCCATTATTTTAAATATTTTTTTGTGGTTCGACTTTAAAAAGATTATAAAGATCACCATCGTCAAAACCAGTTGCAATATAAAAGCTATTATTCATTAAGGAATTAAGATTATTTGGGTTCTCAAAAAATTCTTTTAAATATAAGAACACGACAGCAAGAGAAAGAAAGCATTTAGTGTAAATGTTGATATTTTCATTGTTATAAATTTCTTCCATTATTTCTAAATATAGATACATATTCTCTGGAACAAAATCTTCATTGCAGGCCCAATCTGAATCATTTTGATCCCATGAAAAAGAGCCTATTAGGTAAATAGCTATTGTTTGTTTACTTTTAAATAATTTTTTGAAAGTTGTTTCAAATAAACCAAAATAGAGTCCATTTATGTCATAAGGAATTTTGTTTTCTTTTATTATTTGCAGAAACCAATTACTAAATTTTTCTTTAGAGTGAATAAATTCAGTAGACTTGATTATTTTATGTAAGTTTGTTGGAATTTTTTCGGTATTAGAAATAAATTCATTCGTGTTATTGAATTCTGATCCTCTTTGAATCAATCTCCGGATGCTTTTGTCAAGTTTGTCTAATGTAAAATCGTCATTCATATAGAATTGATCTAGTTATTCGCTTTTTTTTTTAATTTCTTCAAGTTTAAAGTTTATTTTAGATTACTTTTGATAAAAATGAAATAATTTCAAAAGATAGATTCCTGTTTTCTTTCTTTAGATTTATGGCATTACGCATAACGAACTAGCCTTAACGACGTAGGCTGACCCTGAGTCCCGGAACGGGACGTTAGGGACTGGAACGACACTTGCGCAAGCAAGGGGAGTGCCAGAAGCCTATGTGTCGCAGACCGAGCGAGGCCTTGTGCCGAAGCGAAGCGAAGCGTTAAGGCGTTGTTATGCGTAGTGTCATATTAATAATTATAAGATAAACCTAAATAAACTCCGCTGATAATATCGCTTCCGCCAATACCTCTGTTATTCTGAAAATAATAATAAGTATTTCTGAAGTCTTCGTATCGAAGAGTTTGATCATTGTAATTCTGATATTTGAATTTTGAGTAATTGTAGTAATAACCCAGATAAGCTTTTAGACTGTTATAGAATATGTAAGAGAGAGAAACATCAAATTCATAGCCTTGGAAAATACCTAAAGTATTAGAGTTAGATAGATTGGTTTGAAAAATAGGTCTAATTCCATTGGCAAGTATAGAATTAGCTGCAATCTTGTTAGAATAATATCTTTTTCCTTGTGTAATGTAATATTCGAAACCAATATTTAAATTAAGATTTTCAAATAGTGGGATTTGACTTTTAGCAGCAATTTGCATTCCATGAGATTTAATACTCTCTTCTGAAATTGACAAACCATTATTTGAATTCGTTAATCTGTCTATTTTTCGAATTCCTAATCCTAAATTCAGAATTTCTGGTTTTTCATTTAGAATATGATATAGAAAATTTATTTTATAATCAGTTCTTTCTGTATTGTCTAGATACCTTTTTGAAATAGAATCACCATAAAGAGACTGGTATGCATGAATATAATTAGCTCTAGGGATACTCACATTTATGTATTGAAATTCTATTGAAAAATTATTTTCTAGATTCTTATATTTTACAAAGAACGGAGTAATTGAATCCCTATTTCCCTTGAATTGTGAATAATTTTCAAAATAAATTCCGGTTGTTGCACTCAAATCGCGTTTATATTCGAAAGGAGTAAATTTAGCATTTAGAGCTTTTATACCAATTTCCAATTTAGGTTTAGTTGTATTTTTATCTTCATTATTATTATTCTCGGCGTATAGCTTAGAAATAAAGAAAATACTTATCAGAATTGTTTTATATATTTTTTTCATTTTTTCTTTTTTAATTATATTTTATGACATTACGCATAACGAACTAGCATTAACGACGTTGGTCGTAGGTGAGCCTCTGAAGGAGGCGTTACCGTCGGCACATCTCCTTGCTCTGCAAGGAGTGTGACGGAGACCAATGTGGCGAAGCCTGGAGGGAAGGCGCAAGACCTTCCCGGAACGTTAATGCGCTGTTATACGCAGTTTTTCATCTAAAAGGAAAGAATAAACCATTTATTTCTAATTGTTCTTTTTCATATAATTGAAAGTTGCCTGATTTACTGATATACTCAAAATTTTGGATATTTCCCCTGGGAGTTGTTACTATAAAGAAATTTGAATTATCAAATTGAGTTTCTTTTCTAAAAGATAAAAGATTTCTCATGCATAAAATATAATCATTCCCTGTTCTTTCAGTTTGATTATGATAAGGGAATTTTTTATTTATAATGTACGGTAGTCCTAATTTATATTTCAAACCTATTTTTCTATAGCTATATGGATATTCATAGGATAAAAGATACTCAAGGGACTGATCATTAAGAGTGAAAGTATACGAAGATAAATCTTTTTCCCAATCAATATTTTTCTGTTTATCGAAACAGAATTCGTATAAAATTAGAATTTTATTTTTACTATGATTAATATGAAAATTTTGAATCTGAAGTACATCAATTGTATTATTTGGATCATTTATAACATCAAAGTAGTTTTCTTCATTTACGAAGTAGCTGAAATATCGATAAAAGAAACTTCCATAAAAAGCAGAATCTTCCATTTTAATGAATGATTTATCTTCAATTCTATAATTTGAATTTATTCCAGGAGATATTAAAGTTAAAGCACAGGATGAAAATAATATAATAGAGCTGAAGAGAATAATTTTCATTTATGTTTTGACTTATATAGAATATTGAAAAATTGCGTATAACGAACTAGGCTAAACGACGTTCCTCGGAGCTGAGCCTACGGAGTAGGCGTTAGCGTCGGCGCGGATCTTGCGAATGCAAGAGACGTGACGGAGAGGAATGTGCCGAAGGCCAAGCGAGGGCGTAGACCCGAAGCGCAGTGTTTAGCCGATGTTATGCGTAGTGACCAATTCAATATTTTATTTTTTTAAAGCAAGGCGAGCCAAAAAAAGAATATTTGATGCAGTTAAATGCAACATGTAACTTGAAAGAGATTCATTAACATCGGTAATTGTCGTTCCTTGTCCATGTCCACCTAGTTTATTTCTAATAGTAGGTATTCCACTTTCTAATAAGCTTCTGAATGAGTTTTGTTGAGATTGTAAAAAATCCGGAATCAGACCATTCTGAAGGCAAATATCAATAAGTTTTTTCGCTGTATCGTTTTTATCATACTTCCATTTTTTAGTTTCACATATTGCCTTCATTACACTTTCAAAAGATTTTGATGCATCTACTAATGATTCTTTATATCGACCATGGCGATAATGTTCATGTGCACTTAAAAATTCTTGGTTAGCACCTTTGAATATCTTTTCTTGAGCAAGCAGTTTTAAAGCTGGTTTCACTGCCTTTGAATGCATATATTCTGAATCGTTTCTGATAATTTCGCCCGATTGAAATTGATAGCCGACTCCATGTTCTTTAAATCTTTCGTTTAATTCGTCGATGGCTTCATCAGGACTCATTTTCCTAGTTTGAACTTCGTATTCGTAATTGGGTTCGCTTGAGATATGGTTAATTGCCTTAAATAAGATTTCAATTGTATCTAATACATGCTCGAAATCATCTGTTCGTAAAAGAAAATAGAAAATTGCTTCTGAATCAGATTCATAAGAATCCTTAAGTCTAAATACTCCATGTTCACGGCAAATTGTTTTGTGAACTAATTCGTAAACGTTTTGTACTCTTCTTTGTCTGTAATCATCTCCTAAGGCATCTCTTACAATATGTATTATTTGTACTCTGAGCTTTTCCGGTATATCATTATATTGATATACGTCTGTATGCTCACCTCTAATCAATTTCTGTCTTTTTGAAAAAATGTTAATTATTCCCATTATGTTAGAATACCTGTTGATTAATTACTGTTCTTTTTTGGTCATTACGCATAACGAACCAGGATTACCGACGTTTCCCGCCCCTGAGCCTTTAGGCGTTAGGGACTGGCATGTAGCTTGCGAACGCAAGGCGAATGCCAGAAGGGAAATGTGGCGTAGCCCAAGCGAGGCCGCAAGTGCCGAAGCGCAGTGGTAATCCGTTGTTATGCGGAGTTGGTAATGTTTCCGATAGAATTTGAAAACGAAGAGTAAAAAATTGGAGCGCCCCACTCACTAACTTGCTCGTAAATACAGAACAGGGCATTCAAAACGAGAAGCGCTTTCCAACTCTTCCTCTCTTCTCTTTCTCTTCACTGCTGCGCAGCTCTTAGGCGCGACTTTTTCTAGCTGATTTTTGCCAATTACGCATAACGAACGAGGCTAAACGACGTTCCTCGGAGCTGAGCCTACGAAGTAGGCGTTAGCGTCGGCACATCTCCTTGCTTTGCAAGGAGTGTGACGGAGAGGAATGTGCCGTAGGCCAAGCGAGGGCTTGACCCGAAGCGCAGTGTTTAGCCGCTGTTATGCGACGTTAGCTAGGTTGAACTTTTTTGATTTTTTTTGAATTGAGACAGAAATTCTTTAGCTTTTAATCCAAAGGAATTAGAAGGTTCAACATTAAGTAAAAAGTTGATTTTTCCGATTAAGCTATCTAAATATAGTGGATCTAAATGATTCTTGTGTTTTAAGAAATTTAATAAACCATATTTTCTTATTGTATGAATTTGCATCCTTAAGTCTCTTTTATAATTTCTTTGAACTGTTAATTCTTTTCCATGCACATTTAGACCAGTAACTACTTTTTTGGTATTACACCTTTTCAGTTTGATTTTTTTTTCATTTATTCTAAATCCCTCATTACTTATAATAGTTCTACATATTGAAATTAAATTAACAGGCAACGAGCTTCCAGAAAAAGTCAGATCATCTGCATATCTTGTATATTTCAAATTAAATTTTTTCGCCAATCCTGAGAGTCGATAATCAAGTCGTTTGGCTACAATATTACTCAACATTGGACTCGTGCATGCACCCTGTGGTAAACCATTATCTAAACAACATAACGAAGAAAGTTGGTAGCTTAAGATTTTTGAATATCCAAAAACTTTGAAAATTGATGCTATCCTACTTTGCTTTATGCTACCGAAAAAATCGACAAGATCAAGCGTGAGCATTTCATTACAGTTTAAATGAATCTTAGCATTATCTATTATGCTTTTGCCTGTTCTGTAAGCAAAAGCATTATTATGTAATTCGACGGAACTCAAAATATTTTCCAGAATCCATTTTTGAATTGAATGAAGTAGAGGATATGGAGATTTTATTATTCTTTCGCCACCTGATCGTTTAGGAATAGTAAAAATTCTATAAAAACTATTTGGTGAATACAATATTTCGTTTAAATCATTCCTACTAATTCCATTCAAATAGGCGAAGTGTTCTATTTCAAAAATAACTGGTGCGCCTGAAATGTTTATATTATAAATGTATTGTAAATATTTTTGTTTTAATTCATTATCTACTGATTGACTTTTAAAAAAGTCGTCCCATTCCTCTATTGTTTTCATAAAAAAATATGCACTGTTACGTTACTCAACTTAGAACAATCGATTATCCTTTACAGTTGTGTTAATAACTGTAAAGGATGTGGTCAAATTTTAATTTGACCACACTCTTTTAGAGTTGTTAGGCTAAAGCTAACCTTAGCGAAAAAGGCGAATACGCCTTATAATACTAACGTAACAGTGCAATTCTTGAATAGAATCAACTATATATATTAAAATATCAATCGAAATTTTTAAAAAACAATTTTGCATTTGGCAAATAGAATTCACTATTTGTTATAAGAGGAATGTCGAATGCTATTTCTTTCATATTGAATTCTGGTTTATCTAAATAAAAATAATCTAACAGGGATAATAATTCTGTGTCATTTCTAATCGGGAGTAGCTTTAAAGTATCGCCATTAATTTCTATGATTCCTTTATTTAAAAGGAAATTTATCGCCTTTATCAAGTGACCAGGTCCGATTCTGTACTTTTGATGCAATGAGTAAACATTGACAATTTTACTGAAATTTAATTCAGATAAAATTTCTTTAATTACAATTTTTTCATAATTTTCCATTAACGTAATCTAGTAAAGAGAGTTGATCTTGCATTGTTTTGGAAATCAAGAGGCCACCAAAATATCGGAAATACATTGTTAGGACAATTTTTTCCAGAAATTGTATAGAGAGCTTCACTTTTTTTGTATCCAAGACTATGATCTTCGAGCTTGAGCTTTGAAAAAGTTGGTTTAAGTTTTTTTTCCAAGTTTAACATCGTATTGATTTTCTTTTTTGTATCGATTGAATTATTGAAATCAGTAATTCCTTTTTTCAGGATAATAGGAACATATATTTCAATTTGATGCTGACTTTTAATATTTAATATGCCTTCTTCAAGTGCAGCAAATGAGAATATATATATTTTTTTTATCTGAATATTTCTTTCTTTGAGTTTATTTAAAAAATAATTTATTTTTCTTATGATAGTTTTTCCACTTCCTATGAAGTCATCGAAGAGAATAACGCTAGAGCCAGCCGGTACTTTGTGTGCAAAATCGACAAGATTAGAGGAGAAATGATGAGTTTTCCATCCAATGGCAGAAGGGAATTTATTTTTAATGAGATCTAATCCAAAAGCTGAGCCGTCTAGTTCTCCTTTTTCTGCAGTTGCAGTTAAATATGTGCTGCCAACTGGTAGGTTAAATTCAACCGTCTTTTCATATAGATTTTTTCCTAATTCGTTTAAATCTCTCAAATCAAGTATTTTAAAGCGATCAATCAATTCTATTAGGAGATCAGATTCTTCTTTGTATTCACAAAAATTCCAAAGTTCGATTAATTGGCTTTGTAGGTCTTCTAACCATGAATTCTTTTTTATTAATCCGTAAATATCATTGAAAGTCTGTGGGTCTAATTTTGGAGATAATATACTCATCTAATTTCGAAATACGTACTTAAAGAATTTAATATACCGATTTTTGTCAAGTTAGTTCGGCTAATGTCGCATAACGAACCAGGCTTGCCGACGTTTCCCGCCCCTGAGCCTCTTTAGAGGCGTTAGGGACTGGAACGACACTTGCGTAGGCAAGGGGAGTGCCAGAAGGGAAATGTGCCTTTAGGCCAAGCGAGGGCATCAGTCCCGAAGCGCAGCGGTAAGCCGTTGTTATGCGGAGTTGGTAATGTTTCCGATAGAATTTGAAAACGAAGAGTAAAAAATTGGAGCGCCCCACTCACTAGCTTGCTCGTAAATACAGAGCAGGGCATTCAAAACGAAAAGCGCTTTCCAACTCTTCGTCTTTTTTCTTTCTCTTCACTGCTGCGCAGCTCTTAGGCGCGACTTTTTCTACCTGATTTTTGCCAATTACGCATAACGAACTAGACTTACCGAAGTTCCCCGGCCCTGAGTCCCGGACGGGACGTTAGGGACTGGCATGTAGCTTGCGAACGCAAGGCGAATGCCAGAAGGGGAATTTGCCGCAGGCCGAGCGAGGCCTTGTGCCGAAGCGTAGCGGTAAGTCGCTGTTATGCGACGTTTATTTTCTATAACTTTTGATTAATATAACAATTCCAAAAAATAGTGCTTGGATTTGAGAAAAAGTAAATCCTGTCCATGAAGTACTAGGATTTACATCAGTTTTTAATGAGCTATTTAAAAAAGTAGCAAAATAAGGAATTTCATTTTTCAAGAATTCAATAAAAAATAAGAAGATGAGATAAGAAAGAAAAGAATATTTAAATAGATCGATTTGAAGAGATACTTTCTTAGAAAACAAATAATATGTAATGATTCCTGTAGCAAAGAATACAAGATAAAATAATGGAAAATTCCAGACTATAGTGGATCCATTTACCTGTAAAATTTCTTTAGTCAAGATTGGAATATTTCCATTTGATGAATTAGAAGATATTTGGAAATCTGAAATTATAAATCCAAAGTTTAAGATTAAACCAAAAACAAAAATTGGATAAATAAATTTATTATGATTATTTTTATCATCATTCAGTGTTTTAAATTTAAAATACTTAATAACAAGAATAATGCTTAAGAAATCTGAAATTAAATTGAATTTAGGGAATGTAAAAAAGACATTCCAAAGACCGACTTTTTCAAATTGCGAAAATCCATTCCATGTAAATAGGATAGTATTAAGAGAATGGGTAAAACTTTGATCAAAATGCCATATAAAAGGCCAAAAGCTTAATATTTTAAAGAAAGCACTGATCAATATATCTGATATTTTTAGTAATATTAATAATTTCGAAAATTCCTTAATTCTATTCCAATCACCAATTACTTGAAACTGATTAATTAGTAATATTAAAAAAATTAATTGAGAAAGTTTAACTGGTGAAATTCCAAATTCCATTTTTTTCCTTCATGATAAATTTAAATAAATGTCGCATAACGAACCAGGCTTGCCGACGTTTCCCGACCCTGAGCCTTTAGGCGTTAGGGACTGGCCACGAGACTTGCGTAAGCAAGGGGAGTGCCAGAAGGGAAATGTGCCTTTAGGCCAAGCGAGGGCCTAAGTCCCGAAGCGCAGCGGTAAGCCGTTGTTATGCGGAGTTGGTAATGTTTCCGATAGAATTTGAAAACGAAGAGTAGAAAATTGGAGCGCCCACTCACTAGCTTGCTCGTAAATACAGAGCAGGGCATTCAAAACGAGAGGAGCTTTCCAACTCTTCCTCTCTTCTCTTTGTCTTCACTGCTGCGCAGCTCTTAGGCGCGACTTTTTCTGCCTGATTTTTGCCAATTGCGCATAACGAACTAGACTAACCGACGTAGGCTGGCCCTGAGTCCCGAACGGGACGTTAGGGACTGGTCACGACACTTGCGACTGCAAGGGGAGTGCCAGAAGCCTATGTGGCGTAGCCCAAGCGAGGGCTCGTCCCGAAGCGAAGCGGTTAGTTGCTGTTATGCGAAGTAGCCAATTTCAATTAACCTAGTGCAGTTTTTCCAAAAGGAACAACAAAAATTTGTATTGGGAAAGTTATTATATCAAACAAAATAGAGGCTGGATAAAGCAAATATAATAATTTACTAGGATATTCAATGTATTTACCTTCAATACGGTCTAAAAATATCCAAACTGAGTTTTTTTCAGTAGGTGAGATATAACTTATCGTGTAAAAATTATTTTCCTTTTTTAGATTCAAGTATATAGATTTTTTTATTTTTACTTTTTGCATGCGATGAGTTTTAATTTTTATTTTTACTTTTGAACAATCTTCTTTGAATTTAAATGAGTTTGTTTCTGTATTAAAAGTTTCATGGTAGCAGACGTCATTTAAATCAATTCTAGGCTTATTGTAAGTAGTAAATCGAGATAGACCATTATCAGATATATCAATAGATTTAGGTATTCCAAATTGTCCCTTGCTGTCTTCGTAAAGATTCTGTTTCATATTTGAGCTGATAAAGGCAATATCACTATCAATATATATGAATCCTTTTTTATTGAAGATGTAGAAATCATCTTCATTTATAATCAGAAGTTGTTTATTTGATCCTTTTTCTTTATAATCGCAATATTTGAAATTTTTAGAAGGTTTATAAAAACAATTTGCATAGTCAATGTCAGGATTCTGATTTGGAAAATTGAATTTAAGGGTGTTTTTGTCGATTTCTTCCAAGCCATTGATTGAATTAACCTTGTAAACTTCCCGTATTGTTTTCGGATATAAAGTATAATTTAGATGCATAGTCATACAAGACACAAAATTAGGCAAAAGAATTATAAGTAGTAATATAATTTTCATATTTTTTTGGCTATTTCGCATAACGAACTAGACTTACCGAAGTTCACCGACCCTGAGTCCCAACGGGACGTTAGGGACTGGCATGTAGCTTGCGAACGCAAGGCGAATGCCAGAAGGGGAATTTGCCGGAGGCCGAGCGAGGGCTTGTCCCGAAGCGTAGCGGTAAGTCGCTGTTAGCCGCAGTTATTTATGTATATTCAATTTATATGTTTTAAGATTAACTTGTCTTCTTTACCTTCTTCCATCAAATAAAGAAATATTCTTTTCTTCCAATGGTTATCCATGAAGTCTACCCAAATTTCTTCACGGAATTTTCCATTTCTGGAGTTGATATAAAAATGCCATCGAATTGGTTTTGATTCGGAATGCTCGGAAGTTATAAAATCGTTGATTTGGAGAACATCACCTTTATTTATTTCTTCATATATTTTCTTTTTAAACTTTTTATCAATTTTATCTTCTAGTTCAATGTTAATATTGTAAACGGGATTGCTTCCTGAATGTAATAAAAATGGAATAACTTGTCCTCCATTGTAAGGTAGACTAGCTACGATATCTATGTAACAATAACTATCTTTTCCTGTTACGAAGTCAATTAAGGTTTCAATTCTAGTTACACTTGCATCGACTGTTTTTGTAATTAGGCTTTCTATATCTGTTAGTTTTTCTTCTGTCTTTAATGTTTTTCTAATTCTTACTACTTGACCTGAAAGCCATGATAAAAAGAAAAATGATGCACCGAAAAATGGTAGGATTTTATCGAAAAATTGTTTTAAACTCGCATAGTCACAGTTTTTAGGTAATTCTTGCATGTATAGAGAATACGAAATAGATAATATAAACTGTATTCCAAATTCTTTAATAAATTGATTTAAGACTTTCATTAAATTTCCTTTTTATCTTGAATTAAATTTAAATAATTGCGGCTAACGAACTAGCCTTAACGACGTAGGCTGACCCTGAGTCCCAACGGGACGTTAGGGACTGGAACGACACTTGCGCAAGCAAGGGGAGTGCCAGAAGCCTATGTGTCGCAGACCGAGCGAGGCCTCGTGCCGAAGCGAAGCGTTAAGGCGCTGTTATGCGCTTTAAGCTTGGTTAGATAGATTTATTTTTTTGTTTTTTTTGTAAGCGGGCGTTTCTAACTGAACCAGAGGCTGCATCACAGATCGTTACAATATCAATATCGGGCAATCCGAATCGATCTAGGATTTTTACTTTATCACTTAAGTTTTCGAGATCTTTGACGCATAGATATGCTAGCATTAAAGTTTGCGGTTCTGATTTAGGCTTAATAGGTTTCTTCATAAATTTAACTTTTCTTTTTCATTAGCGATTTCACGGACTTAATTACACCTGCCGAAGTACCACAAATTATTGCCATTTGTTGGTTATTGTAACCAAGTTGGGAGAGTACGCTCACCTTCTTCTCTGTAGTATTTAAATCTTTTGTTGCGATAAATCCTAAGACAATACTTATATCAACGGAAGATGTTTCAGTTTCTAAAATTTTTTTATTTCCCATTATTACTTCCCGATTAATTTGTTTTTTTAAAATGATTTTGATAAGCTTGGTATAGTCGATTGAGATCGTCTCCATCGATAGTGCAAAAATATTTTGTGCTACCTATCAGTGCTTTGCCAAGCGAGAATGAGTGTAACTGTGCGGAAATGCTTTCTTCAATCTTACTATGATAAACTACAAAGTAAAAATCAGCTAAACTATTGACCAATCTTAGAATTTGATCACCATTTTTACCCATTTTTTTAGGAGTTAGCACGCCTTGGGTTGCTCGTCCTTTTAAAGCAAATGCGGCTATACGTCTTTTTCCTTTAAAGATTAGTTTGTTAGTATAGAGATCGTTTTTTTCTCCACCCCAGTCATTGAATATCTGACTTTCTCCTAGAATGCTTTGAAGAGCTAATTTGATATCTTCTTCAAGGAATATATTTAGTTTAATATTTGGATCTGTTTTTTTTATTTTCTTAACATCTTTAAAGGAATCGATATCATCGATAGTTATCGGAATTACTTTTGCTCGTTTATTTGGTATCCGAATTACATAATTAGTAGTAGTGGTTGCTGGACGCTGTTTGGTTGGGAACTTTTCTTTTCGCTTAGGGTTATCAAGTAAAGATAATATCGTATTTTTATGTTGTGTATAAGTTTCATCTTTCTTATATGCTAATTCTTTTCCAATTTTCACTTTCTCTACAATATGATTTCCAGCTAGTTTGCTAGCTTCCTGTGCAACTCGTACTTGCGACATGTTCGTTGCAGTGCTGATTTCTGATACTGTTTTAGTTTGCTTTTTACCATTATAAATGGCCTCAAAGACTTTTCTTCTATCTTTAGATTTACCAATTATACTAACTGCATGTTGGATATTTTCATTTAAATTGGCTCTGACATCGCTTATCTTTGAAGACATGAAATTATTTTGATAGAGAAGATATCGATATTTCTCTGCTTACTCCTTTTAATAAAGCGTTTACCGATCCGGTCGCAATACCCAATCTTTTGCCGATCTCTGCTTGAGATAAACCGGCTCTCCAGAGCTCTATTGCTAAAAGATAACGAAGTAGAAATTCGGCATCTGCCGTTTGATTGTTTTTTGTAGTCATATCTTAAATGACATTAAAAAGAGTTAATATTTCTAGCAATTTTTCTCTTAATGATTTTTTTTTGACTAAAATTAAGCTTATTGCGCATAACGAACCAGGCTTGCCGACGTTTCCCGCCCCTGAGCCTTTAGGCGTTAGGGACTGGCTACGAGACTTGCGTAAGCAAGGTGAGTGCCAGAAGGGAAATGTGCCTTTAGGCCAAGCGAGGGCATCAGTCCCGAAGCGCAGCGGTAAGCCGTTGTTATGCGGAGTTGGTAATGTATACGATAAAACAGTTATACGAAGTGTAGAAATTTGGAGCGCCCCACTCACTAGCTTGCTCGTAAATACAGAGCAGGACATTCAAAACGAGAAGCGCTTTCCAACTCTTCATCTCTTTCTCTTCACTGCTGCGCAGCTCTTAGGCGCGACTTTTTCTGCCTGATTTTTGCCAATTACGCATAACGAACTAGCTACCCGACGTAGGCTGACCCTGAGCCTTTAGGCGTTAGGGACTGGAACGACACTTGCGTAGGCAAGGGGAGTGCCAGGAAGCCTATGTGCCGAAGGCCAAGCGAGGGCGCAAGTCCCGAAGCGAAGCGGGTGGCGTATGTTATGCGCCTTTTTTTTTGGATGGACGAAAAAGAAAGCCACGGATGGCGTTTTCTTAGATCTTGCCACTGTGAAGATCTATATTATTGATTAAAAATCAATAGAAAAAAGAAGCAACGAATTGATTTTCACGGAAGAGAAAGATATCCGACCAAATTCATTGTAAAGCTAAAAGAGAAATAGAAGTAATGAAAAATAAGTAAGAGTGACTATATTTGCGAACGCCAAGTTTTTCAATTTTCTTGAATTGTGAAGATGAGAAAAACTCAGTATAAATGAATCGAAAGCGAAGAGACAAAAATATTTTCCCGATTGAGGCTTATATAGGAACGAATGCCACGTAAACAGGGAAGAGAAATCGAAGAGATTTTCAAAGAGAATATAAGGAAAGGAATATGAAAGTTTTAAAATTTAATGAATCGATTCTTCTTTTTTTCATCTTAAAGAATGTAAGTAAAAAAAAGAAAATCTTGAAAATACGAAGAAATAATATAACTCAAATCAAAAAGAAACGTAAAGCGGAAAAACCGAAGAACTTCAAATTTCTGATTTATTTTATTGCATTTTTTATACTCTCACGGGCACGGACGCCCGTTCTTATTTGATTCCAAAAAAAATGTCGCATAACGAACAAGGCTACACGACGTTCCTCGGAGCTGAGCCTACGGAGTAGGCGTTAGCGTCGGCGCGGATCTTGCGAATGCAAGAGACGTGACGGAGAGGAATGTGCCGAAGGCCAAGCGAGGGCGTAGACCCGAAGCGCAGTGTTTAGCCGATGTTAGACGCTGTGCCAATTAATATATTAAGTTTTATCCAACTTATCAATTAATTTGAAAAGAATCTCATCAGTGACCCGGTTGTGCAAATTCGTTTTGATTGAAGCATCGAAATTTATACCTACGGTATCACGAGGAATCCCTGGAAATATAGAATCATCTAAATATATTGGAATAACGGCTTCGTCAGAAATTCTAGGAAGAAAGCATTCTCTCTCAAAAGTAGGCCAGATTTTTTCTAAATGATGATTATCCAGCAGGCAAATTATATATCTGGATTTATCTCGAAAAATATCTTTAAATTTCGAATGCCATGCTTTTCCTAAATAATTTGCTTCAAAAAATTCATCAAAAAAGACGATGCAATCCAATGATTCTATTTGATGGGCAAGAATTTTTGCAAGTTCTCTATTTTCACCAGCAAAAGAAATCGCATAATCAAATTCGAATTTATCAGTAGTTTCTCTAAATCCACACGATTTTCTAAGCTCATCCCAATTTAAATACTTTATATAATAAAATAAAGCAGGATCTTCAATTGCAAATAGTTTCGTTTCCGGATTGTAATAGAAATATCTTTCACAAATAGGCTTTGAATCTAATAGGATTTTTAAACGGGATTCCTTAATATTGTTAATACTGCCACTGACATCTGGATTGGTATTAGCCAATTCTGTTAAATCAACTATCGAAGCTGGTTGTTCACTAATACATTTCAATAATTTAAAGTAAGGATCATTTGTTGATCGAAATCTTCTTCCACGACAAAACTCTTTGACGGTTTCATTGTAATTATTTTCCAGTCTTTCCGTTACTTTCTTCCTTAAATCATGAATTGTATAGTTTAATGACTGATGATTGGAAAGAGAGTCTGTTACGTCGTTCATGAGGCAGATTGTTTGGCAAATCATTTGAGTAAGCCAATAATCACCCTTGGTTTCTTCGAAAATTAAATTCTTTTCGTCAATGGCTATATTTAACTTTAGCTCACCATTTTCAATTAGCAATAGAATCGATTTTTGATCGGCTGGTTTTATTCTATGAATTCCGCATCTTTTTGCAATATCATGAACCAAATGAATAAGCTCACTTCCTACTTTATTTATCCCTATAATAACTATTTTTGGATATTTTGAATTATCATATTCCTCGGCAGCAATTTTGATTAAATTGGCTATGTCTTCTTGAATATCTGGATTTAATCTATGGAAATCATCGATTACAAAGTTTCCAATCATCTTACCTTTACTTATATCAATAATTTTAGACATATCATTGGATTTTCTAGCTGAAAGATAATCGAATGATGAAGAGCCTAAATTAAGTTCAATTATTTTTTTAATCGTAGTCGTTTTTCCCGTTCCGGATTGACCTTCTATTATAACTGGTTTTCCTGGGTTTCGTAAATCAACGAGTATCTCATTAAAGTTAGGTGGCTTTATGAAAGTAAATTGTGGGACACCTTCCGTTCTAAAAACTTCTTCAACTGGATAATTCATGTATTCTCCTTAAACTATTTATTTCTGGCATTGCGTCTAACGAACTAGCATTAACGACGTTGGTCGTAGGTGAGCCTCTGTAAAGAGGCGTTACCGTCGGCGCATCTCCTTGCTTTGCAAGGAGTGTGACGGAGACCAATGTGGCGAAGCCTGAAGGGAAGGCGTTAGACCTTCCCGGAACGTTAATGCGCTGTTATGTGCAGTTGTTAAGCATTACTATCTTTCTCGACAAACCAAGATGCAATAAAACCTGTAAATGTACCAAAAATCCCCATGCCAGCTGTCATTAAAATTGCTCCAATAATTCTACCCTCAGAAGTAATCGGAAATTTATCTCCATATCCGACGGAGGTCATAGTTACGTATGACCACCACAATGCATCTTCTGCTGTTTTTATATTACTATCAGGAGAATCTTCAAATTGAAGTATTGAAATAGAGGAAAATATTAAAATCAAAATTGAAAATATTGTAACACTAGAAAAAGTACCTTTCGGTTTATTCTTAAAGAGTATTCTATTTATTTTATTCAGAGAGCTAAATGCCCTGATAATTTTTATAATTTTAAGCATGCGGAAAATCCTTCCATATCTAAAATATTCTAATGTTGGAATACTGGAGATTAAATCTATCCATCCCCATTTAAGAAAAAGAAGTTTATTTTTTGATTTATAAAGATTATAACTAAAGTCGGATATGAAATAGATACAAATAAAATTGTCCAAATATGAAAGAAGAGTAATTATTTCCGGATCTAGTTTTACAAAAGTTTCAATAATCAATGAACAAATTAAAAAAATTGATATTAATAAAGTAAAAATATCTATGAATGTGATTGTGAAATTCGATTCTTCGGTATTCATAATTTATTTATTGCAGTAGTAATAATTAAACATAATAGTTCAGTAATTTTTTCATCTATAGATAGTAGGTAATGTGTTGAATCCTTTTGGATACCAATTCCATCATCATATGGTTCTAGATTAGTTACTTTTGAAAGAGGTATACTAAATCCTTTTTGTGCAGCTATGAAAATTATACGTTTACTTGTAACAATTAATTTTCCAGGGAATTTAAATGTGACTTCTTCCTTGATAGGTCCACCTTTATAAGATCCAACTCTATATGTTAAACCCTTTGCAATACGAATGGATACTCCTCGCGAACCTCCTGAATGTCCAACGGTGACAATTTTGGTCTCCAATCTATTTGCATCGGTGGAAATATGGCAAATTTCATTTTTTTGTAAAGGAATGTTTGTTGAAATGACTGGTAAATTGCCATCTTCTATTTCAGCTAAAAGTTTATAATAAGCAAGGTTTCGTTTATCAGATTCGGATAAACTGGATTTTAATTCTTCTTTTGAAAAACCTAATTTTTCAAGTGTTAGAGCAAGCTGTAATTCATCTTCTTTTGTTAATCTGTGGTCTATAGTTAATTCTTTTATTTCTTGTCTTAAAATTTTTAGAGCATTATTTTTATTAATATTCTTGATATAGTCGTAGGAAATTTCAAGTTCACTTCCTAAGTTAAAAATCTGTCTTTCTTCTTCAGGTGTAATTATTTTATCAGAGTAGATTAATTCTGAGAATTTTTCTATAGATTTTTTTGAAATGCTTTTTTTAATCTTTTTAATTATTTCGTCGGAAACATTAAAATAATTCTGCAAATATTTTAATTCATCCTTTTCTGAATCAGAAAGAATAAAATCTTCAATATAGTGTAATAATAGTTCTTTATAAAGAATAGCACCTATACTTTTCTTTTTCTTCTCTGTCAAATTCTCAAAATATTCAGTTATTCCAGATATCTTATAATCATTTATTTTCAAAAGTGAAATATATTGATTTTCGTTTCTTTGCTTAAATAATAAAAATAGAGAGATTATTACACTGATTGATCCTATAATTAATACTTTTATTTCATCTATTTGGAAATTACCTGCAACAACGCTTAACATACCTTTAATTATGCATAATATTCCAATCGTGATTAGTGAGTATGGGATGACTTTCATAGAAATTCCTTTTTTTGATTAATTTTTAACAATTGCACATAACGAAATAGTCTTAACGACGTAGGCTGGCCCTGAGTCCCAACGGGACGTTAGGGACTGGAACGACACTTGCGTAAGCAAGGGGAGTGCCAGAAGCCTATGTGTCGCAGACCGAGCGAGGGCTTGTCCCGAAGCGAAGCGTTAAGGCGCTGTTATGCGAAGAAGGTGATGTCTACATTTTATATTTGCTTAGAACATTCTCTAATTATTTTCATTAATTCCGACGGTATTTTATCTTTAAAAGGGAATTTATTAGAAATATATTTTGATTTTTTAAATTCATTAGTTTTAAATAGGAACTCAAAATATTTTTGAATGTTTTTTTGATTATTTCTACTTAATTCTTTTCTGAAATTATTGTAAAATTTGTCTGAATCGCTATCGATTATTTCGTTCAATCCAATGGCTTCGGAATGATACATTTCTGCAAAATTCCTTAAATTTATTCCGATTTCTTTAAGTAAAAATTTTAGATCAGAAGAATTATTTTCCATTTTGTCCCATTTTGTCACAAAGGATAAGTTATTATATTTTCAAATTATGGAGTTAATTCAATGAATCAAAATTCATCAAAGTCTAATGCGAACGTCAAATACGACAACAACAATAAATCAAACCAAGCAAATGCGAACAAAGGAACAAATGGTACCAATAAACAATTTGATAAAATGAATGGTAACCGAGGAAAGCAAATGAATCCAAACCAGATCAAAAAGGATTAAGGTAAGAGTTTGGATTTTTAATTGAAATATGAAGTTTGCACTCATTGAAATATTTTGAAAAAATATTAGGCGTTTTACTTAATTGTGATAAGGTGAATTTTTTTTGGATTTTCTTTAGAGTGCAAACGCAAATTTCTAATTTTATTTCATGTTTTATTTTGGTTGAAATAGATTCATTTGAATCAATACAGGCATTTAAAATTAAATATTCCTGGGAGATATCATATCTAATTTCATGATTTTCTCCGAAATTATATGATAGATAGGAAATTCCAATAATACCACTTATTATAATCGAATTTTGGAGGATTTTTATAAATGAATTCTTATTTTTGAATAGCTTTGACTTACAATTGTAACATACAATTTTCCTATCAATAGGAATTGCGTTTTCTGAATCACATTGATCACATTTAATTATTAGGTTTTGCATTTTTACCTTTTTCGCATAACGAACCAGGCTTGCCGACGTTTCCCGACCCTGAGCCTCTTTAGAGGCGTTAGGGACTGGAACGACACTTGCGTAGGCAAGGGGAGTGCCAGAAGGGAAATGTGTCGTAGACCAAGCGAGGGCATCAGTCCCGAAGCGCAGCGGTAAGCCGTTGTTATGCGGAGTTGGTAATGTTTCCGATAGAATTTGAAAACGAAGAGTAAAAAATTGGAGCGCCCCACTCACTAGCTTGCTCGTA
>JARJFC010000510.1 GCA_029310945.1 Leptospira sp. 96542
TGGATTTGCCGCAACCCGTGGGGCCCGTCACCAGCACCAGGCCGCGTGGCCGCAATGCCAGCTCGGCGAACAAGGGAGGCGCGCCCAGCTGCGCCAGCGTACGCACTTGCGAGGGAATGGCTCGAAACACCGCGGCCGCGCCGCGTTGGGTGTGGAAAGCGTTGACGCGGAAACGGCCGAGGCCGGCCAAGTCGCAGGCGAAATCGCATTCCAGTGTTTGCGCGAGACGCTGCGCGTCAGGCGCGGCCATCACCGCGTGCAGCATGGCAAGCACGCCGTCTTGCGTCAGGGGCGGCATCGTCTCGACGCGGTGCATTTCTCCGTGCACGCGCAGCAGGGGCGGCAGCCCCGTGGACAGGTGCAGATCGGACGCTTCCTGGTCCAGGCACAGCTGCAGCAAGGCGGTGATGTCCATCGACGGTGGGGAAGGGTGTGAGGAGGTAGGTGCGCGAGCCGGCTCTGGGGGGCGCTCAGGTCCGGGATGCGGGACAATTGTGGGCCTGAGCTTTCCCCGGTCCATGCCTGATTCATCCTTCGACAATTCAGCTTTCAGCGCTGCCTTGCGACGAAGCCCTCGGCGGCGGAGACGAAACCCAGGGGCTGGCCCATGGCCATCGTGAGCCGGGTCGGCAGGTGCGTGAGCAGCATCAGCACCAGCAGCAGGCCGCGCA
>JARJFC010000511.1 GCA_029310945.1 Leptospira sp. 96542
CGCGCCAGCCGCATCGATGGGCGCCCATTGGCGCCTCAGGATCTGGTACAGCGCCAGGGCCACCAGCACGGACAGCAGGAAAGCCGCCAGATAGACCTGCCAGCGCAAGGCTGCGATGGACGCGAAGGCCTCCTGGGTCGGCACCCCGGCCAGCACCAGCCAGCCGGTGGTCTTCATGCGACGGCTGACGGAAAACGTCTCGACGCCCTGCGAAGTCAGGGACACGCCAGGGCCGTCGTAGCCTTGGTCAAGACGCCGGTCCAGCAGCGGATTCAGGCCCTTGGCAGGAATGGCCTGCATGACGCGGGACTGGTCGGTGGCCGAGACGATGAGGTTGTGCTGAGGCGCCAGCACGACAAAGTGACCGGACTTGCCCAGCTTGATGGATTCCAGCTTGCCGAACAGATGGCTGTCCCCCGGGTACAAGGCCGCGGCCAGCACACCGACCGTGCGACCCGCGGGGTTCTTCAGGGGCTCGGTCATGAACACGATGGGTTTTTGGGCGACCTGCCCCAATCGCGGCTCGCTGATGACCGGCTCGCCCAGGCGCATGGTTTCCAGGAAATAGGAGCTGTTGGTGATCAAGCCGCCCAGGCGCCCAGGCAGGGGAATCTGTTCACCCACGATGACGCCGTCGGCGTTGGCCACGAACACACCCGTGGGAAAGAT
>JARJFC010000512.1 GCA_029310945.1 Leptospira sp. 96542
CAAGGAAGCCGCGATGGCGCTCCTCCCCTGCACGTGGGCCTCGCGGTTCCCCTCGCGCTCGCGACCGGGCGGATCACGCCACCCGTGCACCCCCACGCCGCGGCGACGCAGCGCTATGCGCTGACGCCGCCCGCGCAAGGCCCCCCAGGCGACTGGTCCTGAAATCGGGCACGTGTGCGGCCCGGGTTCGAAACACCCGGCTGCGGTTCGCGTGCATCGAGCGATTCCACTTCCCTGATTTCCGAAGGTGCCCGCGTGTCCGTGCGCGGATGCCTGCCTCATTCGCCGAGAACCTGGGCGCGCCGTGCTGCCTGGTTCTCATGCCCGTTCATTCGGGACTGGAGACGACCCATGAAACCGACCCATGCTCGTGCCCTGATCGGCGCGCTGGCCGCATTGCCTTGTGCCCTGGCCCAGGCGCAAAGCCAGACAAGCCCCGGCAACGTGCCGCAGTTGCCGACCGTGACCGTGACCGCCCCCGTGCAAGATCCCGACAGCGGCGCGCGCGAGCTTCATCAGGAGCTCGCCGCCGAGCAGGCCCGCACCCCGGGTGGCGTGACCCTGGTGGACAGCGAAGACCTGAAACAACGCAGCGTGACCAGCCTCGCCGACGTGCTGCGCTACGTGCCCGGTATCTGGACCGCCACCGGCACCACCGCCGATGGC
>JARJFC010000513.1 GCA_029310945.1 Leptospira sp. 96542
CGTCTCCTGGACGTCCTCAGAAATTGAGTGGACGTAACACTGAAATCCCTTAGCCGCATCGCCCCACCCTTTCAGTAAAAATTGCAGAGGCACAATTCTTTTATGTGCCATGCCATCGCGATGACCTCTTTCATGCATCCCGCCGCCATCGGGCGGGGCGAGGCAAGTCTCGGACGCCTGCGTGTCCTGTGCGTGTGTCCCTGCTGTCCGGGTGTAAAGATGGACGAAGCCAGGGCAAAGCGGTGTTGGTTATGTTCAGGCGCGTCCTTGCACCGGACTGGTGGCAGGGTAAGGTTCGTCGTCGAAGTCCCTGGACCGGCCTTGGTGCTTGGCGCCGTACAGGGCGCGGTCGGCGCGCTGGTACAGCGCCGCGGCATCGAGGTCCGCGGCTTTCATCTGGGCCAGGCCGCTGGAGAAACTGAGGCGCAGCTCAGGGTGACCGGATGCGGCTTGGCCGTCTGCCAGGTCCTGGCGCAGGCGAGCCAGTACTTGCCGCGCGCCGTGCACCGTGGTGTTGGGCAGGACCATGAGGAACTCCTCGCCGCCGATGCGCCCCACCAGATCCTGGGGCCGGCGCCGGGCCTCGAATTTCTGCGCGAAATGCACGAGCACCTGGTCACCCACGCTATGGCCGTAGTTGTCGTTCACGCGCTTGAAATGGTCCAG
>JARJFC010000514.1 GCA_029310945.1 Leptospira sp. 96542
ATTCCTGCTGAAAAGTCAATGTATGCTTCAGTATTTTTTTTTGAAAAACCAAATAATTCTTTTTTCTTCGAATCTATTAGTGGATTAATGATTAAGTTAGCGGCAATATTTTGATAATCAGAATTAGAGACTAAGTAACTGTATGAATTTGATTTAATCTGATTATCATAAATGAACATAGGTCCACCTGCTATAGTAAAAAAGACCCCATTGTCGAGTATTAATTTTAAACCTAAGCCTGGTGAAAAATAAGCGGTTGATTTTCTCGTAACGTTAATATTGAATTCCGAGAAATTATTACTAAACGTAGGAATTATAATAGCAGAATAAGTTTGAGAAATTTCAGGTAGAGAGCCTAATGTAGCATTTAAGAAAAAAGGAGAATTAAAAAAATAGTAATTATAGAAAACCTTTATTGAGTTTTGATTAAATGCATATTTTTCATTGATGATGAATATAGGATTTAATGAGGGTAAGAATGTTTTTGTATCATCAGAAGAGTATTTAGAAAATATAAAATTAGCACCAATTTCATTTTTACTATCAAAAGCGTAAGAAGCTCCTAAAAACTGCATAGAATAATAGTAAGAGATACTATTCAAACCTGTATAAACGGAAATGGGTTTGTCATTTCTTAATTGAATTTGTTTCTCGAAGAATGATTG
>JARJFC010000515.1 GCA_029310945.1 Leptospira sp. 96542
ATTTCGAACTGCAGTACACCATCCAGCCGGACTACGATTTCTTGAGTCTGGTCGACAACGATCGACCCGTCTAAAGGGACGTTCTGGAGTGGATTGCCCCCAGTCCGCGCTCCTGCGCGGCGTTGGGGGCAGACTGAGCGATTGCGGCGGTGGCCCGCACGGGTCTCAGTGCTTGGGGGGCAAGGTCGTATCGTCCTCCACCTTGGGCTCGGTCTCATCGTCCCCACCGGGTTCGCCCGCCACGTTGCCGCTGTTTTTATCGCCATGGTCCCCTGTCGGCGCCCTGCCCGTGGGCGGGGCCGGTGGCGTCACCATCGGCGCCGCCTTGGGCGGGAGAGAGGCGGCGGCGCCCCCTGCTCCACCTGGACGACGGCCCGCCGAAGCGGGGGGCACGGCCGGAAAGGGCGCCACGGGGGTGGTGGTCGTGGCTGGCGTGGGCACGGCGGACGGACTGGCCGTCGGCAGGCTGTACTCAACGGCGCGCATGGCCCGTAGGATGCACCACAGGATTGTTTGGCAGAATCTTTGCAACGTTTTGCAAACGGGGGGATGAGGAATGGTTCAGGCATTGTTCACTCTCACACGTTAAATTTAGAGCGAACAAGGCTCGGGTGTCATCGCATCCCTCGCTCCGGATCACCCCAACGCCGGGCCCGAAGGGTAT
>JARJFC010000516.1 GCA_029310945.1 Leptospira sp. 96542
CTGGGCGGGCTGGCCCTGGGGGCGTTTCTGGCGCTGAACCACAAACCCGGACGTTACCTGGGCGTCTGACCGAGCTTACGGCAGTGGGGGCCCGGCTCAGCGCCAGGCCATCACGGCATCGACCTCGGCCAGGCGCTGTTCCAGACGCGGCGCGGCGAAATCCAGCAGTGCCCGCAGTTTCAGCGGCATCAGCCGCTTGCTGGGGTAGACCAGGCTCACGGGCAAGGGCGCGCTCTCATGGGCCGTCAGCACCGGCACCAGCCGCCCGGCCGCGACATGCGGCGCCACCTGGTAACTGGTGCCCTGCACCAGGCCCAGGCCCGCGATCGCAGCCTGCAGGGCCGACTCGGGCGTGGTCGTGGACACGCGCACATGCACCGGCACCTGCAACTCCGTGAGTGTGTCCCCCTGGCGCACGGTGAAGGCCCAGCTCTTGTGCAGGCCCAGCCCTGCCCAGCTGATGCCGTCGTGCCCGGACACGGCGGACAGATCGAGTGGCGTGCCACGCGCCTGCAGGTAAGCGGGGGCCGCGCACACGACGCGCCGGATGGCGCCCAGCTCACGCGCCACCAGGCTGCTGTCGGCCAGGGTGTCGATGCGCAGCGCGCAGTCCACATGCTCGTCCACCAGCGGCAGGACGCGGTCATCCAACTGCAGGTGCA
>JARJFC010000517.1 GCA_029310945.1 Leptospira sp. 96542
GTACGACCGGGCGATCGCCGTGCAGATCCTGCGCCTGCGGCGCAAGATCGAACTGGATCCCTCCACGCCCCGTTACATCCGCACCGAGCGGGGAGCGGGTTATGTCTTCGATACGGCGGTCGAACCCCTGACTTGAGGGGACTCCATGTTTCAGTTGCAACACAGGCCGCGCGCTTGAAACCGGGCTGAAATCAGCCGCCGCGCCGCGCGCGTTTCAATCGGGCGCAGGCACGCTGTGGTCCGAGGGAGCAATGGCCGAAATGCTGGAATGGGTGATAGTCGTCGAGTTCGATCCCTTGGTTCGATCGTTGCTCGTGGAATGGCTGGAAGAGATCGGCCCACGGGTGCTGGCCTTCGATGCGCCGCAGGCCTTGCCGGCCATCGGCGCTTGCCTGGTGGTGGTGGACCTGCTCAACGTCCGTGAGCAGGGCGCTGATATCATCCGCCGCGTGCGCATGCTGTACCCTGGGGTTCCCCTGCTCGGTCTGTCCACCCAGGCGCGCGATGGCATGGGCGCTGGCAGTGCGACGGCCCGCAACCTGGGCGTGGACATGCTACTGCCCAAGCCGTGTGAGCGGCGGCGACTGCAACAGGCCGCGCGCGCCTTGATCGCGGGAATTTAGAGCCCACCGAGACCGCCATGCAGCACCGCACTTCCCTG
>JARJFC010000518.1 GCA_029310945.1 Leptospira sp. 96542
AAATCGTATTAAAATTACCCCCAAACAGGCGTATAACTTTGAGATAGGTACTAAGGACTTACTCAAGATGGTAGGGCTCACAGATCCGAAAGATGAACTCATCATTGCTGACCTTATGAAAAATAATAAATTTATTCGATTGGATATGGGAAAAATCGTTTGTTCTGATATGGCGGAATTGGAAAAACTCGTCCAATTCTATCATAAAAAGGCATCGATGGAGAATAAGCTCAAGAAATTGAAATAAAATTCCTTGCAAACCTCGCCTACTTTGCCTACCGTAAGGGACTAACAAATAGATATGAGTGAAAAAATAGTTGTAGAAGAGAAAGGAAACACGATCCGCGTTCGCTTTATGGACCAGATCTTGGATGGAAATGCTCCAGAACTACGGGAGATCCTATCTGACATTTTGGAAAAAAATGCAACAGAAATCTATTTGGACTTAGAGAAAGTAGTGATTGTGAGTTCGCTTGGCATCTCACGTTTGCTATCCTTTAAGAACAAAGCAGATGAAAAAAAAATGACAGTGAAAATTGTCAATATACAAGACAAATTAAAAGAAACATTAAAGAAACTTATGTTAGATCAATTCTTTGGTCTCTAAAGATACTTATGAATTCTTTAAGTTTTAGGTTAAAAAATTGAAAACCACTCATT
>JARJFC010000519.1 GCA_029310945.1 Leptospira sp. 96542
GAAGAGGTACATGCGCGAGCGTTCGATCCTCGCGATGAACTCCTCGGGGCGCGCGGCATACCACTGCTCGCGTCCTGGCACCAGGGGACTGTTCAGGTCCGGCATCGTGAAGCCCTGCCGGATGCGTTGCCACAGATCGTCGGGGGGGGCCAGGGGGATCACCGCGTGCGTGGCGGGTGTCAGGGGCTTGGGCAAGGGCTGAAGCGCAAGGGCCGGCATGGAAGCCTGCGTCAATGCGATCGCGCTGTCCGCCGCCGGCGCGGCCGCGTCCGTTGCCTGCGCTGGCGCCACTTTTGCGTCACGCGTCGTCGCGGCGGTCAGCGTGACGAGCGAGGCCTCGCTTGGGCTCGCACGCTCGCGTTCAGATGAAGCGGGGGCAGTGTCGGTCTGTGGCGCGGCCGAGGCGATCAAGGCGGGCTTCGGGGCGCTGCGCTGCGCCAGTTCATCGGTCAGCGCGCAACCATTCAGGCCCAGCGTGAGGGTGACGCCGCAGGCCAGCGCGCAGAGGCGGGCCAAGGACAATCGGGCGAGGGGACGGGGCGACGGCAAGGGTTTCATCGGAACTCGTTTTTCCATAGGCGCAGCGCGGCGAAGGTGTCAACTTCCGCCGGCTGCAGGCCGGTCAAGGCGTGCGCGGCTCCCCGCGCGACGGCTTGAA
>JARJFC010000051.1 GCA_029310945.1 Leptospira sp. 96542
CTTTCCGACACGAATTCCTAATGAATTGGTTCCTTATTGGACGAAAATTTTGTATGGTAAGCAATTTTTTTTTGTCCTAAGCTTTTTTTTAAAGAGTTGTAAATAAATTTACGACAAATGGAGTTATATATACTTAGATTTTCGCCACAAACACATTCGTATACATACTAAAGTTGAATTAGGAAGTAAAATAAATCTTATGGCTCTTCATTCGCAGGGCGGGTGGTAATTTCTATGTAACTATTTTCGGTTGTTAATTCCACAACGTTTTTTAATCGCACAAGCCGACCACCACACGCATAGGCAATATCTGTAATATTGTTTTGCGCAAAATAACCGGCACTTGGTGGAGTTGTGTTGAAGTTTGATTCATAGTGCACGGATTGATAATGACCATCGGAACTGGAAATATTCAAAGTGGTATTTTGATATAAGTTACTCCCATCGCCAAACGTAGGTATACTAAGTCCTGTAAAACGATAACCATCTTCAGGTGAAAGAGTGTTCCCTTTGAGTGAACCAGAATCCTGCATATAAACAATGGTCGGAGGTATTTCTACAACATCGTATTTTGTAGAGCCTAAAAACTGGTTCCAAACTAAATTTCCATCCCAATCAAATTTTGAAAAAATGGAATTACGATAGATTGTGGCCGTCTCGAAATTGAGTTGGAACGGATGGAACGGATTTCCAAACCCCCCAGAAGCGATCCCACCTGTATACACTCCGTCGGGACCAGTTGTAATGGAAGACAAAGTTCCAACTTCATGGCTTGTGCTGTTGGTTCCTAAAAAAGTAACGTTTTCAATGGAAAAGTTAGCAATGGATAGTTTTGCCAACATGGGTCTTCTGTAAGAGTATCCAGCTAGTGGGTGCGTTAAGAAACCTGAAAAATTATCGGCACCAGAGCCAAAAACCAAGATTGAGTTATTTGGTGTTAGGCTTGCTCTAAGTACCTGGATCTCTCCTGTGGAAGGAAGGTAACGTTGTTGCATTGGGCTACCAACTGGATTTAAAATTGCCCAACCTGGTTCGCTATGCCCCGAACCTATGGACGCAACCTGCATATTGGGAAATTCACTGAATCCCATCGTGTCAGGTGAACCAGTTCCTGAGGCATTGAAAAAAAGATGGATTTGGTCGGATGGTTCGATGACGAGTGCGAATCGTTTACCATCGATGGCTGCGTTGGTTTTATCCAGATAAGTTGTCCAGACACGATTGCCGTTTTGGCTGAATCTTCCCATAAACAATGAGTTTGGATTCAATTTTGAAGAAATGGGGTTTCCTTGTGCAGAACTGTTTACCAATGCGGTGACCAAAATATCTCCATTAGAAAATTCGGCGATGGGGGCGGTTGTTTTGTCGTCGGACAAAACACTCAGAGAGCCTAAATAATCCAACCATTCAATTTGCATTGTCGAGCCGTTGACTACAAATAAAATGACGTTCATATCCGTACCAGTTGCACCTGTAAAAGAAAAATTTTTACCAGTAGTTCCACCACCCTTCCATTCCACTGCTTCTAAAACTCCTGCGGTTACCGCAAAGTTTCCGTTTTTTAATTTTAAAATTTGGTATGGATTTGTTTTGTAAGAAGCTGTACCCAAACGAACAGAAGAACGAAGATTCGGATCACATAACGAACCCAAATACAAACGCCATAAAAATGTTTCAAAAAAAGATTTTGATGTGGGGTCACTCGGATTGTTTAGATTCAGCTTGCAACTGATAGCTTGTATGAAAATGCAGTTAAAAAGAAAGAGGCAGAATATTTTTTGCAATCGAGAAGGTTTTTTCATAAAAAATAGGATCTTTATAAATGGATTTGCGAGTTCTTTTGATATGATTTACAATAAAAAAAATGTCATTTAAGAATCAAAGCATTTCTTCGATGGCCTTCTTATAAACCGATTTGTATTCTTTTTTGCGGAGTTCCCAACTCCAATCCAATTCCATTATGGTTTGAATGATTGTATTTTTTTCTTCCGATGAAAAAACTGTGACAGCTCGTTCCAGTGCATAACCCAAAGACCTAACATCGTTTGGTTCGAATACAATCCCTGTTTTGTATTTTAAATCCAAAGATTCAGAGACCGTATCACTTAAGCCACCCACACGAGAAACAATGGGAATGGTTCCATACATTTGACTGTACATTTGGTTGAGTCCACAAGGCTCAAAGAGAGATGGCATCAGGAAAAAATCGGATGCAGCTTCGATTTGGTGGGCGAGCCCTTCGTTGTATCCCTTATAAAAATAGAATTTATCTTGGAAGGAATCAGAAAGTGCAAAGAGTTCGTTTTCTAAATTTTCATCCCCAGAACCAAGAACCACATAACGAAGTGGTAGGTGGTTTCGCATATGGAAGGTGTCGATGAAGGTTCGAAATCCTTTTTGGTAGGTCAATCTTCCAATAAGACCAACAAGTGGGTTTTGCAATCCGAATCCAGGTCTTTCCAATTGGTCCAAAAGGAAAGATTTATTTTTTTCTTTGCCTTCCTCCCAATTGGACTTACCAAAAGGGAAATGGATCTTTGCATCTGTTTCGGGATTCCATTCGGTTGGATCGATCCCGTTTAGAATGCCTGTGTAATCCTCATTCCTTTTTTGTAAAAGGGAACTTAGTCCAAATCCGTTGGGTTCTGCTAAAGTTTCATTTCTGTAGCTTGGACTAACAGTCGTAATTTGGTTTGCTGAAAGGATGCCCGCCTTCATATAATTGTTTTTCCCATCGTGGTCGTAGGAGCTAGGGATCAGTCCGAAGGGCACTTCTTTCAAAAACCCAGTCATCCAGATAGGATGGTCTCCCTGGTAAGCAAGGTTGTGGATGGTGAAAACAGAGGGAATGGGAGTTTCAGAAACTTTTTGGAAGGCTGTTCCTAGGGCAGCGTGCCAATCGTGGGCATGAAAAACATCTACCCCGAGGGTTTGGGAGAGTTCGTAACAGGCATAAGAAAAATGCGCAAACCGGTAGTGTTCGTCAGGGTTTCCGTAGATGGTTGAAAAATCGCGAAACAAGGGAGAATCAAAAAAATACAACAAAACCTTGCCATCCGTCGCCTCCCGAAAAAAGGATTCCGCCAAAATTTGACAATGTAGGTTTTGGGCCAGGCGGGAAGGGGGGGTGAAAGCGGGTGTTTTTTGCAAGGACTTTTCAGAATGGGGTAAAAAACAGGGGATGGATTTACCCGTAAATTCTGGTTTTTTTCCCAGATTGGCCAAAAGGGGGAGAGCCACTGCAACGGAATCACCAGAAGTTTGGGAGTTTGTGAGTGAGGCAAGCATGTCTGCAAGCCCTCCCATTTTGATGTACGGAAAATATTCTGCCGAAGCGTGTAGAATCTTCATATTCTGTTATTGACACCGACTCGCAACATGGGAAGCTAGAAAAACACGATTTGAAAATCGAGGAGAGATCCATGCCAGTATCCAGTAGTCTGCGCGGCCTTGCCGATTTAGGCCTTAAACCATCCGAAGTCTTCCATAACTTATCTTATGAGGAAATTTACCAGCACGAATTGACCAACAAAGAAGGCGTAACTTCCGACAACGGCACCATGATGGTGGACACAGGGATTTTTACGGGACGTTCACCAAAAGACAAATACTTTGTCGATGAACCTTCTTCTAATGGAAACATCTGGTGGGGACCTGTAAACACAAAGGTATCTGAAGCCATTTTCGACGAACTCTATGGCGAAGTGGTGAAATTCCTCGATCATAAAAAACTCTATGTTTTTGATGGTCACGCTGGTACAAACAATGACACTCGGATTTCCCTCCGTGTTGTGACGGAAAGAGCTTGGCAACACCATTTTTGCACCAACATGTTCCTCCGCCCGACTAAGGAAGAACTCGAAAAACTAAATCCAGAATTCACCATCATCAACGCATCTGGTTATAAAAACGCAAAATTCAAAGAACACGGCCTCAATTCCGAAGTATTTGTGATCTTCCACCTTGCCAAAAAGATTTGTATCATTGGTGGAACGGAATACGGCGGGGAAATGAAAAAAGGGATTTTCTCTGTGATGAACTATTACTTGCCGCTGAAAAACGTGCTCACAATGCATTGTTCAGCGAACGTAGGAAAAGACGGAGACAGTGCTCTATTCTTTGGTCTTTCTGGAACAGGTAAAACAACTCTATCTACCGATCCAAACCGCAAACTCATTGGTGACGACGAACATGGTTGGGACGATAATGGTATATTCAACATCGAAGGTGGCTGTTATGCGAAGACAATCAACCTCGACCCAAAAACAGAACCAGAAATCTATGCGGCGATCCGTCGTGACGCCCTCCTTGAGAACGTTGTGTTCGATGAAACCACAAAAAAAGTAGACTATTCTTCTGCTGCCAAAACAGAAAACACACGAGTTTCTTACCCAATTTTCCATATCGACAATATCCAACCAGGTTCGAAAGCGGGTCACCCAAACACCGTCATCTTCCTCACCTACGATGCGTATGGAGTCCTTCCTGCGGTTTCGAAACTTTCCATCGAACAAGCGATGTACCACTTCCTTTCTGGTTATACTGCGAAGGTTGCGGGAACAGAGCGTGGTGTGAAAGAACCACAAGCAACTTTCTCTGCATGTTTTGGTCAGGCGTTTATGACTCTCCACCCAACATACTATGCAAAATTACTCGGTGAAAAAATGAAAAAACACCAAGTGAATGCTTACCTCATCAACACTGGTCTAGTTGGTGGAAAGTATGGTGTGGGAAAACGCATGAACCTCCCTGCCACTCGCCAAATCATAGGGGAAATTCTTAACGGAAATATTGAAAAATCCGAGTTCGAAAAACACCCTGTATTCCAAGTGTCTTTTCCAAAATCTGTGAACGGTGTGGACGCCCATATCCTCAACCCTCGCAATGCATGGGAAAACAAAGAAGACTACGATAAAACAGCGGCAGACCTTGCGAAACAATTTGTAGAAAACTACAAAAAGTATCTCACTGGTTCTAAAGAATTTGATTTCAGTGCGCACGGACCTGTGGCTTAAGTAGATTTCGAATTCTCAATATTTTGAACTTGGCCAGCTTGCGGTTGTAAGTTGGCATTCTGGTTCATGGGCAAAACAAAAAGCCACTCTAACGGAAACGGGGAGTGGCTTTTTTTATAAACATTTTAGATAAGTTTTTCACGAGTATTGATATGTAAGGTCGTTTACATAAATGACCTTACATCTGATGAAGATTGTTTGAACTCAGTGAATTGGTTATTTTTTTGATCCCTTAAAAATATTGTTTTGTTTTATTTCAAGGTATGAAGCTCTCAATAAATCTTTTCTTTGTGCAATGATCGTATCCAATGGTTTAACAAATACGTTTACAAACACTATTAAAATTTGACCTACCATTTTGAGAGATTCCTTTTTTGTCACTTCACCAAGAACATTGCCTTTTTTATCTTTGACTATAGTGTTTACTGTAATGTCAGATTTAGTGTAGGAAGGAATGAGTCCTAATGTTAAACCAGAGATAAATGGTGAAACGGTGGTAGAAAATGAATTTGTTTCTTCACGGACAGTCATTTCAAAAAAATAATTAGCAAGTATATCTTCTCTGGAAACAGTCACTTCAGAGCTTTCTTTCAAAGTTTCTTCTGCGGTTTTTAACCAAGCATCTACTAATTGTGGATTTATATCACCTTGTTTAGCTCCATCCACGCGGTAATCATATTTCAAGTTTATCTTGATGATTGCTTTTGGAGGGGCATCTAGTTTGTTGACAATTTCCGCATTTTCGTGTTCGCCGCTGCGAAAACTAAGGCAATTGATTGAAACAATGGTTAGTAAGATCAAAAAAATTTTGTTCATTTTAATTCTCCAATTGCCCAAATGATTCCAGGCAATAAAGTTCGAGAATTTGGACGTTTCAAAAAATTGAAAGTCTTTTTTCTGTTTGGGGCACAATGATAACGATCTACATAGCGTTAGATAGACTTGGTAAAGTGTCAATTTTGTCCGCATTTTCCCCTTTTCCTTTTTTATAAACTTTGGATCAAAATCCAGGAAATTACATTCATTCCCACAAGGTGGTAAGCGCTGGAAATGATACCATATAGAATGGGCCTCGGAATGTTTGGATTGATCGCAATATTAAAGGTATTGGCAGACAAATATCCAATTCCAATAAAAGATCCCCAAAAGAGCGCATCGGTCGTTTGGTTGATTTGCAAAACAGAAAACAAAATAGCTGTAGTGACTAAATTGAATAGCGTACAAATTCCGGATCCAATGATGAATATTGGCGCAGGCGGCTCTGGTGTTTCGTTTTCTTTTCCGAGAGAAATTCTATATGGTTTTACAAACAGAATGGTAAACCAAACGTAGCCTAGGAAAAAATAGACAAGGAATGCCAATCCAATTGCGATCCAATTCAAATTTAATAAAATTTGTAACATAAACAATCTTCCTTTGTTAAATCAGTAATGAATGTTTATAACGAAATTTTGTAAGGAAGGATTGTAAAAAATCAGGACGGAATGATTTTTTAAATCAAAAATTCAGTCGGAGTTTTGCCTGTGAATGATTTGAATTCTCTTATAAAATGTGATTGGTCAAAATATCCAAAATCATGAGCAAGATTTGTGAACGAAGAATACTTCTGAATATTTTTAATTGCTGAATTCATTCGGATGATGGTCGCAATTTGTTTCGGAGTTCCTCCCGTAATTTCCCTAAATTTTTTTTCAAAGGTATCTATGCTTAGATTGATGGAAGAAGCAACCTCTTTTATTTTGATACTCCCTTGGTTTTGTGCCATAACAGAAATCGCTTCTACAATCCGAATATCAATCGTTTGGCTCTTTATTCTCTTCAATAAAAAATCTTCCAATTTTACTAACTTTGTTTGGTCGTCTTCTGATTCTAGTAATTGTTCCGATAAATGATTTAAGGAAACTTTATCCCATAAATCATAGGCTGAAATTCCGATTTCGTTCAGTTGATGCATTGGCCTTTTAAAAAACGAAAAGGCACCCCATGGTTGGAACTTAATAATGAAAATTTCTGTGTCCTTCGAAAGGATATTGTGTTTTGCTGTTTTGCGAAGGCCAGTAAGCGAAATGGATGGCAAAGAATTTACATCTAAATTTGTGTTCGTTTGATATTTGTGATTTCCTTTGAGTTTGACGGTCAAAACAAAAGAGTGATGTGGAATGATGGATTTACTAAACCCGTCACCAGATTTGATATGAAGGTAACTTTCCACATAACGGCTCAAAAGTGGTTGTGGTTTGTATTCAATAACAGTTGGCACCATAAGACCTAATGCCAAGGGAACTCATTTTAATGCAATGTAAAGGATTTTCCTACTAATAGAAGCGAGGGAGGAACTACTATTGTTTTATAATTTGTTTCAATGTAACGATTTTTTAAAAAATGAGTAACAAAAAGTAAACAGAAAAATTGTGTTGAAATTTTAGGAATCATAAAAAGGTTCAAAGCAGTAACTAAAAAATGCAGCGAAAAATCTGTCCGCATTTAGTAAGACCGAAGGCCATCCACAAGTAAAGTGATCATTCGGCGAGCTTGGTCAATATCACCTTCGCTTGCTGGGGTCGCAATTCGAGTGGCAGCCATCAACAATTCTCCCGCATCAATATTCGGTTTTATAGATCCGTTTGCTTCTGCTGATTCCAATAATGTTTTTAAAGCAGGTTTAAGATGATCTAAAAAATAATCGGGTAAGGATTTATATGCCATATTCCCAGAATGGAGTGCTGTTGCCAAACCTCGTTTAGTCTTTAATAGACCAACTAACTCCTGCATCCAAAGGGCGATGGCCTCTTCTGGTTTATGATCGGACGCAATTTGAATGGCCGCATTCGCACACTGGTCAATTCCATTTTGGACTATTGCTTTGATTAAATCGGAACGTTCAGGAAAATGACGATACAAAGTTCCTATACCAACCCCTGCCTTCTTGGCTACCTCTCGCACAGGAGCATCCACTCCTAATTCCTCAAACACAGACTGGGCTGCTTCTAAAATTAAGCCAAAATTCTCCTGAGCGTCTGACCGTTGCAACTTGTTTGATTTATTGATGATTTCTGATTTTTCCGTGCCGCTGGTATTCTGCTGCATACGTACTCCTTGACAAGCGGAACAATGTTCCATTTGATGGGAATCGTGTTCCGTTTAAGAATAAAAGGGGAACTGGAGGATGCAATGAATTATCGATTATTGGGAAAAACAGGAATGAAAGTAAGTCCTTTCTGTCTTGGAACTATGATGTTTGGTAAGGGTGGAAACCCGAATCATGATGAATGTATCAATATGATTCATAAGGCCCTAGATACAGGTATCAATTTCGTTGATACTGCTGACCGCTATAATAATGGTGAATCAGAAGAAATCTTGGGCAAAGCTCTGGGAGGTAGGCGCGAACATATCGTGATCGCAACGAAAGTTTGGGGGGCAATGGGTTCGGATCCAAACCAACAAGGCGGTTCCCGTCGCTGGATTCTGAAAGCTGTGGAAGATTCTCTCCGCCGTTTACAAACCGATTACATCGACATTTACCATCTGCACAGGCCAACACCTGAGACTGATCTGGAAGAAACCTTATCGGCATTTTCAGATTTGTTACGCTCAGGAAAAGTGAGAACAATCGGAACATCCACTTTTCCTGCCTCTGATATTGTGGAAGCCCAAAGAATAGCAGAGTTTCGTGCGCTTGCAAGATTTCGTATTGAACAACAACCGTATTCGATTTTGAATCGCCAAATAGAAAAAGAAATTCTCCCAGCATGCCAACGTTACGGTATGGGTGTTTCCGCTTGGAGTCCTCTCGCAAAAGGGATGCTCACGGGGAAACACCGAAAAGGAAACAAGGATGTTGATTCAATAAGAGTAAAATATTTTGCCAAAGCCATGTCCGATGAGAATAGTCTAGCGGCTGTAGAGGAGCTTATACCGCTTGCCGAAAGTGCAGGATTGTCACTTACACATATGGCACTTGCTTTTGTGGTTTCACACCCAGCAATTACTTCTGCCATCATCGGACCTCGTACCCCCGAACAACTTGATGATTTACTTGCGGGAATGAAAGTAACTTTGAGTGATGAAGTTCTCGATCAGATCGATAAAATTGTTCTGCCTGGTACAGACATTGCTCCGCTGGATATGTCTGCCTACATACCTCAATCAATATCTGACGTTACACTCCGCCGCCGTCCTTTACCAGAAAGAATAATTTTGTAAACTGACTCGTAGACTGCGAATATCAATTTTTTAACCACTTGGACTTTGGGCGCCTCGGATTGGTTTTCGGATTTTTATTTCATTCTAAAACCGACCGGGCTCACTCCGGGGTGCGCTAACGCTCCCGTCCCCAGCCATCTAACGATGGCAGGTGACCAAGCCCTCCGGATCCCTGGCGTGGGAGTTAAAATTGAGTGATCTCTCAAAAATGTAGTTGTTTAAGAAGCGATGTTCAAAATTGTTTGTGGTTGTGGCCACTCAGAAATCAAAAAAAACCCTCCTGCCTAAAAAGGAAAGGACACGTGCGCAGATTATGAATGCGGCCTTGCGATTGTTTGCCATCAAAGAAGCAGGGGAAACCTCCATTGCTGAGGTTGCGGTAGAGGCAGAGGTTGCCAATGGAACCATTTATAATTATTTTAAAACCAAAGAAGAGTTACTTGATGCTTCTGCTTTGGCACTTGCCGAAAAGGCAGCAGCCGATGCGGATGTTCTGATGGCAGACATCCAAAATGAAGTGGAACGTTTGGCGTTTGGTGCTCTTCTTTTTTTAAAGAAGGCTAGAAACGATAATGACTGGGCATGGGCACTCATCCGTGTGGCCGCCGTTGCACCAAGGATGAGTGAAATCCTCCGGGCATATCCATTACGAGATCTGAAAAAGGCGGTGGCTTCGGGAAAATTCACCATCGACTCGGAGGAGACCGCTCTCGGTTTGTTCGTGGGAGCAATCCATTATGGAATTCGAAATATTTTGGAAGGCAGAGCTGGTTACAAAACCCATGACGTGGACATGGTGGTACTTGTTTTACGAGCCTATGGACTTTCGAATACAACAGCAAAAAACACGGCTTCACGGGCGTATGAGAGGATTTTGCAACAAAACCCTTCTACTTAAATCGTTTCATTCCATCCCCAACCCCCCGAATTCCAGCTTCACTGTTTCTACCCAAACGATCCAATTCGTACTTAAACTAATTGGAATTATGTCTCATTAGCTCGCTTGTTCCTGATTTCTCTGAAAAATGTCAAATCCAGAAAAATAAAAAATATTGACCAATATTTCATAAATGAGAAATCTCTCAAAAAAGAGAGATCATGCATTTATGGAAGGACGGATAGAAAATAAGAATCTCGAGACCCCCAATGTTGTCATTGTTGGTGCAGGACCTGTCGGGGTTCTCACTGCGAATCTTTTGGGAATGCAGGGAATCCCGGTGCTTGTCATCGACCAGAACCCTGGCATTTTGGAGATTCCAAGGGCCATATCTCTCGACCAAGATGCCTTGCGTGCCCTTCAGGCGGCAGGTTTTGGAGAAGAGATAGCGGCCAGTATGCCAGCAATTTCTGGAATCGAACTCATCTCGCCTTTTGGTGGTTGTTTTGCCAAAATCAATGCAGCGGGCTCGTTAGATTGCCACCCTCGATTGGTCTCGATTTACCAACCTGATCTGGAACGAATACTCAGGAATGGTTTAAAACGATTTCCGAATGTGCAAGTTTGGTCAGAGTGTACGTATATTTCTCATATAGAATCAGATTCAAATATCGTAATCAATGTTAAATGCAAAGAATCAGTTTGTAAAGTAACGACAGGTTATCTTTTGGGATGTGATGGAGCTCATAGCCAGGTACGAGAAAACCAAGGTTGGGTGATGCTTGGATCATCCTACAAAGAAGATTGGTTGATCTTGGATGTAACGAATCTTCCTGAACAAATGAATAAAGTTGAATTTATCTGTGATCCCAAACGTCCGGTTGCCCATGTACCTGGGCCTAATGGTTCGGAACGGTGGGAATTCCTCCTTCACGAAGGAGAAACAAAAGAAGAGATGGAAAAACCCGAAAAGGTTCGTGAACTCATGAAATCCTGGGGTGATGTAGCCAGTATGGAAGTACAAAGGATCGCTGTTTACCGGTTCCAAGCAAAAACAGCAAATTGTATGGGGAAGGGTAGAGTGTATTTGCTTGGAGATTCTGCCCACCTAACACCTCCATTTGCTGGCCAAGGTCTTGTGAGCGGGATTAGAGATAGTCTTAACTTATCTTGGAAGGTTGCATCTGTGGTGAAAAAAACTGCATCACCAGAAATCCTTTTCAGTTATGATATAGAACGAAGACCGCATGCAAAAAAAACAATTCGATTGGCTGTGTTACTCGGTTCAGTCATCATGACTAGGAGTAAATTAAAAGCAGTCGTTAGAGATTTTATTTTTAAATTATTGTATTATACACCGATCAAAAGTTATTTATTTGATTTGCGGATTCGACCT
Organism: Leptospira sp. 96542; assembly: GCA_029310945.1. Taxonomy (GTDB): domain Bacteria; phylum Spirochaetota; class Leptospiria; order Leptospirales; family Leptospiraceae; genus Leptospira_A. Next base: position 11,495 of record JARJFC010000051.1, read on the forward strand.
GAGAATTCCTTTAAACAAGGGCTTTTTCTTAAAAACAAAAAAATTCAGAATGCAAGTCTTTTACCTGGATCTATATTTCCACAATCCACAGTCCGATTGCCAAATGGCAACATTCAATTTTCCGACGATCTACTTGGTCATTCACTTTGTATAGTTGGGTATGGAACACACCCGTTGGATGTTATGGATGCGAATTCGAAGCAGGTTTGGGAACGGATGGGAGGTAAAACATTGTTTTTTTCCAATCAACAAAGAACTTATAAATCAGAATCTTTACAACCTTGTGCGGAAGATCTGACTTCCACTTTTTCCACTGCCTTCGGAGGACTGGATCGGTTTGTGATTTTACGTCCAGATCGTACCATTGTTGCTGTGTTTTCAGAAGAGAATGCGAACCAAACGATCGTTGCATTTTTCAAAATTTATTTAGGACAAGAACAATGAACCAAATGATTGTTAGTTCAGCATGCCCCGTAATGGCAAAAAAACCAGTGAGTAAAGTCCAGGATATCGCCTACATTCGGTTAGGCAGAAAGAAAACGGAACTAACTACAAAATATTATCTCGATTTTGGATTAAAAGTTTTGGAACAAACAAAAGAACGAGTTTTATTCCATGGTCATGGCTCTCAATTCCCCTGTTTGTCTATAGAAAATCATCATGAAGATTCCTTACTAGGACTTGGGTTTTACGTTTCATCCAAATTGGAATTTGAGGCATTGAAGGATTTGGATGGGGCAGAGTATTTTGCAAATGGAAGATTTGGAAACGCATCTAAACATTCTATGGTGAAACTAATCGACCCTTCTGGACTCTTTATTGATGTCGTATTGGTAGAAGATTTTTTTCAAAGTTTGCCGCAACGAGCGTGTGCTAAAAAACTTTGGAATACACCAAACAAAACAGAAAGGGTCAACATGCCAAACCCTAGCGAGAAAGGTGCAGCAAACGTAATGCGATTGGGTCACGCCGTTTTACTCAAACAAGAATTTCTAAAAAATGCACAATGGTACTGCGATACGTTTGGATTGATTCCTTCCGATATCCAAATCCTTCCTGGTTTGAAAGAACCTGTTATTGTTTTTTTACGTTGTGATTTGGGAGATAAACTCACCGACCACCATACCATTGTGATTGCCACAGGTGCCGATGACCGTTTGGAACACTGTGCCTTTGAATTAGAAGACTTAGATGAAGTGGCAAAGGGGAGAGAATGGTTACTCGAAAAGGGTTGGAAACCAGCTTGGGGTATCGGAAGGCATCTTTTGGGAAGTCAGATTTTTGATTACCATAGAGACCCTACAGGTTTACTCGTAGAACATTACTCAGACGGTGACAAGTTTGACAATTCTGTGCCAGTTGGGTATCACTTCGTAAACCGTAAAAGTTTATACCAATGGGGGCAGGATATGCCCGAAAATTTTTTGGATTCCAAATTGACTTTAGATAAAATATTAGCACTCATCAAGGGAATGTTTGGTGGAAGAGAAATTAAGATTAGTATTTTGATTTCTCTCAAAGAAACAATGAAAACCTCTCCTAGAAAATGGATTCGATACTAAAAAAAAGGAAATAAAGATGGCTACGAATTATATACGCTTCGAAAAAGATAAAAAGGTAGATTGGGCTAAATGGGAAAATGGAAATGTTTTGCCTTTGGGCACGGGCGACCTAAGTACAAAGGATTTTTTAGAGTTTGTAAAAACAAATAAAACAAAATCAAACTCAGTATCATACAAAGCAAAAGAGATCACTCTACTTTCACCAATTTCTGCGCCCTGCCAGATCATTTGCCAAGGTGCAAATTACAAACAACATTTGATCGAATCAGGGCTTGATCCCAATGAAAAAAATTACAATTTATTTTTTACAAAATCAGATGCCTCCATCACATCTCCGATGGGCGAAGTGATCCGTCCAAGTCATGTTAGGTTACTTGATTATGAAATCGAACTTGGGTTGGTTTTTGGAAAATCAATTAATAAACCTTTGGAAATCAATTCTAAGAATATTTCAGAATATGTTTCGGCTTTGTTTATGGCCAACGATATCTCCGCAAGGGATATACAACTTCCTCAGATGCAGTGGTACAAAGGAAAATCATACCGTAGTTTTTTGCCTGCAGGTCCAATCCTTGCAGTTTTAGAAGAAGGTGATTTTTCGCTACTTGAAAATTTAGAACTCACTCTACTCGTCAATGACAGAGTGCGGCAACATGATACCATTGCGGGACTTGTCTACAAACCTGAGGAGACAATCCAAGAGTTATCTAGGTTTTGTGATATAAACCCAGGTGATGTGTTGTTAACAGGAACTCCTTCAGGATGCGCACTCAGGGCACCAGGTAAACTTTTGCAAAAGATTGCAGCCGTTCTCCCAGAAAAAAAGAAATGGGAACTGTTTGTGAAAGGCCAATTGAAACGATCCGAATACCTCCAACCAGGTGATACCATTCGTTCTTCCATACGAACAGCCGATCGCCGACTTGATTTGGGAGACCAAGAACTAAAGGTAGTCCAAGAAAAATGAACCAAACTTTACGTTATAAAAATTCATTTTGGAAGGACAAAGTGGTTTGGATCACTGGGGCTTCTTCGGGCATTGGTGAGGCCTTGGTCCATGAATTGAAGGATACGGGAGCCAAATTTGTACTATCCGCACGCCGAGAATCAGAATTAGAAAGGGTGCGAATGTTATCGAATTTAACGAGTGAAAATTGCCTTATCCTTCCTTTGGATTTAGAAAAATTCAATACGTTAGGTGGTCTTCCCGAATTGGTAGTTAAGAAATTTGGAAGGGTAGATGTTTTGATTAATAACGGTGGCATAAGCCAACGTTCACTCGCACACGAAACCAATTTATCCACCTACCAATCTTTAATGAATGTTAATTTTTTTGGAAATATCGCACTGTCACTCGCCCTTTTACCGCACTTTCAGAAACAAAATTCTGGACATATTGCATCCGTTGCGAGCATAGCTGGGAAATTTGGAGTTCCGTTTCGAACGGGTTATTCCTCTTCCAAATTTGCTTTGACTGGTTTTTATGAAGCCCTCCGTGCTGAGAACAGCCATCACAACCTAAAGGTGACTTTGGTGTATCCTGGGTTTATCAAAACCAAAATATCCGAAAATGCCGTTTCTGGGGATGGAACTAAACATGGGAAACTTGACCCTGGAATTGAAGAGGGGATCGATGCCCATGTCTGTGCAAAAAAAATAATAGCTGCCATTAAATCGGGCCAACTCGAAACGGTAATTGCGAGTCGAAAAGAGAAGTTTGCCATCTTTATGCATAAACACTTTCCACAAGTTTTTTCAAATCTCATTCCAAAAGCTAAAGTGGTATAAAACTTCAGCTTATGGCTGTTTTGTGTTTGGAAATTTGGAGCACCCACTCCATTCCCAAACATTTTGTTTTAAGGTTCTTTCAGCTTCACTGCCAGATGTCACTACGTTTGGAACAATCGAAAGTCCATTCTGTTCCAATCCAAAGGCGAGGTGGCGAAATTCTTTTGGATATTTACCAAGAGGCATAAACAAGTAGGCAGCCCAAAATAAAAACGATGGACCAACTGGATCCAACCTGTCCCTTTCATAAATGCCAGTTCGTTTGTGGATCCGCCATCGTCCATCCGCATCCAATTCAAATTGGTCGTAAAACCGAGTGTAAGAGGTAACATCCACCTCAATTGGTCCGGCAAAACTGCGAACCATGATGATCACATCTGCTTCACTCAATGCACGGTTTCCACAGACTGTGATCCTGGGCGCAGAAATCCAATGTTTGGTGGGCGGTGTTCCACTTTCCACCATTAGGCGAGATCGTTCCACAAAACTTTCTGCCGTCCCGTCATGCCAACTGATGGATATGATGCCATCTTTTTGGAAAAGTGCGCGGAGATCATCCCACCGTGCTTGGTCTCTGTAGGCAAAGGAAGAAACGTTGGATGCGATTTCCATTTTAGCTTTGGCATCGGAAGTAATAAAGTCGTTAGCCCGAGCGGGACTAATAAAAACCAATATCATAAAAAAATAGGAATACAAAACAAATGTGAAAGGCAGCGCCAATTCGAGTTGTTTCCATTTGAAAACAATTAGTTTCAATTTAATCGGTAGCCAATTCATAATGGAATCCATCCTCTGCAATGATCACTTCTCCGCCGTAAACATCGGAAACCCCATCTAAAAACATCGGTTTAGTGATGAAGGTTCGTGCCAAAAAGGGACCAAGTGTTGGTGTTATATGAGAATAAATCAATGTTTTGACCTTTGCATTTTGGGCAATCTCTGCAGCATCCAATGGCGAAGAATGATAGTCCATAACCCGAACAGCGGTTACGGCTGCCGTTTGTATCGATATATCATCTGGATGTTCTTTTGTGATTTCTAAAAACTTTTTTAAGATCTCTTTATTCAATGCTTCGTGAACCAGAATGTCCGCATTTTCTGCGAAATGTTCTAGGTTTTCGCTCTTTCTCGTATCACCACTGATTACAATTGACTTTCCTTTGTGTACAATTAGATAACCAAATGCAGGTTCTACGGGAGAGTGCGATACTGTAAAACCATAAACCTTTAATCCGTTCAATCCTTCGAATAACAAAACTTTTACTTTTTCCTTTGGAGTTAAAATTTCTTTTCCAATGGCCTTTGCATAAGGCATCCCAGAAAGGCCGTCTCCATTTTTGCTACGGTACATAGCATCAAACGACATAAATTGATTGAAACCATCGACAATTTTCACTGTCCCTTCAGGTCCAATCACCGGGAGATGGTGTTTCCTTCCTACCCTCCAACTGCTGTTTACCATCATGGGGATGTCTGCAATATGATCCGAATGAAAGTGTGTGATAAAAATTGCATTCATTTTGTCTAAGGGCAAATGTTGCCTTTCTGCAGCGATAGATGTACCTGCCCCCGCATCGAAGACTAAAAAATTTCCATCGGCAATGATGGCGGTAGACGATTGCATCCTCGTTTCTTCCGCTCGCGGAGAACCAGTGCCAATTGTGATGAGGTGGACTTTGTCGTCATTAAGCCAGTTTCTCTCTGGGGTATCGGCTATATTTTTGATGATTTGTTTTTTAACCAAACGATCGGCTAGTGAAGATTTATGGAACACCGAACAGAAACTGATTGAGGAAAATAGGAAACTAGCGAAACATATTGGTAAAAATTTCGAAAACGAAATTCCCAAAATAAAAATTCTATGTTTTGAAGAGAAAGCTAATAATTGAGAGTGTTCCATAAATTGACAATACTCTCAATTATGAAAATTATGTCAATAGCAATAAAAGTTTACTATTTTATCGGCAAATTGGATAAGTGGTGGCAAGGTATTAGTTGACATTTAAAATTCCTTGGGCACTGGTAGAATAAGATAAGCCACTATTCCCACCATTGCCATCCAAATCGCAGTAGGTTGCCGAGGCCACACCTGTTACTTCAACTCTGCCCGCAAACATATAAGTTCCAGGTGTGCTAGGTGCTGTTATGAGTGACATAAATTCTGGATTTGATTGGCATAAACATTGGTCATTCCAGACTGCGGAGAAAAAAGTCCAAAGTTGTGGATGTGTGATCGGATTTGTATTGTTTGGTCCATAACCGACACTCACTGTAACCCTTGGATCATTATAAGAGAGGCTCGTAACCCCCGTTTGGTAAACCTGAATAAAAATATAATCTGGCGGATTTGCAACCGCATTAGCACTTAAAGTTAAAGTACTTGGGTATTGGATAACACAATAATCCACCAAAGGAAGATCTGTAGGCGATTTGTTTGCCTCAACACTCAACTCACTTTCACCACCTCCGTGAATTGCAGATAACCTAAAGTAGTAGATTGTTCCATTGGTCAAATCTGGGACAGTGATCGGAGATGAAGTTGCAGTAACTGCACTCGCAGATTTTGTAACACCAGAGTGAGTCGCATAGTAAAGTTTATAACTAGTTGCTCCTGCGATTGCCGTAAATGCCACTGCCATCAAACGTTGGTTCTGTGCCATTCAATGTGTAGATGATTTTATCACATCCACTTCCTCCTGAATCGGAGCAGCTGAGTTGGAGTTGGGTTCCCGTGGTAAAAGGCCCTGAACCAGAAGGTGAGGCAAGAGTTACAAGATGCGGAGTCGAGTCTTTGGTTGTAGTGAAGGTGGTGGATCCAAAATTGCCAATCAAGTTTTCCACGCAGATCCGGACTGTGTTTTGTCCTTCTACAAAATGGGAATTCGCAATTGTGGAAGTGGTGTCTGTCGCCGCTTGGACAGAACCAGAAACATTCGAATCATTGCCAGAGTTTGAAAGAGCCGTTCCTGTGGAACAATTGGACCCTCCCATTCGTATACGATAAGTCCCCGCTCGGGAACTCCTCCAACTGAGAGTGGCATGGGAAGCAGCACCCACTGTTATTGAATGGGAATTCACAGTGATGGTTGCCACTTGTGTATCCACAGTGTAATTTTGGGAACTAACACTTGCAACATTGCCAGCTTTATCTCGGGCAATGAACTTTGTGTAGGTGGTAACTCCATCGGTCATAGGAATGGCCGCAGAATAGAGTTGCCCACTTGTCACAGTTCCATTGGAGGCGTTGATGGTAGGATTGTTTGGGTTTGATCCAGCCTGCACAGCGTAAACGATCTCTGCGCAACCGGATCCCCCAACATCAGAACAAGAGAGGGATACGGATGTAGCAACCCCATAATTTCCCGCACCAGGGTTTGGTATCACGGTTGGGCTTGTGTCGTCACGCACGAGAGAAAAATTAACAAAACCAGTCAGTCCATTGGATGCTGTATGGCAAATGCGGTAGGTTTTTGTTCCTTCTCCCGTAAAATGGTTATGGGAGCGAACAAATATTTGGTCAACATTCGCATTGGCAGAACCTGAAGTTATGATGGTGCCTGCTTCGCAAGAACTTCCTTCACGGATGGTAAATGTGCCTGAACGATCGGTGCGCCATGTGGCAGTAGAACTTTGAATAGCATTTGCATTGGAGCTAATGGCAGTAGCTGATTGGCTTAACAAACTGAGAGCCGGAATTTGGGTATCTATCGTATAATCAATGCTAATTGGCATGGAAATGTTTCCTGCTAAGTCTCTACAGATGGCAGTGAGAGTATGTTCTCCTTCATTCGAGAGGGGAACATCTTTTGAAGACTGTACAACCACTTCACCTTGTTTGGGTTGGAAACTCGGTACACTGGCATCGAGAGTGTAAACGATGGCGCCAGGAGCTAAATTGTCGGTACAAGTAAGGGTTGTGGTTTGCGATGTGGAAAAGGTTCCGGTTCCAAGGGAACTTGTAATGGTCGGGAGAGTTGTGTCAGCGAGAATGGCAACGATAACTGTGTCATTGGGTGTACCATCCCCATCGGTATCAAAACCCAATAAATTTCCATTTTCATCCACAATGGCCACCACGGGGTTTCCTGTTCCCCCAGGGCCTGTAGTGAGAAATGCAGGCGGTTTGGGATTGATATAGTAGTCAGAAACCCCATCCCCATTCACGTCCACCGCATCGGGGATTCCATCCCCATTGGTATCGATTAGAACAATATTAGGAATTCCATTGCCTGTTAGGTCGATTCCATCCGAAATCCCGTCACCATCTACATCCACGAGGGTCGCCTCAGTTACACCGTCGCCATTGAGGTCTACACCCGTCCCAGGAGTCAAACCAGGAACATTGGGAGTGCCACTCGCCAAACCAAGAAATAGTGCAAGTATGCTGATTCCGTCTGTAGTTTTGGCCGTTGGTAAAAACATACATTGGGTGAGTATGGTAGAAATTAAGAATATTCGAATGGTAATTTTTAGCATCGGTCTTCCTGTTAGATGGGGGTGTATCTGATTGGAATCTGCGATTTTTGGTGTTTTTCACAAATCAAATTTTAAGCTCTCCCAAAAAAAATTTCCAAATAACGTTCAGAACGTTCAAAAAAGAGCAAAATAACGTTAAAAACGGTGACTGTGGGTCAGTTATTTTTTTGATTTAGGGATTTTGCCAGGGTCAATTTGAAGTTTTGCGAGTAGAAGATGTGATAGTCGTAACAAGAAGGGTTTGGAATGTTCTGACCTGCAATCCAAGAGATCTATCATTTTGAATCATTTAGACGGCGATTTTTTGTAAGGAAATGAGTTTGAGTGGGTATGAGAAACTGCAAGAAATTCGGAGTGGTTTTGGTGGGGAACTTGAAATTAAGCGAAATTTATTTTCATACGATCCAATTAAGACCCGTTACATGGAGATTCACAAATATAAGTTATGGTTCTTGGTGCCAAACTTTTGCCTGTATTTGATTTAATACCAGATCCAAATCTGTAGGTATTGGTTCCAATTGAAAAACTCGATGAGTTGTAAATTGACAAAATGTGACTATTTAATGTTGAATTAGAGCCTTGCAATGTTATTGAGGGGGAGGTTATGACATTTGCATCCAAAAAGGTTTGTAAATCGGAAGGAGTTTCCAAAGGCTCAGAAAAAATGATTGTTACATTTGTTGGCCAAGACGATAAATTTTCATTATCATGGGGTGTTGTTAAAACTATATCAAAATATTCGGGTGTAAATCCACTACTGTAAAACTCCAAATTGATCAAATTTGGACCAGGGATTGATTTCTCGATTACTGACACCACTCCATCGATTGGAATCAACAATTTGAATGTGAAAATTTCCGTTCCAGATTGTTCGACTCGGAAGGAAGTTTCTCCCGTTGTAAGGATCAAATAAAATCGACCACCTTCATCTAAATTCACTCTGTCATCTAAATCGGTGCTTGTGTTTGTCCGATTGACTATGTTAAGCGTTCCGCCCGAAATTGCAGTACCGTTAGAATCAACAACTTGCCCAGTTAATTTAACTTTCCCAGGGGAACCAAGCCCGACCGCTGCACCTAAGAGAAGTGCCGAACTATCCTCCTCCTCTTCCACAGGGTTGACAATTCCCTGTACAAAGGGATTGAAATAACAAGCTTGGAAAAAACCAAAAAACACAAGAAGGTAGATATTTGTAAAAAGACGCATCATGGACTCCAACCAAACAATCCTATTCGGATTTTAAAATTTTAGAAACAATTTTTTTCCAAAATCTTGGTTTGGTCTTGGTTCACTCAATCTTAGCTTTCTGGGCTATATGTAAACTTGATTGTAGTGGTTTTAAGGACTTTGCCAGTTTCTGAACGAATCCCAGGCGAGAGTGTGATGGTGTATTCAACATCAGGCTGAAAGGATTCGGTATCCCAATAGATTGAAACATCTTTTGGGGGGGCACCTTGTTCTGAATTAAAATAAACCGAATCGATTATTATCGTTGGGGAAATAGAGATATTCCCACTCGCCCAAAACAATTGTTCGTTAGGTGGTAAATCCAAAAGTGATGCGGGTAAATTTTCAGAAAATGTCAAATTGAGTGATTCTGGGACAAAGGGAACCATGGAACCATGGTTTGGATACGAACTCATCAAATCAAAATAAAGTATGCTGTTTTCTGGGTTTTGTACTTCGAGCCCTGAAATGGTGTAATCAGCCTCTGACACAAGGTCGGCGACATTTATGGAATTCGTTTCAATTTCCAAGCGAAATCTTAGAACTTCGGGTCCTCCTAGAAATTGGGATACACTGAGTTCTGTGCTGCCAACAGTGGTCATTATGTAAAACCTTCCGCCAGTGTCTGTGGTTGTTGAAAGCGGCAAATTATCTAATTCAAAACTCCGCGAGGTGACAGTCACTGTATGGGAAATTGCAGGCATTCCCATATAATCTAAAATTTGGCCTGTGGCAACCACAACTTGCGATCCACTAGAAAATGCACCCGCCGCACCCACAATCCCTAAGGCCATTGCACTTGCTGTGTCGTCTTTCTCTTCCACAGGGTTGACAATGCCCTGCACAAAAGGATTGAAATAACAATTTCCGAATAAACTAATAAAGCCAATGAACAGTATTTGTAAAAAGATTCGTTTCATTTTTTTACTCCTTGGTATTAAAAATTAAAATCGCTAAATTTCTAATTTTTTATTTTTTCAGGTGTTCTAAATCTTTATCGATTTGCTCAAGTTCGTATTTTTCTTCCGCTTTTTTTAGTTCTTCATCTGTATTGATGGCCGAAGGAGAGTTTTGTTTTGTTCCCTCGCAAACTTCCACCTGGATAGTTTTTCGTGTGACCGTCGTAAAGAAGGCACCCAAAACGGAAATTACGATGTCTAGGTTGGTTGCCGTTTGTCTGATACGGACAGTGCGGTTGTCTTTGGGAAGTAGTTCTGGCCATTTTGGCTCATTAAAAGGAAAGGTTCCGAACAAATAAAAATATTGTGAGTATTGTTGGAATGCCTGGCAATTTGCTTCCAAACTAGCCACTTGGATCGAGTTTTGCTTTGAGCCACCTAACAAAAATGTATCGCGGAAACTGGTGGTTGCTAATTGATTTTGTACCACTGGTTTTGAATTTTCCTCTTTTTCTAATTCTTTTTCTTTGCGGAGGAGTTCTTCTTTTTTTTCTGCGAGGATTTTTGCTTTTTCTTTATCGCGTTTTTCTTCTTCTTCTTTTCGGATTTTTGCTTCGTCTGCTTCGGCAATGTCTTTATAAATTACTTTGAGGACAGATTTTTTAGGAATGACGACATGGCCGCCCTTTTCGGTATTCATTTCAACATTATCAACATTTTGATTAGTGATTGTGCCCTTTACCGATTTTCCATTTTTGAGAAGAATGGTGTGTACAGCAAATGCCGGGCTGACCAAAATAAAAAAACAAATTGCATAGATAATTCGCATAACAAAGACCCTGAAATATGAGTATATCCCCTAGTTTAATTGTTTTGAATATAATGGCAATTCCGTTTTTAGATTTTGCGGTAACAAAATAGGAAGTTTTCATGAAAGAAGATCAAAAATTACATAAAGTATTGCATTCTGTTCATTTATGGGGCATTGCCGTTGGGCTCGTCATATCTGGTGATTATTTCGGTTGGAATTTTGGCTGGTCCAAGGCAAGTTTTTGGGAATTCAGCGTTGCAGTTGCCATCATTGCCATATTTTATGTGTTGTTTGCACTTTGTTTTACTGAACTTGCAGCCAGTATCCCCCAATCTGGTGGTCCTTCCGCCTATGCAAAAAAAGCTCTCGGTCATCACTTTGGCCTTCTTACTGGGTATTTGGTTCTCGTCGAATTTTTGTTAGCACCTCCCGCAATCGCACTCGCATTGGGAGGATATTTACATTTTTTATTTCCCGTTTTGCCTGAGTTTGGTGCTGCGCTTTCTATGTTTTTGTTGCTACTCATTGCGAATCTAACGGGCATCAAACAAACGGCTCGGTTTGAATTGTTT
>JARJFC010000520.1 GCA_029310945.1 Leptospira sp. 96542
GGCCAGCGCGGGGCTGAGGCCGGACCTTGGGCATCAACGCCCATTCCGAGCACGCCCCGGGCGCGCAGGTAGTGCGGCATCACACCGGCGTAGATGCGCTCGCGGTTCTGGCCATACAGGTGACGGGCGGTGTCCAGGCGGTAACTGGCCGGGTCGTCGGCGGCGGGCGCCGGCGTGGCAGCGGTGCCGCGCGTGGGTGGTTTCAGACCTGCGCTTGTGCTCATCCCGCGCGGCGAGGCACACGCGGCCAGCAGCAGCCCGCTGGTGCACAGCAGGACGAGTGGCAACCCGCGACGGCTTGAGGCGAGGGCAAGAATGAGGCGGCGTGCGAGGCGGCGCATGGTCACCCACTGTGCCATAGGGTCGCGTGCCCGATGGGCGGAAAACCGGGGGATTTTGTCCCGCGCCCGGGCTTTAGATGTGGGGAGGAGGGCAGCCCTGGTTGGGGGTATACCCCCCAGGGCGCCATGCGGCCTGGTCTGGCGCCAGTGCCTGGGTTCAGGCGTCGGGTGCGACGGGGTGCTGGGCCAAGGCTTCGAGGGCCTTGACCAGGGCCGAGTGATCGGCCTGATCGTGCCCCAGGGCCGCGCAGGCCTGCATCAGCTGCGCCGCGCCTGCTGTCTGCGGCAAGGCCATCTTGAGTGCCTTGGCGCCCTG
>JARJFC010000521.1 GCA_029310945.1 Leptospira sp. 96542
AGTTTGTTTGGACTTTGAGACAAAGCCAAAATGTACGAAGGCAAAAACAAATTGAGTCTTACAGAAAAGAGTAAAACACTTTTAGGAAGACAATGATGAATCAAAAAACAAAAGTATTGGTTACGGGCCTGGCGATGGGCCTTGGCTGGGCGCCGTCACGCCCAAGCGCTGGGCCAAGCGAGCTGTGACGCGCAATTTGATCAGGCGCCAGATCTATGGAGTGGGTGAAGCGCACGTGCAGGCCTTGTGCAGTGCCATGCCCCAGTCCGTCTTTCTGGTCCGCCTGAAAACCGCGTATGGCGTCGAGCAGTTTCCCAGTGCTGCCTCCACGGCCTTGCGACAGACGGTCCGCTCCGAGCTTGAGCGTCTGTTTGCCCGCGCCAAGGGCTTGAGTCTGCGCAGCGCGTGATGAAGCAGCTGCCGGCCCGCGTCTTGATCGCCCTGGTTCGGGGATACCGGTATTTTTTGAGTCCCTGGCTTGGGTCCGCCTGCCGCTTTGAGCCCACCTGCTCCCGGTACGCCCTGGAAGCTTTGGAGACGCACGGCGCCCTTGCCGGCAGTGTGTTGACGGTGGGACGCTTGCTGCGTTGCCACCCCTGGTGCGACGGCGGGCATGACCCCGTTCCCGAGCAGAAGCCGCGTTTATTC
>JARJFC010000522.1 GCA_029310945.1 Leptospira sp. 96542
GCCAGGTAGCCCAGCAGCATCAGCGTGACGGCGTTCAACGCCAGGGCGGACAGCGCGGGCCGCAGGCCCAGCAGCAGCGCCGCCATCACCGGGAAAGCCATCAGGTAGACCATGCTGACCGGTCCCACGGTCATCAGGAACCAGGTGCCCAGCAGGTAGGTCAGCGCCAGCAGGTTCCAGGCTCGGAAGGTGTAGGGCAGGCGCTGCAGGCGCCAGAGCGCGAAGACCCAGCCCAGGGCCACCACGTCAATGGCCACCGTGCCCCAGTAACCCCGCTCGATGGCCAGCGTCATGCTGGGCAAGGCCGTCAGTCCACCCAGCAGGGTGATGGAGAACAGGACGGTTGTGAGGATGCGTGCGCGCCAGTCCGGCAGGGCTTCGGGGGCCACGGGCTCGCGGGGCAGGACGCGTTGCAGCAGCGCGGACTTCTTCAAGCGGTGTTCTCCGGCGACCAGTGGGAAGGCCGCGGTAACCACATCCTAGCGCGGCCGGGCCCGTGCCGGCGGCGGGCGCCAGGAAGTTCTACCAAGGAAATAACTCTCTGCGTCTTCATTCCATTCTGCAGTTCCAGTTTCAAGTAGTCGATAGTTGACACCATTCAGGATATAATTTCTCGCATTACCTTTAATTTTGATATTGCTTAATGT
>JARJFC010000523.1 GCA_029310945.1 Leptospira sp. 96542
CCCAGATCGGCGGGGTTCAGGTAGGAAGGCAGGTTGGGATGGGTGGACAGACTCATGGGGAGACTCCTGTGGATGGCAGGCCGCCCTCTTGGCGGCATGCGGGCGTGATTTTGAGGCCTGGGCCGGTTCGGGGTGACCGGGATTTGCATCACCATGGCAAGAGCTGGCCTTTGCCGTTTTGCAACGGGCCGAGGAATCAGGTGGCCGGGGTGTCGGCGCCTGGCAGTTGCCCCGCGAGTTGCGCGGGGCTGCGCACATAGCCGTAACGCCGGGGCAGCTCGGACGCGCTCAGCTCTTGCGGTCGCCAAAGCCCCGCTTCCACCCGGTCCGCGGCCTGCGCCATGTCCTGGGTGTGCACCAGGCCCAGACCCAGGGGAGTCTGCAGGTAAAGCCGGCCCGTCTCATCGAGCAGGCAGGCCTGGACTTCGGCGGTCTCGCCCGCATGCGAACGCACGGTGTGCGCCGCATTCTTCCCATTGCCCTGGCCGGCTCCGACGTCGTGCTCGATCGGGAGACGCCAGATCCAGGGCGTCGCTTCCAGTTCCACGAAGACCCGCTGCGGCCCATTCTGGAAGTACCAGCAGCCGCGTGCATCGCAGGCGTAGTTGCGCTGGATGAACGCGATCACGTTCTCGTTCCGCAGCCG
>JARJFC010000524.1 GCA_029310945.1 Leptospira sp. 96542
CCCAGCTTCTTCTCGATGAGGCGACTGGTCATTTCCAGCGTCTCGGGCGACACGGTTTCCTGCCGGCCCTGGGCGCTGTCGAGCAGATCGACCTGAGGCAGCTTGGTGTCGGGCATGTCGGCGAAGAGGGTCTTCTGCCGCTCCTTGGCCACGCGGGCGCTGGGTTTGACGGGGGGCGCGGGCGGCGCGTCAAACTGAGGCTCCAGGCGTGGCGCGGCGGGCCGAGTAGGCGTCAGGAAGGAAGACGCCGTGAGCGTGGTCGGCGACACCTGGGTCGCATCGTCTTCGTCCGCCAGGGCGTCGGGCGCCTGCGAGAAACGCGCGGCCGCGGCGCGGGCGGCCTCTTCCTGCTCACGTTCGCGAGCGGCCTGGGCGCCCAAGGCACGGTCCTGGGCGCGCTCCCGGCGCGCACGCTGGGCATCCAGCAGCAACTGGACGAAGGCACCGAGCCGTTCCGCCACCAGCCCCCAGGAAAAACGGAACACCCAGGCCACGGCCAAGACCCACACACCGATGGCCAGCAAGGCCGAACCCGTGGGGCCCAGCCAGTGCGCGGCCAGCGGACCCATCCAGTAACCCAGCACACCGCCCGCATGGCCAGGCAAGTGGGGCTCGTAGCTGTAGAAGCGTGACCATTCCAGTGACG
>JARJFC010000525.1 GCA_029310945.1 Leptospira sp. 96542
TTCGGCATCACCAACTGGCGCCTGAGGCTGGTCGCCATGGCGCACCTCGCACATTCCGTGGACCGGAGTTATGACGCCTGCGCCGAATTCGGCGTCTCGGTCCTGCCGACAGCACGCGGCCATGGTTATGGCGGCAAGCTATTTGCCCGCGCCATGCTGCATGCGCGCAATTCCGGCGTGCAGTTGATGTTCATCCATGCGCTGAGCGAGAACAAGATCATGCTCAGCATCGCGCGCAAGGCGGGCGCGACGGTGGAGTACGACGGATCCGAGGCGCAAGCCTATCTGCGACTGCCCGCCGCCACCTTCGAGACTCAGGTGGCGGAGTTGCTCGAAGAACAGCTGGCCCAGGCCGACTACCGGCTCAAAATGCAAGCGCGGCAGTTCTGGAATTTGTTATCGGATCTGCAGGACGTGCGACGGGGCGTGCGTGAAGGTCGTCACCGATCTGGTTCTTGAGTCGCCATGGCAGATTGGCGTACAACGGTACCGCAGGTCCGTCCCCGTTGAAGTTTTCCGTTGGGAATCTGGTGAAGCAAAACAAGTGTTAATAGCAACTGATTCGGAAGTGAAAAAGATTTTTGAATTTTTACAAACAAATTTTGGTGAAGAGTTTATAATGATTGTGACTGCTGATCATGGTGC
>JARJFC010000526.1 GCA_029310945.1 Leptospira sp. 96542
AGCGGCGCCATCACTGCGCAGGGCGAGTTGGGCCTGAAGGTGGGTGGCGATCTTGTCGTCGAAACCGTGGTGGACGGTCAGTTGGTGGGGCGGCAGGCCAGCGTCAGCGGTGGCACCGTCAACATGGACGTGGCCGGTGATGTGCGCTTCGCGGGTGCGAGTCTGAAGGCTAAGGACGGACTGAGCGTCCAGGCGGGCGGTGACATCGCCTTGGCCGCCGTGGCTCAGACCACACAAGCCTCTGGTGGAGGGCGAACCACTCAGGAGGTGGAAAGCCTGACCAACCAGCTTCAAGCGGGGGGTGACGTCACGCTGCGATCTGGTGGCACCTTGCACAGCGAAGGGACGTCTTTCCAGGCGGGAGGTGATATGCGCCTCTCGGCTGAAAAAGACATCGCGCTGGTGGCGGTCGCAGAGACCTCTCAAAGTTCAGGCTGGGGACAAACCACCAAGGAAGTTGACC
Organism: Leptospira sp. 96542; assembly: GCA_029310945.1. GTDB lineage: Bacteria > Spirochaetota > Leptospiria > Leptospirales > Leptospiraceae > Leptospira_A. The sequence goes on from JARJFC010000526.1 coordinate 464, forward strand.
ACCTCACCAACCAACTGCAAGCCGGCGGCAACCGGAGCCTGGAGGCGCTCTCGAACCAGGCGCGTCCGGTGGGCGTGGTGGTGCGTGTGGCTGCGGGCGAAGGCGAGGGGGCCGAAGCCATTGCAGCGGCTACGAACAACAACTTGATCGGCACGTGTACGGCAGGAGGCCCGCGCACGGGC
>JARJFC010000527.1 GCA_029310945.1 Leptospira sp. 96542
GCAATGCTTGACCGTAAAAATGCAATGCAAAACCGCATGACAGAAATTAAGGCCAATGAAGTGTCTTTGGCAAAATCGGCTGCAAGCCAGGCCATTGCTTCGGCAACGGGTTTACCAGCGGAACTTGTGAGTGCGGGAGTGAATGATTTTGTGAGCGCAAGGGATGCCAAAAAAGCGAGACGGGCAATTTCTAACAATCCACTTGCTGATGGTGTAACGAAGGTGGTAGGTGTGGTTGGCGGCCTTGTCAAAACCGTATTTGTGGCAGCGGGTGTGACTGGGGATGAGTTCCAAAGTACAATTGCTCAGGCCAACCAAATGACTGGAGGAGCCTCCTCAAGTGCTGGTTTAGCAAGTCTTGGTCTTGCAGAACAAATGTTTGGTTTGAGTGCCACTGGCACTAGCTTTTCTGGTGAACTTTTGAATGCCAAAGACAAAGATCGATTGATGGAGGAACTCACAAAACGAGCGCTTGCCGAACAAATGGCGAAGGCATCGGGTGTGGATTTTTCCATTGCCAAAGGTTTTATTGATAAGGGTTATGCTGACCACAAAACCAGAGAGAGTAACCGCAAAGCCCAAGGTGCTGCCATTGAACAAGTAGCAGTGATGGTTGCCACAACCGCCATCACGATGGGTGCTGG
>JARJFC010000528.1 GCA_029310945.1 Leptospira sp. 96542
CCGCTCACCAGCGGCAAGCCCTTTTCTTTTGTTCCTGGTCAGCCTGATCTCTGCTCGGATCACCATGCCCTTGTTCATCACCCTGCTTCGCGCTCTGTTCGTCCAGCCTCAATGGCTGAGGCCGGCGCTCGGTGCCGGGCTGCTGGCGATGACGCCGTTGTCAGCCCTTGCACAGTCCGCCAGTACCGAGGGGCGACTGGCGGCCGCGCCGGCCCTGATCAAGGTCTACGGCTATACCGAAGGGGGCGTGGCGGTCTTTCCCGGCAGCGTCCCCAGCCGCAATCCCCACGCGATGCAGCGTTATGCCTGCGAGGCTTGTGATGCGCCGCCGCGCGCCGAGCGTTCGGACTGGCGCACCACGCCCTTGTACCAGCGCGAGTACGCCAAGGAAATCAATGCGGCGGCGCGTCGTTATGGCCTGGACCCGGCCCTGGTGCGCGCGGTGATCCACGCCGAATCCGGGTTCAAGACCGGCGCCCGCTCTTCCAAAGGAGCGCGCGGGCTGATGCAATTGATGCCAGCCACCGCGCGCGCCCTGGGTGTGCGCCAGCCACATGATCCGCGCGAGAACATCGATGGTGGCGCGCGTTACCTGGCCGAGATGCTCTTGCGTTTTCGCAATGACGTGATCTTGGCCGCGGCCG
>JARJFC010000529.1 GCA_029310945.1 Leptospira sp. 96542
GTGCCACTGGTGCAGGGTCTTGAGCCACCAGGCACGCCCCGACGCGGCCGAGCGGGGCGCGGCGTCGGCAGAGACCGGGGTTGAAGAAGTGGCGCTTTGGGGTTTCACGGGGATTAGTATATCTATCTAACAATCATTCTCATTTACTTCGAGGCAAAAAATCCACCGGACTCAGCTTCTCGTTTCACAACCCGATTCACGGTCAGAGGCAGCCAGCGCCAAGGCAGGCCTGGCCACCGCGCATGGCGTCTGATGCACGGGGCGGGGTCAGACCTCGGGCGGCGGCGCCCAATCCCCGCCCAGGGCTTTGTAGAGGTCGAGCACGGCCTGCAAGCGGGCCAGGCGCTGCACGCTCAGGCTGTCCTGGGCGCTGAACAGGCTGCGCTGGGCGTCAAGCAGGGACATCAGGTCGCCACTGCCCTCGCGGTAACGGAGTTCGGCCAGACGCAGCGAGGCCTGGGCCTGCACCACCAGCTCGCGTTGCAGGTCTTCCTGTTGTTGGCTGTAGCTGGCTTGACCCAGGGCGTCGCCGACCTCCTTGAGGGCGGTGCGGATGGCCTGGCCGTAGTTCTCGATCAGCACCACCCGCTGCGATGCACTGAGCTGGATCTGCGCGCGTTGGCGACCCCCATCAAAAATGCTCT
>JARJFC010000052.1 GCA_029310945.1 Leptospira sp. 96542
ATTATTTTTCATAAGGTCAGCAATGATGAGTTCATCTTTCGGATCTGTGAGCCCTACCATCTTGAGTAAGTCCTTAGTACCTATCTCAAAGTTATACGCCTGTTTGGGGGTAATTTTAATACGATTTTTTTCTGCCAATGTCATAAGCGTGTCAACGATACGAGCTTGCGGATCTTTGAGGAGAAGGTTCGCCAATTGTTTATAAGCAGTCCAAATTCGTTCTGATAATAAAGTGATAAGACGAGTGGCAAGTTGTGGTTGTGCCTTTACCATACCTTCGAAGTTGGCTTTGTTGATGGCAAGGAGTTCAACATCCCCAGATGCCACAGCGGATGCTGACCTTGGTTTGTTATCAAGGATTGCCATCTCACCAAATATATCTCCTGCTTGGAGGACAGCGAGCATCACTTCATTTTGATTTACGATTTTAGAAATTTTTACCTTTCCATTTTGTAATATAAACAATTCTTTACCAGGTTCATGTTCGCAAAAAATCATTTCATTGTCTTTGTAATTGCGATTGAACTTTGTATAATCGATTGCGGGTGATTGGAATGGTTGGTTCATCGTTTGCAAACGAAGTTTGGCTTGGGGCACAAACTGACCATTGGGCAAATGTTTTAAATAACTTTGGTAAGCAAAACTCGCATGGGAATTATTTTGGAGTTGGAAGTAATATTCGCCAATTTTGAACAATTCATTCGGATCTTCTTCCACAGCATTTCGGAAGGATAACCTTGTGATGGTGGTATCAAACTGGCGGAGTTTCATCGAAAAAAAGCGGATGATGTTCATGGCAACCGCAGTTGATTTTTGGATGAGGGTTCCGAATTGGTCGTAACTGACAGAAATTAAGGAAACATTTGTGAGAGATGTGGCTGATTCAATTTGTGCATGTTGGCTCATGGCAGCTACAACGCCAAAAAAATCTCCAGGACCTAGTACTTGGTTTGGATCTTCGCCTACAACTGCTGTCTCTCGGGTGACACGTACCTTGCCTTCGCGGATGATATAAAAATTATTCGCATCCTTTTTACCCTCTACAATGATGTAGGAGTTTGCAGGGAAGGTAACCATTTGGAAAAATGACATTATAAATTCTCTGGACCTTTTTTAGCCGACTTGCCTAGTTTATTATCGGAGAGCAAACGGGCAATATTTTCGTAAAAATTACTTATTTTTACCTTCTCCCAAAATTTCCATCTGAGTCAGTTCTAATTCTGCTTCTTGTGCAATTTTACTCGAATATGTGTTTTTTGTAATGTCATGAAAAATCTGATATGCTTTGTCCTCTCTGCCCAAACGCACGTACGCCTTCCCTGAAATCAAATACGATTCGAGACCCTCCTCAGTATTGGGATATTCTTTGTACATGGAAAGTTCGTTTTCTGCTAAGGCCAGGGTGTCTCCTGTCATTCGGTAATTGGAACTTAGGAGTTTTCGGAGTTCCCAAGACTTTGGGTGGGAAGGGTAGAGGAGTAAAAATAATTTACAGTGTTCAATGGATTGCCAATGGTTTCTGTCATAAAAAAATTCTTTGGCTTTGTTGTACAAAAGTTCGCCTTGTTTGGTTCTTTCCGCTTTGTGCACCAGAGCGACCTGTCCATTTGCCCAAAGCAGGTTTTGGGAAAATAAAAATGCCACTGCCAAAAACAAAAGATTTTGTCTCATTTGTAAAAGTTTCGGCGGTTTATGGATTTAGGTGAACGGGTTTTTCTTCGGAAAGGGCGATAATTTTGGGAACACTCGATAAGTCCCAGAGTTCCGCAGAAACTCTTTGTTCTTTTTTGGACGAACCAGTGAAGATGAGTTTTCCTTTGCCCGATTGTCCCGATTTTAAGTCGATTTTGTGCTGGATCAGGTCACCCATCCTACGTTCCCGGAGAGTTGGCACGGGAAAACTTCTGTTTTTCTCCTCTTTGGGAAAGAGATACACTTGCACCATATAATCGCCAGGTGCGTCGGTGTTGTATTCATAATTGAGAACAAACCCATCTTCATAGGGTAGGACACTTAAAATTTGGATCATACCTGCACGGGCTAGGGGTTTGTGGTCAGCTAAGGTTTCTTGAGAGGAGCTGCTTGGTGATTGTAAAAACAATCGTTGGAAGGGTCTGGTAAAATCGTTTGGTTCTTTGATGGAATAATAATCTCCATTCCCGATGACCGCCAATCGTTTTAAATCTTCATCCCCCTTGGGATCCAAACCCATACCTAGGATATGCAATTGAAATTTTTTACCAGCAGTTTTGAGAGCATAAAGGACGGCCTTTGGATCGCCCTCACAACTTTCCACCCCATCTGAAATGAAAATGATGTTGGTTTCGACCTGGTCACTTAGGATGAATTCGCCTACGACAGACAAGGTTTGGGCAATGGGAGTGGACCCCGCAGGCACAATTTGGTTTATTTTTTGGCTCACGAGTTTTCCTGCGCCCCGCATGATGGGTTGGTACAAACGTGCCGAATCACAACCAGGAATTCTGTTTCCATAGGCAACAAGCCCCACACTCACGTCCTTGCCGAGTGAACCTAGAACCCCTGTTAATTTTTCCTTCGCCACAGCCATTCTAGTTTTGCCTTCCAGAATTTCTGTCATAGAACCGCTTGCGTCTAAAATAATAACATATCTTTTGTTCGTTTGTGTGTCGGAATTTGCCCCATAAGATAAAAAAAACAGTGCAAAAATCAAAATTCGTAAAGGCAAAGGAGACCGCACTCGTACAAAGTCGGCAAAAGAAAAGATTTCCTTAGAGTATTTTGGGATTTAAAAAGGGAGGAAAGGTGAGATTTGGTTTTACAATTTTCGGAATTCTGTCAAATGACAAAAATTGTTTTAAAAATCCGAGTATGATTTCGCAAGTCGCTCCCCACAAAAGCCCACCTTTTAGATCAAAATAATAGGCAAAATCTCCAGGTTTTTGGTTTGGGATCTGGATGGCATAGAACGGACATTCCCAAAGTTCAGAAAAATTAGTAACAAAAACTGATTCCACCTCATCCTTATTAAATGGAAATTGGAAATCCCCTTTGTAATTTGCTAAAAATGGGGTGATATGAAATCCAGTCCTTGTTTGTAAACCGGTAAGCCGACCCAAAACCTCGAGCGCAGACTGGGAAACTCCCATTTCTTCCTCCCATTCTCTGAGAGCGCAGTCCAAAAGTGATTGGTCTGTCGGTTCAAGCACCCCTCCTGGAAAGGAAATTTGTCCTGGGTGGGATTTTAGATGTTTGGCTCGTTGTGTGAGGATGATGCCTTCGGCATGTTTTGCGTTTCCGAAAAGGGGAAACACAACACCAGAAACTTTTTCAAGCGTGTTTGGTTTGTAAAACCAGTCTTTGGAGAGTGCATTTGTGAGTGACTGATACGAAATCATCAGTCAACTTTTGGGTCTTTGAACTGGTTTTGTTTTTTTCTGCGTTTTGCAATGAATGCTTCTTTGGAGCGAACAGCAACCAAACGATTGATCATTGAGTCAAATGATAACCCTTGCAAGGCGGCAAGTAGGCTTGGGCCATAATTTTCAACTTTCCATTCCGAAAAAACTTTCAGAGCCTTGAGTTCTTCTAAATTTTGAGGGTTAGCCTTTAGAACAACGATGAGTTGTTTGTTTGAAGGGAGGAGTGAATGTTCCATTCGTCGAACACGCATTATGCGAAGACGCCATTTTTTGGCATTCTGGAATTTTTTATCTTCTTCTTCGTTTAGGTCTTCGCCATGCCGTTTGGATAGTTCGGATGTATCGATTGGATCGTTGTATTCGGCAATGAGGAGTTTGTATATTTCACTCCCATCTTTTTTGCCAAACCATTCGATACATTTGTCTTCATTGGGTTGTTCTTTGACAGCTTGCGATAATTTATCGTTATTGAATACACGGAAACTTGCTTTGTTGATACGTTTGGCTTTTTCGTCTCGGTAACGGAGTAGTTCTAAAATTTTACGGCGTTCGAGAGGAGTGAAATTTAAGATGTCTGGAAACTTCGCAAGGGAAAACCCTTCTCCTTCTTTTGCTACATAGTCTTCTGCAGCAATGAACTCAAATTCAGATTTTGCTTCCTCATACAAATTCCTTCTTTTGAGTTCTTCTTCCATTTTCATCCAAATGGATTCCAAATAAGCAGTGTCAAGTGCTGCATATTTGAGTTGTTGTTTTTGCAAAGGTCTGATTTCCCAATTGGATTTTTGTTCCACTTTAGAAAGTGTCACTTTGTGATAAAACTCTACAATGAATGAGAGCGAACTTTGTTCGAAGGAAAGCAAACGAGAACTAATCATCGTGTCGGCCACATTGACAAACTTATACCCAAAATCGCGTTTGAGGGCTTTGATGTCATCTTGCGCAGAATGGAAGAGTTTGAGGATGGCAGGATCCTCAAACAATGGTCCCAAAGCTGACAAATTTGTGATTTTTAGTGGGTCAATCAGGTAATTTTTGCCATGGGAATTGATCTGGATGAGGCATACTTTGGGATAGTACGTATAATATCCAGAGGATTCGGTGTCAATTGACAGGATTTGGGACTGTCTTAAATTAATGAGAGCTAAATCGAGAGCTTTCGGAGTATCTACGAGAATATAATTGGAATTGATTTGCATCTAATTGGGATTTTGGAAATACTGCAATTGTCATTCTAACAATGATTCTCCAATCTGACAAACCAAAAGAAGAGTGTGCCATATTCGGCATCTACAATAGCAAAGAAGCGGCCAATTTCACCTACCTGGGATTGTACTCGATGCAACACCGTGGACAAGAGTCTAGTGGGATCGTTTCCACGGACGGAAGCCATTTGTATCGGTATGCGAACATGGGTCTTGTGGCCAATATCTTTACCCAGCCGAAAATTAAAGAACTGATCGGTGACGCAGCCATCGGTCACAACCGTTATTCCACAACGGGAGCTAGTTTTTTACGAAATGCACAACCCATTCGGGTGGAATCCCACCTTGGGCCCATTGCTTTAGCGCATAACGGGAACTTGGTCAACTCTTGGGACATCCGAAACAAACTGGAAAGGGATGGATCCATCTTCCAAACCACCATCGATTCGGAAGTCATTGTCCACCTAATGGCAAAAAGTCATAAATCAGACTTACTAGAAGCGTTATGCGAATCCCTTGCCCAAGTGCGGGGTGCTTACTCACTTCTCGTTTTGACTCCAAGGTATTTGGTGGCGGTGAGAGATCCAAATGGGTTCCGGCCACTGGTCATGGGCAAACGTCCTGACGGATCCATTGTTTTTGCTTCGGAAACCTGTGCCTTTGATATCACCGAAACTGAATACGTGCGAGACGTTGAACCAGGGGAGATGATTGTCATCGACCACACTGGTATGCGTTCACTTTATCCGTTTCCAAAAGCCAAACCTAGCCTTTGTATTTTTGAATACATTTACTTTGCACGACCCGACTCCTACATTTTTGGAGATTCAGTGTACAGAGTGAGAAAGGCTTTGGGTCGCCAGTTAGCGCGTGTTATGCCGGTTGAGGCGGATGTCATCATCCCCGTGCCTGATTCGGCAAATATCTCGGCTTTGGGTTATAGTGAAGAATCGGGCATTCCCTACCAAAGTGGACTCATTCGCTCTCATTACATTGGTCGTACATTCATTGAACCTGATCAGAAGATCCGGGACTTTGGAGCCAAAATCAAATACAATGTAGTGAAAGAAGTGGTGGATGGGAAACGAGTGGTCATCATTGACGATTCGGTGATGCGTGGGACAACCAGCCGTAAAATCATAAAAATGTTAAGGAATGCGGGTGCCAAGGAAATCCATTTCCGAGTGTCTGCACCTCCAACCATTTCTCCTTGTTATTATGGGATCGACATTCCCACCCATAATGAGTTGATTGCGGCCACACACAGCATTGAAGAAATTAAAAAATACCTTCGAGTTGACACCCTTGCTTATTTGACATTGGACACAATGAACCAAGCGGTAGCCGATCACAAAGGTGGTGGGTTCTGCGATGCTTGTTTCACTGCCAATTATCCAGTCGAATTCCAAGACCATGCAGGAAACCAAAAATCACTCTTTACGGAGTATGCAACAGAAGAGTGATGGAAGAGATCGAACTTTCCAAAACTTTTGGGTTTGAAGCCGCGCATTTTTTACCAAATGTCCCCGAGGGTCACAAATGTAAAAGGATGCACGGGCATAGTTTTCGGTTTGCAGTGTATTTGAAAGGTGAGATCGACCCACACACTGGCTGGATTATGGATTTTGGTGAATTAAAATCCATCGTCAAGCCAATATTAGATGAACATTTAGACCATTATGTTTTGAATGATGTGCCAGGGCTTCAAAATCCAACGAGCGAAAACATTGCCGTTTGGCTTTGGAACCAACTGAAACCTAAATTGCCACTCTTGGATAAAATCACCCTCCATGAAACTTGTACAAGCTCTTGTGTTTACAGAGGTCCTAAGGGATAAGGTGGTTTTTTTAGTTGGATTCTATCAGTAAAACCAAAACAAATTCCAAAGGTGCCGTTGTATTATTGTCAGGTGGTCTTGATTCCACTACCTGTTTGTATATGGCTGCCAAAGATTATGGTTACCCAAAAATTAAAGAATTACCTATCCTGGCTTTGTCTTTCGATTACTCTCAAAAACACAAAATAGAATTACAAAAAAGTAAAAAAATAGCCAAACTTTTGGGGATCAAACATATGATCCAAAAATTGGATCCTGGTTTTTTTTTAGGAAGTTCTCTGACCGAAAAAAAAATCAAGGTTCGCAAAAATGCTAAAACTCTGTTAAGTGGCGAGGACAAAAGTATCCCCAATACCTATGTTCCTGGACGGAATATCCTTTTTTTATCATTTGCTCTTTCGCTCGCAGAAGGGTATGGGTATGATTCTATTTACATAGGGGTAAACGCTTTGGATTATTCGGGTTATCCTGATTGCCGTCCAGAATTCATAGAAAGTTTCCAGAAAATGGCAAACCTTGGAACCAAAAAAGGTGTGAGTGGCAATGGTGACTCCATCCAAATCAAAACTCCCCTTCTCAATTTGGATAAAAAAAATATTGTATTAAAAGCCATTGAGGTGGGGGCACCAATCCACCTAACACATTCTTGTTATGATCCCGTCCAAGGAAAACCATGTGGAAAATGTGATTCATGTATTTTAAGAGCCAAAGGTTTTCTTTTGGCAGGGGTCGTTGATTCGGCTCTGGGTTAGGATCGGAATTTTTAATTTAATGTTCTATACTTAAAATAACTTAAAATTAAGAAACCTGCCAATTCATATAATTTGTTAGGCTATTACAGTTAACTATCTCTGGATGTGGGTCAATAGACTTAAGAAGCTGTTTCAATTTCATTAAAACTTTTGTAGTATCAATTAATTTTGGCATTAAACGTGTTGTATGGTTTGGTTGCTCTAAGTGAAGGACAATATTTATTTTGGAAGTTTTTAAAGCTCTATTTGAAAATGACTTTTCTGTATTATCATTTGCATTTACCCGTGCAGCGGCAAGTCCAGCCAGAGTATCTCTAACTTTTAAAGCTATTTCTTCACCTAAATCAATCACTTTCGTTCTTGCATGGTGCCGATAATCTTTGACTTCAATGAGCCAGGTTACATTTGATTCGATTAAGATGATATCGACAGCTTTTACACCGACGCTAATTTTTGAAAATTGATTTCTATAAAAAGACCATTCATCATATTTCGAAAAAATAGAATTATTTTGAAAATGAAAAGTTAAGGAACCTATAATGATATTATTCATAATATCCTGAAATATATCGATCGGATTGACGGAGTTCTTCATCAAGAATTAATATTGATTTAATTTCATCGAGCGTATCGCCCTGCTCAATGCCGTCTGTCTCAATATCTCTATTCAGAGAAAAATACCTTTGGTTTAAACTTTTGTATTGATCGTTCTTTGATAGAACTTCAATTTCTCTCAAAAGAAAGAGTGAATGAGTCGCAATAAAAACTTGTATCCCGTTATTTGATAAATTTAAAATAACTTTTGCTATCAGCTTTATTAACTTCGGATTTAAATTTGTTTCTGGCTCATCCCAAAACAAGTAACCTTTATCAAGTAAAGATCCTGTGCTAATTAACCTTGCTACCATTGCCAATTTTCTCAGTCCTTCTGCGACAAGAGGCATTTCAACACTACCTTGGCCAGGAAGGTAAAGGTAAAACCGACCATTCTTATCAAGAATAACTTTTCCACCCATTGCTTCCTCTAAAGGAGCGAGCATTTCAGCTATGATTTTTTCTCTTGAGCCTTTTAGGGATAAAGCGCCAAGAAGTATACAAGTATCTCTATACGTTTCCTCAAATTCTAGGTAATGGTTTTCATAAATTGAAATAAAATTCGGGTATATTGTAAGAAGCTCTCTAGTGGGAAAAAATACAGGAAACTTTTCTTGCCATTTTGTTGGTAATTTTTCTATTTGAACCTCGGATTTACTGGAAGTCGAAAAACTTAAATGACAATCTAAATTTCCATCAGAAAACTCTAATTCAATCTCACAACGATCCCGACCTTGTTTACGTCTAGCTAAACGGCCTAAGTATTCTGGACGAAGTACATGAACTAATTTATCAGCATACTCCTTTTGCAGAAAATTTTTAGTAGGCTCAGTAGGATTTAAATTAAATTTTTTACCTGATTCAGCACTGGCTGCGATTAAGGAGTAAATTATTTTTATAAGATGCGATTTTCCGCTGCCATTTTCGCCAATAATTACGTTCAATGAATCTGAAAATGAAAAATTACAGTCTGCAAACACTGTAAAATTTTTTAATTTTAGTCTCTTCAGCATGATGTTTATTTATCGGGCTAACGAATACCCATGTAAATTAAAATTATGCATCAAATAAAAATAGTAACTATAAAAAGCAATACTAACTTCACATTCCAGATCCAAGTGACATCCCCTGTATACTATTCTGGAATCAGTCGGTTTCGGTTTAGTTTCATTGATGTTTCTGTTCAGATTCCCATTGAATTCTAAAAAACTGCAAAAATCATCGTTATATATTTATTGTAAGTCTAAAAATAAATAGGACATTGGTTTTATGCCCGCATTTAGATCCCGCACATCCACCCACGGCCGTAATATGGCAGGAGCCAGAGCTCTTTGGAGAGCCACTGGAATGAAAGACAACGATTTTGGTAAACCCATCATCGCCATTGCCAATTCATTCACACAATTTGTGCCAGGCCATGTCCATCTAAAAGATTTGGGGCAACTCGTGGCAAGGGAAATCGAAAACGCAGGTGGTGTTGCGAAAGAATTCAATACCATTGCGGTGGACGATGGAATCGCTATGGGACATGGGGGGATGTTGTATTCCTTACCAAGCCGCGACCTAATAGCTGATTCTGTAGAATATATGGTGAACGCCCACACAGCGGATGCTTTGGTTTGTATTTCAAACTGTGATAAAATTACTCCTGGTATGCTAATGGCTGCTATGCGGTTAAATATCCCCACTGTTTTTGTATCGGGTGGTCCAATGGAAGCGGGCAAAGTGGTTTGGGAAGGTGAAACTCGCAAACTCGATTTGATCGATGCAATGGTGGAAGCAGGCAACCCCAATGTTTCTGATGCCAATGTTGCCATTTTGGAACGATCTGCCTGCCCAACTTGTGGTTCTTGTTCGGGTATGTTTACTGCAAACTCTATGAATTGTTTGACGGAGGCTTTGGGTTTGTCACTGCCTGGAAATGGATCCACACTCGCAACTCATGCCGATCGTAAAGAATTATTTTTAAAAGCAGGGCGGGTCATTGTTGAGCTGACCAAACGTTATTATGAAAATGAAGATGAGTCGGTGCTGCCTCGTAATATCGCAAACTTTCAAGCATTTGAAAACGCTATGAGTTTGGATGTTGCCATGGGTGGATCAACTAACACTGTATTGCATATTTTGGCCGCTGCCAATGAGGGGGGTATTCCCTTCACTTTAAAAGACATTGATAGGATTTCCAAAAAGGTACCTTGCGTTTGTAAGGTGGCACCAGCAACCCAAAAATACCATATGGAAGATGTGCACCGCGCTGGCGGGGTGTTTGGAATTTTGGGAGAATTAGACAAGGCGGGTCTCATCAATCGAGATGTTCCAACCGTTCATACGAGCTCTCTTGCCAAAGCTTTGGAAGATTGGGACATCGTTCGGCCAACGGCGAAGGAAGAGGCTAAAGCTTTGTTCACGGCAGCACCAGGCGGCATTCCCACACAAGTTGCATTTTCTCAGTCCAAACGTTGGCCTGATCTTGATTTGGATCGTGAAAACGGTTGTATCCGGTCTGTCGAAAAAGCCTACACCAAAGATGGGGGGCTCGCTGTGCTCTTTGGAAATTTAGCCCCAGAAGGTTGTATTGTCAAAACAGCGGGTGTGGATGAATCCATTTGGAAGTTCATTGGCAAAGCGATTGTGATGGAAAGCCAAGATGAGGCAGTTGCTCGAATTTTAGGAAATGAAGTTGTGGCAGGAAATGTTGTGGTTGTTCGTTATGAAGGGCCAAAGGGTGGGCCTGGGATGCAGGAGATGTTGTACCCCACCACATATATAAAATCAAAAGGGCTAGGTAAATCGTGTGCCCTCCTAACGGACGGTAGGTTTTCTGGTGGAACATCTGGTTTGTCCATCGGTCATGTTTCTCCAGAAGCGGCAGACGGTGGACTCATTGGCCTTGTGGAAGATGGGGATACAATTGAAATCGACATTCCCAACCGTAAGATAGAACTGAAAGTTTCTGACGATGTATTGGAAAAAAGACGCCAAACGATGATCGCAAAAGGCAAAGATGCCTGGAAACCAAAAAATCGTGACCGAGTGGTTTCCCCCGCCTTGCGCGCGTATGCTGCTATGACCACTTCGGCGCACACTGGTGCTGTGAGGGACGTTTCACAAGTCGAACGAAAGTAGTCAATTCATTTGGTTTGATGGGTTTTTTTGAACTTCTTTTTATATCCGTTGGACTTTCGATGGACGCCTTTGCCGTATCTGTGACCGAAGGCCTTGTCATTCGAAATTCACTTCACAAAAGAGCAACCATCACTGCTCTTTTTTTTGGACTATTCCAAACATTCATGCCTATCATCGGTTATTCGATCGGGATTCGTTTTGCAAGTATGGTGAAAAATTATGACCATTGGGTGGCCTTCGTGTTACTTTGTATCATCGGTGGAAAGATGTTATATGAGGCCTGCCAACCCTCGGATGGAAAACCTGAAGATGATAAAGGAATCAGATACAAACGATTGTTTAGTTTGGCAATCGCCACAAGCATTGATGCACTTGCTATTGGTCTTTCGTTTGCTTTTTTGGAAGTGAATATTATTAACTCCGCATCTATGATTGGGATCACCACGTTTATTTTGAGTTTTTTGGGAGTTTACATCGGATTCAAAATAGGAAATCGTCTTCGAAGTTTTGCAGAAGTTGTGGGCGGACTCATTCTCATCATCATTGGTAGCAAAATTTTATATGAACACTTGGTTGTGGGTACTGTTTTTTACGGTTTATAATTAGATTTTTATTGTATATTTCCGGAATATTTTTTTATACTTTTTCGGAATATAATTTGACATTTTTTCGGATCTGTGCTAATGTAAGTATAAATGAAGAAATCGAAGTCGCAGGTTCTCAAAGAGCTAGAACCTATCATACCAGCAATTACTCAGGCGTTTTTTGAAGCATTCGAAGAATATAAAAAAGTTTTCCTACTGAGCGGTATTGCGGTAAAAAGCGAGAATAGATCCGTTGCAAATAATGTTTTCGATCAAATCTGGTCAAGCTTTGAAAGTAGATTTCAAGGAAGACAATTTGAGAATATTTTCATTAGAAAACGTAGAGGAGTAAAATTTCTTCAATACCATGATTATATTTTACGAGTAAAAAAGATAGATGATAAAGGAAGAGCCCATAATGTAGAAACAGAAAATTCTTCCTCGTTTTTTAATTCCCTTTTTGATTTTTCACTTTTTAATAATGAAAAATTAGAAGGTAAAAAAGGAATGAACCTTACTATAGGCTATATTGCAAACGATGCTCGAACAGAATTTTCATTTCCTTATTTAATCCATCCAATCGATAAAAAAAACGTTGATTGGATGGTTAATCTGCGATTAGAGGGGGGCGATTCAAATGTTGTTCTAATGCCAAAAAATGAACCAATCAGTCCTACAGGAAATACAGGTAAAGTTCGTGCGAAAAACCTCGACAAAATAGATACAAAAAAATCGCAAAACCTTAGTTAATTTTATGACACAATGAATATAACTCCTACTACAATAGGAAAGAGGCTAGAGATTGCCCGAGAATCTAGGGGCTACAGCCAGGGTGAATTAACGAAACTTACTTTTTTTTCACAATCTCAAATTTCCAAATTTGAATCAGGAGAAAAAGAAATATCACCTTTAGATTTAGAAACTTTAGCGCAAGTACTCGACTATCCAAAAAATTTTTTCTATAAAAAAATCAGTGACTTAGATGTTCATTTAGATTTTAGAAAAGGGAAAGGTGTTTCTGCTAAAACAAGAAGAAGAATACTCGCCATCGTTAATCGAACTAGATATGAAGTTAAAAATTTATTAGATCAAATTGATCTTGATCCAGTAGTGATTCCCGATAAAATTATTTCCGAAAAGCCTATCGAAGCTGCAAAAGAAATTCGTAAAATGTGGAAAATTCAAGATGGTCCAATCCTCGACCTGATCAGTAAAATAGAAAACCAATCAATCATTACCTTACCGATGAAATTTGCCAATGAAGATAAATTTTCTGCTTGCGCAATTGATGTCGATTCACGCCAACCCTTAATAATTTATAATTCTAATCATCCTTTTGATCGAATACGTTTCTCAGTTGCACATGAAATAGGTCATATTTTTCTTCATCATCATGGAGAAACTGAGTTTAAAGACTTTTCAATTCCATTTGAATTCAGAGAAAAAGATAGAGAGGATCAAGCAAATACCTTCGCATCAGAATTCCTCATGCCCGAAAATGAGATGAAAAAAGAACTTAATGGTCTTACTATTGAAAAATTACAAAGATTAAAATTTAAATGGCGAGTTTCAATGGCTGCACTACTTGAAAGAGCGTACAGGCTTAATATTATCGAATATAACAAATATTTGAATTTCAGAAAGGAATTCAGCTCGAGACGATGGCTAACAAATGAACCAAGTGAAATTCCTACTGAAGATCCATCATTGATTAAGGAAATATTGACTGTTTTACAAGATGAATTCGGGTATTCTATTCACGATATATCTTCGAACTTAGGGCTATACCCGAGAGAATTCAATTCAATATACTTGGGTAAAGTTGCCCTTCGATCAGTTATTTCAAATTAAGCTAGTTATTCATTCATGCAGCAGTTATATTTGTCATTGCCATCGCAGAAAAGATCTTTATTCTATTAAATTCAAAATGTCCCAATCGGCTCTGTGATAGTTTGAAATTGAGTCGTTGAAAAACCAAGTAAGGAAAGTGTAAATAAATGCGCTACATTTAATTTCAGATATAACTTTAAGCAAACTTAGAATTATATTTTTCAATGATAGATTCAGAGACTAGTATCAAATCTTACTCTAAAACTAAAAGAAAGATTGATAAATCATTTTTTACTTTCCTCTCCGCATAACATACAAATCATTTCCCAAATAGGCAAATTTTTTCTATGTCGATGCAGATTTTACATATCGTCCTAACATCATTTTTTATTTTCTCTCTCGCAAATTGTCAAAAATTAGATTTGACCAACCCTTCCGATCCAGAATCGGTTTCCTTTTTGCAAACTCAAATCATTCGTTGTTTTTTGACTCCCATCCCTTGTTTTGAAATTCCTCAAAACAATGCTGGTAATAAAGAATGGACTCGGATCTTTGGAGGAGGCAGTTCTACCCACACAACCGCTTCTTCTGTTGTGACAGATCGTTTTGGATTTGTCTATGTTTCAGGAATAACAAGCGGTTCTATGTTTAACCAAACAAAAGTTAGCCCTGGGTCTAGTGCAGATATTTTTCTCGCTAAATACGATCCTTCAGGTAAACTTTTGTGGGTTCGGCAAATGGGAAGTTTGTTGGAATATAATCAGTATGCAAATTCCATACAATTTGATGTTTTTGGAGATATTCTCATCACGGGTGCTGGGAGAGGGCCATTCAATGAACACCTTGAGTCAAACGACGGCCCAATTTTAATTAAGCTCAATGCAAACGATGGTAATGTCTTATGGACTCGCATATTCTCCTCTTCGGGTGAAAGTTTCGCCCATAGTGTCACTTCAGATATTGAAGGTAATGTTTATATAACAGGCGAGACGGAAGACCAAGTCATTGGCACTGAAACAGTGTTTGGTGGTAGAAATTTCTTTTTATTCAAATACAGTCGGGACGGAAATTTACTTTGGACTAGGCTTTTGGATCCAAGTGGTTCGAGTAGTTACGGATATTCTTTAAAGTACGACTTTTATTCAGGCAATATTGTTGTGGCAGGTTATGCGGGAATCACTGGAAGTTTTCTGGGTTCACCATTGGTTGTTGATGAAACTTCGACCAATATGATTTTGGCTGCGTTTCGGCCAGATGGTTCTGCTGTATGGGCTAGAACTCTAGGAGCCAGTGGTGGATCAACAGCTGGATTTTCGATTTCTTTGGATAGAAGGGGTCATATTTATGTGGCTGGTGATACTTCCATTTCTCTGGATGGGCAAACCAAATCTGGAACTTCGGATCAGATTTTGGTCAAATATGATATGTTAGGCAACCGGATATGGACAAGGTTACTTGGTGCGAATCCTGGTGTAAACACAATCGCCTATGCAGTGTATGCCGATAATAATGGCCATATCTACACGGCGGGTTCCACTATGGGGAGTTTGAACGGCGAGACAATCAATGGAACAAGAGATGTTTTTTTATCCAAATACGATTCCGAAGGCAATTTGGTATGGGTTCGTATGTCTGGAGGGCCAGGATTGAGCATGGATGCCAAAGGGCTCTATGCCGACTTGTATGGGACTCTATATCTCACTGGGTTCACAAACGGAGGTTTTGATGGCCAAACCATTTCAGGAACCCAGGATGGTTTTTTGATCCAATACAAATAGTGAGTTGTCATCGCTCTATTTTTGTCAGAAGAGAACCTTTTGTCCCTTCCTTGTCCTGGATTGGTTGGATACCGTTCTTTTCATTTTACCAACCTATTTGTGGCTAAAAATTAGTTTCCAAAATGCCTATTTTTTAAATACTACTACTAGTTTATGGAAATATTTGTTACAGCCGTCACGATTTTCGTCTTAGCGATCTTCGTTGGATTTGAAATCATCACAAAAATCCCTCCCATCCTCCACACCCCACTTATGTCGGGTTCCAATGCGATTTCGGGAATTACGCTCATTGGTGCGCTCTTTGCTGCAGGGATCACAGACAATAATATCACAAAAATCCTCGGGTTTCTCTCCGTGATTTTTGCCACCATCAACGTTGTGGGTGGGTTTGTGGTCACTCACCGAATGCTCGGGATGTTCAAAAAGAAGGATACACCAAAATAAATGGAACTCATAAACATTCTCAATCTTTCCTATTTAATTGCTTCTATCCTTTTCATCGTTGGATTGAAACAACTTTCACATCCTAAAACTGCTTCTCGTGGAAACTTGTTAGGTGCTGTTGGGATGCTCATTGCCGTTGTTGCTACACTCTTCGACCAAGAAATTTTAACTTATGATTGGATCATTGTGGGAGTCCTCATTGGTTCTGTGATTGGTGTTATCCTTGCACTGAAGATCCAAATGACTGCCATGCCACAACTTGTAGCCATACTAAACGGACTCGGTGGTATTGCTTCTGTTCTTGTTGCTGGTTCTGCATTGGAGATCGCCATTCCTAAATATTCGTATATTGTAAACTACCAAGAAGTTATATCGATCGTGTTTTCTGCTATCGTTGGTGGAATCACTTTTAGCGGTAGTTTTATTGCTTTCGGAAAATTACAAGGTTTTATCACAGAAAAAGCAGTTCGATACACTGGTGACCAAGTTGTGAAAGTGATACTTGGTGGTATTGCCATTGGGCTTGGTATTTACAGTGTTATGAATCCAACCGATGAATCGTTCTATTGGATACTCAGCGGTGTGAGTTTGTTACTTGGTATCTTACTTGTGGTTCCCATTGGTGGTGCTGATATGCCCGTGGTTATCTCTCTCTTAAACTCATATTCAGGGATTGCAGCCTCAGCGACAGGGTTTGTTTTGAACAATAATGTACTCATCATTGCAGGTTCGCTCGTTGGTGCTTCAGGGATTATCCTAACTCAGATTATGTGTAAAGCGATGAATCGAAGTTTGACCAATGTGCTATTTGGTGGTTTTGGTGCCGTTGCAGAAGAATCCAAAGACGATGGGGATTTTTATAGTGGTAAAGTGAAATCTACCAGTGCAGAAGAAGTGGCAATGTTGCTAGACATTGCAAGATCTGTAGTGATTGTCCCTGGTTATGGAATGGCGGTTGCCCAAGCTCAACACACTGTGCGCGATTTGTATCAATTATTAACAAGCCGCGGTGTGGATGTAACATTTGCGATCCATCCTGTGGCTGGTAGGATGCCTGGACATATGAATGTTTTGCTTGCTGAAGCCGATATTCCGTATGACAGGCTGAAAGAGATGGACGAGATCAACAGTACTTTCGAAAATGTTGATGTAGTGATTGTTAATGGTGCGAACGACGTAACAAACCCATTGGCCAAAACAGATCCTAAATCTCCAATTGCAGGAATGCCAATTTTAGATGTAGGCAATGCCAAAACTGTGGTTGTTATCAAACGGTCGTTAAGCCCAGGTTTTGCGGGAGTTCCCAATCCACTTTTCATCGCCGAAAATTGTTTGATGTTATTTGGAGACGGCAAAAAGGCAACACAAGAGATGATTAGCGCATTAAAAGAGTCGTAAATTTGGCAATTGGTGAATTATGAAAAAACAAGTCTATATCGTTGATGACCATCCTTTGGTGGTAGATGCTCTACAAAATTTAATTGCTAAGTCGGAAGATTTGGAGTGTATTGGTAGTGCCGATAACATTGACAAGGCGTTTAGCGATATAGAGTCATTACAACCAAGTTTGGTTTTGATTGATATCCAACTCAAACAAAACCAAAATGGTTTGCAGCTTCTCAAAAAATTAAGAACTACCTTTCCAAACATTGCAGTTGTGATTATCAGTATGCTCACAGACGACACTTTTGTTGATCGTGCATTTAAGTTGGGGGCTATGGGTTATGTTTTTAAAGAAGACACAACCACCCAAATTGTGGAAGCCATCCACACAGTCCTCCGTGGGGATTATTTTGTGAGTTCCTCACAAGCAACAAGGTTACTTGGACATTTGTACAGAGCTTCCCAAAAAGAAGAAAAAGATCCGATCGATAGGCTTTCCAATCGTGAATTGGAAGTGTTTTTAATGATTGGTGAAGGTATGCCAGTTAAGGAAATTGCTGCCAATATGGGGCTCGCTGCTTCCACCATTGAAACACTTCGTTCAAGGATCAAAACAAAACTAAGTATTACCGAAAACGAAAAACTCATTCGGGTTGCGGTTGAGTGGAAATACACCCAAACAAAATCTGAAATCGTTGTTTCTTAAAATTTAGGTTAACCTCAATTAATACCGAAGTTTAAAATAATTGTATAACAAAACTTTCCCTTCGCGAGATGTAAGTAACATTCGGTATGCTTCTGCAATTTTAGAATCATTTTCGGATGTCTTTTGCGCAAAATGAAAAAAGTCGTTGGCTCTTTCTTCGTAACCTAAGTTTAATAATAAATTCAAATAAAAACTTTTATCGTATTCATCAGCAAATGGTGAATAGGCGACAGATTTAAACATAAGTTCTGCTTCTCTCCACCTTCTTACTTCGAAATAACACCGAGCGTAAATTTTTCTTTCGCGCCAGCCAAGGGTTCTATCATTTTTAAGAAAACTAAGTGCTTTTTTAGGATCTTTTTCAATTAAATAAACGACTCTACCCATTAAATTGGAAGCAGGCATATTTTTTGGATCAACCTCTAAAACGGAAGAAATTTCTGATTTTGCTTTTTCCAATTCATTTAATTCTAAATATGTTTTGGAAAGCAAAAACTTAGCTTCCGCATAATTTGGTTTGTATTCCAATGACTTTGACAATGAGAGAATCGCATTTTTATAATCTTTTAATATAAAATAAGACAAACCCAAATTATAATGATAAAATGGATTGTATGGAGAGATTTGGTTGGTTTCGATCCAAGTTTCTTTTGCTTCATTCCAGTTGTCTTCCTGAGCATAGATCATTCCGAGTAAAAAACTTGCGGCTTCATGGTTGGGTTCTTTGCGTAAACTTTTATTCAATAACTCTTTTGCTTCAGGCCATTCCAACCTTGTATACAATAAACTGCCACCTAAGTAATCATACTCGGCGTAGAGTTTAAAGTTTTCTGATTGAATTTTTTTCCATTCTGTATCGGCAAGGGCAAATTTCCCGTATCTAAGCGCATTGATGATATTACGGCTTACGCGTTCCAATTCAATTTTGTTCTTAATGGATTCTGATTCAGAGTCATTTGTTTGGGCATTCAAAGATTGGAAATAAAAAGTGAATAGAATGAATAAGAAAAAAAAGAATTTCATAAGTGTAAATTGACCCAGTTTAAAATTTTCATATGCGCATCGGGTTTCAATTGAATTTTTAGTTTTGGATATGTTTTCGAAATTTGTTTCCAATTTTCAATCTTTCCTAGATAAGGTACTGAATATTTGGACTCTAAAAATAGCCCCAAACGTTCGTGCACATCAGATATACCCAAACAAAAACATTGTTTTTGTAAATACAATGCTTCTAACAACGATTGTCCAAAATAAGTTAATACATACTGAGCCTCTGCCATTTGTTCTAAAAATTGAACTTTATTTAGGCGATCTATATATTTTAAATCTTTGCTTTCGGGAGGAGTGCCACCCACTCGCAAAATTTCAGAACATGGATATTCTTTGTTGAACTCGCTTATAACCCACGAATCCAAATTATGCGATGAGTTTTCATCCAATTGACCAGCATAAACGATTAGTTTGCCTGGCACCTCATTTGTTTCGATAAAATCGAAAATTAGAGGTGAAGGGAAAAATGAACAAATTTCGGTTTCTGCCTGCACATCAGGGTGTGGTAATATGAAACTGGCATTTTCTTTTGGATCTTTATGATATAAATTATCTATAAAATAAGAATTTTCTAAATCAGAAAAATTTTCACGGGCATCTACAATGTGTAATTTACAATTTTTATCAGGTGTAGTGTTCAGTTCGACTGAATATCCTTTTGTTTGTAGGAATAATGCCAACGATTTACACCTTTCATAATGACCCGATCCAAAAATAGTTGGATCGCCATATACAATCTGAATTGTGTTTGGGCTTTTTTGTTGTTTTGGTAATTCAAATTGAACTTGGTTTACATCTTGATTTGTTTGAAAAAGAATTGGTTCTTTTTTATAGAGGTCAATCACTTCCTTGCTACCAAAGTATCGTTTTTTATCGTTAAGTTTTTCCCATACTGCTGATACCAGGTTAAAATCTTTATCCTCATCAACCGTCATGCGAATGTTTTGCGAAAATTCTCTTTCTTTTGTCGTTAAGTGTGGGGCTTCTATTCTTAAAATTCTATGTTGGTTTGGATTTTCTTTTATATGTAGGGACACGTGTTCTTTGTGTCTATCTTCTTCAGGATAGACATCGGATTTTAAAGAATCATAGGAAAAACACTCTACACCCATACCAAGGGGTAATCCAACAATGGAGAGGCAGTAAAATTTTGTATCCAAAAAATGAATGAGTTCTCTCAAATAAACAAGGGACTCGATGTCGATAAAAGGGTTATCGCCTGTTAACCGAAATATATGTTCGGCGCCAAATTTTTCTGCTGCTTTTATGTATCTTTCTTTTACATTCAATTCATCGCCTAAAAAATAATGATAACCAAACGATTCTAAATACTTTGCTAAATCTGGTTCCGAATTTGGAATTAAAAAGATAATGTTTTCATTTGGAAATATATTTCGAAGGCGGCTATGTATATGATTTAAAATAGAAACGTTCGAACCAACGGGAATTTCTTTTAGGATTTTATTTGGTAATCGAGTGGATCCTAAACGTGCTTGGATAAAAGCAAATGTTTTAGGAATTAAAGGTATACCATTCATCACAATTCAAACAAGGAGCAGAAACTTTTTCATGAGAACCGTTTAACGAATGGATGAAGTTTTGCTGTCCTAATTTCCATATTGTATTTAGTTTATCTTGGTATAAATTTCCAATGATATTGGATTGGTCTTGTTTGCAAACCGCCACGTCCCCGTTTACATTTACATACAAGTCTCGTGTTAGGTGCCAACAAAATTCGCGATGAATGGGTGTTAGATCGCTGACTCGTCTTTCGGGCAATTTTTCTGCAAAACGATTGTATTTTTGAAGGATGACATTAATTCCTTTTTTTTCAAAGAAAGTAAAATAAGGATCTATTTCTGATTCTACATCCTTAATTTTGATCATTTGTACATGTAAATTTTGGGAAATCTTCTGAAATAAACTTTCAACATTTTTCAATACTGAAGTTAGATGATCGGCACCATATAATGCTTTATAAACATCTGATTTTAATGTGGTGAGGTTTATAATTACTGTTAGTTTTTGTTTCTTTGTTTCATCTAACGAATCGATTAGTTTTTCCAATTCATTAATGTTTTTGAACAATGCGGTTTCGATAATCAACTCTTGTAAAAGGTTTATGTTTAATATTTGTTTTGCAATTTCCGAAAATTCTTTGTGTAGAAGTGGTTCGCCGTTGCCACCAAGTGTTATGGTGATTGGAGATATAAGTTCAGAATTCAAAGACTCAACAAAATGTTTGACGGTATCTAAAGGAACTCCATTTCCATCATTTGAATTGTCCGTGAACTCTCTCGGACAAAAACTGCACTTGAGTTCGCATCCTTTGTAAATTTCCCATTCTAAATAAGAAGGTGCGGATCTAAAAACTTCCGTGTTTTGTTTTATATGATCCAATAAATTCGCATATTCCAACGGTTTCTCTAAATTGTAGATCGAACGAATGAGAGTTTCTGAACGAACAGAGTTTAGGCGTAGATCAATTCTATATTGTCTGAGGTCAGGTTTTTGATAGAATATATCCACATCATACTGGTTTATATTTTTTAAAAAAAAGGAATGTACATCTGTGGCCAATACATCTGGCAAACTGGATAAAAATTCACGTGTGAGTATGTTTGGAATGAGACCTTGTGGTAAATTTTCACTATAGGAATATTGACTGTAAAAGTTTTTATGTCGATCCCAAACTTTTTTTGTCAGTTCTGTATCAAGAACTGGTGCGATGCCAGTAAAATACAAAAAACATACTTCGTCCCAATCAGGATCTTGGAAAATAGATGGAGGAAGTAATTCACCGATTTTTAGTAAAAATTGTCTTTCTGAAGAAACTTCTGTATGCAATATAAAGTTGGATTCAATTAATTCCCTTTTGATGGAAGTTTCTAATTTG
>JARJFC010000530.1 GCA_029310945.1 Leptospira sp. 96542
AATGTTTGCTTAGGTCTTCTGGGGAAAATTCCTTTGAAATAGCAATGGCTTGTTTCGAACTGGGCGATCACGAATGGTCCGGCGCGCAGCCCCGATGGCGCGACGCGCTGCAACGTGTCGTTGTGATAGAGCGTCGCGCCATCGGGGCTGCGCGCCGGACCATTCGTGATCACGTAAGCGCTGTCGCGAACGCTCAGCTGGCCGTCGCCTCCAATGCGGTAAAGCACCCCGCTCGGTTCGGTTTCGGCGTCGTCCATCGAACCGAACCAGAGCGCGCCCCCGGCATCGACGGTCCCATCGTTGAGCCGATTGCCCGGCCGATCGGGTTCGACCGTCAGACACGGGACGAAGGTTCCGTCACGCGCATCGAAACGATGCAGGCCGCCCTGCAAGCCACAGACCAGACCGCCACGGACATGCGGCAAGGCAAAGCCGATCTGCCGCGGCGCATCCCAGCTGCGCCGGGCGCCGGTCACCGCGTCCAGACGGTGCAACTTGCGCTGTTTGATGTCGACGAAGAAGACGGCGCGCTCCTGCGCGTGCCACATCGCCCCTTCTCCGAGGGTGGCGGCCACGGGCCAGAGGCACTCCGGGCGCAGCAGGTTCAGCGCATCCACGTCAACCGCCGTACCAGCCGGCA
>JARJFC010000531.1 GCA_029310945.1 Leptospira sp. 96542
GGGGGGGAGCTTCGTGAGCAACCGACTGAGCGAGACCCGGGGCCAGACCTTGAGCTTCATGGTCGCCCATTCTTCGCACCAGGGCCAGCCGACCCAGCCTGGGCCGGGCTCATCCAGCGCGAGCCCTACCTCGCCCCGGCGCTTGAACCCGATTTTCGGGGAGATGTTGATGGGATGGCCTTTGCAATGGACGAAAGCCGAGCCCAGCGCCTCAAGTGCATCGGCAACGGAGTTGTGGCGCTCCAGGCTGCAGCAGCATTTGTCGTGCTTGCTCGGCGAGCCCGAGAGGAAATGACGTGAGCAACATCGGCTGCAGGGGGTGACCATGGGACAGGACTCAAAAATCGAGTGGTGCGACCACACATTCAACCCCTGGGAAGGCTGCCAGAAGGTCGGCCCAGGCTGCGACCACTGCTACGCCGAGACTCGCAATGCGCGCTTCGGCGGTGGCGTAGCTGTGAACTGGGGACCTGGCGCACCGCGCCGCCGCACCAGCGCGGCAAACTGGAAAAAGCCGCTCAAGTGGAACGCTGAGGCTGCGCGGCTGGGCGTTCGCTATCGGGTGTTCTGCGCCAGCCTGGCCGATGTTTTCGATAACGAGGCGCCGCAACGCTGGCGCCAAAACCTCATGTCGCTCGT
>JARJFC010000532.1 GCA_029310945.1 Leptospira sp. 96542
CACTGATTTCTTCTTTTGAGATCCCAGGCTCAAAGATGGTACAAACCTGAAATGTTTTGGATTGCCCAAAATCCATTTGGTTCCGGATTTTTGGGCCCGGGCCCTGCGCGCGCGCCTGGGGCCGGGCTGCGATGACGTCGATTTCAGCCGCTTCAGCAAGACCCACAACCCGGGCCTGCGCGCCTATGACTTCAGCCTGGAGCGTCTGCTGAAGGACGCGCCCAGGTCCAGCGAAAGGCATGCCGATGAACGCGCGCTTCCCTGACGACTCGGTCGCTCACCCTGTTGTCGACCGCCCCCCGCTTCCCGCCCCGCCCGAAGCCACCATGCCGCCCCTGGCCTGGGCCGTCCCCCGCAACTTCCGCCCCCTGGCCAGCGCCCTGCCGCCGGCTTGTTGCTGCCACCGCCGAGGCCGGCATGCTGGCCGGTTTTGGGTGTGGCCGCCGGGCGCGGACGCGGGCTGGCCGCCGCGGGGGCCGTCGGTGCGTGACTGTGCAAGGCCGCTGGTGCCGCGACAGCGCCGGGCCGCGCCGCCTGGTCGGACAGTTTGAAGATGGCGACCGCCTGCACCAGGTCCCCCGCCTGGCTCTTGAGACTGTTGGCCGCGGCGGCCATTTCCTCGACCAGGGCCGCGTTCTG
>JARJFC010000533.1 GCA_029310945.1 Leptospira sp. 96542
GGCCACGCCAGCCTTGGAGGCGGACACGGCAGCCGCGGCGGCAGCAGGCGCTGCGGCCGGAGCAGCAGCGGGAGCTGCCGCTGCTACGGGCGCTGCGGCGCCGGCCTTGCCTTCGGTGTCGATCTTGGCGATGACCTGATCGGCCACCACGGTGCCGCCGTCGCCGACCACGATGTCGGCCAGCACGCCCGCGGCGGGCGCCGGCACTTCGAGCACGACCTTGTCGGTCTCGATTTCGATCAGGATTTCATCGGCGGCCACCAGGTCGCCGGCCTTCTTCTTCCATTGCAGCATGGTGGCTTCCGCCACCGATTCGGACAGCTGCGGAACCTTCACTTCTACGATAGCCATTTGATTCTTCCGTTATGGGTTTGCGTTTGGAGGGGTGTGCGAAAGACCAGCACGAATTCAGATCGAATCCTGCTGGCCTTCGCGTCAGACGGTGTCTTTACTTGGTGAGCACGAAGCCCTTGAGCTTGGCGAACGCACCTTCGACCAGGGCCTTTTGCAAATTCTTTTTTTAAGAGTAGAAAAAAACCAAGTGAAAATATAAATAACAAAGTTGATGAAACGAGTATTGTAATGGGATATCGGATTACATACGTTAATGTTTTTTCATAAAAAACTTCTGCTCTTT
>JARJFC010000534.1 GCA_029310945.1 Leptospira sp. 96542
CTCCTGACGCATCCGGGGGCGGGGGGCAGGGCAGCCTGTGGATCAGCTACACCGAGCAACGCCGTGCCATCGCGTGGCAGCGCTATGTGTGGTCGGCGCCCGCCGCCGCGGCCCGTCCCTGAGCGGCCCCGGTTGCGGGCGCTCGAAGACCTCGATGTGCGCCAGCGTGCCGATGTCATGCAGCACGTCCACCGGTGGCTCGGTCTCACCGGGCGCGGGGGCACGCCGCACCTCGCTGCCCTGGCGCAGGCACACCACGCCGAAAGGCACTTTTTCCTTGTGACAGCGCTGGATCAGGTCCAGATAACGCACCTCGAAGACCCGCAGCGACAGCACCCCGTCCGGGTACAGGACGGACTGCAGGGGAAAGAGCGGAATCTGCGCGGAAGCCATGGGTGTAGCAGTCGTGGCGTATGCGCCCTGTTCAGGGCGCGTTCAACTGGAACAAGGCGGCGCCATTGTCCCAAGCGATGCGTCGCGCGACGTCCGGCGGTAGGTCGGCCAGCCAGCCGCGGTACTCCCGCATCAGATCCCCATAACTTTCCCATCGGGCGTTGATCCAGGTGTCGGAGCCGATCAGGAATCGGTCGGGGAATGTCAGCAGCAGGTCCCGCCAGTCGGGACAGAGCACACCGC
>JARJFC010000535.1 GCA_029310945.1 Leptospira sp. 96542
GCGATGTAGCGTCTGACGCTGTGTGCGCCGCTGTTGCGGCGCGCGACCCCGGCGTTGCGCTCCTGAATGCGCCCCACTTTTCTTCCGCCGGGCTCTTTCATTTCTTCGTGCTGAAACCGCCAACCCGGCGGCAGGGACCTGCTTTGCCCGCCGCCCGGTTGTGTCGACCGACCTCGATCAAGCTGAATACAAGGATGACCACCATGACCCACCCGACGCCGCAAGGCAGCGCCACCCCGGACGAGCTGTCCTATGACCCGGCCCATCCCACGCCCTACCGCTGGGGGGACCTGTTCTTCAGTGCCCTGGTGTCGGTCGCCCTGATTGTCCTGATGCTGCTGCTGAACCTCTCCGTGATTTTCCCGGCCTCGGCCCAGGGGGCTGCGGTGGAGCTGAGGATCGGTTTCCAGAAGTCCGCCAGCCTGCTGACGCTGCAGAAAGCCCAGGGCAGCCTGGAGAAGAAGCTCGCGCCGCTGGGCGCCAGCGTGAAGTGGGTGGAATTTCCCGCAATCGCAGGGCGGAGAGTGGCGACGGCGATGCCTAACTTGTCGGTAGACTCGGACACGTTGCGGCAAGGCGCCGGTCACCTTCACGTTAACCATCATGCAGTTCGAGGGGCACGAATACAGAGTGGT
>JARJFC010000536.1 GCA_029310945.1 Leptospira sp. 96542
GGCAAGCAGGCCATCCGCGTCCAGACCTTGGGCGGCGTGATCGAACCCCGGCTCACGTCCGACGGCCGGGTCACGGTGGACATGGGAGCGCCGATCTTTGATCTCGCGCGCGTGCCCTTTGACGCCAACGGTCTGGTGCCCGTGACGGATGGCGCCTGGCAGCCCTGGCCGGTGCCGGTGGAGGGCGGCATGGTGAACCTGGCCGTGCTGTCCATGGGCAACCCGCACGCGGTGCAGCTCGTCGCCGACGTGGACGCCGCGCCCGTGCGCGAGCAGGGGCCGCGCATCGAACACCATCCGCGTTTTCCGCGCCGGGTCAATGCCGGTTTCATGCAGGTGCTGGCCCGCGACCGGGTGAAGTTGCGCGTCTGGGAGCGGGGCGCGGGCGAAACCCTGGCCTGTGGCACCGGGGCCTGCGCCGCGGTGGTGGCGGGCATCCGACTGGGCCTGCTGGATGCGCGCGTGGACGTGCAGACGCGGGGCGGCGTGCTGACCATCGAATGGCGCGAAGGGCAGGCGGTCCTGATGACCGGCCCGGCCACCACGGTGTTCCAGGGCGACATCGACGTGCCGGACTTGCCTGATGCCCCTGACCTCGTGAACGCCTGAGCCTGGACCTGCTCCCCATGACCGAA
>JARJFC010000537.1 GCA_029310945.1 Leptospira sp. 96542
CCTGGGTTACGCGCCCGTCGGTTACACCTCCAGCGTCAAGGCCTTGCAGGCCTTCCGTGCCGACCCCGCGCGCTTCGACCTCGTGCTGACGGACCAGCAGTTGCCCGAGCTCGGTGGTACCGAGCTCGTCACGCGCCTGAAGGCGCTGCGCCCTCAGCTGCCAGCCATCCTGATGACGGGCCATGGGGGCGAGGGCCTGGAGTCTCGCATCCGTTCGGCCGGCGTCGACGCGGTGCTGCACAAGCCCGTGCTCGCCGAGGACATGGCCATCTGCATCGCGCGGGTACTCAGCTCGACGCGCCCGCGCGAGCCTCGCGCGCAGCAGTGAGGCCAGGCGAAACGTCACACCTGCGCTTCGTCCACATCCCCTGCGGGGCATGAGCCTGACAGCGTGCTGACACCGGCTGGGGTTTCTCTTCCAGTTTCCTTACAAGTCCCTCTGTGTTCATGCACCGCCTCGGGGCGAGCCTGTTACGTGCTTGTTGCACTCCTGTCATCGCATGAGGACACGGTGTTTGTTGCGGTTGAAATTCGTAACACCTGATCTGAAATCGTCAATCAACACGGAACTCCGACAGTTCCATGGTCACAGGCCATGAAGGCGGTCCGTCTTGTTCGTACCGCCGCGACT
>JARJFC010000538.1 GCA_029310945.1 Leptospira sp. 96542
GTGTGTTTCGTTCGATCATTTTAAGTCCACCTGATATTCAACTCATAGAATTTGGCAATGTTGAACGTAGAAAATTTTTAGATGCTTTTATATCCAATACCAATCAATACTATCTAAAACAAAGAACAACGCGCCATGCCTGAGGCCCGCTGAGCACGCCGGGGACCGCCGCGGGACGCAGGTCACGCCTGTCTTCTTGCACCTGCTCGGGGCCATGCGCCGTGATGTTTCGCACGCCACGCTGAGTGCCTTGACGCAAGCGCCAGAGCAGACCCAGACTCCAGAACAGCGTGAACGCGCCAAGAGCGAGCCCCAGGTACAGCACACGACCACGGATCGCCTCCGCGCCATCGCGTTCGACGTTGCGCCGTTGCTGCGTCCCCAACTCCTGGATGGACGCCTGCAGGGCGTTGAGAGCAGGCAAGGTTTCTCCGATGAAGAGCAGCGCCGCCTCGGGATGCAGGCGCTCCTGCACCAGTCGCTCGACGCGGACCACGGAAGCCTCGTGGGCCCCCCGTTGGGCTCGCAGGGCAACCAGCACAGTGTTTTCAGCCTCCAATCCACTCATCCGGCGTGGGTCGTCCGAGCCTGGGTTGCCGGGGCCGCCCTGGGTCAGGATGCGCAAGGCCT
>JARJFC010000539.1 GCA_029310945.1 Leptospira sp. 96542
CCTTGACCTGGCCGCGGGTCGCCCCGTACATCATTCTGATCATTGCCTACCTGATTCCGGTGGTCTGGCTGAGCGTCAAGCAGACTGGCGTGCCGGTTCCCCAACTGGTTTATGGTTATCAGCTTGAGAAAGTGACGGAAGCCGAGAAGCGCCTGATTGCTGACCCGAAGGAGCAGGAAGTCATCGCGATCTTCAAGGCCAACGCTGACGCCCTGGACGCCAAGCTCAAGGACGTGCCGGCCGCGCTGGCGGCTGACCGTGCCGCGGCCCTGGCCAAGATCGCGGAACTGAAGACAGCCAATGCACCTGCGACGGACATCGCGGCGGCAGAGAAGGCCCTGGCGGCGGTGCCCCAGACCGAGGCCGACGCCATCAAGGCCTGGACCGCGGCACGCAATGCCAACCTTGCGCGCGCCAAACCCCTGGCCGGCATGCCCCCTCACGCGCAGATCTACAGCGGCAACCCGGATGGCACACCCGCCGAGCAGGCCGCCTTCGATACCTCTAGGCGCAACTTCCTGGCCCTCATTTTCTGCTTGATGGTGGGAACGGCCGCGTTGCCGCACATCTTGATGCGCTACTACACCGGGCCCTCGGTGCGGGATGCGCGCAAGTCGGTGGGCTGGTCGC
>JARJFC010000053.1 GCA_029310945.1 Leptospira sp. 96542
GGGGGTAAGGGAATACCGAGCACTTTTTTCAGAAGAAATGTCAAACGAGTATGGTGCCAAAGCCAGAAAGAAAGGATACTACTGCCTTATCAATTTTAGTTATTCGGATGATGGGATCACCATTGAAGTGACAAACAACACTCCCATTGCAAAAGAAGAAGAAAAAGCAATTAGGGAACGTTTGGAAAAAGGTATGATCTACGACGACATTGCCCAGTTTTATATGGACAATGCAGATACCACAGAAGGAGCTGGGCTTGGTCTTGCCCTAATCCTCATTATGCTGAAAGGTGAAAACATTGATCCCAACTATTTTAGAATCATCATTGGTGAGGATTCAACAACAGCTCGGCTCGAAATCCCACTGACCAAAAACTTTACTTCCGTTCGCAAAGCCAATTAAAACAATGCCTCTCCCCATATCCTGTGCCATCATCACTCTGAACGAAGAGGAAAATATTGTACGCTGTTTAAAAGCCCTCTCCTTCATTGATGACATTGTTGTGGTTGATTCAGGTTCTACCGATAATACTGTTGAACTGGCAAAATCATTTGGCGCTCGTGTGATGGAGAGAAATTTTGATTTTTATCCCAATCAGAAAAATTACGCCATCGAACAAACAAAACACGATTGGGTTCTTGCCATCGATGCAGATGAAGTTGTCTCAAGCGGATTAAAAACAGAGATTATAAATTTATTTTCAGCTGGTGAACCAAAAGAAGTTGGTTTTCTCATACCTAGGTTAACGTATTATCTGGGCAAGTGGATTCGATTTGGTGGATTTTATCCCAATTACCAAATCCGTTTGTTTCAAAAATCCAAAGGGAAATTTGGTGGTGGGTTTGTTCACGAACGAGTTGTTTTAGAAACAAAACCAAAAAAATTAAAATTTCCTTTATATCATTTTTCTTATAAAAACATTTCAGATCATTTGCATTTTATAGACAGATATTCAAGTTTATTTGCAGAAGAAGAATATAGAAAAGGTAAAACGAGTTCTATCCTCTGGGCGTTGACCAAAGCAAGTTTTAAAGGATTTTATATGTATTGGATCAGACTTGGAATTTTAGATGGTAAACAAGGATTTGTTCTGGCAGTACTTGGGTTTTATTATAATTTTCTAAAATACTTAAAACTTTATGAAAAGAACCAATCATTCCCTTCTTTCTTTGTTATGGTTGATTCGATTCATGATGTAAAGAGCAATGTATCCACCAAGAAAAATAGCGATCAAATTCACATTTGAAAGTTGAGTGGAACCAATTTTTGGAGACATTAACCACATGATGATGTCGCGAATATAAGTTTGTAAGGTGGCAAACACAATGAGTGCGCCGATGCCTGCAACAAATGTGGAACCCCAGAATTTACCTAAAAGATCTTTGCGTTTATAATAATAAAAATAATAGGCACAGGCCGCCGATGCTAAAAAAAAGAATAAAATATCAACAAGGTTTGTCCAAGGTTCCGATGGAGCGGCAAATGGGAATGAAATCATATAGCAAGTTCCTGTTACATACCTATTTTCGGTATGTGGTTCCTAAGTCCATAAGATAAAAAAAATGAGGTTCGCTTGTTCTCAAAACGCACAAAAATCTTTGGAATTATAGGTTATCCCCTAGGGCACACTCTCTCGCCTTGGATCCACAACACACTGTTTTCATTGGCAAAATTTGATGGAGTGTATTTGGTTTTTGAAAAACCAAATTGGTATGAGGTGGGTCTTTCCCCACTGCAAGAATTGGGAATCCAAGGGTTATCCGTGACCATTCCCTATAAAGAATGGGCATACACACAAAGCCAAACACAATGCCAAGCCTCCATCCAAATGAAAGCAAGCAATACCTTACTCTTTGGATCGTCCATTCATGCTGAAAATACAGATGGATCGGGAGCTTTAAAATCCATCCAATTGGCGGATGCGGATTTAATCAATCCGTTCGAAAAAAAATCCATTTTGATCTTGGGCAGTGGTGGTAGTGCCAAAGGAATCGCCTTTGCTCTCTCCGAACACTTGCAGAATAAAGCCAATGGCAAACCCATCCTTCGTAATATTTCCATTTTGGCAAGAAACCGAATGGCAACCGAATCGATGTTAATAAGTTTAGGAAATAAATCTTACATAAAATCCATTAGTGAATCTGAATGTATGGAACAGAACGAAAATTTCGATCTAATCATCCATACCACTCCAGTGGGAATGAAAACAGTAGGAGGTAAACCTTTACTCGACAAAAACTTTTTCACCAAAAAACAAACATTATTTGATATTGTGTACAACCCACTTGAAACTGAGCTCGTAAAACTGGCAAAAAAGAAAAAAACAAATATCATCCCTGGGTATAAAATGTTGCTCCACCAGGGAATCCGACAGTTTGAATTGTTCACAGGTTTGGAGGCCAAAAATAAATGGATAGAGAAAATTGAATCAATCCTCTATCGTGAACTAAAAAAACACCAGTCATGAAAACTAATTTTTTAGAATTTTTGGGCACTTTACAGAATGTAGAAAAAACCAGAAACTTCAATGTATTCAAAGATTATAATTTAGATTTTTTCCAAAAGACGATGGATCCTCTCATCGAAACATACAAAAATCACAAACCTATCAGAATTTCGGTTGTGGGAACCAATGCAAAAGGATCTACCTCTTTTTACCTTGCTCAAATTTTGAATAAACATCTCAAAACTGCAATTTTCACCTCACCCCACCTAATCTCGCCATATGAGAGGTGTGTGGTACTTGGTGAGGAACAAAATGAAACATTGATTGAAAATGTATTCCAATCTAAAATTTTCCCTAATCTGCAAAGTTTCAAATCACTCTCATACTTTGAATTTTTGACTGCTTTCGCCTATGTATTTTTTGCGGAACAAAAAACCCGAGTGGAAATTTGGGAAGCAGGGCTTGGAGGAAGGCTCGACGCCACAAAACTGGTGCACCCCGATTTTGTTGTTTTAACAAAAATAGGACTTGATCACTCGGAAATTTTAGGTGAAACCGAAGATAAAATCCTATTAGAAAAACTTGGCATTATTTGTGAAAACACCAAACAATTGTTTGCAATGACACAAAAAACTGAATCAATCGAAAATACAATCAAAACAAATAGTCCCGTACCTTTCAAAATTTTCCGAGGCAAGGAACCCATCGAAGGACCGACTACTTACTCCAAAAATTCAGGCGGTTTTGGATATTTAGATTCTAATTTTCATTTTGCAAAACTTGTTACAAAAAGTATCTTTCCTAAAATTGCGAAGACAATTTCTGACTATCAGTTTTCTGATTTTCCAAAACCAAAAGGTAGGATGGAAGTTTTGCGAAACTCACCCCTCGTTGTATTTGATCCGGCACATAACCCCGATGCGGTGGCTTTTAGCCTGGCAGAATTTCGATCAGAACACAGCCAGTTTTTTGTTCTCCTCGGGAGTCTCCCAGACAAAGACCTCATCCAAATCCAAATGGAAGTGCGTAAAGCAAAACCAGAATCCATTTTTTATTTAGAAACTGCGGGAATGGCAAAATTTCCGACTGGTAATTTTCCATCGGAGGTCCATTGTGAGTCGCTAGAAACGGTATGCGAGTTTCTTTCCGAGTCGAAGACACCCATTTTTGTTTTAGGAAGTTTTCGAATGTATGGAATTGTGTCAAATTTGCTCCAAAATACAATAAACGTGTAAAAATCGGCTTTACAAATGAATGCTGAGCGAGAATGTTCATTTAGGAAACAACGTTCAGGATATGCAAACCCCAAAGGAACACACCCGAAAAGAAATATTACAAGCCGCCCGAGACGAATTTCTCCTACTCGGATTTGAAAAGGCTTCCATGCGGACCATCGCGAAAAAAGCAAAGGTTTCTACGAGTAATATATACAATTACTTCGAAAACAAAGAACACCTCCTCACAGAGATCCTCCAACCCATACTAACGGGCATGGAGAAGGCCTTTGTTTTTGTTTCCCGTCCCGATTATTTTGAAGAACGGTTTACCGATAGTTTTGACACTTGGAAGGAGCGATTTAACACCGCTCTTGATTATGTGGACAAAAATCGAGACGAATATGTTCTACTCCTTCTGAAATCGCAAGGATCGGAACTCGAAAAATTCCCCGAACAAATTCTCTCAAGGTTGACTGATATCAATTTTGAGCAGTACAAAACATTCAAAGCAAAAAACCCACACTACAAGGGAGAACTGAGTGAGTTCATCGTTCGAAATATTCTTTCCTTTTTCCTGAATATTTTTGTACAAATGATCCGCCAAGGAATCTCAAAAGAAGAAATGCTCACTTACGAAGACAGTTTCTTAAAATTTATACATTTCGGATACAAAGGATCGATTGCCTCTGATCTAAGTTAATACATTTTGGTTCTGTATGGGTAGCGGAACCAAAATCAAAATCTGTGGGATCAAAAATTTAGAAACCCTAAATCTTTGTGTGGATCTTTCGGTGGACTATGTTGGTATTAATTTTTCACCAAAGTCCATCCGAAAGATAACATGGGAACAAACAAAAATTTTACTTGAAACTCGAAAAAATCCGAACTTCCCAAAAGTTGTCTTCCTATTTTTTTTAAACGACACCAACTTCATTGGGGAAACAGTAAATCAGTTTTCTCCCGATTTAGTACAGTTAGTTGATGGAGATCATTTAGTCCCTTTAGAATTAAAAAACTTTTATTTGGATAAAAAAATTCTTTTGCCTAGTTTTAGGATACAAAACCAGATAACCGACGAAACAACGCTTGAACCAAAAGCAGAACTTGTTATCTTAGACAGTTTTAAAAAAGGGGAAGGCGGAGGAACGGGTCATAGTTTCCCATGGGAATATGTAAAAACAATCAAACGCCCATATTTACTAGCTGGAGGAATCACTCCAGATAACGTTATAAATGCAATTCAAACTTTGTCACCATTTGGAATCGATGTTGCGAGCGGAGTAGAAACAGATGGCGAAAAAGATCTTAATAAAATAAAAACTTTGGTACAAAATGTCAGAAGAATATGATGCGCTAAATACACCCGTTATGCGACAATACATGGACGTAAAACAAAAACACCCAGATGGAATTGTATTCTTTCGAATGGGTGATTTTTACGAGATGTTTTTGGACGATGCAAAAATTGCGGCACAAATCTTAGATATTACTCTCACCAAAAGGCAAAATCAAATTCCGATGGCGGGAATTCCTTTCCATGCCACAGAAAGTTACATTTCTCGACTTATCAGTGCTGGCAAAAAAGTAGTGGTCTGCGAACAAACCAAACCTGAAGACCCAAAAGCAAAAATTATGGGGCGTGAAGTGGTTCGCATCATCACTCCTGGAACAGTTGTAGAAGACAACCTACTCGGGAGTTTTCAAAATAATTATATATCACTTTATATAAAAGAAAAAAGTTCGGTTTACCTTGCCTTTGCTGATGTATCCACTGCGGAACTTTTGTATTTTTATTTTTCTGAAAACGAAAGTGAAAAAATAAATGATACCCTCAAACGATTTACACCAAAAGAAATCATTTATACCGATGCGATCCCTCCTCTCTCCAAAGATCAAACCCAAATTTTATCCAAACTCCCCGAAGAATACCTCACAAAAAAAACCACCAAGGGTATTGAAACTGTGGTTCATGTTTTGGATTGTTATCTTAAATACAATTACAGAAACCAAAATTTTATTTTTAAAACTCCAAGAAGGATTGATGAAAACAATTATCTCATCCTCGATGAACAAACTGTTACACATTTAGAACTAGTAGAAAATCCAAATAATAAACAACACACTTTATTTTCTGTTTTGAATCGATGTGTGACGGCAGCGGGAAAACGTTTCCTCAAAACCAAAATTCTTTTTCCCACACGCGATCCCGAAATAATAAAATCGCATTGGGACAAAATCCAAATTCTATCCAAAGCAAAAAAAGAAAGATCGAAAGTAAAAACTTCACTCGCTGAAATTGTAGACTTAGAAAGAATCCTCACACGATTCCGAGTAGGAAAAGCAGGTCCTCGTGATTTTAGGGGAATTCAAAAAAGTTTATTATCGGTCATCGAAATCAAAACCATTTTAGACGAAATTGGGTTTGGATTTTCTAAAATTCCAAATGATTTACTAGGTCTTCTAAAGGAACTTGAAACCAAACTATCCGAAGGTGAATTGCCTGTTTTTTTGGGTAACTCTCCATTTTTGAAAATAGGTTACAAAAAAGAATATGATGAAGCTACTAATGCAAAAACCAAAGGTAAAGATTGGATATTAGAACTAGAAGAAAAAGAGAAAAAAGAATCAGGTCTCAGTTCATTAAAAATAAGGTATAATAAAATTCTTGGTTATTTCATTGAAATTTCGAAAATACAGGCGAAAGAAGTTCCTAAACACTTTTTAAAAAAACAAACTCTTGTTACTGGGGAACGGTTTACATCCTCTGAACTCGAAAACTTAGAACGAAATATTCTACAAGCAGATGAGATCATCGAAAGATTAGAAAAGGAAGAATTTGACGCACTCGTATCAACTTGTATTTCATTGTCAGAATCATTTTTAACAATATCAAACGAAATATCTTCGCTTGATTACCATATATCTTTAACAGAATGTAAGGAAGAGTTCCAATGGGTTTGTCCCGAAATTCGTGAAGATGGAAACCTATCTCTTAGCGAAAGTAGACACCCTGTTGTTGAAACCTACCTCCCCATTGGCGAACGTTTTGTACCCAACTCTTTGGAGTTAAACCCGAAAGAGGACAGCATTGCCATCCTAACAGGACCAAACATGGCCGGTAAATCTACCTTTATGCGGCAAATTGCAATCAATCAAATCCTTTTTCAAATGGGAAGTTTTGTACCTGCAAAATCGGCAAGTCTATCCATTGTGGATCGAATTTTTACCAGGATCGGTTCTGGGGACAACCTGACCAAAGGAGAATCAACATTTTTTGTTGAGATGAAGGAAACTGCCACAATCTTAAATCAGTTTACGGAAAATAGTCTAATCCTTTTTGATGAGGTAGGTCGAGGAACTTCCACCTATGATGGGTTATCCATTGCTTGGTCAATTTTAGAATTTTTATCTAAAAACTACCCAAGACCAAAAACAATTTTTGCTACCCATTATCATGAGTTAACTGAACTTGAAAAAGGTAACGGTATTTTTAATTTGTATTTGGATACATTCGAAAAAGAAGGAGAAATTTTATTTTTAAAAAAGGTAAAACGAGGCAAATCAAAACAAAGTTTTGGAATCTATGTAGCAAAACTCGCAGGTATTCCTGAATCTGTAAACCAAAGAGCTAAAGAAATTTTATCTGGTCTCGAGTCTAAAAAGAAAGAAATCAAAATTAAAAATGAAGAACCAAGTCTATTTGCAAATTTTATAGACCCAAATATTTCCTCATTATCACCGATAGAAGAGAAAGTTTTGAAACGATTAAAAACTATGGATATAAATAAAATTCCACCAATCGAGGCTTTATCAATTTTGGACGAACTTGTTCGATTATCCAAAGAAAGTGAGTAAGGCTCTCATATCCACAAAATCGATCCAATTTGTTATATTATCTTTTAATCCTTGTTTTGCGTGAAATCCAATCCCGATTCCTGCCGTTTGTAACATAAGTGCATCATTTGCACCGTCACCGATAGCCACAGTATGATTCTTTGGAATACGATACTGATTTCGATACGTTTCGAAATAGTATGCTTTTTTTTCTTTACCTATGATTTCGCCAGAAATCACTCCAGTAAAAAATCCTTCCAAAACTTCTAATCCATTGGCCTTATAGAAATCAACTGGGTATTTTTCTGCAAATAATTTTAAGATTGGTGTAAAACCTCCACTGAGAATTCCGATTTTCGCACCTAACTTTGGTAAATTTTCGAAAACAAAATCCATCCCTGGATTCAAGTTTAGACTTTGGTATACTTCTTCAAAACTTTGGATCGAAAGCCCTTTTAAATTTGCCACTCTGAGTTTCAAAGAATCCTCAAAGCCGAGCCCACCATTCATCGCTTGTTTGGTGACATCTGCCACAGAATCAAAAACTCCATGTTTACGCGCGAGTTCATCTATCACTTCTTCCTGGATTACGGTCGAATCCATATCAAAAACAAAAAGTGATGGTTCCCTGCTAGACAAAAGATTGGGAATGAATATAAAATCAATTTTTTGCGGGATGAGTCTCTTCCGGATGGATAAGATTGTTTCCCTTGAAAGATTTTCTTCCGTTTGGAGGCGAATGACGAACAAACCAGAAATGGTGAAGTTAGATTCTAATTTGTAAAAAAAATCAAAACCACCCAGATTTTCAATTTGTATGGGTTCATTTGCAAGAAAAATACAAAAACTCATTTTGGATTTTGGAGATACGGACGGAGCCTTTTCCCCCAGACTTCATAACCCTTATCATTAAAATGTAGTGGATCCCCATTTTCACGAAGGAATTCATCTTTCAAACTAGGTTCATTTTCTTTCCGGAAGAGATCCCAAGTTTCAATGTATTCTACATTTTTTGTTTCTCGGGCAACTTGTGATAAAAATAAATTATAAACAGGAACAATTTGGTTTAGTTCCCGCACCCGAGTAGGAGGAACAGACAAAAGATAAATTTCAATATTCGGATTTTTAGAATGCACTTTTTGAACGATTGCTTTCAGGTTGTTT
Organism: Leptospira sp. 96542; assembly: GCA_029310945.1. GTDB lineage: Bacteria > Spirochaetota > Leptospiria > Leptospirales > Leptospiraceae > Leptospira_A. The sequence goes on from JARJFC010000053.1 coordinate 8,663, forward strand.
TGAACCAAACTCAAACATTTCCCTTGGATGAAATCATTTCCACCAATTTCGATCACCAATTTTTCGGGTGCTAAACTCAAAACATCCTCATCCAAACGGGCAAGTAAGGTTTCAGACATATCTCCGCCTATACCACGATTGGCGATGGATTCACCTGGAAATTCTTTTTGGAGTAAATTAGGAAAGAACAATATAACAAGGCTATTGCCTACAAAAACGATTTTGGACTTCCCTATCTTTTGGTTTTCTGCTTGGTATACCAAACGTAAGGGTTGCCATATTTTTTCGATGTAATGATTGAAGTCTTTTGAATTGCGGTAACCAGGTTCTGCAAAACATTCAAAACGCGGATGGAAGTAATTTTTCCTTTCAACGAAAGACCTACAAGCAGTGGTGGCCACTGCGAAAAGGAGGAAGAAAAGAAAATAAGGAAGTCTATTCTTGCTCTTGTGGTTCATTCATTCGGAAGCGCTTTTGCCAGTCTTTGATCTGGGCTTGCGCATATTCTTCCGTGTCACAAATTCTGAATTCAATCGGATTATTTGTGGTGGTTTCAATGAGTTTGGCTTCGATGTACCCGTTCTTTAACTTGGTTGTCTCAATGCGATATCTCATCTAAATGTGCTCCAAAAACCAGAATTTATTTTCCACGTATCTTTGCAATCTCTTCTAAAGTTTCATCTTCTTTGTATTTTCCAAATAGAAAAATGGCCAAAAAACAAAACCCAGATGCCAATGGACCAGTCAGACGCACACCAATCTCGCCCCCGAGGTCTTCTTCTTCGACTTTACAAATTGTAGTTTCCTTACTTTTTTTTGCGCCCTCCCCAGTATTTTTTTCATTCGTATGTTCTTTTATTTGATTTTCATTCTCTTTTGTGACAGCACCAGAAACCGAAGGGGCTATAATCCCTGTTATAGACGGATTTGATTTTTTGTGGGCACCACTCTCCATGCCAATCAAGATGACGGAACTAAAGATCAAAACTGCTAGTGTTTGTCCCAGTTTTTGCATGAGAGTTCTCCCTGCGTAAAACAACCCCTCCCGTTTGCTACCTGTCTTTAGTGAATCAAGTTCAGCAATATCTGCTAATATTGCATTTGGTAATATTCCAAGTATCGCAATTGGAACAGCTGCGATGGCAACAATCATATAACCTTGTGCATATGGAGAGAATGGCAAGGAGTCCTTACCAACAAAATAAATGGATAAAAACAAAAAGAGAAAGATATAAAAGCCGATAAGAACGGTTTTTTTCTTACCGATTTTTTTCGCAACATAATTGACCACCGGATAAAAAGCGAAAGAAACAAGGAGCATAACCGTTAGAAGTTGTGTCACAAAATCTCTTTCTAATCCGAGTAAAACTGTAACGTAATAGGATATACCTGTTGTTAGTATTGTGAGGGCTAAAAAATAACAAAGATCTGAAAGTGCGAAGTATAGAAAATTCTTATTTTTGAATGTAAGTTTCAGGGCTTCTTTGAAAGGAACACTCGAAGGTTCCGATTCGCAGTAATTTGTTTCGCGGATAACAAATACAGGAACATACATACAAATGGCAGCAAAAACACAAAGGATGCCAAGCGCATATTGCCGAGATAATAAGGTTTGAATGGAAGGATTTGGGTCAAAAACAAAATGAGAACTGAGAAGGCCTGCAATCATAGGCTCGGTGGATGCAACGATGATACCCAAGGCATAGGTCACAGAAATATAGGTGGAAAGGTTCAAACGTTCTTCTGGTGTATGCCCTAGTTCAGGAATGAGTGCAAAAAACGGTGTGACATACACCGTTAGAAATAAATAGAACAAGAGCATACAAATTGCCATCCAAACAAGGTTGGTAGTGGACACAAAATTGTCTGGCGGAACAAAGAGTAACAAACAAAAAACAGCAGCTGGTAGTCCACCCATTGCTAAAAATGGAATCCTCCGACCAAAACGAGAGCGAAACCTGTCAGACGAATTGGCTATGATGGGATCTGTAAAGGCATCCCAAAGCCTTCCAATTGCTGCCACAACTCCGATGGTAGAAAGTCCCCAAAAGGCCATTTTTTCGATGAGATCGGGAAAACAATCTTGCCCCAATTTCGGCGCTGGCGGGAGATAAAAATAAACTTGGTGCAGTCCTATGATATTGATTAGGATAGACCAACCCAATTGACCTATCGAATACTGAATTTGTTTGCTGAATGGTAAACTAGGTTTTTGCATCTTCTTTTTCTTGGGGCACTCCAAGAGTAGGAGCATGTTACAGCCCCAAAAGAAAAACGCAAACTACTTTTTGTGTTTATAAAGCTCTGGAAAATTTTTATCAGCATAAAGTGAATTTGTTTTTTCCAGATCCCAACCTTCAGGAATTCCTTCGGTGAATTCAGGAACCATCGAACAATCACGTATAAGATCTAAAGTTTGGTTCATTTCACTTCCCTTCACATTTAAATAACCCTCAGCGAACAAGGAGTTGGCGACGTACAAAGCCATTGATTGTAAAGATCCTAAATGGCCTTCTCTTCCAGCTCCAATACGAATTTCGGAGTCTGGGTTCACCAAACGAAACATAGACAAAACACGCAAACAATACTCGGGAGTGAGTTTGGACTGAGTTACAACATGACCTTTGATGGGGATAAAAAAATTAACAGGGATAGAGATCACACCAAGTTTCTTTAGTTCAAAGGCAACTTGTATTATATCTGTATTTTGTTCTCCCATTCCAACAATGATTCCTGAACATAACCCAATTTCTGCTTCTTTTGCCGCCTCAAGTGTTGTTAAACGATCCTTAAATGTATGTGTTGAACAGATTTCATTGTAATTAGATTCAGAAGTATTGAGATTATGATTATAACGATCAAGACCTGCATCTTTTAAAACTTTGGCTTTTTTTGCATCCAAAATCCCAGCAGATAAACAAACCTTCATTCCCAGTTCGCCATTGATCTTGGAAATAGTTTCGGCCAATCGATCAACCGCTTTGTCTGTCGGACCCCGTCCAGAAGTGACCATACAAAATCGGTAAGCACCATTTTCTTTTGCTTTTTTGGCATCTTCCCAAATTTCTTCTGGAGATTTGAGAGAGTATTCTTGGATTCCTGATTCACCACCCTTTCTTTGTGCGCAGTAACCACAATCCTCAGGGCAGTAACCATTTTTGATATTGTCTAAAATATGAATGCGAACTGAATTTCCAAAATGTTTGAATCTTTCTTCCGAGGCTTTGTTCACAACAGAAAGTAGCGGAACCTTTCCTTCTAAAATTTCGAGAGCCTCTGTTTCTGTGATTTGAGAAGGAGCTTGTGAAATGGTTTTTTCAGGAGTGCTTACGGTCATGAGACGAGGATTTGCTCCCTTTCGTCTCTGTAAACGAAGAAATGCCTTTGAAACTTAGAGATGTTCTAGGGATTCCAGAGCGAAAAAGATTTTGTCGAGTGCCAGATCCGAGATCGTATAGGGTGGAGTGATGTAAATTGTCCTGCCAAGTGGTCGAACGAGAACACGGTGTTTTGCCAATTCTTTTTTGATCCGTTTGCCAACGGGATTTAGATACTCATCTTCTGCTATTTGTTCATTCCATTCGAAGGCAAAAACGCCACCCATCACTCGTGGGTTTTGTATTTTGTTACCCAATTTATTTTCTAAGGCTTTCGAACGAAGTTTTAGTTTCAATTCTAATTTTTTAACGAATTCCAATCCTTCAGATTCTAAAATAGAAATTGCCGCCAAACCAACGCTACATGCCAAAGGATTACCCGTCATCGTGTGAGCATGAAAAAATGATTTGTATGGATCATCTGTAATAAAACGTTCATATACTTTTTCGGAAACGAGAGTGGCTGCAAGTGGCAGTACCCCGCCAGTTAGGCCTTTGGCCATTGCGATAAGATCTGGTTTTACATTTGCTTTTTGATAAGCAAAATAATTACCAAGTCTTCCCATTCCCGTAAAAACCTCATCAAAAATTAGCAAGGTTGAATATTTCATTGTGAGTTCTCTTAATCGAGAGAGAAATTTGGGTTCATAGAACACCATTCCATTGGCACCAAACAAAAGTGGCTCGATCACAACCCCAGCATAATTTTCTTTTGAAAAACTTTCTTCTGCCTTTTCCAAACATTCGACAGAACACGTATCTACTTTTTTGCCCCAAGGACAAACAAGGCAATTTGGTGCTTTTAACTCATCAGTGGGAAAACGCAACTCACCAAAAACTCTGTTAAAATAATTTTGCCCAGATACATTCATGGCTCCAATGCTATCACCATGGTACGAATCTGTGAAAACCAAAAACTTAGATCGTTTTGTGTCATTTGGATCTGGAGAATTCTTATGGTATTGCAAAACAAGTTTCAGAGCGATCTCAACCGCATTGGATCCGTTATCCGAATAAAAAACTTTTTTAAAATCAAAATCAGTGAGTTCTAAAATTTTTTTTGATAAGTTTTCCGCAGGTTCATGAATATTGCCCGCAAGCATCACATGATCCAAAACTTCCATTTGTTCTTTCAGTGCCGACATGAGTTTGGGGTGTCTGTGTCCAAAAATTTTTGTCCACCAAGAGGAAATAGCATCCAACCAATATTCGCCGTTTTCATCGATGAGGTATTCGTTTTCTGCACGCAAAACCTGCAATATAGTTTCGGATTCCGATTGTAAGGTAAGAGGAACCCAAGTATGAGTTTTAAGCGGATTAGTTTCCATCTTCAATTGGGAGTAAATTGTCGATTAACATTCGTTTTGTATCAAAATTATTTTTTGCGTATGCAAGAAATGCAGTTTGATCGAGTTTTTCAGTGGGGAAACTTGTAAAACCCAAACAACTCACACCACCGAACTTCTGTATGGTCTTTATATTGTCATCTAATAATTCATTTTCAGGACCCACCATATAAAAACCGACAACAGGAACAAATCTTGAAAGTAACACCTCTAAGGTGAGAAGAGTGTGATTGATGGTTCCAAGGACGGATGAGGTCACCACCACCACATCCAAATTGGATTCTTGGATGGCTCCCAGTCCCAAATAAGAATTCGACCAAGGTACAAAAACCCCCCCAGCCCCTTCGATGAGAACATTATGATTTCTATGTTTTGCGATTTCTGCGACCACTCGTTTGGGATCAAGTTCACGACCTTCCCTGCGAGCAGCAAAATCAGGACTCGATGGGTGTTCGAAACGATAAACAGGTTCTAAAAATTGTGAATCGGGAAGACCCGTGGACAATTGGACAGTTTCAGTGTCGTTTGCCTCTTTAGCCCCAGTCTGAATTGGTTTCCAATAGCGATAACCCACCGAGCGGGCATATTTTGCCATAAAAAGTGAGGAAAAAAAAGTTTTCCCAACATCGGTTCCGGTGCCTGTTACGAAAAAAGCGCTCCCCACAAAGATCAAGTTTTATCAATTCTCGGTTCCGTCTATCCGATTTATATACTAGAGGTTTTATGCAACTCCCACTTTGGAAATCCATCCGCAAACGCGACGACAACCCGATTACTGAAATTTCTCACTTTCTCAGGGAAACCGCGATCTTTGAAGGTATGTCACGCCGTACTCTGCGTGAAGTGGCGAGGCTCATCCACAAACGAAAGTATTATGCTGGTGAAACAATTTTTTACCAAGGCCAAGCAGGAACAGGAGTCTATCTGATCTGACACGGGAAGGTTGAAATTTTCTCCGAACGAGAAGGAATGACCTTAAAATTAGCAGAGCTCGAAAAAGGAGCGTTTTTTGGAGAGCTTGCTCTCTTCCAAGACATACCAAGGTCGGCAACTGCAGTGGCACTTGTGGATAGCATTTTGCTCGGTTTTTTCCAACCTGAACTCAAAACCCTACTCGAAACAAAACCTAGAGTGGGAAATGATTTACTCCTTAGTTTCGCATCCATAATTGCAGATAGACTTCGCAAAACAAACGATACATTGGAAGCCGCTTATTTCAAAAGCAAAAAGGCAAAGACAAAATGAAACACTCAAATTTACCCGAAGTCATTCTTCGAGTTTCATTTTTTGTTTTGGTAGCAATTACCATTCTCATCGGGCTCATAGGAATAAAATTTTTGGCTATTCCGCTTCTCATTTCAGGAATTCATTTTTATGTATTCCATGGGCTTGTGGATTCATTAGAATCAAGAGGAGTGGCTAGATGGATTACCATCATAACCATATTTTCTGTGTTAACTGGCATTGGTTATTGGTTTTTAGCATTTTATATGCCGAGTATGTTTGAAAAAGCCCAACCCATTGTTGCCGAGTGGTCACAGGGAATGGAAGACCCAAATTTTCAGATCTTAGATTTTAAATCCATTCCTGTAGTTTCTAAAAACCCTGATTTATGGAAAAAAATTATTAACCCAGAAGAAATTGCAAAATTTGTGACAACAAGTTTAGATTCTTTTCTACATGAAACGGTTGTGATGATTCCTACGTTTATTAGTTGGATGATTATTATTCCCATCATCAGCTTTTTTTTATTACTCGATGCAAACTTAATTTATAAAACTCTAATTAGTTTTATACCCAATCGTTTTTTTGAAATGTTCCTCATGGTTTTTTACAGAACAAACCAACAGATCACAAGTTATTTAAAAAGTTTAGTGATCCAATGCGGGATCATGGCTCTCGTAACTTCCTTTGGTTTTTATCTTGTTGGTGTGAAATTTTTTATACTATTTGGAATCTTCATCGGAGTTGCCAATTCCATTCCCTATTTGGGACCACTTGTGGGAGCGGTTCCTCCTATTTTGTTTTCAGTGTTGTTCCCAGAAGAATCGGCAAACATTGGAGCCGTTGCATCTGTTGTGGTCATTGCACAACTCATAGACAATGCGATCGTCCAACCAGTGGTGATTGCCAATGCAGTTTCTTTACACCCACTTGCTATCCTCATTGGGATTGCTGTGGGAGGAAATTTCTTTGGCATCTTTGGGATGTTACTCGCAATTCCAACCCTGTCTGTTCTCAAAGTGACAATTGGAATTCTTTATACAGCTCTAAAAGAACACCAAATCATTTAATTTTCTTTTTTATTCCACTTACCAACTTCAGAAAGTAAAATTCCGAATAAGGCAAGCGCACAACCACAAGCCCCGTAGAATCCAAGCCTTTCATTTAATACGAGATATGCGAGCATAAAAGAAAAAACAGGCTCCAAACTATAAAGAAGCCCTGCCCTTGCGGCAGGAACAGCCTTTTGATACCTAGTTTGGATTTGTGTGGTAAATATGGTTGCAAATACAGAAGTATAAAATATCCCAAAAAAGAATTTTGTATCAAATTGAATGTTGATCTCTTTCGATACAAAGAGTGATTCAATTGGGAAAAGTAAGGTCGAAACCATTGCGATGAGTAAAATTTCAAAAGATACCAAAACCTGTACTGGTATTTTTTTACTGTAAATATCGATTAAAATTATGTACACAGCAAAACAGAATGCCCCAACAAGTGTCAAAAACTCACCCCAGCCAAAAACAAAACTGGATTTAAAATCGAAAGAACTGCGATTGTTTTGTGAAATCAAAAAAAGCCCAAACACAACAATGAACACAGCAACCCAAGTTCGGAGGGATGGGAGTTTTTTTTCGACGAGAATTTGTAAAATTGGGACAAAAACAACATAAGCTCCCGTGATAAAACCAGCTTGTGTGGCTGTGGTGTAGACAAGTCCCACGGTTTGGAATAAGTAACCCAATAACGCAGAGAGTGCCACAAGGAATGCAGGGAAAATATAATCCCACCTTCGATTTTCTTTTTTGAAAAGAGTTTTACGATAGAGGAAAAGTGTGATGATACCAGCCACCCAAAACCGGAAGGCAAGAAAAAGAAACGGCGGCACCGAATCCAGTGCAAGTTTGATGACCACAAATGTCCCACCCCAAAGAATGGCGGCGATGACTAAAAAAAGTTCGGGAGATAGAATCTGGGACATTTAAAACCAAACTGCCCGCACAAAGTCATGAAGCAAGGAAAAGATGGATTGGAATTTTAAAATCAAAAAACCCGAGGCTGGCACCCCTCTCTCTTGGGAGGTCTATTTTCCACCAGGCCTCGCACAGACAACCGGCGAAAAATTACAAATTAGTTTATCGGAAATACAACTACCAAACCAACCAGAACCAAAAATCAGAGTTTTTCCCGAAAAAATTAAATTAGAAAATACGAATGCACATCAAATCACCTATCTAGCGTCATATGCACATTACATTCGAGATATTAGACTTATAGTGGCTCGTACAAATGATTGGGATAATCGGAGCGAAGTTAGGGAAAAAGAATGGGATCGCGTCTTACAAGAAACTGTTCCGATCATTAAACATCTGTTTCGTGATACAAAATTCTATGAAATCAAGAATAATTTGCATATCAGTTTCTTTGAGAAGGAACTCGCCATCACTCTTTCCATATTCGGTGAGCCAAGTTACAAACGAGGGGTGAAAGCAGTTTTCCCAACAAGTGCTCCCATTCCAGAAGACCTCGCCTCCAACCTAATAGCCGATTGTTTCAAACATTTTGGGCAAAGTCCAGATTCTGTTTCATCAATCTACCTCCCCTTCGCTGGTACGCTGACATTCATTACCGAATGGTTTTTACAACAAAACCAAACTAGTTTATTTTCTCTACCGCGGAAATTCATACTAAATCAACTAACCTTATTTCCAGAAAAAACTCTGGCTTTTTATGAAAAAAAAAGACAAATAGAAAGAAAAACTTTAAAACCCCAAGTGATTGTCCAAGACACCGACCCAGCCCTAAAATCCTATTGGGACGAAGAAAAATCTCGATGGGAAAAATGGATTCCTGAATTAAAGAATTGTATTTTTTTAAATTCGGATTTTTTAAGGGAAGATTTAGAATTGGAAATAGATGGAAATTCTTTAGTTTTTATTCCACTCAATCCGCCTTATGGTTTTCGAAAAAATGAAATTGGAGTCAAGGACGATTCCTTATACCAAAATATCGGAAAACAATTGAACAAACTGGTCTCCAATTTCTCTTCTGGGGCGAGTGCTATTGGATTTATTTTATGCCCCACGGAAGAAAAATGGATCCAGTGCATGAACGAAATGAAAAAATTCAAGAAAAAAACAATCCATGTAACTCATGGCGGTATTGATTTACGAGTTTTGTATTTTTATAAATAGGTTCTAAAAAATGAAAGAAGTGCAAATTGAGGATGGTTGGAAGAATATTCTTTTAGAGGAGTTTGAAAAGGAATATTTTATCACCTTACGACAGTTTGTTCGAGATCAATATAAAAATTTTACAGTTTATCCACCAGCAAAACTTATATTCAATGCATTCAATTTATGCCCTTTTGACAAGGTAAAGGTCGTAATCCTTGGGCAAGACCCCTATCATGGAGAAGGGCAAGCCCATGGGCTTTGTTTTTCTGTGAGGGATGGTGTTCGATTTCCACCCTCGCTACAAAATATTTTTAAGGAAATCCAAACAGATATTGGAAAACCGATTCCAAAATCTGGAGATTTAACAAGGCTCGCAGAACAAGGAGTACTTTTACTCAACGCAAGTCTCACCGTAAAAAAAGATGAGGCAGGTTCACACCAGAACAAAGGTTGGGAGACATTTACGGATGCCTGCATCCAGGCTCTCGCAGAAAAAAAAGACCATTTGGTGTTTTTACTTTGGGGGAGTTTTGCGGGAAAAAAAGAAATTTTCATCCCAAAACACAAACATTTGATTTTAAAATCGGCTCACCCGAGCCCACTCTCCGCACACCGTGGTTTTTTTGGAAACCAACATTTTAGCAAATGTAATGCATACTTAAAACAAAATGGTAGGGATTCCATTGATTGGTGACCCCAAAAAAGGATATTTTTTTGTCTTCTTAACAGGAGTATTTTTTGCAATCGAAGTGATTGGATTCAAAGAAATATTCAGGAGGTATAAGCTAAACCCAGAAATTGCTGCACTTTATGGAGTTAGTGCCTGTTTCGTAATTGTAACCGGGTACATTCTGTTTTCGAAAACAAGCCGAACAAAAGTAGTAACAACCGTAAAACGAGATGGCTATATTCTTTTTTTGGGCACACTCTCTAACGCTTTCGGCATTCTACTTTACTACCTGGCTTTAAAACAAACTGACCTAGGTCCTGCGGCCATCCTCATCAAAACAACTGTTTTGTACAATGTAATTTTAGGAACAGTGTTACTCGGCGAAAAATTAAGACGTTTGGAAATTCTAGGCATTGTAATTTCACTGCTAGGAATCTATTTAGTTTCAACATTGAATGGGCAAATTTCGATCTATTCTTCTTTTTTGATTTTAACGAGTGCATTCTTTTTTGCGATCCAAAGTTTTATGATAAAAAAATATGTTCCGCAAATTTTCGGATTGGAATATGCTTATTTACGTTTACTGCTACTTTCTATATTCTTTATTTTGTATTCAAAATCAGTTGGAAGCTTAGTTTTCATTGACCCAAAACTAATATTGATTTTAGGTCTTTTTTCTTTTTTGGGTTATTTTTTAGGTAGAGCATTTTATTTCGAAGCCCACAATCATTTACCGATGAGTAAACTCAATGCAACCCTCCTAATAGAACCAATCTTTCTTATGTTCATAGGCATTCTATTTATGAATGAACCTTTGGATCCCAAAAAAATATTTGGTGCAATTTTAATTTTATTTGGTCTTTACCTAATTGTTTTTCACCATCGCAATAAAAAGGTCTAATATGAAAGCATCTTGCATCACAGAACAAGAGTTAAAACAATTTTTAAGCGATCACCCCAAATGGGCTGTTGAAATCAAAAATGAGATCCCAAACTTAATTTGGGAAAATCGGTTCCCCAATTTTTTAGAAGCATTCAAACTAATAACAAGTATTGCTCTCGTGAGTGAAAAACTCGACCACCATTGCCTGTTAATCAACGAATATAATTTTTTAAAAATTTCCATACATACCCATGAAACAAAATCCATCACTACAAAGGATTTATTTTGGATAAAATCAGTGTTTGGTGAAAATCCATGATTCGAAAAACAATTCGCTCCTTATCTGGAAAAACCAAAGCACCTTACACTAGACCTAGGGCATAAAAAAACCCCCGGCAAGTATGCTTGACGAGGGTTTTCAAAAATTAAAAACCTACTAGTTTAGATTTCTAACTTGTAACCAACACGGTAGGTTTGTCCACCCACAACCACTGGGTAAGCAACCCAAGGAGCAAGTGCTTGCGCGCCACCGACTGACGTGGTTCCAGCAACACCCATACCTGCAGAAAGGATGGTTTCTAATTCGAAGAATAAGTGACCTTTCTCTGCAACTTTTGTTTGTGCACCCACAATCCAGTTGAATCCAAAACCACTCGCACCGAATTTAGAGTTTTCTTTTGCAGGTCCAGGGTTTGGAGCATCACCCAAAAGGGCTCCACCACCTGCACCGAGCAATGGACCACCATTTGATCCTAAGCCAGCAGTCAACATTTCTAGGCCTGGGGAGTTGATGGTTCCCGCTACACTCCATCCACCTTTGAAGTAGTTCACACCACCACCAACGTAGATTGCTGTGTCATTCGCAGCATTGTAAAGTTTTACCCCGATGTAAGTAGGAATTGTGACCGCAGTGTAATTCCACTCTTGGTCCAACCACTTGTAACCCATAACAGTGGAAGAAGTTTCTCCCCCCATGATTTTAGTGGTGTAGTTACCGTTGATTCTCCAGAACAAACTGTTGATACCAAAGATACCTTCTCTTTCATAACCAATGTTGATGTTACCACCAGTCATTGCCCCGCTCGTTTTGGCACCGATGGCACCACCAGTGGTTCTTTTTAAGCTGATCAAAGTATTTTCTGCATAAATTGCGGTTTGTTGGCCACCAGTCGGTGCTCCTGCTGCATTTGTAACAGGACGTCCTGAATCGAGACCGTCTTTAGTGATGGTTCCACCTAGTTGTGCAAGGTCGAATTGCATACCAAGGCCGAACATGATGTACTGACGAGGTCCTGATGATTGTGCGCTGAGGCTTCCTGCCATAGCAACAAACAAAAGCCCCATGATTCCTAATCGAAGAGAATTGAACATTCGATGGTTACTCCTATGAGTTTGTTTCCTGAATTTTTCGGTTCATTCCCAGGCGACATTGGACGAATTTCGCCACAATATGTTCTGAGAATTACGAGGAAAATAGTCGATTTTTGTCGATCTGTCAAATAAAATTGTGAAATCCGAATGAAAATTGTGTTAATTGTGGTAACTTACCTATGGATCCTCTTCGTCCCGACATCCCAATGGGGATGGCAAAACAAAGGGAGGAAAATTGTTCGTTTTTCGGGAACCTTGCTTGCCTGGGAAGCAGACTCGCCAAACCCCTCCTTTCAATTCGAGGACAAAGCCAGCGGGAAACGAAGGATTGTGCATTGTGACAAGGAAACCATGTCTTCCCTCCACCCAAATTTGGACGGTTCCACCTCCATCGATGGAAAAATGAGCCAACTGAGCCCGACAAGTGATGTATGGCTCTGTGTGGGCAAACCACATATTTTCCAAAGATTCAGCGTAGGACCGAATCGAAACCTAGGAATTGGGACCAAACAGGTAAAAGGAC
>JARJFC010000540.1 GCA_029310945.1 Leptospira sp. 96542
CCTTGCAACCGGGGCGGCGCGTCCCGATACCGCTGCCCGCATCCCCCCGTCGCCCACGCCAGGTGGTTTGCTGGAGATTCCGCCTCTGGTGGAGCGCTCCTTGTCACCAGGTGAAGGGCCACGCATCCAGGTGACGCGTTTCGAGTTGCAGGACGCGCGTGATCTCCCGCGTCACGGCATTCAGATCGCCGAGGTGCGTGGCCTGCTGGATCAGGCCCTGCGTGAACAGCAGGCCGACGGTTTCACCATCGGTGAAATGGAGGCGGTGACCAACCGCGTGACCAACTATTACCGGCAGCGTGGCCTGATCCTGGCCAAGGCTGTCTTGCCGGTGCAGACGGTCACCGACGGCATCGTGACCTTGCAGATCATCGAAGGGCATCTGGGGCAAGTGCTGTCCGAGGGCAATGGGCTGTACTCCACCCGGACCTTGGCGCGTCCCTTTCACGACCTGCTGGGTGAACCGGTCAGCCAGCAGGAAGCGGAGTCCGCCCTGCTCACGCCCACCGACTATCCCGGCCTGGCCGTCTTCGGCACTTTCCAGCCAGGCAATCCTTTTCAGTTCCTAAGCCGTAAGCCTTCCCCTGGTGGTTGCTGCGTCTGGCTTCGCCCTGCGTGGCGACGCTGCG
>JARJFC010000541.1 GCA_029310945.1 Leptospira sp. 96542
TTGAGCGCCATCAGACGGCGCCCTTCAGCCAGTCGCGTCGCGGCAGGAAGTGGAGGTACAGCGCTTCTTCGGGCGAACCTGGTTCGGGGGTCTGCTGGTAGGCCCAGCTGGCCAGCGGGGGCATGGACAGGAGGATGGATTCCGTGCGCCCGCCCGACTGCAGGCCGAAATGCGTGCCGCGATCCCAGACCAGGTTGAACTCGACGTACCGGCCGCGGCGGTAGAGCTGGAAATCACGTTCGCGCTGGCCGTGGGCCGTGTCACGGCGGCGCTCGACGATGGGCAGGTAGCCCCCCAGAAATGCGTCTCCCACGCTGCGCAGCAAGGCAAAGCTGCGCTCAAAGCCCAGTTCCGCGAAATCGTCGAAGAAGATACCGCCCACGCCGCGTTGCTCGTTGCGGTGCTTCAGAAAGAAATACTCGTCACACCATTGCTTGAAGCGCGGATGCAGGTCCGGTCCGAAGGGTGCGAGCGCGTCGCGGCAACTGCGGCGCAGTTGCCGAGAATATCAAAGATTGGTGTATCTCTCGCCAACTTTGGTGGGGTCATCGGATCCCTGCATACTATGCACCAAACGGTGATATGGTGGTTGCTGAGTCACTCGACGAAGCCGTATCCCTTTTTGCAA
>JARJFC010000542.1 GCA_029310945.1 Leptospira sp. 96542
CCAGCAATGGATCCATTGCTGATTCTTTTGGTGAGGGTCACTACATTACTCACCTCATCCACCGAATAATCAAACTCTTGCATGAGTAGAGTGGCACAAGATCCTGCACTAGGGTCTTTAAAACAGACTCCAAAATCTTTCTTCTGGGCGTCGGTAAGGGCATTATAATCTTCCGCCTGACCCAAAAGTATTTTCTCATCACTCGTCAAACTCCGTACAATTTTTCCGTTGATGAATTCCAACCCATTGTCTTTGAGTACTTTCAATTCATCACCAAATTCAGCTTGGAAACCAGCCTGGTAATCTTTACAAGCCCTGGTACATTCATAATTTTTCATTTGGTCCAGGTATGTTTGGAAGGTAGGAGAAAGTGCATCTTTCGCTACTTCCCTTGCGTCCCAATTCACTGTGTAGGCATGTTGGTTTATGAGCTTTTCTTGTTCCATCCTCTGGATGTTTAAATTGTTTTCATTGGTGGAAAGAATTTGTGCGTATTGATAAACACCATTGGCAGTTTCTTGGAAATGATTGTACACATCCTTACCGTCTATGGTTAGGTTCACATCCACCGTTTTTTCGCTAGCAGCACCTAGTATAGAATAACTGCCTCCTCCCGAACTCGAAA
>JARJFC010000543.1 GCA_029310945.1 Leptospira sp. 96542
CCGATGGCGCCGGTCTCCAACAGTTCCAGGGTCAGCATCTCCGGCGCGCAGCCCTGCTCCTGAAGGATGCGCTGGGTCACGTCGAAGTAACGGGGGTCCACCAGGGCGCTCGATGGCAGGTTCAAGGAGACGGCCAGATCCAGTCCGGCATCCCGCCAAAGCTCGCGCTGGCGCAGCACTTCCCGCAGTCCGCGCGCATACAGCTCCACGAAATCGCTGGGCAACAAGGCGGCGAAGAACTCGCCCGGCCCCAGCAAACGGCCGTCCTCGCGCAAACGCGCCAGGGCTTCGACCTTGCTGATACCGCCCGTCTGCAGGTCCAGCAGCGGTTGGTAATGCATCTCCAGCGCATCGGTGCGCAGCAGGCTGGCCCAATGCTGGCGCGTCGCATATGGCACGACACGGGCGGGCCCATGTCGACCCTCTATCGCCATCAGGGCGAAGACGAGCAGGGTCTGCAATTGCTCGATGAAAGAATGCTGGTGAGCGGAACTGAAGCCGCCGGGCAAGGTGCAGAACAGCGTCAACACGAAGAAGGGCGTGCTGTCGCTCGGTCCAACTGGAATCGCCACGCTGGAGCGATAGCCGCGCTCTCGCATCAGGCCGCGCCAACGCTCGGTGGCGG
>JARJFC010000544.1 GCA_029310945.1 Leptospira sp. 96542
CAACATCCTTGCGCTCAACGCGGCGGTGGAAGCTGCGCGTTCCGGTGAGAACCAGGGCGAGGCTTCGCGGTAGTGGCTGGAGAGGTGCGCAGCCTGGCGGGTCGGTCGGCCGATGCGGCCAGGGAAATCAAGAGCCTGATCACCGCGAGCGTCGAGAAGATCGAGGTTGGTGCGTCCCAGGTCAACGAAGCTGGCGCATCCATGGACGCGATCGTGGCCCAGGTCCATCGTGTGACCCAACTGATCGGGAAAATCGCCAGCGCTACCCATGAGCAGTCCTCCGGCATCAGCCAGGTTGGCGACGCGGTCAATCAACTGGACCACGTGACCCAGCAGCACGCGGCCCTCGTCGAGGAAAGCGCCGCGGTGGCCGAAAGCCTGAAGCACCAGGCGGCTCAGTTGGCCGAGGTCGTGAGCGTGTTCAGGCTCTGAGAGCCCTCGGGCATTTGGCTAAACCGCTCACTGTCCTTTTGGCCGACGCTTGTTGGTCGGACCAGAACCGACAGGCCAGGGTGAGACGCGAGATGAAAAAAGCCGCTGCGGGGCAGCGGCTTTTTCAGTGCCCGTCGTCGAATCGAAACGGGCCGGGGTACCCTGAAAACTCAGCTCAGGTGCTTGCCGAGCA
>JARJFC010000545.1 GCA_029310945.1 Leptospira sp. 96542
GTGGGAGGAAATCCGTTCGTAGTCCACCCATTGCTGGCGCCAACGAAACGGCTTGGGTTTGCGCGCGATCGGCTTCTTGCCGTTCGCCGACGGGGGCGGAGGCGGCTCCGCCCGGCTTTCCTGCCACAGGCGCAGGAACTCGGAGCGCTCGAAGGCGGTGGACTGCGGGTCGACGCGGGTCATCAACGCGATGCGCCCGAGGAAGAAGATCTGCAGCGCCAGCGCCGCGATCAGCAGCAGGGCCAACCAGCGCCAAAGGGCTTGCAAGGGGTGGGACAAGGAACCGCGCATGAAACGTGACGGTGGGGAGTTCGCCGGGGCCGGACGGCGGTGGATGGCGTGCTGGCGATAGGCGGACCGATCGATGGCCTGGTTCTTGTCGGGGGAGCCCCGCGTCGGCGTGGGCACCACGGCCTCGTCCGGTGGCAGTTCGTCCAGGGCATGCAGCAGGGACGGGCTGGCCTCGGGGTGCAGGTCAAAGCGGTTTGCGTCGACATCCGGATCCGTGCCACGCCGGCCAGCGCGCCCGCGCCCGGAAGTCAGCCATCGCGACAGTCGTTTCAGCATCCGTGCGGGTGTCCTGCGGGGCGGTGCGCCGATCAACGCGCCGGCGCGTTGCTCACCT
>JARJFC010000546.1 GCA_029310945.1 Leptospira sp. 96542
CGGCGCGCGGTGTCAGGGGCTGGCGACGGCGGAGGGGATGAGTTCGTTCCAGTATAGGGGGTCGAATTGCCAGCGTGGCGCGGGGAGATCGCGAGCCTGGGCCAGGTGTCGCAGGAACTCGGCCCGGGGGATCTCGTGTGCCCCCAGCGAGGCCAGGTGCGTGGTGTTCTGCTGGCAGTCGACCAGGCGGATGTCCTGGTGCCGGCAGAAAGCCACCAGCGCCGAGAGCGCGATCTTGGAGGCGTCGGTGGCGCGGGCAAACATGGACTCGCCGTACACCGCGCGACCCAGAGACACGCAATAGAGCCCGCCGCGCAATTCGCCGGCGACCCAGGTCTCGATGCTGTGCGCATGGCCCGCGCGGTGCAGATCGGCGTAGGCGCGCCGCATGGCGGGCGTGATCCAGGTGCCGTCCTGGCCCGGGCGCGGGCTGCCGGCGCAGGCCGTCACGACTTCGTCGAAGGCGGTGTCGACGCGAATCTGGCAGCTTGGGTCGTGGATGGAACACATGTCGCATCCCTTCAAAAGAGCTTTATATTCGTTTAAAAAAAGAATAAAATTTTATTTACCTAATGCATGTTAGGTAAATAGGGTTCTGGGCACACCGTTCCGTTTGGAACGGCC
>JARJFC010000547.1 GCA_029310945.1 Leptospira sp. 96542
GCCACGACTCGGATGATCGAGGTCACAGGCCCTGCGCTGGCGCATCCAGGTCGAACACGGCGATGCTCTCGACATGCGCGGTGTGCGGAAACATATTGACCACGCCCGCCGCCGTGCATCGGTACCCCGCCTGGTGCACCAGCAGGCCCGCGTCCCGCGCGAGAGTCGCGGGATTGCAGCTCACGTAGACGATGCGGCGAGGCAGGACGTACCCCGGTGCGCTTTCCGGGGCCTGCACGCAATCGGCCAGGACCTTGGCCAGGGCAAATGCGCCTTCACGCGGTGCATCGACCAGCCATTTCTGTGCCGCGCCGTAACCCTGCAAGTCTGCCGGGGCCAGCTCAAACAGATTGCGCGCCTCGAAACGCGTTGGCGCCAGCGGCGTCCAGGGCGCGGCACGCCGTTGGGCGTTGTAGCTGGCGTTCTCCCTTGAGCGGGCCACCAGAGCCTCGCTGCCTTCGATGCCCAGCACCTCCAGCGCCTGCGTGGCCAGGGGCAAGGTGAAGTTGCCCAGGCCGCGGAACCAGTCGATCACACGCTCGTCCTGCTTCACGTCCAGCAGGCGCAGGGCCCGTGTCACCAGCACGCGGTTGATGTGTGGGTTGACCTGGGTGAAATCCGGCG
>JARJFC010000548.1 GCA_029310945.1 Leptospira sp. 96542
TTCCCGGACGTGGGCGGTGGTTGGTTCCTAGCGCGTTGCCCACAGCGCGGCGGTGAGTGGCTGGCCTTGACCAGCGAAGTCATCGGCGCAGGTGATGCGCTGGCCCTGCAGTTGGCCGATGCCTGTCTGGATGCAGGCCGCTTGCACGAAGCCTGGGACGCACTGGCCGACCTGCCGTCCTTCGATGCTCAGGCACTCGGAACTTGGCGGGCGGCCTACGAGGCCGCACCGCCCCCGGGCACCTTGCCGCTGGACGCGATGGCGCATTGCTTCAGCCATGCCACCGTACTCGACATCGTTGGCGCATTGGAGTCGGAAGTGGCGCAGGGCAGTCCACATGCCGCCTGGGCCGAGGCCACGCTCAAGGCCCTGCGCACCCATTCGCCGCTGATGCTGGAAGTCTCGCTGTCACTCATCCGTCGTGGTGCGCACATGACCTTGGCGGACGAGTTGCGGCTGGAGCGCGATCTCGTGCGCCACTGCTTCAACACACGGCACCTGAACCGCTACACAGCGCAGACGGAAACGATGGAAGGCATCCGCGCCCTGAAAAGCGGGAGTTTCTCCCGCTTTTTCATGCCACCAAACAACTAAATGTTGGTCAGAGACGGTTTTTTCCAGGA
>JARJFC010000549.1 GCA_029310945.1 Leptospira sp. 96542
AACAGCTGTTGGTTCAAACCGTAACTTCCTCATTGAGTTAAACATCGAAAACACACGCCACAACGAAATCCAGCAAATTGGCGACCTCGTGCCGCACGTCACGCACCACGGTGCGCACCGACACGGCCAGCTGCGCCAAGGCCAATTGCAACTGGCCGATTTCACCCTTGGTGGTGACATGCACCTGGCGCGTCAGATCGCCCGCGGCCAGCAGATTGGCGGTCTCGATCACATCCTGCAGAGGCTTGATGCCGATGCGCACCAGGTAGAAGCCGAAGACGATGGCGGCCACGATGGCGGCCACGGTGCCCACCCAGGGGGAAAAACCAAAGTGGGCCAGTACCGGCCCGATCAGCGCGGTGAGCAGCATGGCGCCGAAGTAGCTGCCCCGCAGCTCGGGACGCAGCCAGCGCAACAAGCGCCCGACCAGGCTGTTGTTGCGCACTTCGCCGTGGTGCAACACGTGCACCCGACGCCCCGATGCCGCCTCCGCGCGCATGGTCGCGTACAGCGCCTCGGCAGCGGCGATTTCCTCGTCGGACGCGCGCGTGCGCACCGACAGGTAACCGGTCACGCGTTCCCCGTCGCGCATGGGCGTGGCATTGGCGCGCACCCAGTAG
>JARJFC010000054.1 GCA_029310945.1 Leptospira sp. 96542
ATGGAAAGAAGCTTCATATCTTAGAAGAAAACGAAAATGAAACTGTTGATGTATTTCAAACTGATTGGTATAAAAATATTAAGAAAACTATAACTCCGGGTTTTAATCTTAGATTATATCGAGAAAGAGAAAAAATTACACAAACCGAGTTAGGACATTTGTTGGGTGATATTCCGAAGCAGCATATTTCGAATATGGAAAAGGATATCAGGCCTATAAGTCTTAAAACTGCGAAAAATCTTGCTAAAATATTCAATGTTTCTATTGAGAAATTTATTTAGTTGCAACGGAGCCAGCGCATAACAGCACATTTCCCTTCTGGCACTCCCCTTGCTTACGCAAGTCTCGTTCCAGTCCCTAACGCCTCTAAAGAGGCTCAGGGGCGGGAAACGTCGGTAAGCCTGGTTCGTTACACGCAATCGCTTAAAATTTGATCAGAAAAGGCAATATCCAAACGAATACTAAAGTAAATCAATTTGACAAATCCAAATTCTACATCAAAATCGAACTATGAGCCTTCTGCAGATAGAAATTCCAGACCATCTACTTTTAGCAATAAACGAAACGGAAGATTCATTAAAAAATGACTTAAAATTTGAATTTGCTAAACACCTTTTTACTAAGGGTAGATTTACTTTAACACAAGCAGCTGAGTTTTCATCTTTAGATTTAAAAACTTTTATGCATAAAATTTCACAAGACGGAATACCAGTTATTGATTACGATTCAAATGACCTAGATTCCGAATCTTCTTTGTTAAAATAGATTAACATTGATAATAATTGCTGACTCGTCCCCCCTTATATCACTAGCAATTATTAATAAGCTACATCTTTTAGATGAAATTTTTCAGGAAATCATCGTTCCTTTCTCTGTTTACGAAGAAATTGCCCAGACAGACAAAAAATTCAGTTCCACATTACAAGAATGGACTAAACCCTTTATAAAAAAATGCAACAATATAGAGGCCTTTAACGCCTATAGACTTTCATTAGGAAAAGGTAAATCTGAAGCTATTGTTCTATCGAAGGAATTAAAAAATAGCATTCTATTACTTGATGATAAAAAGGCTAGAAAAGTTGCCAAATTAGAAAATCAAAAAGTCATTGGAACGATTGGAATTCTTATCTCTGCAAAAGAAAAGGGATTAGTAACTGAAGTTAAAAGTTCATTAATGCTTCTTGAGGAACATGATATCCATCTTTCCAAAGCTTTAATAGAAAAAGCCCTACAAATAACTGGAGAATAAGCGACTGCATGTAACAGCGGCTAAACACTGCGCTTCAGGTCTTCGCCCTCGCTTGGCCTTCGGCACATTCCTCTCCGTCACACTCCTTGCAAGGCAAGGAGATGTGCCGACGCTAACGCCTACTCCGTAGGCTCAGCTCCGAGGAACGTCGTTTAGCCTCGTTCGTTATGCGACATTTTTTTTGGAATCAAATAAGAACGGGCGTCCGTGCCCGTGAGAGTATAAAAAAAGCAATAAAATAAATCAGAAATTTGAAGTTCTTAGGTTTTTCCGCTTTACGTTTCTTTTTGATTTGAGTTATATTATCTCTTCGTGTTTTCAAGATTTTCTTTTTTTACTTACATTCTTTAAGATGAAAAATGAAGAATGCATTCATTAAATTTTAAAACTTTAATATTCCTTTCCTTATATTCTCTTTTAAAATCTCTTCGATTTCTCTTCCCTGTTTACGTGGCATTCGTTCCTATATAAGCCTCAATCGGGAAAATAATTTTGTCCCTTCGCTTTCGATTCATTTATACTGAGTTTTTCTCATCTTCACAATTCCGGAAAATTGAAAAACTTGGCATTCGTAAATATACTCACTCTTACTCTATTTTTAATGACTTCCATTGGTCTTTTAGCTTTACAATGAATTTGTTCGGATTTCTTTCTCTTCCGTGAAAATCAATTCGTTGCTTCTTTTTTCTATTGATTTTTAATCAATAATATTGATCTTCACAGTAGCAAGATCTAAGAAAACGCCATCCGTGGCTTTCTTTTTCGTCCAGGCAAAAAAAACTCCGCATAACATACGCCACCCGCTTCGCTTCGGGAAACGTCGGCAAGCCTGGTTCGTTATGCGAAATTCAATAAATCTCACGTAAAGGGAATAAAATGATTAAAATAAAAAATTACACAATTTTAATTATATTAATACTTTATATATCCTGTAATTCAGATTCAAAATCTAAAGATTTAATCTTCTTCTTAGATCAAAATAATTATTTAGATTCCAAATTTGTATCAGAAACAAATACTTATTTAGAAAAAATTCACAAAGAATTGATCATCGATATAAGAGTAATAATCATTTCATCAACCGGAAAACAAAATATACTAGAATATTCTATCGAAGCATTCGAAAAATATAAAATTGGAGGAAAACTAAGCAATGGCATATTAATTATTTTCGCTATCGAAGATAAAAAATTAAGAATATCAGCGGGTACAGGAATTGAATTGATTTTATCTGATGATAAAGCAAAACGAATCATAAATGATATGATACCTTTTCTACAACAAAATGATTTACAAAAAGCTATTTTAGTTGGAATTGAGAAATCTTTGTTTTACGCAAATTCTATGCCCTGGACAATTGAAGGAAAAAGTATCGATAATATCAACAAAAAAGATTTAAACAAAATATTCGAATTCAATGGTGAATATATATCCAAAGAGATTACATCGGAAGAATTTACTCAAAAATTTCGAACCGATTTCTTAGCGAATGTTAAAGTAAAAAACAAAACAATCAAAGTTTTTCAAAATCAATATATGAATAAAATGATAACCTTAGAAAAAAGCAAAAATGCGAATATAGTTGCTCGATTAATAAGCCTTAGCCCCGAAACATATCAATTATTAATTATAAATTAAAATATTGAACTTCGCATAACATACGCCACCCGCTTCGCTTCGGGACTTGCGCCCTCGCTTGGCCTTCGGCACATAGGCTTCCTGGCACTCCCCTTGCCTACGCAAGTGTCGTTCCAGTCCCTAACGCCTAAAGGCTCAGGGTCAGCCTACGTCGGGTAGCTGGTTCGTTAGCCGAAATTTCCTAAAGCTCAAATAAGAACGGGCGTCCGTGCCCGTAAGAGTGAAAAATTGCAATAAATTATCTTGAAGAATTTGCTAGATTTCTATTGACAAACATAACGCGGACGTTATATTCAGTAAAGTGTTTGAAATAAAAAGAACTGAAGAACTAATTCTTTGGATCAAGGATTTAGATATAGAAGCAAAAAAAGATATTCTAGTTTCAATTGAAATTCTTAAAGAATTTGGTCCTAGGCTTGGTAGACCACATGTGGATACAATTACAGGATCAAAGATAAAAAATCTAAAAGAACTTAGAATAAATAGCAAAAATAGACCCTTCCGAATCTTTTTCGTTTTTGATCCAAAGAAAAATGCTATTTTACTGATAGGTGGCAACAAAGCGACTTCAAAAAAGTTCTATCCTGTAATGATTAATAAAGCAGAAAAATTATATTCTGAATACTTGGGAGATTTATAGTATGGTTAAGAAAAAAGTAAAAAAAGAATTAAAAAACTTCAACACTGACCTTGAAAAATATGTTTCACAAGATATAATTGACCAAGCTAAAGATGAGGCTCAAAAACAAATTTTTAAATTGAAACTTGCTGAGCTAAGACTAAATCAAGGTATTAAACAAACTGACGTTGATGGATTTTCCCAGGTAAGCGTATCGCGAATCGAATCAAGATCTGATATAAAAGTATCCACTCTAATCGATTATGTGCATGCCTGCGGCTTTGATGTTGAAATTAAAGCAGTTCCAAGAAGAAATAAAAGAAAAGAAGAATTTGTTCTCTTAAAAGCCTAATGTAAACGCCATCCGTGGCTTAACCTAATTTTCAATTCCGGAAACGTCGCATAACAACGGCTTACCGCTGCGCTTCGGGACTGATGCCCTCGCTTGGCCTAAAGGCACATTTCCCTTCTGGCACTCCCCTTGCCTACGCAAGTGTCGTTCCAGTCCCTAACGCCTAAAGGCTCAGGGTCAGCCTACGTCGGGTAGCTGGTTCGTTATGCGACATGAGCTAAAACTTTATTCTATTACAAAAAGCTATTTAGAAAACGTAAAAAATAAGAAACTAAAAAAATGCAACTGATTTCTAGTTGCTTTTTTGATGCCTTTATTTAGACTAGCCGTAAGTGTCCAAAAAAGATAAACTTTTAGCTAGAATTTTAACTAAACCAAAGGATTTTACTTACGATGAACTCAGAAAACTTTTAAATGGGTTTGATTACATTGAAGATAATTCAGGAAAATCTTCTGGTTCAAGGGTTGCATGGATACATGAAAAGGGAAAACATGTGATTCGTCTTCACAAACCTCATCCTGGTAATATTTTAAAATCCTACCAAATCAATCAAATTTTAGACGAATTAAAATCTGAAGGGTATATAGAATGAAAGATCTAATGGAATATAAAGGATATCTTGGGTCAGTGCATTTTGATTCCGAAGATGAAATTTTCTATGGAAAAATTGAAGGAATTGAAGATTTAATTTCTTTTGAAGGTAAATCTGTTAATGAAATTAAAAAGGCATTCATCGAATCTGTTAATGACTATCTTGAATTATGTTTAAAAGCAAAGAAAGATCCAGAAAAGTCTTTTAAAGGTTCATTCAATGTCAGAATTCCTACTGAACTTCATAGAAGAGCCTATCGAAAATCATTGATAGAAGGAATTTCCTTAAATCAATTTGTTCAAAAAGCAATAGAAAAAGAAATAAAGGAAGAAAAAGCACACGTCGCATAACAGCAACTAACCGCTTCGCTTCGGGACGAGCCCTCGCTTGGGCTGCGCCACATAGGCTTCTAGCACTCCCCTTGCCTACGCAAGTGTCGTTCCAGTCCCTAACGTCCCGTTGGGACTCAGGGTCAGCCTACGTCGGCAAGCCTGGTTCGTTATGCGGCATGTGGCAAAAAAATATCGAAGACTTAAAATATAGGAAAAAGAAAAAAAAGAATTGAATATGTGCCGCTTTTCCGTTACACCTGATTTGTGAAAGAATTTACAGCTTATAAAGGCGAAAAATTCACTATTGAATGGTATTTTGATGAAAAAGAAAAGTCAGATGTTCTAGAATATTTCAATGAACTAACAGATGATTCAAAGATCAAAACATTGGTTTTGTTCAAAAGATTAGCTGATTTTGGAGAAATCAAAGACAAAACTAAATTCAATTTTGAAGGTGATTCCCTATTCGCTTTCAAACCTATTCCTCACAGATTCCTTTGCTTTTTTGTTAAAGGGAAGAAAATTATAATAACTAACGCTTTTGTCAAAAAAACTGATAAATTGCCAAAAAACGAAAAAGTTAGAGCTATCAAAAGAAGGGAAGATTATGAAACAAGAAGTAAAAAAGGCATCTACTACTAAATCTACATTTGATCGTTTAATGAAAGATAAATCCTTTAAATCTAAATTTGAAAAGGAATATGATGCTCTCAATCTTTCCGAAACTTTAATTGAATTAATGGAATCTCAAAAAGTTTCCGTAAGGGAACTTTCTAAAAAAGCTAATGTTTCTAGCACTGTTATTCAAGAAATTAGAAGTGGTAAACAAGGCAACCCTACCTTACTGGTCTTATCTAAACTAATTCACACATTAGGTGGTGAAATAGTTATTAAAAAGGGAAAGAAAACATTAGCTAGTGTATAAGCCACACGTCGTGTAACAGCGACTTACCGCTACGCTTCGGCACAAGGCCTCGCTCGGCCTGCGGCAAATTGTCCTCCTGGCATTCGCCTTGCTTACGCAAGCTGCATGCCAGGAGGACAACTTCGGTAAGTCTAGTTCGTTATGCGAAATCGCTTAAAACCCAATAAAAAATGGACTTTAAAGATAAAAATTTGATATTTATTCAATTTCGCAAGCTGCTGAATTCTCTTCATTAGACGTTCAATCATTTATGCAAAAAATTTCAAAAGATGGCATTCCAGTTATCGATTATGATTCAAATGAATTAGATTCAGAAGTTTCACATTTAAGATAAGCAATTTTGATTATAATCGCAGACTCCTCGCCTCTAATATCACTAGCAATCATTCACAAACTTCATCTATTAAAGGACATTTTCCAGGAAATTATCGTTCCTAATTCTGTTTTCGAAGAAATTATTAAATCAGAAAGAAAATATAGTTCTCAGCTTGATGAATGGAGTAAACCGTTCGTTAAAAAATGCAATAATATCGAAGCATTCAATGCTTATAGAATTTCACTCGGAAAAGGTGAATCGGAAGCAATTGTCTTATCAAAGGAAAATAGAAACAGTATTCTATTGCTTGATGACAAAAAAGCTAGGAAAGTAGCAAAATATGAAAATCTTAAAGTGATTGGAACGATAGGAATTCTTATCTCGGCTAAGGAAAAAGGATTAATCTCAGAAATAAATAGTTCTCTTAAACTTTTAGAAGAAAATGACATTCATCTTTCAAAGTCTTTAATAAGAAAGGCTTTAGAAATGACTGGTGAAGGAAGCGACTCCGCATAACAGCGCCTTATCAGGTCGCTTCGGGACTTGCGCCCTCGCTCCGGCTTCGCCACATTCCTCTTCTGTCACTCGCTTGCATACGCAAGCTACGTGCCAGTCCCTAACGTCCCGTTCGGGACTCAGGGTCGAGGAACGTCGTTAAGTCTAGTTCGTTATGCGAAATGACCTAAATGTGTGCGACCCAGGAGGAGGATTTAGAAAGAAATATTTGATGAGGATGCCCAGATTTATTAAATTTCATGGTCATTCTGACAAGAAGCTAAAGATTCTTTGCTTGACTTATGCATAGATTCTCTTAATCTTATGCATAAGATGAGAACTACAATTGATATTCCGGAAGATTTGGTTTTAGAAGCAATGAAACTTACCCATATGAAGACCAAAACTGATGTGATTAAGGAAGGCTTGAATACATTAATCAGAAAAGAAAAATTAAAAAGTATAAAGAAATTTAAAGGCACAATTGATCTCGATATAAACCTAAATAATTTAAGAAAGAGATGAATCAGATTATATTGGATTCTTCAGTTTGGATAGAATATTTTAGACATTCAGACTCTAAAATCTCCACTGAAGTTGATAAATTAATAGATTTAGGTAATATTTATACAAATGAATTAATTCTTACCGAGATTATTCCTTTCTTAAAATTAAAAAAGCAATTTCAATTAATTCAAATTATGGAATCAATTGAGTGCTTTGATATGTCTATTGATTGGTTACAGATTAAAGAAATGCAATTCATCAATTTAAAAAATGGAATAAATAAAATTGGAATTCCAGATTTACTTATTCTACAGAATACTTTACAAAATCAATGTTCATTATTTACGCTAGATAAACATTTTAAATTAATGAGCAAATTTCACAAAATTCATCTATATAATTAGGTCACTTCGCCTAACAGCAACTTAATGCTACGCTTCGACACAAGGCCTCGCTCGGCCTGCGGCACATAGGCTTTCTGTAACTCGCTTGCATAAGCAAGCTACGTGCCAGTCCCTAACGTCCCGTTCCGGGACTCAGGGCCAGCCTACGTCGGTTAGTCTAGTTCGTTATACGAAAAGAAAATAAAATTTAGGAAACAAAATGTTGAGAATAACTATTTTAATTTTTTCATTTATATTTACATGTCAGGAAGACAGCAAAATCAATAATTCTACTCCATCAGATTCAAATGCTGAATCTGCTACAAAACAAGAATTGGAGATAGAAAAGCAATGTGTAGGTGTAAAAAGTGGGTTAAGATTGAGATCTCAGCCGAATCTTGACGGAGAAAAAATAGACTTAATTCCGTATCAATCTATTGTATCAGTACTCAAAATTGGTGATCCCATATCAATTGATAATATTTATTCCAAATGGGCAAAAGTAGAATTTCAAGACAAAGTTGGTTGGGTATTCATAGGCTACCTAAATTGGGATTGTACAGAGTATAATTTTCCTGATGCATCTAAAATAACTGAAGAGAATGTTTATGGTAAATTTTTGGACAACCAACATGGGGGTAACTTCAATATTTATTTTCAAGAAAACAATATATACAGAACGAGTATATTTGGAGGCTGCGATGATGGCGGATGTAATATAGAAAATGACTTTGGTGAATGGAGGGTTTTCAATAATTTAATTTATTTACGATCAAAGTCCAACCTAAAATTAAATTCAGATTTATTTATATTTTATATTTCCAAAGACAAATCTCTTAATCCAGTTGATAGAGAACATGCAATCTTTGAGAATTATGGAACAGATATCATTTCTGGATGGAAGCGAGATAAGAAGTAAATATATTTTCTCTTCGTATAACAGAGACTTAACGCTACGCTTCGGGACAAGCCCTCGCTCGGGCTACGCCACATTCCTCTCCGTCACGATTCTTGCTACGCAAGAATACGTGCCGACGCTAACGCCTACTCCGTAGGCTCAGCTACGAGGAACGTCGTTTAGCCTGGTTCGTTATGCGATAGTTTGGGGAGACTCTTTCCGAATATACGAAATTCTGAAAAAAATTTTCCAATTTGAATTCTTGACAACCCCTACTGGGTAGGGTATAATTGTTTATTGAAGAGATTATTTGTTCATTTACCCGATTTCGACAATTTCTGGAAGAAAGCTAAACTTGATGATCAGGAACTTTTAGAGTTTCAAACTCATCTTCTTGAGAACCCTAAATCTGGTGTTGTAATTAAAGAAACTAACGGTATTCGAAAAATTCGATGGAAGAAAATGGGATCGGGTAAAAGTTCAGGAATCAGAGTTTTCTACTTAGATGTTGAAGAATTTGAAATTCTATTTCTCATAACATTACTTGAAAAAAATGATAAAGAAAATTTAACCAAGGCACAACTTAAAATCCTAGGACAATTAACATTAGTTTTAAAAGAATCTCTTAAAAAAGGAAAAAGGAAGGTATGAAAAACATAGAAAATAATAAACTATTTAATAGTCTTAAAAAAGGTTTAAGCGAAGCTGTAGAATTTTCAGATGGAAAGTCCAATCTATCCCTGAAACAAACTTCGATATTTGTTCCCAAACTTCCTAATTTTAAAGGAAAAGATATTAAAAATATCAGAACTAAATTACATCTCACTCAATCAGTTTTTGCCAATACATTAGGAGTTTCAGAAAAGACTGTTGAAGCATGGGAATCAGGAAGGAATATTCCGCAAGGCCCAGCTCAAAGAATGCTCTTTGTTTTAAAAAATAATTCTAATCCATTAGATGTCTTAGGAATAAAAGTTAGTTAATTAAACAAAATTAGCTATCACCCCAAACCTTCGCATAACAGCGCCTTAACGCTTCGCTTCGGGACAAGCCCTCGCTCGGTCTGCGACACATAGGCTTCCTGGCACTCCCCTTGCCTGCGCAAGTGTCGTTCCAGTCCCTAACGTCCCGTTACCGGGACTCAGGGTCAGCCTACGTCGGGTAGCTGGCTCGTTATACGCCATTTCGTAAAATTAACCTTAAATTGAGAAAAATTTTGGAAAATCAATAAAAGGAATGCAATTCATAAAGAAATTTAGATTCCCATTTATTGACTTTTTATTTAGAATTTGAATAATAAACATATGAGAGTAGAATCAAAACAAGAATTGATTGACGAATTGACCAAAATCAAACCAATTCTAAATCAAGATTTTGGAGTTTTAAAAATCGGGATTTTTGGTTCTTTTGCAAAAGGCAAAGTTAATTCAAATAGCGATGTTGACTTACTCGTTGAAATGAAATCTCCTGATTTTGATTCATTTGTTGGATTGAAAATATTTTTGGAGAAACTTTTTGAACGCAATGTGGATCTTGTTAGAAAAAGAAATCAAATTAAACCTTCATTTCTTAATAGAATTCAAAAAGATATTATAAATGTCTGAAGAAATCTCTGAAAGATTGGAATTTATCTTAGAATCGATTCTAATTATTGAAACTAGATTCAATAAAATTCAATTCCCTGATGATCTCATTAATTCCCATGATGGAATTACTATTTTAGATTCAATAGCAATGAGACTACAAGCAATTGGCGAGAATGTTAAAGCCGTTGTAAAATTAGACACTCAATTTCTGAACAAATATCCAGACACAGATTGGAAAAAAATTATGAAAATGAGAGATGTGATTTCTCATCATTATGAAGGTCTTGACCACGAAATAATTTTCAGTATTTGTAAAAACAAAATACCTGAATTAAAAATTTCAGTAAAAGAAATAGTTAATCAACTCAACGGCGTATAACAATGCCTTATCGGTTCGCTTCGGGACTTACGCCCTCGCTCCGGCTTCGCCACATTCCTCTCCGTCACGATTCTTGCTACCGCAAGAATGCGCGCCGACGCTAACGCCTGCCTCGTCAGGCTCAGCTCCGAGGAACGTCGATAAGCCTGGTTCGTTAAGTGCAATAGCGTTAAATTTAAACTAAAAATCATAAAATTAAAGAATTATGGATGATAATTTGATTGACCTACACATGTAATTGTGTGAAAATTAAATCAATCATGCCTACAAATCTAAACATCGATTCAAAATTACTTGATGAAGCATATTCAATTAGTGGCTTAAAAACAAAAAGAGAAACTGTAAATACTGCACTTATTGAATTTATCAAAAAACATAAACAGAAAGAAATAATTAAGTTTTTTAATACAATTGAATATGATCCGAAAGCTGATTATAAAATGCTCAGGAAATAGTCATAATTCAACTTTAATTTAATGAACCTACTTATTGATACTTCTGTTTGGTCAGAAGCCCTAAGAAGGAAAAATAAATCTGTTAACTCAGAAGATACTTTTCTTTTTCAAATAATCAAAAACGAAGAAGAAATCTTCCTAACGGGAATTATCTTACAAGAAATATTAACTGGAATTAAAAATCAGAAACTTTTCGATGAAATTAACAATCATCTTCGATTTTTTAACTTTATTAATCCGACCAATAGAGATCATATACTTGCTGCACAACTAAGAAATGATTTAGCAAAGAAAGGATTAACAGTTGCATCAATTGATGTCTTAATTGCTCAAATGGCTATTTCACACAATTTGACACTTGCGACTTATGATTCTGATTTCGAAAAAATTGCGCAAAATTCGAAACTAAAAACTATAAACTTAGAAAAATATTACAATAAAATCTAAATCACGCGACTGCGGCTAACAGCGGCTTACCGCTGCGCTTCGGGACTGATGCCCTCGCTTGGCCTAAAGGCACATTTCCCTTCTGGCACTCACCTTGCTTACGCAAGTCTCGTAGCCAGTCCCTAACGCCTAAAGGCTCAGGGCCGGGAAACATCGGTAATCCTGGTTCGTTATGCGAAATAATTGCAAAATTAATTAAGAGAAAATCCGATATATAGAAATAGATTGACACAAACATACTTGCGCATATACTTGGAGTAATCCGTCAGAAGGAGACTAAAATGCCTCAGCTATCATTATATTTAGATCAAGATACACTCAAAAAAATTGAATTAGCTGCGAAGAAGGAAAAAGTTTCTATATCGCAATGGGTAAAAGGAAAATTACAAAACTCTTTTGAGAAAAAATGGCCTGACAACTTTTTCCAATTGTATGGGTCTATTGACGATGATTCGTTCAATAAGCCTGATACGTTGAGTTTTAAAGATGATAGTAAGAGAGAAGAATTTTGAACTATTTTCTAGATACAAACATATGTATTTACTTTCTCAAAGGAAAAAATCTTAAAATTGAAAATAATATTAAAAAACTTAACCCGAATAGAATCAAAATTCCTTCTATCGTAAAAGCAGAACTGCTACTAGGTGCACTTAAAAGCCAAAATTCAAAAAAGAACAGGGATATCGTTTTAGATTTTGTAGATCCATTTGAAATTATTGGTTTTAATGATGTAGAATCCGAAATTTATTCTGAAATTCGCTCAAGTTTAGAATTAAAAGGTCTGCCAATTGGTCCAAACGATCTTATTATAGCTTCAATTGTATTAAATAACAATGGGATACTCGTCACAAATAACGAAAAAGAATTCTCAAGAATTCAATCTCTTAAAATAGAAAATTGGATCTAGTATAAGCAATTACTTCGCATAACAGCGCCTTAACGCATCGCTTCGGGTCAAGCCCTCGCTCGGCCTGCGGCACATAGGCTTCTGGCACTCCCCTTGCAGTCGCAAGTGTCGTTCCAGTCCCTAACGTCCCGTTCCGGGACTCAGGGTCAGCCTACGTCGTTATGCGACATTTCAAAATGAAACATATAATAATTACAATTCTATTTCTTAATATTACACCGATACTTCCGGAAGAAATAATAAGACTGAGAGCAAAAAATAATATCGCATATATTTATGAAGAACCAAATTTAAAATCGAAAAAAATTTCCAAAATTAAAGAAAATTTGGAATTCAGTCAGGAGTCACTCAAAATAAAAGTAGAGCAGACTCCTATTGATTTTGGGTATTGGATTCAATTGAGAAAACCAAATGGCTGGATATTTACAAAAGAAATCATTTTTGATATTGAAAATGATGACTATTGTAATGACTCGTTAAAAATTCCATCAAAGTTGTTTCTTGAAGGTTTTGAAGTAATTATTTTAAAAGATGGTCTTTTTCTGATTTCATCTAATGAATTAGGAAGCTCTTTTAATCAACAAGTCGGAGTCTGGAAATCAGATAAAGGCAATTTCGAAGGAATTATTTATTTCGAGGATTCAACGATCACTGATTGTTTAAATATCTGCTATGAAAACGAAGATACTTCTAATTGCAAGAAGTCTTGTGAAAAAGAGGCAAAAAAAGAGTTTGGGATTTTGTCGATTACAGCAAAGATAGATTTTCTATTAAAAATAAAACAAAGGGAAAAAATTCTTTTTTTCAAAACTATCAAAGATATTCCGAAAAGGTTGAAATCTTTTTTTCAAAACATTCATATTGAAGAAAACAGGATATACAAAACTGAATGTATTGCTAATTGAAACGTCGCATAACAGCGTCTTATCGGTTCGCTTCGGGATTTGCGCCCTCGCTCCGGCTTCGCCACATTCCTCTCCGTCACAATTCTTGCAGCCGCAAGAATTCGCGCCGACGCTAACGCCTCCGCACGGAGGCTCAGCTACGAGGAACGTCGATAAGGCTGGTTCGTTATACGAAATTTGTGCAAATTTGCTTTGCAAAATTAAAAAAGGAGAAAATACACTCTTGACAATCTAAATAAAATGTGATACATGTGTATCACAAGGTTGTTATGATAAGTTTAAGGTTACCAGAAGAACTAGAAAAAAAACTTTCAGAAGTTGCTAAAATCGAAAACAAAAGTAAATCTGAAGTAATTAAAGAATCTTTAGTTTACTATATTGATAATTTCGCTAAGCAACCTTCTGCCTATGAATTAGGTGAAAAATATTTCGGATTATATAATAGCGGTATTACTGACAAATCAATTAACCATCAGAAATACATAAAAGAAGCTTTAAACAAGAAACGTAAATGATTAAAGCAATTATTGATACTGGACCTATTGTTGCTTTTTTTGACGAATCTGATAACTTTTGCCTACAATCCAGATCCTTTCTTAAAAATTTCAAAGGAAGATTATTTACATCACTTGCAGTAGTTACGGAAGTATCTTATTTATTATCTGACAATAAAAGAATACAAAAAGCTTTTATTGAGTGGATTGATAAAAATGCAATTTCAATATTAAATCAAGATAATGAACAATTTAGTTCAATTTTATTTTTCATGGAAAAATATGCTGATCGACCAATGGATTTTGCTGATGCCTCACTAATGACTATTTCAGAAACTTATGAAATTCAGAATATCTTTACTTTAGATAGTGACTTCCTATTTTATAAATCAAGAAAAGGAAAATCTTTAAAAATCATCAATGAAAGTATGATAAAAGATTAATTAAAGCACAAACTTCGCATAACAGCGCGTAAACGCTTCGCTTCGGCACAAGGCCTCGCTCGGTCTGCGACACATAGGCTTCTGGCACTCCCCTTGCTTACGCAAGTGTCGTTCCAGTCCCTAAGGGACTCAGGGTCAGCCTACGTCGGTAAGTCTAGTTCGTTATACGACATGTTTGCAAAACCAATCTTAGACTAAAAAAATGAGATTGACATATACGAAGGAACATCGTATCTTTTATCGTATGAAAGTAACAGCGATACTGCCTGATGATTTAATAATTGAAGTCCAAAAATATACAGAAGGTAAAAATATTACTGATTCTTTACAAAAGGCACTCTCGGAGTGGGTTAAACTTGCAAAAGTAAAAAAACTAAATGAAAAATTGAGAAAGCATCCTTTGCACTTTTCTAATGAATTTAATGCTGAAAAAATTAGAAGAATCAATAGAACATAATGATCTTAGTTGATACTTCAGTTTGGATTGAATTCTTTCGTGGAAAAGAACCCTACTTTTCAAAATTAGTTGGGTTGATAGAATCTTCCGATATAGTTGCTCACGAAGTCGTTTTTGGCGAACTTTTACAGGGATGTAAGAATAAAAGCGAAATCGCTTTCGTTTTAGATTACTGGGAAAGTTTGATTAATATTCTGTCAAATGGAACTTTCATCCAAGCTGGTAAATTATCTTTCGAAAATAAACATCTAGAGAACGGAATTGGCATAATCGATTCTATTTTGATTGCTGAAACAAAACAAAGAAATTTAAAACTTTGGACTTTAGATAAGAAAATATTAAAAGTACTTCAAGCACAACATATTTACGAAATCTAGCAAACACTTCGCATAACATACGCTAACCACTTCGCTTCGGGTCTTCGCCCTCGCTTGGCCTTCGGCACATTCCTCTCCGTCACACTCCTTGCAAAGCAAGGAGATGTGCCGACGCTAACGCCTCCTCCGGAGGCTCAAGCTCCGAGGAACGTCGGATAGCTGTGTTCGTTAAGCGAAATGCCTTAAATGTATACCTCAGCATATATGTTACAAGGGAGAATCTGAAATAAATTTGTAAAAAAAAAAAGAGGTTGATAAATGGTTATACCAGGGTTATACTTTTTATATGAAAACAGCAATATCTATTCCAGACGATCTTTTCGTTTCTGCTGAAAACACTGCTAAAAAATTAGGAATACCGAGAAGCCGACTATTTGCGATAGCCATCGAAGAATTTATACAAAATCATGCGAAGGAAAATATTACAGAAATACTAAATAAAGTGTATTCTAAGTCTTCCAATAATACTGATAATTTAATCTCAAATAACTCCGTGGTATCCCTAAGAAGAAGTCTTAAAAATGATTCGTGGTGAAATATGGTGGGTAGATCTAGGAATTCCTTTTGGAAGTGAACCAGGATTTAAACGACCAGTCTTAATAATACAAGATAATGCTTTTAATGAAAGCAATATTAACACTATCATAGTAGTTCCATTAACTACCAATTTAAACCTAGCTAGCGCTCCTGGAAATGCAATATTAACCAGAAAAGAGACTAATCTCTCTAAAGACTCAATTGTAAATGTTTCCCAAATTGTCTCACTAGATAGAGAAAGATTTATTAATAAGGCATCAGAAATAAAGAATAAGAATATGAAGAAAGTTGAAGAAGGGATTAAACTAATTCTTTCTATGGAATAATCGGCACTCCGCATAACAGTTCCTTAACGCTTCGCTTCGGCACTTACGGCCTCGCTCGGTCTGCGACACATAGGCTTCTGGCACTCCCCTTGCCTGCGCAAGTGTCGTTCCAGTCCCTAACGCCTCTTCAAGGCTCAGGGTCGGGAAACGTCGAGTAGTCTAGTTCGTTATGCGAAATTGCTGCGAAACATTAGTTTAACCAAGAAAATCCAAACTTTTTCTGAGAATCTCAAAAAAACAAAGGGAAAAATAGTTTGATTTTTGTCTTTCTACAACATAAATTGAAATCTACCAATCATGAAATCACTAAGTTTCCAAGTTCCTGATCAAATAGACCTAAATGAATATGATTTTAAAATGGCTATGGCTGTTAAATTATACGAAACAGGTAAAATTTCCATCGGACAAGCAGCAGATATTGTTAATCTGTCAAAATCTTCGTTAATCGATGTAATGAAAAACTTTGGGTCTTCTATTTTATTTGGATACTCTGCTGATGATCTCAAAAATGATTTAGAGAATGCCTGACGTTATCTCTAACACGAGTTGCTTAATTCTCCTTTCAAAAATCCAACAATTTGGTATTCTAGAAAAATTATACAATTCTGTGATCATTACTGACACAGTTAGAACTGAATTCGGAGAAAACATTCCTGACTTTATAAAAATCAAAAATCCTAACCAAGAATTCTCAGTTAAGTCTCTTGAACAAATTTTAGATAGTGGGGAAGCTTCCACTATTGCTTTGGCACTAGAATCAAAAAACTCTCTTATTATATTGGATGATTTGAAGGCTAGAAAAATTGCAAAAAATCTTGGTCTAAAAATAACAGGAACACTAGGAATTTTAGCAAAAGCAAAAAAATTAGGAATAATAGAAGATTTAGAAAAACAGATTAATGAACTTCAAAAAAAAGGAATCTGGATTTCTGAATCAGTAATTAATGAAATCCGTAAAATTGACAAATCAAATCATTAAAAGCAGCAACTTCCCATAACAGCGGGGAAACGCTTCACTTCGGGACTGATGCCCTCGCTTGGCCTAAAGGCACATTTCCCTTCTGGCACTCCCCTTGCTTACGCAAGTCTCGTGGGGGGGCCCAACACCTCTAAAGAGGCTCAGGGGCGGGAAACGTCGGCAAGCCTGGTTCGTTATACGCAAGCGGAAAGAGATTTTCATAGAGAAAATAGAAATTGACTTTTGCTGTATACACCCTAGTATATACATTATGGCACATTATTCGAAAGTATTCATCAGTGGAAATAGCCAAGCTATTCGAATTCCGAAGGAATATCAAATAGCAGAAAAAGAGTTATATATACAGAAAGTTGGAAATACTCTTTTTCTGTTTCCGAAAAATGACCCTTGGAAAGCTTTTGAGGATAGTCTTACTGAGTTTTCTGATGACTTCATGTCGGAAGGTAGATCACAACCAGAAGATCAAATTAGAGAAGATTTTTAGTGTATCTGATTGATACTAACATTTGCATTTATTCTATTAAAAGTATTCCGAAATCCGTTGTTCAGAAAATAAAATCTTTAGAACCGTATCAAATTAAAATCTCATCTATTACTGTAGCCGAATTAGAATTTGGTGCAGCCAAGAGTAATGATTATGAGAAAAACAAAAATACACTAATCAAATTCCTTTCTGCTTTTGACATCCTTCCGTTCACAGATTCAGACGCTGAAGTTTATGGATTCATCAGAGCCACATTAGAAAAATCTGGAAAGATTATAGGACCATATGACCTTCAAATTGCAGCCCAAGCGATTTCTAGAAATTTAATCCTGGTTTCGAACAATACAAAAGAATTTATAAGAGTTCCAAATTTAAAATTAGATAATTGGCTTTAAGTTGTATCTTTCCGCCAGCGTATAACAGCATGTAAACGCTACACTTCGGCACTTGCAGCCTCGTTTGGGCTACGCCACATTCCCCTCTGGCACTCCCCTTGCTTACGCAAGTGTCGTTCCAGTCCCTAACGTCCCGTTCCGGGACTCAGGGTCAGCCTACGTCGATAAGGCTGGTTCGTTATGCGTAATGTTTTTAAAAATAATTTAAGAAAAATGCATGAAAAATGCTTGCATACTCATGAAGTTGGGTTAGGATTTTAAATATGGCAAATTTACAGGTCAGAGACATAGATAACAGACTTTATGAATCTTTGAAAAGAAGGGCTGAACTAGAGCATCGTTCGGTAAGTCAGGAAGTTGTCATGATTATCGAAAATCATCTCAAAAGAGATAACCTGGAAAGCGAACTACAAACGCTAGAGTTTCTTAAACTTGCAAACTCTTGGCACGACAACAAAAACGCAAAAGATATAATTTCTGACATTAGATCTTCAAGATCAGAAAATAATCGATCTAGGATAACAGATGAGTTATTTGATTGATACAGATATCATAATCTATAGCCTAAAAGGAAATGAAATAGTTCAAAACAATCTTATTGAGAAGAAAAACATTTCGAAAGCTATTTCTGTAATTACTTATGGCGAACTTATATTTGGTGCAAAGAAATCAAAAAGTAGAGAAAAAAATCTGGCTACTGTATATAGAATTGGAGAACTTTTTCCGGTCATTGAATTGACGAAAGGAATTGTTGAAACCTTCGGTGAAGTAAAGGCTACTTTACAAAAAAAAGGAAATACCGTTGATGACTTCGATCTTCTAATCGGTTCAACGGCTTTATTTTTAAATTATACCTTAGTTACAAATAATGAAAAACATTTCTCAATGATTCCTGATTTAAGAATTGAGAACTGGAGTAAATAATTTACTTTTCTAACAAAAAACACTACGCATAACAGCAAGCTAACCGCTTCACTTCGGGACTTGCGCCCTCGTTCGTTATGCGACAGTTTAAATAAAATTTAAAGGAAAAAATGAAACTAATAGCTTCTTCAATACTAAATTTACTATTTCATCCTATAGGATTCTTATTACTAAAGGACTCCAGATTATTTCTATTATTCTTGATTTTACCCATAACACCATTGATTTATATTATAGTTTTCTTCCTATCTTACTTCGATAATCCTTGGATAATTATATTATTTTTTATTGTAATCTCTATTATATTAAAAAGTGTTGTTATCTTTTTTACCATAAAATCATACCGTTCTATAAATAATCGAAAAAGTTTTACTAAATATGGCACTTACACAAACATTTTTTTAATATTTTTAATTTTTATTTCCTATATCACAGCAGAAGATTTTTGTATTAAAATTTTAAAGGAAAAATTAATTTCAGCAAACAATATTATCAATCTGTCAACCGAACCTTCCATACAAAAGGGTGATTATGTTTTTGTTAAACGTAAATTTTTAAATATTGAGAGAGGTGATTTTATTACCTTTAAACAAAGACATATATTTGAAGAAAAACCAGTAGAAATGATAAA
Source organism: Leptospira sp. 96542 (assembly GCA_029310945.1). GTDB lineage: Bacteria > Spirochaetota > Leptospiria > Leptospirales > Leptospiraceae > Leptospira_A. The sequence continues at coordinate 19,034 of JARJFC010000054.1, forward strand.
ACGTGTAATTGGATTACCTGGTGATAAAATTAAAATAGTAAAACTTATTTCAAAGAATAATTATGAAACTTACAAAATTATTTTGAATGGAAATCTCGTTGAGAATGAAGAATCAAATGATTTTGTTAATCAAGATTTATTCGATTTTCATTTGAAAGATAAACATTTCTATAAAGAAAAATTAGGAAATCGATATTATCATACTATGTATTCTAATTCACTACCAGATTCGAGAATTTTCACTTACTTAAATAAAGAAATAATCCTTGCAAATGATCAATATTTTGTTCTTGGGGATAATAGAGGAGACGCGTTTGATTCGCTTACTTTCGGTCCAATTCAATTGAAGGATATAACAGGTGAATTATTCTTTGTATATTTTTCTGTAAATTTTCGAGATTTTACATGCAACCCTTCTACAATGTTACCAGATTACAATTATCCGACTGCTAAAGCCTGTCCAACAGACTGGTATACTCATTTGATTAGATCTACTATTCGATTTAAAAATATTGGAAATAGAGGGTTTTTTAATATTTAAACCGTCGCATAACAATATATTAACGCTTCGCTCCGGCACAAGGCCTCGCTCGGTCTGCGACACATAGGCTTCTGGCACTCCCCTTGCTTACGCAAGTGTCGTTCCAGTCCCTAACGTCCCGTTACCGGGACTCAGGGTCAGCCTACGTCGTTAAGGCTAGTTCGTTATGCGAAATCGAATAAATTTTTATAAATTCAATATATAAGGAAAGTTAAAGAAATCGCACATTGGACTTGACATATATCACAAAATCAAAATAAACATGATACATGCCTCCTTTCGATCCAGAAAGACCTTTCATATTGCCGATTTTACCACCAAATTTTGATTTTGATGATCATCAAATATTAAAATTAGTTGCAAAGGCAAGAACTGAACTTGGTGAGTTAAAGGGATTCGCTTCAGCTATTCCAAACCCAATGCTACTACTTTCACGGCTATTATTAAAGAATCAGTTGCAAGTTCAGAAATTGAAAATATTAACACCACCGTTTCAAATGTTCTTCAACAATCATTATTTCCTGAATATGAACGAAATGAAAACGATAAAGAAGTTCTCCAATATCGCAATGCAATAGAACTAGGATTCAGTGAATTAAAGAAAATTCCCATATCAAATAGATTAATTCAGATTATACACAAAGAATTAATGTTAGATAAAGAAACTGGAATTAGAAAGGTTCAGAATAAAATTATAAATTCGAAATCAGGAAAAGTAATATATACTCCACCCATTGCCAGCCAAATACCTAGTTTATTAAATAATCTAGAAATATTTTTAAATGATAAAAATGATGGAATTGATACTCTAATAAAATGTGCTATTTCACATTATCAATTTGAAGCTATTCATCCTTTCTTAGATGGAAATGGAAGAACAGGCAGAATTCTTATGGTTTTGTATCTAGTTCAAGAACAAATATTATCTCTTCCAATTTTATATATTAGTGGATATATCAATAAAAATAGAAATGATTACTATGCTTTACTAGAAAACATTTCGGCTAAAAAAGATTGGTTTCCATTTATTGAATTTATGTTAAATGCATTCTATTTGCAAGCTAGATCTACAAAGAAATAGCCTGATTACGTTTTAGCGGACACTTTTTTAATTCATTTTTAATTCAAATTTCTCAGGACTCACATAACCTAGAAAAGAATGCGATCTCTGTCGATTATAAAATAGTTCAATGTAATCAAAGAGA
>JARJFC010000550.1 GCA_029310945.1 Leptospira sp. 96542
CCGAGACCGAGCTGGACGACGGCCAGGGCCTGCTCGGCGTGCGCGACGCGGCCAGCCTCGAGAAAATCGATGAGTGGCCGACCCACGGCCGGGACCCGCACCAGTTGCTGGCCCTGCCGCGTGCGGTGGGCCGCTTCGCCGCCGGCACGCTGATGGTCGCCAACGGCGGCATCCCCACCTTGCCCGAGACCGGTCGCGCCAAGTTGCTGGGCCAGCGCCTGAAACAGCAGCGCATGGACGCCTCCCTGGTGGCCCTGCATCCCGGCACGGGCGAGCTGCTGGGGCAATGGCGCTTGGCCGATCACTACCTCAGCATCCGCCACCTCGCCTTCGATGCAGGCGCCGGCCGTCTGGGCATTGCCTTGCAGGCCGAGCACCCGGATGCCGCGCAGCGGCAGGGCGCGCCGGTGTTGGCCGTCTGGGACGGCAAGGCGCTGCGTGCCGCCGAGGCGCAGCCAGCCCTGCCGGGCTATGGCGGTGACATCGTCGCCTTGTCGCCGGCGATCGCGGCCGGCGGCGGTGGTGGCGGCTTCGCGGTCAGCTGTGCGCGGACCGACCCCCTGGCCCTGTTCGATGGCGAAGGCCGCCGGCGGGAAACACTGGGATCGGAAGAGG
>JARJFC010000551.1 GCA_029310945.1 Leptospira sp. 96542
CAGCGATTTTGCCTATGGTCAGGCGGAGTCCCCGAGCGCCGCGGAGGCCGAAGCCAAGGAGGCCCTCGCGGCGGCTCAGGCGGCCCTGGACGCGGCCGGTGTGCACGATGTGCAGACGCAGGTGGCGCGTTCCCATGCCATTTGGCGCGGCATCATTGAGGTGGCCCAGACCCAAGGCGCAGATCTGATCGTGATGGGGTCGCATGGACGGCGCGGTCTGGAAAAGCTCGTGTTGGGCAGCGTGGCGCAGCGGGTCCTGACCCACTCACCCTTGCCGGTGCTGATCGTGCGCGAGTGAGCTGAGCCCGCGTGACCCTTTGTCTTCCGCGCGCACTGGAAATTCAAGCGTGTTGCACGCGCAGTGGAGGCAGGCCCATGGGCGGCTGGGCGCGCGACTGCGAGGAGGGCGGCCGTGGCGCCGCCGGGTGCTGGTCCAGGGTCATCCGGAAGAGACCCGTGGCACGGATCATCTCTTGCGCCTGATGGTGCAGCTGGCCCACCACTTCGTTCATTTCCTTCACCAGCATGGCGTCCAGGCGCGTGGCCTCCTCCATCTGCCCAACGCCATCGCCGATCCGGGCGACGCCATCGTTCTGTTCTGCGCTGGCCGCGCT
>JARJFC010000552.1 GCA_029310945.1 Leptospira sp. 96542
TGCTCTTCCGATCTCGCCAAAACGCCGGCTGCTGTCGTGAAGCGACTCAACACCGAATTGGTGGCTGTGCTGCGTTCTGCCGATGTGCGCGAGCGTTTCTCGGCCGCTGGTCTCGAACCCATGCCCAGCACGCCGGAGGAACTGACCGCCTTCATGAAGAGCGAGACCGTCAAGTGGGCCAAGGTCATCAAGGACTCGGGCGCGAAGATCGACTGAAGACACGGAAAAAAGCGCGGGTCAGCCATCGACCTGCGTGCTGAACAGTGGCACAGGCAAGAGCCTGTGCCGGGGCCCGGTCACCTCAAGGGGTGAGTCCGGGCCTTCTTGCGTCAGGGGGATCGGTGCAGGCGAGGAGCGGCCAGCAGGGCCATGTTCTCCTCGATCGCCAGGTCCAGCTCGCGCCAGCGACCCCGCAGCCCCGCCTTTTCCATGTCGGACTGCAGTTGCCGCAGGTCTTTCACGGTGGGGGCGACCTTGATCTGCGAGCATTGGAAATATACCGAACAGGATCAATCCATTCTCTTGTTGGACCCGAAGTGATGATCACTCGTTTGTAAGGAAATTTCATAAACTAGTTTTGTGAAATTGTATTATGGTTTCTGTTATGGTTT
>JARJFC010000553.1 GCA_029310945.1 Leptospira sp. 96542
CCATGGCCGTGGCCTTTGCCCTGGGGCAGACCGTGGCGCATTTCTCGCATGGCGTGGATGCGGTGCCAGGCGTGCCGGGCCCGCTGACCGGCACCTGGCCGGTGGCCCTGCCCATGGCGCTGGCGGGCCTGGGCATCTGGTTCATCACGCGCCACTGGCTGCCGCGCGTGCAAGCGTCTTCGCGGCGATCGCACGCCTGAGGGGGAAGATCGCCCACCGGGGACCGGGGCGGGGCAGGCCCGCTGCTCCGTCAGCGCGGCAGGCGGAAGCTGGCCACGGTCTGCACCAGGTCGTCGGCTTGTTCGCGCAAGCCTGCCGCGGCCGCGGCCGCCTGTTCGACCAGCGCGGCATTCTGCTGCGTCATCAGGTCCAGGTGCTGGACAGCCTGGCCGATTTCTCCAAGGGTGTGCGCCTGTGCGTTGCTGGAGTTGGAGATGTGGCTGATGATCTGCGTCACCTGGTTGACGCTGCGCACCACCTCGCCCATGGTCTCGCCCGTGTCGCTGACCAGGCGACTGCCGCCATCCACGCGTTCGACGGATGCGGAGATCAGTGTCTTGATTTGCCGCGCGGCTTCGGCCGAGCGTTGCGCCAGGGAGCGCACCTCGCCG
>JARJFC010000554.1 GCA_029310945.1 Leptospira sp. 96542
CGGGGGGGCCGCAGATCGGGCGGGATCGGCGCACACCCCCCGGCACGGGCAGCGTCCAGGCCACCGCGGCCCTGGACACGACCACCCGTCAGCTCGACCTGGCCGCGGACGATGGCCTCGCCACCGAGCAACAACCAGGCTCGGCCCCGATCGGTGCCTACACCGGCCGCAGCGTGTCCCTGTCCGACACGGTGGGCTTCATCCGTGACCTGCCGCATGGCCTGATCGACGCGTTCCAGGCCACATTGCAGGAGGCGGTGGATGCCGATCTCTTGCTGCATGTGGTGGACGCTGCTAACCCGAACTATCCCGAGCAGCTCGCCGAAGTACAGCGGGTGCTGGCCGAAATCGGCGCGGAAGGCATACCGCAGATCCTGGTGTTCAACAAGCTGGACGCCGTGGACGAGAGTCGCCGCCCGCCCGTCTTGCACGATCTTTATGAACTCGACGGCTTCGAGACACCGCGCGTTTTCGTGAGCGCGCGCAGTGGCGAGGGCTTGCCCGTGTTGCGCCAGATGCTGACTTCGCGGGTGCATGCGCTTGCCCGTCAAGCCGAAGCCGAGCGTCTTGACGCATTCGTCAGGGGTCAGGCCGCCGAAGCGGCTTTAGGG
>JARJFC010000555.1 GCA_029310945.1 Leptospira sp. 96542
GGATCTGCTGCTCACCCAGCGCCTGGTGCTGCAGCCACGCCTGGAAGCCGAGGTCCATGGCCGGCGCGATGCCGTCAACGGCATCGGCCAGGGGCTCTCCGATGCCACGGTGGGGCTGCGCCTGCGCTATGAGTTCTCGCGCCAGTTCGCGCCTTACCTGGGCGTCGAATGGGCCGGGCACTTCGGCGAGACGGCCGACCTGCGGCGCGCGGCGGACGAGCCCGTGCGCGAGACGCGCGCCGTGGCGGGCCTGCGCTTCTGGTTCTGAATTCAATTCATCACACACATACATACCCGAAAGGCAAATCCCATGAACACGATCACCCTGAAAATCGCCCTGGCCACGGCGCTGGCCGCGCCCACCCTTTTGCTCGCGGCGGGCACCCATGAAGGTGGACATGGCCAGCCGGGTGCGCACGGCGGCCACGACATGGCCGGCATGCACCACGGTGGCATGGCGGCCCATGCCTCGGCAGCCGGTCGCCCGGGCGAGCCGGCCCAGGTCACCCGCACGATTCCGATCCAGATGGGCGACACCATGCGCTTCACACCGGCGGACATCACCGTCAAGGCGGGAGAGACCATCCGTTTCTTCGTCGTCAACCAGGGC
>JARJFC010000556.1 GCA_029310945.1 Leptospira sp. 96542
CGACTCCTCCACCACACAAACCATCCGCGGCCACGGTCCGGGCTGGATCGCCGTGGAGAGCGATGGCCAGCTGACGCGCCACACGCGCAGCCTGGTGCTGGGCTCGCGGGGCCTCTGCCAGGACTGGAGCAACCCTGCAGAACTCTCGCGCTTCGAGGACCTGCAAGCGGGACATTTCGCCTGGCTGGCCCAGACCGAGGCTGGCCGTCCCGAGTTGATCCTGTTCGGCAGCGGCCTGCGCCTGCGCTTCCCAAGCCCCCCCTGGCTGCGCGCCTTGGCCGATCTCGGCATCGGCGTGGAAACCATGGACACCGCGGCGGCCTGCCGCACCTACAACATCCTTGCGGGCGAAGGACGGCATGTAGTCGCCGCACTGCTGCTGGAAACCACCGCACCCACCAGGGCCCTGGCGGGCTGAAGCGCGGCTTGCAGGCCCCTGAGCGCGGGGCAAAGGCCACCAAGGCCGCGCCACGCTAGCACCTGGACACCTCAACGCGAATTATTTTGAGTTTTCCGGTGCAACAGGGGTTCCATGCCGCGTTGGAAGGGACACGCCAGAGGGGCAACCACAACAGAATTAATGACATAGAAACTACGGAACTGCTAGATG
>JARJFC010000557.1 GCA_029310945.1 Leptospira sp. 96542
AGCCGCTTGCCAAAGCAGGAAATTGGAAAGCCGCAGCTCGCCGCCCGTGCGTATCAAAAGATCGGGATCGGTCACATGCGACAAGGACAAGGCCGCGCCCAGCGTGGCCTCGGTCACTTCAACCTGGGCCGCCGCCAGCTTGGCCGCCGCCTGGACCAGATCCCAACGTCCGCCGTAGTTGAAGCACACATTGAGCACCAGGCGGTCATTGCCCGCCGTCGCCTGTTCGGCGGCGCTCAGTCCTGTGCGCACTTTGTCCGAAAGGGTCTCACGTTCGCCGACGAAGTACAGGCGCACGCCGTCCGCATGCATCTGCGGCACCTCCTTGGCCAGGGCGCTTGCGAGCAGTTCCATCAGCCCGGACACCTCTTCCGCAGGGCGATTCCAGTTCTCGGAAGAAAAAGCGAACACCGTGAGCACCGCCACGCCGCGATCAAGACAGGCCCGGATGCATCGGCGCAGGCTTTCCATGCCCTGGCGGTGCCCCGGGTCTGAAATTTTTCTGTAAGTATAGGGTAGTTGGAATATGATTAAAATTATTATGAGGGCAAATTGTATTCGAGAATGTAATTGAATCTTATGAAAAATAAATAGGAAAAAAAACAGCCAG
>JARJFC010000558.1 GCA_029310945.1 Leptospira sp. 96542
TGCTCAATACAAAGAAACTGAACAGTTAGACTTTTTACTCACAAAAGATAATCACCCCAACACAAAAGGTGCTGTGGATTTGGGTCTTACGACCACCCAAGGCATTTCAAGGATCGTGGCAGATGTCCATGCGGGCAACCACGTATGCGCGCCGATCCTGGCACCTCGCTCGACCACGCACAGCGGACCAATCACGGCGCTGGGAGCCACCTCGGCCAAGGCATCCACGACTGCGCTTGGATGGATGCGCGCTCCGGGGGGAACAGTGGCGCGGCGGGCACTCTGCCAAAGCTGGGTCAGGCGCGCGAAATAAAGGTAGGGGTCCGGCGTGACGATGCAGGCGCCCCGGGCCAGGGCCTCCTCACGCAAGGCGGGCGCGACAACCACACAGGCTGCCTGCGTCGACGCCAATTGAGAGCGGTACTTGGCGCTGCTGAGAAAGCTCAGGGTGCCGGCGCTCGCCGACTCCAAAGGCGCCAGACCCTCGATCCGCAGTTGCGCGTCGCCGTGCAACTCGCCTCCGAGTTGCTCGACGATGGCGCCCAGTCGCAGTACAACATGCCCCATGCGTGACGCTTGATGCGCTTGGACTTATTTGGCGCTGG
>JARJFC010000559.1 GCA_029310945.1 Leptospira sp. 96542
TCAACATACATGGAAATAAATACAGATTAATTGTGAAGATTCATTATAACCTTCAAACGGTCTTTATAAGATTTATCGGAACTCATGAACAATATGACAAAATCAGGGGGGCATGCCAGGCATGAAGGGTCTGCCACCCGGCATGCCGCGCCTTTGAGTCGCCAGCGCCTCCCCCGGCGTCCGGGGAGGGGCTGAGTCAGAAACCACTGAGAACGTAAGACGGCGACGTCAGAAGCGGGAGTGTCAGGCCCCCGCATGCCGCCAGGCCCGCCGCAGCACGGCGTGAGGCCAGGCTTCCTGCGGGATCAGCAGCCAGTGGTGCTTGCGCAGCGCCGAGCCCAGGCCGGGTTGGCTGCTGACCACCGTCAGCGGCGCGGCCAGCAGCAGTGGCAGGCCCACCGGCAGCAGGATGAGCAGCAGGGACCACAGCGGATAAACCGTCTCTGTGGCGTTCCAGGCCTCGAAGGCCGCCAAGCCGCCAACCAGGAGCAGCAGCGCGACGCTGGCCGGCGCGAACTGGCGCAGGGCGTGCGTCCACGGCACGGCGGCGGCTTCCCGGGGAGGGGATTTCCACTCCAGCCTCCAGCCAGTCAGCGCGA
>JARJFC010000055.1 GCA_029310945.1 Leptospira sp. 96542
ATTCCGTGTTCACCCGCCATTTGTATGAGGCGCGCCAGTTTGCTACCGTTGGTTGCATCCATCGAGCCCGCACGGAGGGTAAAATCATGACCATAAACGGCTACGTCCCGACCACGGATTTTGAGGATGCCAGTGACAATGGAAGCTCCGTCCAAATTTGGACCCCAGTTTTGGTAGGTGATATTTGGTTCTTCGTCAGTCAAAACTTTGATCCGTTCCCAAACCGTCATACGGTTTTTCGAATGTTGTACACGGATCCGATCTTCGCCCCCGCCGATAAACGGCTTTTCGATCAACTCTTTACCGAGTCCAAGGGCATCATCATAAATGCCAGGTTTTGTTTCTGGCATTTTGTTTTCTTTGAATGGGTTGTTTAGGGAATACTGCAGGTTTTCCATAAGGTTTTTTCCAATGTTTTGTTTGGAATCACTTAGAAAAGTGATTTTTAATTCAGCGCGGAATTGAGGTCAGGATAAATGGTGAATAATTGCTGCATTCCCACAATATCAAAAACTTTTTCCACTGCTGGTTGCAATCCACAGATTGAGATGGTGATTTTTAACTCTTGGCAAAGCCGAAGCGAGGTAACAAGCATCCTAAGTCCTGCGGAAGAAATAAAAGGAACTTCGCTCAAATTATAAATGACTGATTTTTGCGCTGATTTGACCATCGAGATCAGATTTTGCTCAATTTTATGTGTGTTGTGCACATCCATGTTTCCTTGGATATGAATCACGAGCACCTCTCCAATTTGTTCGGAATGAAGGCCTACTTTGTCTTCGTTCATACGATAATTTTCTCCAAATACGTTATGTTTTGTTTTCCGTTGTATTCATAACTGACCTTGTCCATCAGGGTCTCCATTAAATACACCCCAAAGCCGCCCTTCCTTTCCCCTTTCATATTGGCTTCCAATGAAGGTTTGGGAACTTTTTTTCGTTCAAAAGGGCGCCCTTCGTCTATAAGTGTGATACGAAGGGTATTTCCTGAAATTTCCATCCTACATTCAAATTCCGGACTTACTAAATTTGTGTCTCTATAACTATGCATCACAATGTTTGTGGCGGCCTCATCCAAAGAAATCATCACATCATCGAAGGCATTTTCCTTCGAAATTTTGGTTTCGAGATGCTCTGTGATGAACTCCCGGAGCCTTGGGATTTCATCAGGATCCGCAGCAAATTTTTGTTCTATCCTGAAACTTGGCATCTCTGCAAACTTGAGCACCATCACCGTAAAGTCGTCATACTGTTCTTCTCCATTCGAAAACTCTCGGATGGAATCATACACTTCCTCGACAATGGTCTGCGCCTTCTTATCTTTCCTTTTGATAATCTCTTCAATGAATCGGTCGAGACCAAATTCTTCTCCTTCAGGACTTTTTTCTTCGATGGCACCATCGGTATAAAAAACAAGCATATCCCCGCCACTCAGGGAAATTTCCCCCCCTTGGTAAAAACTTTTCGGCAATACCCCCAGAGGAGCCCCTTTTCCTTTCAAAAGTTCGTAGGATCCGTTGCTCCGGATCCAAATTTGGTCGTTATGACCAGCGGAAGCAAACTGCAATTTGCCCGTACGTCGGTAGTAATTGACTAAAAATAGGGTCACAAACATCCCCGATTGGGAATCTTCATAAATTAAGGAATTCGCTCGGGTCAAAAGTTCCGATGGATCCAAGTCCGTTGTACGGGAAAGTGTTCGGATAATGGAACTAGACATGGCCATAAAAATGGCGGCGGGCAAACTTTTGCCTGAAACATCCGCCACGAGGAAGGAAAATTCATCGTCACCAAAAGAATGGAAATCATAAAAATCACCAGAAACCTCTTTGGCAGCGACGGACTTCACACCTAAATCAAAACCAGGAGACCGAATGAGGAAATTCGGAAGGATATTGTTTTGGATATTGCGGGTGATTTCGATTTCTTTTTCAATGGATTTTTTGGTAATGATTTCTTGGCCGAGTCGCAAGTTTTCAAATGCTTTCGCCAATGGGGACGAAATTGTCTTCAATATCCTAAGGTCGGCTTCGTTGAAACTAGTAGATTGTAGTTTTCCACTCACATAGAGAGCCGCTCGCAACCCACCCTTCGTAGAAATCGGCAAAATTAAAAAATTCTTTTTTAGTACCGAAGATTCTAATTCCAGAAAACTCTCTTCCAAATTAGGAGTTACAACGGCCATCCGAGGGTTACCCGATTCCATTAAGCTAAGAAAAAGTCGGCTCTCCTGCATGGGGAAAAATGATTCTCTCACGATTCCCATCTGGCGTGCATAGACTTGGATTCGATTCTTATTTTTTCCTTCTAATATGACCATTCCCGCATCATCACATGACAACTCTTTGGTGAGGATGGTCAAAGATCGAGACATGAGTGCCAATTCGTCGTGACTTTCAAGGACAGCTTGCCCCAATTCAAAAATAGATTCGAGTGTGCTTAGTTTTTGTTTTAGTTCAATGTTCGTGGAATTGAGGTTATCAATTAAACCCGTCTTTTGGATGGCAACCGCGCAGGCAGAAGAGAAACTTAAAAAAAACTCAATGTCATTTTGACTGAAGTTATTACGATCGATCGTATTGATCGCTTCGATGACTCCAATCACTTCATCACCTACTATGAGTGGGCTTGCGAGGATATTTCTAGTGATAAAATTGGAAGCTTTGTCTACGTCGCGAAATACCCTTGGATCATTTTGTGCATCGTTTATGATCATCGGTTGTTTGGTAACGGCGACTGTGCCCGCTATGCCTTGGCCCATTGGGACCTTGATTTTGGATACTTCCTCTTTTTTTTCCCCGGTGACAGTATTGAATACTAAAAACTCTCGTTTTTCATCCAAAAGTAAAAGTGAACTTGCCTCTGTACGGAACACGGATTTGGCGGATTCCATCACCATAGAAAGAACTTGTTCTAAATCAAGGCTCGTATTGATAAGAACTGCAACCCGGATGATTTCTTCTAAAAAATAATGAAGGCGATTGTTATTATAGTGGATATTGGCATTGTCCAAAAGTAACAAAATAGATGTTGTGAAAGAACTAAAAAATTGGGCATCGGCCTCCGAAAACACAGTGTCTTTTAATAATGCAGTTAAGTTGGAGGCAAAATAATTGATTAGGTCTAAATCTTGTTCTGAAAAATTGCGAAAATGTTTGATCCCTTCGATGACAAGGACACCCAGAGAAAATTCGCCAAGTTCATCTCCCAAATAACAAGCGACATACGAATCTTCCAGGTAACTTGAGTTTTGGTTCAGCCTAGAACCTTTTTTGATTAAAATATTCTTACGGTTCCGAAACACGTGTTTCGCGATATTATTTCCAGCTTCGTGGTTTTTCAATTTTCCCACTCGGGTTAGATTACCCCGAACATTGCGGAAATAAAAACTCGCCGATTTAGCAGAAACAAGGCGTCTTGCCTGGCCTAAGATAAAATGATATAAATCATCTAACTCAAGTGAAGAGGAAACATAATAACCACCATCATCTGATTTCTGGATGATGGGTGGTAAAGGAAATGAGTTCAAGTGGTTAGTCTTTGTTAAACTTTAATGATTCTTCACGGAGTTTTCGATTGGACTCTTCCAACTTTTTGATTTTATCGAAAGCATCCATCAGTTCGTCGCGACTTAGATTAGAAACCATAGAACTTGCCTGTACAGTTTCTTTTGCTTCCTTTAATTCGGAACGAGAGTAATCAATGATTTGCTCATACATGCGAATGATTTCATCCGCATTGGCTAACTCCTGCTCATTCAATCGTAAAACTTTCTCATAACCTTTGATGATGTCCGATTGGATTTTTAATTTTTTATTCAGTTCTTCTACTGTTTCCCCAGCCATCTTTTTAACTCTTTCCTTTCCCTTTTTTTCGATTCTGTTGACAAGCAAACTCATTCCCAGACCCTGGAACTGCACCAGGGGACGTAGCTCAGTTGGGAGAGCGTTTGAATGGCATTCAAAAGGTCGGGGGTTCGATTCCCCTCGTCTCCAAAATCCCTTCCAAAAATCAAATTGCCTTTAAAAGGAATTGTCAAATTCTTTTTAACACCACTCGGAGTTACTTGATCAAAGAGTGGTCTGTTTCATTTTGATCCATATTAGATTATGGCTGTACGAAAAATCCTTAAAATAGGCAATCCCCTCCTCCGTCAAACAAGTGAAGACGTAACGGAATCGGAAGTCCAAACCAAAGAATTCAAAAAACTCATCCGTGACATGTTTGAAACCATGCGCCATGCGGACGGTGTGGGTTTAGCAGCACCACAAATTGGAGTTCTAAAGAAACTGGTTGTGGTGGGGCAAGAAGAAGACAACCCGCGCTACCAAGGAACGCCAGAAGTTCCAAACCAGATCATCCTGAATCCTGAAATCACCCCTCTTTCCGAAGCAGGAGACGGGTTTTGGGAAGGTTGTCTTTCTGTGCCAGGAATGCGCGGTTACGTGGAACGTCCTGATAAAATCCAAATGAAATGGCGGGATGAAAACTTTGAAGAACACGAAGAAATCATCGAAGGTTACAGAGCCATTGTTCTACAACACGAATGTGATCATCTTTTTGGTGTTTTGTATGTGGATAGACTAAAAAGTACAAAACTTTTTGGGTTCAATGAGGACATCGACACAGCAGGAAAATTGTTAGATTGATTTCGTTCTGATCTTTAGATCACAGGAGAAAACATGGGTTCATCCATCGTTCAGTATTTTTTATCCAAAAGTTTATTTGTAAACTTACTCACAGTTTTTTTGCTCATAGCAGGTGGCATCACCGCCTACTCTATGAACCGTGAAGCTTTTCCCAATATCAATTTTGATATTGTGAGTGTGGTCACCATTTACCCTGGGGCGGCTCCTGCCGATGTGGAAAAACTTGTCACCAAACCATTAGAAGACGCAATCAAAGAAGTGGATGGGATAAAGGAATACAGATCTGCATCACTTGAAAATAGGTCTGGAATTATCATTACGATTGATCCCAATACAAAAAATACACAAAAAGTAGTGGATGATATCAAATCAGCCATTGACCGCGTACAAGATATTCCAGAAGAAGCAGAAGACCCCATTGTAACAGAGATTACAACGGCAAGGCAACCCGTCATCGAAGTTCACCTAACACCTATGATGAAGGATGGAAATCCTGTTTTAACTCCCAAACAACTCAGAGACCAAGCAAAAATTTTAGAAGAAAAATTAAAAGACCTTCCGAGTGTTGCCCGCATCACAAAACGGGGTTGGAGAGAACGAGAAATGAAGGTGGATTTGGATCCTGACAAACTCAGTTCCATGTCCATTTCATCGACACAAGTCATAAATGCTCTCAAATTAAAAAACATCAACTTCCCTGGTGGCAATATCAACGAAAGAACCAAAGAAATTATCGTCCGAACGGTGGGTGAATTTGACACGGTAGAAGAAATCGAAAACGTATTTGTGCGGACAAACGATGCGGGTAGATCAGTTCGGATCAAAGACATTGCGAAAGTCTCAGAAGGGTTTGAAGATTCAGAATATTTAGATAAATCCAATGGTGAGATTGCCATTGCCCTTACCATCATCAAACGAGAAAAAGCCGATGCGATCACCGTGGTAGACGAATCCAAAATCATTGTAAAGGATTTTATCAAATCGACAAATGGAACAGTTCAGTTTGCATTTGTGAACGATTTGTCCAAGTACATCCGTCGTAGGCTTGGAGTGCTTACTTCCAATGCTGTTTCGGGTTTGATTTTGGTCACTGCATCCCTATTCGTCTTTTTGGGATGGCGGATGGCAATGATGACAGCACTCGGGATCCCCATTTCCATTGCAATGACCTTCATTGCGATGAATTATTTTGGAATGACTCTGAATTTGATTTCGATGATGGGTCTTATCATTGTTGTGGGTATCCTTGTGGATGATGCCATCATCATTTGTGAAAATGTGTATAGGCATTTAGAAATGGGAGAAGCTCCCTTTGAAGCAGCTATGAGGGGAACAAGCGAAGTGCTTGCCCCAGTGACAGCAACCATTTCAACAACCATTGCGGCCTTTGCTCCCATGCTTTTTATGACGGGTATCTTCGGCAAGTTCATCAAATCCATTCCAATGGTTGTGATCCTTTCACTTTTATCTTCACTCTTTGAAGCATTTTTTATGTTACCATCCCATTTGTATGATGTGAGTAAAACAACAAACATGAAAGGTGAAGTGAAAGAAGAATCCCATTGGTTCATCCGTTTTAAAGAAAAAACATACTTGCCACTTCTCAGATTTGCACTCACCCACAGAATGCGAATGGTGGCACTCTTATTTGGTTTATTTATTTTTTCGCTTTTTATACAGGCTAAATTTGGAAAGTTTAAACTTTTTCCTGGAGCGATAGAAACCTTCCAAATCAGAGTCACTGCGGAAACGGGACTCACCTTGGAAGAAACGGACAGGTTCATCCAAGCCATAGAATCCGTGATTAAAAAACTACCAGAATCGGAAGTCGAAAATTTTATCTCACGAGTTGGGATCATCCAAAAAGACCCAAATGACCCCTTCACCAAACGTGGAAAAAATTATGCCCAAATTATGGTATATTTAACTCCAGATGAATCAAGGGATCGGTCAACAGAACATATCATCGATGTGGTGAGACAAAACACCAAATATCTATTAAATGACAAGGCACTTCTACTTTTAGAAGAAAAACTACTCAAAGAGAATGTAAATAAAACTGACGAAATAACGATCCCAATAGAAGAAATTCCTAACGAATACATCGATTTAAAATCAAAACTCACCAATTTAGAATTCGAAAAACTGGCAGGAGGACCACCAGTTGGTAAACCAGTGGCCATTGAAATCAAGGGAGATGATTTTAATACTTTACTAAAAATTGGTGCCGAATACAAAGCTGTCCTCGCAAAAATCCAAGGTGTTACAGACATTGGTGATGATTTTAATGAAGGTAAGGATGAAATTCGAGTGAAAGTAGATGAAGGTTTGGCATCACTTGCGGGAGTGAGCGTACAAACTGTATCCTTAGCGATAAACACTGCATTACAGGGCACCGTATCCACAAAAATCAAACGCGCCGATGAGGAAGTAGATGTGCGAGTTCGATTTCCAGAAAAATATAGAACTTCTCTCGTTAACTTGGATAAGGTTTATGTTAATAATCTCACTGGAAACTTAATCCCTGTGTCGAGGTTAACAAGTTATACACGAAGTCCTGGTCGTGCTTCCATAAACCATTTGGACGGTAAACGCCTCCTCACTGTCACCTCCAATATCGATGAAACGATATCCACATCGAGACAAGTCAATATGGATGCAAAAAAAATGGCTGAAGGTATCATCCAAAAATACCCAGGCTATACGGTTAGGTTTTCTGGAGAAAATAAAGACACAGAAGAATCGATGGCATCTCTAGGACTGGCCTTTGGTGCCGGGCTCATCATTATCTTTATGATTTTGGCTTCGCTTTTTCGCTCCCTCGGCCAGCCCATCATCGTTATGAGTGCGATTCCATTTGCTGTCATTGGAGTGATATTTGCTTTCCTCATTCACGGCCATCCTTTTTCCTTTCTGGCATTTTTGGGAATTGTGGGACTTGCGGGAGTTGTTGTGAACGATTCCATCGTACTTGTGGATTGTGCAAACCAACTTCGGATCGAAGATCCCTCCAAAAGCACATTCGATATTTTGATGGAAGCAGGAAGTATTCGACTAAGAGCCGTTATCCTCACAACTGTCACTACAGTACTTGGATTACTGCCGACCGCTTACGGAATTGGGGGTAGTGACCCGTTTCTTGTACCAATGGCCTTAGCATTTGGTTGGGGTTTGGCGTTTGCAACTTTTATCACACTCATCATGGTGCCAGTATTTTATTTGAATTTGTATACTTTCAAAGAATGGTTAATATCAAAATTCTCTAAAAAAAGGAAATTAGCAGCGTATTAATTTTTTCAGTAAGTAAACTTTAAAAAATGGTGAGTGGAAACATCAACCACCATCATTTTTATCGTTTAGCACTTCACTCACAGTTACAAATTTATAACCCTTTGCCTTCATCCGCACGATGAAATCAGGTAAAATATGAATGAGTTTATCAAATTTCCGCGGACCACCTAAATGCATGAGAATGATCGCTCCGTTCATACCCTTGGGGTCAACTTTTTCCCAATTTTCTAAAAAACTAAGGGTCTCTTCGCTTGTTTTGTAATGTGGATTCCGAACAACTTCCTTTTTGCCATTTGTTTTTTTATAGAGAAACTGTTTATGGATATAATCGGGCAAATCGAGGGAACCTTTCACATTTCGGGACCACATGATATGATCGGAATAACCCAAACTAGCGTGCGAATCCAAAATCAACTGGTTAATGGCTCCATAAGGAAGCCGGTAATATTTCTTTAGCTCTTGTTTTGTGAGAGAGTAAAACCGATCTTCTACCCGTTTTAGTTCTTCCGCCATGGTCGGTAAATCGAGGACTGATTTGGAAAGATATTCGAGAACTGTCCTCCTTTTGATGGAAGTCTCAGTTACCGATCTTTGGTAATTAAAATGTGACCAAGTATGGTTTGCAAATTCTACCTGTTCTGAATTTGCCATTCGTTTGATATAATCCAAATTTTGACGGACAAAAAACGAACCGTTGGTATCACTCGGCCGTTCATTAGACAAAAACAATGTGACCTTGATCTTATGTTCTTTCAAATAATTATACAAAACGGGAAGCTCTTCTCCCGTTGCCAAATCAAAGGTCAGAGCAATTTCTTTGAAGTTTTGATTTCCACGGAGGATATTATTGCCCTTATGGTTTTGGCTGGCTTCCTTTAAAAACTGGATATTATCTTCTACTTGCCTTTCTAATGTATCATCCGCCTCTGTTTCCCCAGTGAGTGTTTGTTCTTCACGCAATTGTTCCTGGTACATAAGGGAAAAAAGAGATTGTTCTAACTCTTGTAAGTTGCGATCTTTTTCTTTTACTTCCGATTCAAGTTTGGAAACACTAAAATTCAAATAACTCAGGTATCCGGCTAACAAAAGTATGGCTACCGAAACAATGCCCACTCCGACCAAGAGAAGAATTTTTTGTATTTTTTTGGCAAAAAGTCTGTCCTTTTCAATGTCCTGAGAAAGTTCGTGGACAATGTCCTGAATTTCTTTTTCTTCGTCTCTTGGCTCTGCGGACATGGGTGGGGTGCTTGGTTTCCTTACCTTTAAATATCGGATTTATACGAGGCAATCTTCAAAATTGCTTCATGACAATAATTTTAAAAATTTACCTTTTTTTCCCTGCCGAACCAAATATTCTTTTCCCTGTTCGAGTAGGAGTCCGGGATCCGTGATTTTTTCCTCATCCAAATACAAACCCCCAGCTTGGACGAGCCTCCTCCCCTCAGAAACACTGGGAATGAACCCGACTTGCGCTAAAACATACAGTAAAGCCGGAGGTTTTTCTTGGAAAAATTCAGACCCAATTGTTTTTGTAGGAATCTCATCCGGCAAGGCTCGTTTTTTTGTATTGTGGATGGCCGTCCATTCTTCCACAGCACGTCTATTTTCATCCATTCCCGAAAACTGATCCATAACAAGTAGGGCTAATTCGGTTTTCACTTCTTTTGGGTGAAGGGTTTTATTTTTGATTCCCTGCTTTTTCGATTCGATTTCACTGAGGGGAAGGTCTGTGAGGAGTTCAAAATAATTCCACATCAAATCATCCGATATGGACATAAGTTTGCCGTACATATCGATGGGTTTTTCCGTTATCCCCACATAATTGCCGAGCGACTTCGACATTTTTTTTACACCATCTAGGCCAACAAGGAGTGGTAGAGTGATGACAGCCTGAGCTTTTCCACCGTATTCTCTCTGTAAGTCGCGACCAACCAACATATTGAATTTTTGATCAGTTCCTCCGAGTTCCACATCTGCTTCCATAACAACAGAGTCATATCCTTGGACAAGAGGGTATAAAAATTCAATCATGGAAATGGGAGTTCCTGCTCTGTGCCGTTTGGTAAAATCATCACGTTCCAGCATTCGAGAAACGGTATATTTTGAAGTGAGGACAAGCACATCCTCAAAATTCATTTTGGCACACCACTCCGAGTTATACAGAATTTTGGTTTTTTCTGGATCGAGAATTTTAAACACTTGGTTTTGGTAGGTTTCAGAATTTTTTAATACTTCTTCACGAGAGAGGCGTTTGCGAGTTTCCGATTTTCCTGTGGGATCTCCAATCATGGCAGTAAAATCGCCCAACATAAAACAAACCTCATGTCCTAGGTCTTGGAAGTGTTTTAATTTTCGTAACAAAACAAAATGTCCCAAATGTAAGTCAGGAGCTGTCGGGTCGAAACCTGCTTTGATTTTCAGTTTGGGTTTAGATTTTAATTTTTCTAAGAGATCCGATTCGCTTAAAATTTCAACAGTCCCGCGCCGGATGGTTTCTAATTCGTTTTTTAATTCTTGCTCAGTTTTCATAAGAAATTTGTAAATTTTCGATAGTATAAATGGTGACTTTTGACAATACTAACCGTAGAATCTTTATAGGCAACCACCAAAGTTCAAAAATTCATATGACATTCGTTGAAGAAAGAAAACAATCCTTAAAAAAATTAGAAGATACCATTTACGACGTTCTCGTTTTGGGCGGCGGGGCAACTGGCTCGGGCACAGCCCTTGATGCAAGCCTCAGAGGTTACAAGGTAGCCCTGATTGACCGCGCCGACTTTTCCGCTGGCACAAGTTCCAGATCCACCAAACTCATCCACGGTGGGGTCAGGTATTTGGCTCAATTCCATTTTAAACTCATTTACGAGGCATTGTCGGAGAGAAAAAGGTTATTACAAAATGCACCTCACCTAGTCAAACCATTACAATTTGTCCTCCCAACTTATGTTTGGTGGGAAAAACCATTTTTTTCCATTGGTCTAACCATGTATGATTTACTTGCCGGTAAAACTGTCGTACCTGGGCATGAAAGAATCTCAAAATCTGTTGCTCTCGATTATTTTGCTTCTCTCAAAAAAGAGAACTTAAGAGGCGGGATCGCTTATTACGATGCACAATTCAACGACTCTAGGTTAAATATCAGCGCAGTCCGGGCTGCAAAAGAAAATGGTGCGGATGTTATTTCAAGGTTAGAAGTCCTTTCATTTATCAAGGAAAATGGAAAGATCGTAGGTGCTGTCGCAAAAGACTTGTTAACTAAAAAAAAGATCACCATCCGTGCTAAGGTTGTGGCAAACACAACGGGTGTTTGGATTGATTCTCTGCGCAAACTCGACGATCCAACAGCAGAAAATGTCCTTGCACCAAGCCAGGGCATCCACCTTGTATTTGATAAAAAGAAACTCCCCTGCCGAACAGCGATGATCATTCCTAAAACGGCGGACGGCCGGGTAGTATTTGTGATCCCCTGGGAAGGCAAAGTTTTACTCGGAACCACAGACACCGCCATTCCCAAAATTTCGGAAGAACCTTTGCCTTTAGCGAGTGAGGTAGATTTTCTACTGCAAACGGGAAATGACTATTTGGACGTGAATCTAAAAAAAGAGGACATTGAATCTGTATTTTCTGGCCTCCGCCCGCTCATTTCCACTGGCGATAAAAAGGATACAAAATCCATTTCAAGAGAAGAAGCAATACTCGTATCAGATTCTGGTCTTGTTACAATGTCTGGAGGCAAATGGTCAACGTTTCGCAAAATGGCCGAAGACCTTACCGATAAACTCATCGAAGTTGGCAAACTCCCACGCAAAAAAAATTGTCAAACCCAAAGTTTTGCCTTCCCAGGTACGGATGGTTATTCGAAACACCTTTATTCCAAAATCCAAACCATGTATGATTTGAATTATGATACTGCAGTTCGCCTAGCAGATGCTTATGGTGGGGAAGTTCAGTTCATTTTAGGAAAAAATCCGAAGGAAATCAAAAAAGGAACTGGTTACTTTGTAGAAGAAGTAAAACATTTTGTCAAAAAAGAATTCGCAATTTCCGTTTCGGATGTAATTGCAAGGCGATTTCGCATTTTGTTTTTGGATTTAAACGTAGCTTCGAGTTTGGCAACCCCTGTGGCAAACATTCTCGCTAAAGAGTTAGGCTGGAAAGAAACCGAAAAAAAAGCATCGCTTGGAGAACTTACAGATTTGGTGGCTTCACTTAGGAAAACTATCCAATGAATTTTATTTGGAACGAGGGAGTTCGTAATGGTAAAAAGTTCTCCCCGTTTCTCTTTCTTTCAGAACAAATAAAAAATGTGTTTTAGGATTAAAAACTTCGGAAAACTTAACGCCTAACTTAGTTTTAAAATCGTCGTAGTCTTCGTCTCCTTCTTCGGCTCGTTTGAATGTCCACGAATGGTTTCTTTCGATGCCTTGCGAATCATAAAAACTCAAATTTAGTTCCAAACCATCTTCTGTAGAAGCAAGGATGGTATAGGTTCCAAACATGGCGGGATAAAAATTAGAAACATCTCCATCCCCATACATTTCCGCAAAACTAAATGTTTTGTCTTTTTTGAAAAAAACGGGAAGTATGACTCCCTTTTCGTAAAAAGGAATGGATGCCTTTTCATTTGCCAAAATTAGCTTCTGGAAACCAAAATAATGTTTTTCTGCCTTAGAAAAATTTTCTATGGTGTGTCGAATTTTATCAAAGGAAAGCCAAGGGTATGGAACAAAAGCCTCATTTTTGATTTCTCCAAATTTAAGTTCTGAAATACAAACACGCCCCGTATTTCCCAGCCCATGGGTTTCGAGGATCTCAAAACGAAACACGTTACCTTCTAAAACCCATTCGATGTCTTTGGTTTTTGGAGTTGGTTTGTTTTGGAACTTCCCTCGTTCGAGTTCAATGTCTAAACTATCGTTCAAGGTCATTTTACTACGAATATCTACAAGTTCCACAGAATATGAAGATATTCTAATTTTCTTCACTGAATCGTTAGTTTTAAAATCTAAGGCGGAACGGTAATTTCCATTCCAAATCTGAAAAGCAGAAAATTGAGAATGTGAATCTAGGAAAAGTGTAAAACCAGAACCGATTTCTTTTGCCTGCGAACAAAAACTAGTGTTTATTTTGTTATCCAAAGCAAATTCAGGACTAAAACGCCAAGGTTCTTCCGGGTTACTCTGACCAACGGATTGTGTTTTTTGAAAATCAAACTGTTTTTCTGAACGTTTGCATTGGACCAAAAATGACACAATCATCAATGCTAATATTAGAATCTGTTTTGGAGCCATCGTTTACGATTCAAATAGCATCCAAAACAAAACTTGTTGCAAGCGAAAAACGAATTCTTTAATCGATATAGTCTTTCAATTTTTTAGAACGACTTGGATGACGCAGTCTACGCAAAGCTTTGGCTTCAATTTGTCGGATCCGTTCCCTTGTTACCTTAAATTGGTAACCAACTTCTTCCAAAGTTTGTGCATAACCATCATCCAAACCAAAACGCATACGAATGACTTTTTGCTCTCGTGCCGGTAGAGTTTGTAAAACCTGCCTAATCTGTTCCGAAAGAATGGAAGTGGCCGCAGAATTTAGAGGAGAAATCACTTCTTTGTCTTCGATAAAATCACCAAGTTCAGAATCTTCTTCAGAGCCCACCGGAATTTCGAGCGAAATTGGTTCACGGGCTACGTTTTTCACCGCTTTCACTTTTTGTACAGGCCAGCCCAATCGTTCTGCAATTTCATCATTGGAAGGATCACGGCCAAACTCTTGTACAAAGAGCCTTGTTTCTCGGATCACTTTATTTACCTGTTCGATCATATGAACTGGCACTCGGATGGTCCGAGCTTGGTCAGAAATCGCACGAGTGATAGCTTGCCTGATCCACCAAGTGGCGTAAGTCGAAAACTTGTAACCTTTTTTATATTCGAATTTATCTACAGCACGAATGAGACCGATATTTCCTTCTTGGATCAAATCAAAAAAGTGCATACCCCTATTCGCATAACGTTTTGCAATGGAAACCACCAAACGAAGGTTTGCCCGAACCAATTCACGTTTGGCCTGAGCAATTTCCCTTTCACCTTTGATGATTTTTTCGCCCCAATCTTTGATTTCACCAACAGGAGAACCTGCTTCTTGTTCCATCCGACGGAGTTTTCTTTCGTTGTTGCGAATATCTTTAATGACTTCTCTAACTTCATCAATATCACAACCCATCATTTTTTCGATTTCGTCTAAGTTTTCATTTTTTTCGATGAAACGGTTAAGACCTTTGATTTCGCGAACATCATGTCCGTATTTTGCTTTGATTTTAAGAAAATGTTTTTCGATTTCTTTGACCCGAAAAACCATCGATTTTATTTTTTGAGAAATTTTTTGTATTTCTTTTTGGGAAACTCCAATTTTACGAATGGCTTCGTCGATTTTACCAGTGGAGTTATCGATTTTTTCTTTCAGTTCTTTGTATTTTTTTGAATTTTCGGAATATTTACGAATTCGATTGGTTGATTCGTTTAAAACTTTCTCATCTTGTTGGATGAGTTCCATATTTTCAAAAAAAACTTTTTCTAATTTGTCCGCTTGTTCCTGGTTCAAAGCGTACATTTTGTCCACTTTTACCAAATCATAAACTTTGATTTTTTTGGACTTTATTTTAGGAATTAGTTTTGCAAAGTTTTGTCTTAAAATTGAAGAACTTAGTATTGTTTCTTCAATTATTTTTTCGCCCTTTTCAATTCGTTTGGCAAGGAATACTTCTGTTTCGCCAGAAATGAGAGAAACCTTTCCGATTTCTTTTAAATACAAACGAATTGGATCTTCTGAACTGGATGAAACACTCGACTCTCTTTTTTTACGAGCTGGTTTTTCTTTCGTCGGTTCTTTCGTTGTTTCTTCTTTTTGTGTGGATAAAGAACTAGATTCTTCTAATGATTTTTTAGAATACTCTTCAACAATCTCAATACCCATTTCATGCAATAATGTGAATACATCGTCAATTTTTTCAGAGTTTAGGATTTTATCAGGAAGGATTTCATTGATTTCATCATAAGAAACTTCTCTGTTTGCCTTTCCTATAGAGATAATCTTTTGTACTTCTGGCAGGCTTGCTAAGTTTTCCATTCTATCTATTTCCTCTTCAGACTTCTTGGGTTTGGATGGTTCTGAGATACATTGATCTCTTGTTTTTCTCCGTTTTTAAAACGGATAATTCGGAAAGAAGATTGGTTTTTTCTTCGATCGAAAGATTAACATCTGACATTTGTTTGATGAGTTCATCCATCCTAGATTCATCCAACAAATCTTGATGGTGTAGTAACATCTCTTTAAAAAGATTTTGGGTAACCACTTCATCTGACTTAAAATGTTCAGTGATGATTCCCAGATAATCGCTCGGTATATCCTCTTTCGAAAGAATTTCTGCCATAGTTATATTTTCATTCTGTAAATACTTAGTGTAAAGATAGTCCCAAAAATAAGCAGAGACATCATCCTTAAACTCAAGCGATAACAATTCGTCTGAAAATGAGAATAATTCCTGGTTTTGAATGAGACGTGCGATCATAATTCTTTCGCACAGAATGACGGAGGATGGTTTTACATTCCGAACAGCCTGGCGTTCCTTCTTAGTATCGACATTTGGGGTGGGTGTATTTACCTGTCCCTTGCCACGAAAATCTTGGAAAAGTGAAGAAAATGACAACCCAAGCTGGCGCGCCCCCTCTTCCAAATATACCTGTTTATCCGTTTCACGTTCTAATGGTTTTATAAATTCAAACAATCGCTTAACACCAGCTTGTTTTTCTTCAGGCATCGATGTGACAGTGGCACCCGATAGAATCTCTCTTATCATAAAATGAGAGGCCGAATCTGCCGATTCCAATAGTGCCCGAATCTCTTGTTTGTTGTGGTTCCTTGCGTAATCGAAAGGATCCTTACCTTCAGGAATTTTACAAACTTTCACAGTGACTCCTTCCCTTGAGAGTAAATTCACTGCTCGGAATGCACCTTTTGTGCCAGCTTTATCCGAATCCATCATCAAAAATACAGAATCAGCCATATTCTTTAAAATCCGAACATGACCCTCGGTGAAACCAGTTCCCAAAGGTGCCACAACAGATTCCAAACCTTTTCGGTAAAGGCCAATGGCATCAAAAACACCCTCCACCACCACAGCTTCTCGTAATTTTCGGATGCTGTCCTGGGCAAGGTTTAGGTTATAGAATGTACGACTTTTATCATAAATGAGCGAATTGGGACTGTTTATGTATTTTGCTTCTTCGGATTCGCCAAGGATCCTACCAGAAAAAGCAACCACACGCCCACGAGAATCAATCACAGGGAACATCACCCGGTTTCGGAAGAAATCATAGGGATCGCGGTTGTTATCAGCCCGTTTCAAAAGCCCCAATTGTTCTCCCAACCGAACCTCGGTTTCACTCCGAAAGAGGTCTTGTTTCAGGTTAGCAAAACCAGGCAACCCATAGCCAATCTGGAAGATTTTAATGTCTTCTGCATAAAGACCGCGTGACTCCAGATAACGGTAGGCAAGTTCGCCTTGTTTGGTGTTTAAATTCTTTTGGAAGTATTCCATGGCACGGCTAACAATTTGGTAGAGGGCTTCTTTCTTCTTTTGGTTTTCTTCCTCTTCTTTGGTTTGTTCCACAAGCGGGATGCCAGAATATTCAGAAAGGATTTCGAGGGATTTGACGAAGTCTACTTTTTGGTAGTCCATCACAAATCGGAAAAGATCCCCTGAAGCCTTACAGCCAAAACAATGGTAAAACCCTGCTTCTGGGTTCACATTGAAGGATGGGGTTTTTTCATTATGAAAAGGGCAGATCCCTACAAAATTGCGGCCATTGCGGCGCAAGGGAACAAACCGATTGATGTAAGAATCAATGGAAACTTCTCTGCGAACTCTTTCTTTAAAACTTTGGTAAGGATTCACAGGTAAATCTTAGTTGGCAG
The DNA here is from genome assembly GCA_029310945.1 of Leptospira sp. 96542. Taxonomy (GTDB): domain Bacteria; phylum Spirochaetota; class Leptospiria; order Leptospirales; family Leptospiraceae; genus Leptospira_A. The sequence goes on from JARJFC010000055.1 coordinate 16,913, forward strand.
TCAGTGCTTGTTTTGCGAGAGAAGATACCTTGGAGCCGTCAATATTTTGACCTTTGAATTTTGCCATCACCATTCCCATCACCTTACCCATATCTTGCGGGCCTTTTGCATTCAATTCGGAAATAACAAGAGCCACAGCACTAGAAATTTCTTCTTCAGAAACTTCTTTCGGAATGTAACGAGAGATTACATCAGCCTCTTCCCTTTCTTTTTCTGCCAAATCGGCACGATTGGCTTTATCGTATTCAACTGCCGTGTCTTTGCGCCTCTTAAAGTTAGACTTTAAAATTTGCATGACAGCAACATCTGAGAGTTCGGAAGCACCAGTTTTGGTCATCTCATACTGGATGTCGGCTTTCAAAAGACGTAAAGTGCCCAAAACAGAATTGTCTTTGTTTTTCAATGCTGTTTTTAAGTCAATGTTGATCGTCTCTTGAAGGGTCATGGGTAACCTAGACTAAAAAATCGGATTAAAGTTTGTCTTTTTTAGCGAACAATCTTTTCTTTTTGTCTCGTTTGCGTTTGGCAGCTTCCACTGCTTTTTTCTTCACTACGCTTGGTTTTTCAAAGTATTCTCTTCTTTTGATTTCACTCATTATGCCAGCATTGGCACAATCTCTTTTGAACCTGCGAAGCGCTGCTTCGATGGATTCCCCTTCTTTTAAATAAATCCCTACTTGTGGGGTCATAGACAAATAACTGTCCTCTTATAAATGGTCTAATTTTCACAATACTGAGAAAGCGGGTATTTTGTCAATCTAGCCGGAAAAGAACTTAAAAATTTTCCAGAAAAATAGAAGAAAATTCCGTTCGGTCGGCCAAAATCGCTTCGGAAATGGGGAAAATTTTGAGTTTATAGTCCAAAATCAAATGTTTGGAAGGAAAGTAGAGTGCTTCGAACCTGGCGTTTGCTCCTTGGATGGTTTCCCCAGGGCAAAAGACAAAATAAGACCTAAGGTTCAATTGGAAGGTGAATTCGTTTGGTTTTACCGATTTCTGTAAGGTGCTTGTCACCTCTCGCAGGATTTCCTCACTCTTCACCACCCCAAGTGGCCTAAAAAATGGACTCAGGTCTTGCAAATGGAAAAAGGCAATGACCCCCGATTTTGTTTCTCCCGAGAATGCTTTGGCCATTTTCGTATGGATTGGCCTCGCAAGCTCTCCAAATCGATAGACATTCCGTTCGCGGTTGGCGATCCCTGCGGAAAGAAAGGTTTTGATTTGGAGGGAATGGGAGATCCATTTGTGTTTGGATCTGTTTTCTCCCAGTGCCAAAACCAAAACAGAAAGTATGACCACACCATCCTCATCAGGGATACGGAAGACCAAAACTTGAAATTCCTTATTTTCTTCTTCAAATTGCCCAATCTTTGTGGGGATATGAGGTTTGGCATTTGTTTCGAGAGTCTTCCAATGGGTGAGAACCAGTTGGGACACCCATTCTACCTTGGAAGAAGATCCAAATTGGAAAACCAAATCACCAGCCAAATAGATCTGTCCAAGCGTTGCTCCCAGGTGCCAGAAACTCAAACCAATCCTTCGGTTATGGTAATCGGTAAGACCTAGATCAGGGGAAGATTGGAGCGTTTGCATATCTGCCATCATTTCTATTACAATATCGGACTCATCCGGGCAAAATTGGAGGAGAAAGGAATTGCCCATCGAACCACAGCGCCAAAATGGAGTAAAATCAAATTTGGGGAACCCGTGAACGTAAGTCCAAAACAAAAAAAACTCATCTCTCTCTCGCAATTCATTCTCGAAGAACAACTCAAAATCCCTCATGCCTCAGGCGAATTCAGTGCCCTTCTCAGCCATTTGGTCTATGCCGCAAAAATCGTCGGCCGCGAAGTACGGAAGGCCGGCCTACTCGATGATATTTTAGGTGCCACTGAGGACACCAATGTCCAAGGCGAACGCCAGATGAAACTCGACCAGTATGCAGACAACGCCTTCAACCAATCACTCAAAATCTGTGGTCACCTCTGCGTTTTGGCAAGCGAAGAACACGAAAATATCATTCCCATCCCTGGCGGTTATAATATAGGGAAGTACACAATGGCCATCGACCCCCTGGACGGTTCGTCCAACATCGATACCAACGTTTCCATCGGAACCATTTTTTCCATCCACCAAAGATTGGATCTCCACTCCAAAGAACCTGGAACGGAAAAAGATCTATTACAAAAGGGTAGTTTGCAGCGATGCGCAGGCTATATCATCTACGGATCTTCCACAATGCTCGTACTTTCCACGGGAAAAACAGTGAATGGATTTACCCTCGACCCAAGTGTGGGTGAATTTTTATTATCCCACCCCAATATGAAAATGCCAGAATCAGGAGATATTTATTCAGCCAACGAGGGCAATGCCTCTTATTGGGCTCCTGAAATCCAAGAGTATCTCGAAAAAATCAAATCAATCGAAGGCGGCAAAAAACCGAAGACCGCACGCTACATTGGTTCCCTTGTGGCGGATTTCCATAGAAACCTACTCAAAGGAGGGATATTCCTATATCCAAATGACATAAAATCTTCCAAGTACCCGAATGGAAAACTTAGGTTATTGTACGAAGCCGCACCCATGGCTTTCATCGCCGAACAGGCTGGCGGTTTGGCTGTGACAGTGAAAGGCGAAAGGATTTTGGATTTGGATCCGAAGGAATTGCACGAAAGAACCACTCTCATCATTGGTAGCAAAAAAGAAGTGGAAGAATTTCTGAATTTCGTTCCTAAATCATAAAAATCTACAAACGAAGAAAGAAATTTCTTTTCGAAGGAACTTGATTCTGATAGTTTTGGCAGAATCGAAAGATTTTTAGGAGATCTAGATGAATAAAAAACTATTAGTTTTGATTGTTGGTGTTGCTCTCGCTTCTGGCCTTAGCTTTTGCAAAAAAGAAGAACCAGTTGTAGAAGAAAAAATGGAAACCGTTGAAGACGCTGCTACAAAAGCGGCTGGTATGGCGGAAAAAGAATTGGATGCAGCTGCAAAAAAAGCTGAAGCAGAAGCTAAAAAACAAATTGATGCTGCTGCTACAAAAGCAACTGGTGCAGTGAAAGACGTAACCAAAGACATCAAAAAACCTTTCTAAGAAAATTCAAAAACCCACTAGAACCAGCAAACTTTGTTGGTTCTAGTCTGATATTTTAATCCTCGCATGTAATTCTTCTTCTAACGCACATTTGGGGTAAGTTCCTGTCTCTAAGCTTGTACCGATATACCCAAAAGGATCCTGTGGTGTGATGATCCGTAAATCCCAACCATTCACGATGTAGGGACAATGGTAATTTCTATCTTTGCATAGAATTTGAGCTGCCTTGGGTTTTGGGTAGGCCCAAGCTGATGTTGGAAATTTACAATTGTTTTCGATTTCAGCAACTATCCGAATGCGTTTGATGGCTTGGTCAAACTCCTGGAACCTATCCATCATTGGGTCTGCCAAGTCTTTTCTGAAAATTCCTCTTTCAGCATTATAAGTAAACATAACGAGGAGTTTTTCTGAAATATGTTCTTTATCAGAGGCCAATTTTAAATTTTCCATGATGTAGCGACCGATCTTTAACGCTTCCAAGGTGACCTCTGCCGTATCATCGGCATATTCCCCTTCCTCTTCGTCTTCGTTCATATTCTCATCTCCAAGCCCCGAACCCGTGAGTAACTCTTGGTTTAATGAATGTTTCCGAAGTTCTTCCATATCAAATTTCGCTGGATTCATACCTGGGATGTCAA
>JARJFC010000560.1 GCA_029310945.1 Leptospira sp. 96542
AGGGCTCGCGCTGGATGAGCCCGGCCCAGGCTGGGTCGGCTGGCCCTGGTGCGAAGAATGGGCGACCATGAAGCTCAAGGTCTGGCCCCGGGTCTCGCTCAGTCGGTTGCTCACGAAGCTCCCCCCCCTGATTCGCTGCGGTAGTCCCGGGCTGCAGGTGTCGGCCACTGCTGCGCTGCCAGCGTGATATTCGGACGTGATCCCGCTGGCCCCTGCGATGTGTTCGATCCCCCGTGCATCGCCGCATCCGGAGTCGGCCATTGCGCCGCCGCGCTCGGCAGCATCAGATCGCCCTTGCTCCCAGCTTGATTCGGGCCGCCCTTCGTGCCATCCGTGCCCCTCGGCGTGGGCCAGTTGTCCGTCAAGATCAGATCCATGTTGCGGCGGAAGTCGCCGCTGATCTGGCCGTGCGAGTTCTCGCCCATCCCTGCCATCGGGGTGGGCCATTTGCTGCTCTGCTCCCGCGGGTTCGGCCCCTTCATGCCGTTGCTGTAGGTGCTGGTGTTGCAGTCCGGTGTGGCCCAGTATTTCGACTGGCTCTCCAGCCCAACCGTGCGCTTCTGCCCGTCCTCCGTCATTCCCTTGCTGGCCAC
>JARJFC010000561.1 GCA_029310945.1 Leptospira sp. 96542
TCAAACTCAAATACCTGGGAATTGCTCTGTTTTCCCTGATTTTGGCGGCTTGTTCGTCCGTCAACCTGGATCCACAAGCAAGTGGCAGTGCCGCGACGGGTAGCCAAGGCAGTCCGGCTGTTGCCGATGGCGGTACGGTGGGATCGGTGGCCCAGCCCACTGCGGCGCCTGAAACCGTGACGCCCTCTGGCTCTGCAGCGGGTGGTGCATCCTTGCAGGCTGCGGCCATGGCGGCCGGGCGCCTGGTCTATTTCGACTACGACAGTTACGTCATCAAGCCTGAGTTCCAGAAGGTGATCGAGGCACAGGCACGTTACCTGGCGAGTGACGCCGCCTTGAAGGTCGTGATCGAAGGGCACACCGATGAACGCGGCGGCCGCGAATACAACCTGGCCCTGGGGCAGCGCCGTGCCGAGGCTGTACGTCGTGCGCTGAGCCTGCTCGGGGTGTCCGATGCGCAGACGGAAGCAGTGAGCTTCGGCGAGGAAAAACCCGTTGTCGAAGGCAGCAGCGAAGCCGCATGGTCGCAGAACCGTCGCGCCGAGATCAGCCACCGTTGAGGTCGCCCGGTCTTTTGCCTCTTCTCGGCCGAG
>JARJFC010000562.1 GCA_029310945.1 Leptospira sp. 96542
GGTCTCCGTCACCGTCGAGGTGCCTTCGGAGATCACGTTGAGCGCCATGAACTGCGCCTGCATGTCGGTTGGGAAACCCGGGTATTCGGTCGTGCGGAAACTCTGGGCTTTCAGGCGGCCCTGCGACTGGATGCGAATGCCGTCCGACTGGACCATCACGTGAGCCCCTGCCGCGATCAGTTTTTCAATCACCGCGTCCAGATGATCGCCCCGTGCATGGCGCAGGAATACGTCTCCGCCCGTGGCGGCAACGGCGCACAGGAAGGTGCCCGCCTCGATGCGGTCGGCCACCACCTGGTGCTCGGCACCATGGAGCTTGTCCACGCCCTGGATGCGGATACGGCTGGTGCCGTGACCTTCGATCTTCGCGCCCATCTTGATGAGCAGCTCCGCCAGATCGGGAATCTCCGGCTCCTGGGCGGCGTTTTCCAGAATGGTCTCGCCCTCGGCCAGCGTGGCCGCCATCAACAGGTTTTCCGTGCCCGTGACGGTGACCATGTCGGTGGCGATGCGCGCGCCCTTCAGGCGTTTCTGTCCTTGAGGCAGTTTGGCCAGCATGTAACCATGCTCGACCGCGATCTCCGCGCCCAT
>JARJFC010000563.1 GCA_029310945.1 Leptospira sp. 96542
CGAACATGGCCGTGGAGGTTGCGCTCAAGAAGCGTGGCTTGCAGTTCGTGCGCGCGAAGGTGGGTGACCGGTACGTGCTCGAGGAGTTGATCGCGCGTGGCTGGCTGTTGGGCGGCGAGGGTTCCGGGCATCTGTTGGCGCTTGACAAGCAGACCACAGGGGATGGCTTGGTCAGTGCCCTGCAGGTGCTGCAGGCCTGCGCGCGTGGCAAGCAACTGTCCGAATTGTTGTCGGATGTGAGCCTGTATCCGCAGACGCTCATCAATGTCCGCATGGATCCCAGCCGCATGCCGGATTGGAGGACGGCATGGAAAACCCATGAGGGCTTGATGGCCGCGCAGCGGGCGGCAGAGCTTGAACTCGGGGAGTCGGGCCGTGTGCTCATCCGCGCCAGCGGTACCGAGCCTCTGCTCCGTGTGATGGTCGAAGCGCGCGATGCTGCACAGGCGCGCTCATGCGCCGAGCGCATCGCCACGGCGTTCAAGTCGGTCTGATCAAGCGCTTTGCCGATGCGGTCCGCGCCGTGCCGGGCGCGGATGGTGCACGTGGCCAGGTGCCGAATGCAGCTCAGTCATGGGTCGGCTGTTCCG
>JARJFC010000564.1 GCA_029310945.1 Leptospira sp. 96542
GAATTAGAATCAGATCGTTTGACACGAAAATTTGCCTATAGACGAAGGAATGCAGCTTTTATCCAAGACGAATGGCTGGTTTGGCAAGATGGTGTTGTCATACGACTTGTGCCTGGGGTTCGCCACGGCGGACGTCACCCTGTCCGGCCAGCGCGGCCGCATGCGCGCGGCGGACCACCAGTTCCAGCAGCCGCTGGTGGTGGGCGTGATGGCCCGCCAGGCCCGTGAGGGTGAGCAGGACGGCGTCAAGTTCGACGTGGAAGGTTCGGGCTATGGCTTTCGCGTGATCCGTCAGTTGAAGGCGGAGCAGGCCGAACTGCCGACCACGTGCCAGATGACGCGACCCTGAGTTCGGGCCGTCGTCGCACGGCGGCCGCATACCCCATCCTGTTTCCATCCCTCCGTTCCAACATCTTGCCTGGCCGTGCGACACACCATCCGAAATCTCGAAGAATCCAAAATCCGCGAAGTGGCCAATGCCGGCCTGGGACGCGCCGATCTGCTGACCTTCTGGTTCGGCGAGGGTGACGAAACCCCGCCGGACTTCGTGCGCCAGGCGGCGATCGAGTCGCTGGAGAAAGGGGAGGTCT
>JARJFC010000565.1 GCA_029310945.1 Leptospira sp. 96542
CTGGCGCATCCCGACCCTGGCAGCGCAGGAACTGGCGAGCCTGGCCGAGCGCAGCATGCACCTGCAAGCCACGCTGCAGGAGGGCCTGCTCATGCTGGGCAACGGCACGCGACAGGTCGAAGTGGAGCCGGTGCGCTGGAAATAAGCCCAGCCCCCGCACCCGCGCGGGTGGGCCGCATCACCTCAGGCCTGGGGAACCGTGTCGGCGTCATCGAACAGGCGGGCCTGGACCTGTTCACCGCGCGCGCGTTCCGCGTAGCGGTTGAAGCGCCAAGCCTCGCCCAGTTGGGTGATGCGCCGCCAGGTTTCACGTTTTTCCGCGGGTCGCATCTGCGTCCAGTGCTGCACTTCGTCGAAGGTGCGGCCGCAGCCCTTGCAGACGGAATCGCCCTGGCTGGTGGAGCAGATGGCAATGCACGGTGTGTCCGGGGTGCTTTCGTACCAGGCCAGCCAGGCTTCCATCCCAGCGCTTCCGAGGGTTCGTAACCCAGCCAGTGTGTGAAGCCGGCATTGATGTAGAGGATGCGCTGGTTCGCATCTGTGATGGTGATGGCGCTGCCGCTATGGTCCGCCACCTGCGACAGCAGGC
>JARJFC010000566.1 GCA_029310945.1 Leptospira sp. 96542
CCAGTGCCCCGATGCGTGCCACGCCCCGCGTGAGTGCCAGGGCGAGCACCAGCGCCCAGGCCTGCCATTGCCAAGGCGCCTGCGCGGCGGCCATGGCCACGAGAACGAAGGTAAGGATGCTCAGCACGCTGGCTGCCGTGCCGAACTGGCGCGGCCAGATCCAGGGCCGCGGGTTCCAGGCCTTCAGCAGCACGCCAGCCAGCAGCGCCGCGAGCGGCGCTGAGCCGCCGAAATGTGCTGCCAGGGTCGTGCCCGCGGCGATCAGTGCCAACTGCAGCACCGCGGTGTTTTCGCTGCTGGGGCTCATCCAAGACAGCACTTTGCGCAAGGCCAGCGCGAGCAAGGCTCCCACGAGTACCGAGGTGAAGACCAGCAGCAGAACAGCCGGGATCGCGCTCAGCATGCTGCCCATGCCCGGGCCTTCCAGGCGGCCTTCCATCGGACCGACAAGTCGCGCCATGACGCCACCCAGCGCGAGGACGTAGAAGGTGTTGAGTGTGGCGGACCGCCAGTACGAGTACGCCTGGTACGACAACTTCTCCTGGGGCGGCCCCGATCAGCCCCTGTTGTCGCCCGCCCCCGGGCGG
>JARJFC010000567.1 GCA_029310945.1 Leptospira sp. 96542
CACGATCGTTTTGTTTTGGGGGTTGGTGCATGAAGCGCGGGTTGAATGAGGTGAAGCGGGGCAGTGTCCTGGCCTTGGCATTGGGGCTGTTCCTGGTGTTGGGTTCCACGGAGGCCGAAGCGCGTCGCATCGGCGGCGGTGTCTCGGTGGGCAAGCAGTCCGGCAACGTGACGCGCCGCGAGGCACCGGCCCAGCCTCCGGCTTCGACGCCCGCCCAATCCCCTTCGTCCGCGCAGGGCAGCGCGCCTGCCGGCGGCAGCCCAGCGACCGCCAGTGCGGCCGCTCCCGCTGCATCCACGGCCGCGGCGGGTGCCGCCGCTTCGCCAGCCCGTCGTACCGGCATGGGTTTGCTCGGCGGCCTGGCGGCTGGCCTGGGCCTGGCCTGGCTGGCCAGCAGCCTGGGCTTGGGTGCGGCCTTCGGCCAATTCCTGCTGATCGCCTTGTTCCTGCTGCTGGCCTTCGTGGCGCTGCGCTGGCTGCTGCGTCCCCGCGCCGCGACAGGCCCGCGCAACGGCTACGCCTTCCAGGGCAATGGCGGAGCCGGCGTGGCGACCATTCCCTCAGCCTACTTTCCCGAGAACGTGGG
>JARJFC010000568.1 GCA_029310945.1 Leptospira sp. 96542
GTGGTCGCCATTGGCGTAGCGGATGGCGGCGTCTTCCAGATCCGGATCCGCCAGGTGATCGGGCGCGGGCGGGGGCACCGGCCGGGCAAAGATGGCGCGCGCGGCAGAAACGCCACGCTGTGGCAGCACGCCCGCGCGCCAGCCTGCGCCACCGCCGAGCCCGGTCGGACCGCCCGCGCGCGTGGGGCGCCACGCACCCCCGTCGGGATCGGCGGGCATGGGCACCGCCAGCCAGGCCGAAGCACTGGCAGCGCCATCGGGCTGGGGCAGTGGTGGCGGTAGCGCGGACAAGGCGCTGGGCAGCGCATCGTTCCAGACATGGCCGTCGTCCTCGGACGGGTGCGCCGAACGGTCGAACGCCCCATCGGGCCGCGGATCGACAGCCCCTCCATCCGTGGCGTGAGCGGAGGGCCGTTCGCCATGAGCTGACTCGCTGTCCGCGCCAAAAAAAGTCGCCAGCGGCCCGGGGGGCGGGCCGTCCGGGTCCTTCAGCGGGGTCGGCTTCGCAAGCGGGACCGCCCCGGGTGTGGCGCGCGTGCGACCGGGCCTCCGGTGTGTCGTTTTCTTACTATCATCCCCGGCCGAA
>JARJFC010000569.1 GCA_029310945.1 Leptospira sp. 96542
GTCATCGTGCTGCTGGGCGCTGTGATCGCCGCCTACCTGCCGAGTCTGCTTGCCGGCGTCGCGCGCCGCGCGCCAGAGCCAGGCTGGCAGTTTCAACTCGCCCTGGAGATGGTGCGGGTGCTGGCCGTGGCGCGGCGTTCGCCAGGCCATGGCATGTCGCTGATGCAGATCTCGCGCAAGCTCAGGGTCGACCCGCTGCAACTGGAGCCTCTGGCCGAGGTGCTGGAGCGCCTGAACTGGGTGGGCCGGCTGGCCGGTGGCATGCGTGGCGAACCCATGCGCCTGGTGCTGCTGATCGACCCCGACCGGGCCTTGCTGGCTCCGCTGGTGGACGCTCTTCTCCTACCGCGCCGTGCGGGGCTTTGGCGCAAGGCCAAGCTCGATGAGCTGAACTTGCGCGACGCCTTGGCCGTCACGCGCTGAGGCCAGCGCCGGGGGCGCCTCGTCGTCGAGCAGGCGCCGCAATTGCCAGCGGAACCTGCGGTCGCCAGACCTTTCGTGCCAGGGCCGCGGCTCGCGGCTCAGAACGGAATCTTCCCGGTCCAGATGTCCTTGTACATGACCCAGTCGCCCATGAAGCTGTAG
>JARJFC010000056.1 GCA_029310945.1 Leptospira sp. 96542
TGAGTAGCATCTAGAGATTTTAATTCTAAAATATTCCTATTCTTTCTTATTTCTGATTGAATGTCAAAATCTAAGTTTTTTAAACTAATTTGCGAAAGAAATTCATTTAGAATATTTTCTGATTCAGCTAACCATGCTTTATCTAAAGACTTTTTATTTAAATTATAAAAGAGATTCAACGATCTAAATGTTTCGATTTCTAATAAAATAGAACTAAATTTTCTATCATTTGAATTGAAGATTTCCAAATATTTTTGAAAATTATCTTCCGAGTAAAAGATGTTTAATAAGAAACTGCTATCGATATATAATGCCAAAATTAACTTCTCTCTTCATTATATATTGATTTCCAAGTTTTAGATATATCTTCTTTTGATAGTCCTTTGAAAGTTCTAGATTTAGGTATTTTTACAGTTTTGAATTTTTTAGCTGGTATGATTGAATTATTTTCAGTTGATTCCTTAATGTATAATTCGGTTTTGTTTTGAATGGCCGAAAATTTTTTAATTTCGGCAATAGGATTGTTCCTATCTAAAATAAGAATCGTTTCGCCTTTTTTTACAAATTCGAGGTAACTACTTAAGTTATTCTTTAAATCTTTTATTCCTATTGATTTCATAAGGAAATAGTAGTCACCGGGACTACTAAGTCAAGTATTTAGTTTTCCTATTTTTTTACTGATTTTAGGACAATTTTAACCCATTACGCATAACGAACTAGCCTTAACGACGTTCCTCGGAGCTGAGCCTACGGAGTAGGCGTTAGCGTCGGCACGTATTCTTGCGTAGCAAGAATCGTGACGGAGAGGAATGTGTCGCAGACCGAGCGAGGGCTTGTCCCGAAGCGTAGCGTTAAGTCGCTGTTATGCGAAGTCGCAATTAGAGTAGATTTTCTGGTTCGGTTTTGATGTATTTTTTCTTCATATTATCCATAATATTTTGAAACATTGGATCTAAAATCTGGTGAATGAACATAATGTCAGTTAATTCACTTTTAATATCAAAAACTTGATAATTCCATTCGACATTATCTAACTCAGGTTCGTAAGCATCCCAATTAACTTCTAGATATTCAATTTTCGAATAAAATAGTTTTACTTGCGTTTTAGAAATGAATGGAACTAAATAAATATCAATTTTAGTTAAGTTTGGGAAAAGTGGAGAAAGTTCAATTTTTATTGCTTTGTAATTGAATTCTAAATTGGAGGTTACTCTAACAGGAACATTCTTAATAACTTTTGCATTCATTCTCTCTATTCCTGATTTTGAATTCTTTTGGATGGGAACTCGCATGATACGATTTTCTTTATTTATGGAAATTAAGAGATCCTTCCCGTTCACATCTAGCCAATTTAATAGCAGTTCGAATTTTGGTAGATGGTCATAAGAATTTAGAATATATATATTAAGTTTAAAATACGTAATAATCTCATGGTCAACTTTTGAAGAAAAGTCTATTTCAGCAAAATAATTTATCTTCTCTAATGCTTCTTCTTTTGTTACATAATTTAAAGCCTCTGATTTAATGAGATCGATTAATTGTAGATCTTTATTTTGTCCACCGAGTACAGCCTTATTGGCTATTATTTTAGAAATTAATGTTTCTATATCTTTTGTGATCGTCATGTAGCTTTCTGTGAAATCTGCTTGCGTTACAAAAAAAGGCTTTTGTTGGCCGTGACTTTCGAAATCGTCTGCAATGCTATCTATAATGTCTTTATATCGAATTGTTTCACCATTTCTTTGCTTAAATGAACAGAGTAATGATTTGGTAAAAAAGCTATATTCTTCATTTGCGTAGGATGATTGGTCTGCTTGGCTAGAAAATAAGAAATAGCATTTATGAAATCCGTTTTGATTAGATTTGATAAAATTTGAAATTGTATCAACATCCTTTATATAAGAAATTCCTGAATGACATGCATCTACTACTTTAAAATATATATCTGGATTTAATTTTCGTATTAAAATATCGATTTCGGAATTTTGAAATGAGGTCTGTCTTTTCTTATCTTTTTCATAGTCAGACCAGATATAGTAAAATTCTGATCCATCAAAGTCTCCATGACCTGAGAAATAGAAAAAAATCTCAGTGATTTTTTTTCCATGATATTTAGTAAGAAAGGTTACTAATGAATGTTTATCCTCTAGACAAGAGGTCTTCTCTCCATTAAGTATTAAAATATCTTCATACATTTCCGACTTCATGGCTAACTGATGAATTAATTTGAGATCGTTATTAGAAGCTGGTAATTTAGTAATATTTTTGTAATTACTTATTCCAATCAATACAGCTATTTTCATTTTTTAATCCTATATTTATATTTTTTGCGATTTCGCATAACGAACTAGACTAACCGACGTAGGCTGGCCCTGAGTCCCGGAACGGGACGTTAGGGACTGGAACGAGACTTGCGTAAGCAAGGTGAGTGCCAGAAGCCTATGTGTCGCAGACCGAGCGAGGCCTCGTGCCGAAGCGAAGCGGTTAGTCGCTGTTATACGACGTTTTTTTGTTAATAAAAAATTGATGATTTGGAAAGATTTATTGTTTGAGATTTTCCATAGCAAGTTTGCTGATTTCTTTTACAGAGTTTTTTTCCCAAAGATTTTTTCTCCACTTTGTATAATCGAATTTTTCTCCCTGAATTAATGCGAAAAACCTTTCTGCATCAACAATGTCCATGTTTTTCAATAATAAGTTCATTCCTTCTACTCTAAGTTCTGTATCGGTTTTCATAATTCCTCCAGGATACTTACAAATTCAATTGGATTTATCAAAATGATGCTATTAATTAATTCGGATTTTTTTAAAATTCCTCTGTCTGTAGTTAGAAAGTAATCACATTTTTCAGAGATTGCACATGCAATGTGTAAAGCATCTAATGATTTTAGACCGAGTGAAGAAATGGATTCAGCATTTTTTAATATTTCATCATTTTCTACGACTCTAGTTACAGATAATTCTTCCCATTTTTCAATTGCTATTTGTTTATCTAAATAAGGATTTTGATCATTCTCAAACTTTAAAATGTATGACCAAATTAATTCAATTTGTTTGTTTTTGATGGCATCCTGTACGAAGAGTTTGGCCAAGGATTCAATTTTAATTTTGATGTCATCTTGATTGTCGTATGGACGATTAAAGCAACAATTGTCTAAATAAACTCTATATTTTCTTTTACTCATAAATCAAGGAAAGTCGCTACTCTACAGAGTTTTAGTTCTGAAATAGTAAACCTAGGTTACAGTATCCTTGTAATAAATTGATCTCAAGCTTTATTTTGAGTAAATAAAGTCGGAATTCGGGAAAGATTTAGAGAAGTTTTGTAAAATTTGAGTATATTTGGTATTTTTTTAAACCTCTGAATCAATCTTAGAACTAGTTTTAAAAAATGTCGTATAACGAACCAGCTACCCGACGTAGGCTGACCCTGAGCCTTTAGGCGTTAGGGACTGGAACGACACTTGCGTAGGCAAGGGGAGTGCCAGGAAGCCTATGTGCCGAAGGCCAAGCGAGGGCGCAAGTCCCGAAGCGAAGCGGGTGGCGTATGTTATGCGCAGTAGCCATCATTTAGCTATATTTATTTTATATTTATCTTGAGGTAAAATTATTAGAAAGTGATTATTATCACAACCATCAAAATTTTTATAATTTAATACGACTCTAAAGTAAAAGGTTCCAGAATTGTTAAACTGTTTATAGATTTTTGTTTCTTGGTTGGTATTGATTTCTTCAAGAATAAATTGAAAGTTCTCATCATTTGATATTTGAAGAATATAACTGTCAAATTTTCCTGCTTTATTTTTTTCCAATGTATTTAGTTCAATAGTATTTCCACATTTCTCATTTTTGTCATAAAATGCTGGTTCAATAATCCCAAAATAGTTCCTATATTTCCAATGAAAAAGGATAGATTCGTTTTCAATATAATTTTCTCCATTTTTCGGATTTAAAAATGTAATTTTATCATTAGCATCTGCAATTAGATTGAATATAAGTAACCTATCCAAATTTGATTCTGAATTTCCGATTGAACTTGTATTTAGTAGGGCGATGCTTACTAATATAGGTGATATATATTTTAGTAAGTATGTGTATTTAAGATTCCTAATAATGCCACTTTTGAATAGTAGGATTAGAGGAATTATGATCGCTAAACAATAAATATCAGTAAAGTCAGCGGTTCCTTTAGATAAATTAAAAAACCATATTTTTCCAGTTAAAAAGTCATTTAATTCTTGATTTAAGTTTAATAAAATAAAAAAGAATGAAATTGAAATAATACTAAAAAATAGAACATTTAATTCATTAAATTTATATCTTACTGTAAATGCGCAGAATGAAATAATAGCCGTAAAGAATAGTGGGGTATAAAATAGTCCGATAACATCGCTTATTTTTCCAGTGAATTCATTATGAAATAAGCTCTTGAAATAGAGATCATTTAGGATCCAAAATATAATTAAAATCAAGGAAAATCTATTTGAAAGTAATTTTGTTGAAATCAAATCAATATTTCTCATTTATTTTATTCCTTCCATTTAAAGCTTTATTGATTTCCCAGAATTGGATAGGTTTAAATGTACAGGATGAATATCTTGTAAGAATGAGTGTTGCAATAAATTCTTTGTCACCTAAATCCGTTTCAATTTCTTGAGTTGGACAAGGCATTAGTTTCAATGATTTCAAGCAATAATCTAATGCCTTTTTTTCATAATGTACATTTAATGAACCATTATCACCGCCAATGCGAACCCAAGAATAAGGTTCCCTCTCTTCATTTCCTAGATTTGAGATAGAATAGGATCTTGGTGCATTGTATCCACAAGTCAAAGATTTGAGAAAAATAACTTTGGCGATTTGTTTTTCCGCTTCTTTTTTTGTTATAGTGTTAGGGCCTTTCAAATAATTAGCACAATTCAGAAGTATTAAGAAAACATAGAGATATATTTTTTTCATGTATTTAGTTTAAATTTTTGGCTATTGCGCATAACGAACTAGACTTAACGACGTTCCTCGACCCTGAGTCCCGGAACGGGACGTTAGGGACTGGCACGTAGCTTGCGTATGCAGGCGAGTGACAGAAGAGGAATGTGTCGTAGACCGAGCGAGGGCGTGTCCCGAAGCGAAGCGTTAAGTCGTTGTTATATGCAGTGCCAGGTTATTGAAAAGATTTTTTTTTGTATTTCTTTAGAATATAATTTCATTTCTTAATTTATGTCTTCTCATTGTATAACTTTAGAAGAGTAAAAGAAACATATAAAAGTAAAGCAATTGCCGGTATTGTTAATATCTTTTTAGCTACTTTTCTTTCTTTATCGCTAAATATATAAATATATGGATTATTTTTATAGCGAGAATCTCTTCCGCCTTTTTTGGTGGAATACTTCCAACTCCCTAAAAAGAGTGCTATTGCACAAATTATGAATAACTCTATTGTGCTATAAATCCAAATTTCACTAAATATCGAAGGAGCTTGGGCGGTTTCAAATTTTTTATAGAAAGTAAAAATGATTTTTTGTATGAATGTTAAGATTCCAGAAAAAATAGACGGAATAAATAGAGGTATAAAAATTGTTTGATACAAAGTTAAATATAACGATTCTTTTTTGTTTTCTGGATTCGGCATAGCCGCAATAATTTTGAGGCTATATGAAACTACAAAAATGAATGAAAAATAGATGAAGAATGAAATCATTTAGATAACTGGCCTCGAACTAAATAGAATGTTGGTAAGAATAGCAGTATACCAATTGTAAAAGGGAATAAGGAATCCTTTTTATAATTTGAAGCGAAGAAATTATAGAAACTTATTATCAAAAAAAGTATAGAAATGGTAAATATTACCATTAAAACTATCTCAAGAATGTTTTTTAAATAAATCATTTTTACCTATCTCCTTAAATTGAAAAAACTAACCAACTCTTTCGCAGACAGAAATGTTGATTTGATAATGACCGACTCTCCAAGTAGTAATCGTAAAGTTATAAGGTTACTGGCATTGCATATAACGAACTAGCCTTAACGACGTAGGCTGACCCTGAGTCCCAACGGGACGTTAGGGACTGGAACGACACTTGCGAATGCAAGGGGAGTGCCAGAAGCCTATGTGTCGCAGACCGAGCGAGGCCTCGTGCCGAAGCGAAGCGTTAAGGCGCTGTTAGTCGCAGTTTTTTATGTAAATCAATTTAGTTATCTTAAATTAGTATTTTTTCTCAAATGACTTATTGAAATTAAAACTATTGGTAAATTATATATTTGTTACAATTTGAAAATAAGTAGGCTACTTTATTAATTTTCGATAGCTTAGTTCTGATATATTTATTAATTTTCTTGTTCCAATTCAAAATAGAAATAAGAAGGTTCGATGCTTGGGTAATTAAAGATTTTTGTAACTTCCTTGTATCGGTTACATTTCAGATGAATCATATATTTTGATTCTTTTGACCAAGTTATTTCAGAGAGGTCTAATATTCCTTCTTCTACATTGACCTTTCGGCGATAAATGATCCTTTTTGGATCTGGATTAAATGCGACACCTTTTATTTGGAGCAAATTAAAGTAAACATCACATTCTCCTGAATATTTAGAGTAATAAGTTTGTGAATTAATATTGTGTTTAATAAAAACGTTATTCTGTATTCGCATTATGCCATCACACGAATAAATAAATATAAATGCTAAGCTAGGTAATATTTTAATTATTTCTTTATGAATAAGCATTGGATATTTTTTAAAAGAAAAAAATAATATTTCTCTTGGAGTTGATTCTTTTTTTTTATTTAGCATATGAAATTAAAAAATTGCGACTAACGAACTAGCCTAACCGACGTAGGCTGGCCCTGAGTCCCGGAACGGGACGTTAGGGACTGGAACGACACTTGCGCAAGCAAGGGGAGTGCCAGAAGCCTATGTGTCGCAGACCGAGCGAGGCCTTGTGCCGAAGCGAAGCGTTAAGGCGCTGTTATGCGCTGGGTGTCAAGAAAATTGAATATATTATATTCTTTTGCGAATTTAATTTGAAATCAATTTTTTTTAATTCACATTGCTTATCGGTAAAAATTAGAATCCTCTTTCTTGGCAGTTCTTTTACTTCGATATATGCCATTTTCGGAATCAATTCGGACGAATATTTTTCCTCTGGTAATTTTGGATATGTTGTAGATCTGTACCCTCTAACATTTATGAATTTAATGTAATCATATCGATAAATTTGATATTTAAAATTATTACAAATTGAACTCATAAATTCAATTTCTGTCAACTTATCTAAGCCATCTAATCCCTTCTCGGAGTATACTTCGATCAAAAAAGTAAAATAAGAATCTGTAATTTCTTTGGAAATTGATTCAAAGTTTTTTAAGAAGTAAGGATTTAAGTAAGAAAAATTATTAATATCATACAAAACTAACTCTTGATTATCTTTATCTAGCCTAAATCCAGTTAAAATATAATCTTCACTTTCCTGGAATTTATTTCCTTTAGTAATCTCAATTTGATAATCTGAATTTACTCCTGGTGATAAAACAAAACTTGTGCAATTGGAAAGTAGAATGAAAATTAGAATATTTACTAAGAATCTTTTCATAAATTTCAAAATGTATGATTTAGTGTGTAATTTTTGACACCTTGCGCATAACGAACTAGCCTTAACGACGTTCCTCGTAGCTGAGCCTCCGTGCGGAGGCGTTAGCGTCGGCGCGGATTCTTGCGGCTGCAAGAATCGTGACGGAGAGGAATGTGGCGAAGCCGGAGCGAGGGCGCAAGTCCCGAAGCGAACCGATAAGGCGTAGTTATACGTCGTCCCTGAGTATTAAATTAGCTTTTATACAAATTGGTGAATTCGTCAAAAACATCTTTTCCATTGCCAGCTTCATTCAGACACCATTCTCTTACTTTTTCTAAATCGAATTTTTGAGTCTTAGCAACTAATAATGCTTGGTCTAAACATTCGCGAGCCTTGAAGTGTAAGTATGATGCTAGTCTGTCCTTAATACAATCAGTAGGTGAAAGAATTTTAAGAATCTTTCCTTTAAATTCTTTTTCATCAGGAACAATTTTATAATCATCACCTATAGATACTGGGGCAGAAACGAATTCAATATATAGATGTTTGCATTTCGGATGAACATAATGACGATTAACTTTATTAAACCCAATACTTTCCATTACTGATTTAATATCAGCAGCTCTTGATAGAAGAGGCTCAACTAAATCTAAATCGCCAGAACGATAAGCGCCTTTTGAGTAAATAGCAACGACTGCACCACCAACCAAAACAGATTGTATTCCTTTATTTGCTAGATGCCATCCAACAAATTTCCAAAGCTCCTCTTCATTCACATTGGACCAATCAGGTTCTTCCATAAACAGGCTTACCTTTTTGTCTCGGTCTTCTTCGAGTGGAAAAGATTTTTTCTTTCTCTTCTATAGTTAAAGAATTATAAAATATCTCTAAGATTGTTTTAATTGGTTTTACGAAAGGAGATTTTTGATTAAACGAAAATACCCTAGTTCTTCCCACATTTTTAGCTACCAGGATGCCAGCTTTTTCGAAGCGCTCCAGTTGCATTCTAATGGGTGTAACAGCAACTCCGTAGTCGTTTGCAATGGCTGCAGAATGAATTTCATTATAATGAAATAAGTGCAAAAGCACTTTTGATGCAGTTTTATTCCCAAAAATACCATCAAGGATCATACTTGATACTTATGAGTTCTTTTGTAAATATCAACCAAAAAATAGTCGATATAGACTAAAAAGTAGTTCAAAGGGATGACGTATAACGAACCAGGCTTGCCGACGTTTCCCGACCCTGAGCCTTTAGGCGTTAGGGACTGGCCACGAGACTTGCGTAAGCAAGGTGAGTGCCAGAAGGGAAATGTGCCTTTAGGCCAAGCGAGGGCATCAGTCCCGAAGCGCAGCGGTAAGCTGTTGTTATGCGGAGTTGGTAATGTTTCCGATAGAATTTGAAAACGAAGAGTAAAAAATTGGAGCGCCCCACTCACTAGCTTGCTCGTAAATACAGAGCAGGGCATTCAAAACGAGAAGCGCTTTCCAACTCTTCATCTCTTCTCTTTCTCTTCACTGCTGCGCAGCTCTTAGGCGCGACTTTTTCTGCCTGATTTTTGCCAATTGCGCATAACGAACGAGGCTAAACGACGTTCCTCGGAGCTGAGCCTACGGAGTAGGCGTTAGCGTCGGCGCGGATCTTGCGAATGCAAGAGACGTGACGGAGAGGAATGTGCCGAAGGCCAAGCGAGGGCGAAGACCCGAAGCGCAGTGTTTAGCCGTTGTTATGCGGAGTTGGTAATTTAGACGATAAAACGATTATACGAAGTGTAAAAAATTGGAGCGCCCCACTCACTAGCTTGCTCGTAAATACAGAGCAGGGCATTCAAAACGAAAAGCGCTTTCCAACTCTTCCTCTCTTTTCTTTCTCTTCACTGCTGCGCAGCTCTTAGGCGCGACTTTTTCTACCTGATTTTTGCCAATTACGCATAACGAACCAGGCTTGCCGACGTTTCCCGCCCCTGAGCCTCTTTAGAGGCGTTAGGGCTGGCTACGAGACTTGCGTAAGCAAGTGGAGTGCCAGAAGGGAAATGTGCCTTTAGGCCAAGCGAGGGCATCAGTCCCGAAGCGCAGCGGTAAGCCGTTGTTATGCGGAGTTGGTAATGTATACGATAAAACGATTATACGAAGTGTAGAAAATTGGAGCGCCCCACTCACTAGCTTGCTCGTAAATACAGGGCAGGGCATTCAAAACGAGAAGCGCTTTCCAACTCTTCGTCTTTTTTCTTTCTCTTCACTGCTGCGCAGCTCTTAGGCGCGACTTTTTCTACCTGATTTTTGCCAATTACGCATAACGAACCAGGCTTGCCGACGTTTCCCGCCCCTGAGCCTTTAGGCGTTAGGGACTGGCTACGAGACTTGCGTAAGCAAGGGGAGTGCCAGAAGGGAAATGTGTCGTAGACCAAGCGAGGGCATCAGTCCCGAAGCGCAGCGGTAAGCCGTTGTTATGCGGAGTTGGTAATGTTGCCGATAGAATTTGAAAACGAAGAGTAAAAAATTGGAGCGCCCCACTCACTAGCTTGCTCGTAAATACAGAGCAGGGCATTCAAAACGAGAGGAGCTTTCCAACTCTTCTTCTCTTTCTCTTCACTGCTGCGCAGCTCTTAGGCGCGACTTTTTCTACCTGATTTTTGCCAATTACGCATAACGAACCAGGCTTACCGACGTTTCCCGACCCTGAGCCTCTTTAGAGGCGTTAGGGACTGGAACGAGACTTGCGTAAGCAAGGTGAGTGCCAGAAGGGAAATGTGCCTTTAGGCCAAGCGAGGGCATCAGTCCCGAAGCGCAGCGGTAAGCCGTTGTTATGCGGAGTTGGTAATGTATACGATAAAACGATTATACGAAGTGTAGAAAATTGGAGCGCCCCACTCACTAGCTTGCTCGTAAATACAGAGCAGGACATTCAAAACGAGAAGCGCTTTCCGACTCTTCGTCTTTTTTCTTTGTCTTCACTGCTGCGCAGCTCTTAGGCGCGACTTTTTCTGCCTGATTTTTGCCAATTGCGCATAACGAACTAGACTTAACGACGTTCCCCGACCCTGAGTCTCGGAGAGACGTTAGGGACTGGCACGGAGTTTGCGGAAGCAAACGAGTGACAGAAGGGGAATGTGTCGTAGACCGAGCGAGGGCTTGTCCCGAAGCGAAGCGTTAAGTCGCTGTTATGCGAAGGTTTGTTTTATACTTACGACTCTAATTCTGATGGTTTAATTACGCTTTTGTTCATTTCTTTCATGACTTCATATAGTAATTGATCATTTGTAACGAATAAGATGTTTTCTGCTATTGCAACTTCAGCAATAAGTGAATCTTCTATATTATTGGATTTTTTCTTTTTTCCATCCAATTTTTCTTTTAGAATTGAGGTTTCATGTCCTCCAGTTTCATTCCATTGCATTGTGCCCCAAGTCATATAACCCCAAATCATACTTTTTAATCCGAAAATTTGGGGATTAATTGTATTATAAATCCCGAGGAGGTTTTCTTTTCTCGAAGTATCTTTCGTTTTGTGAATTTCAGACAATTGCAGTGGGGTAGCATAGAAAATATATTTATTGGGATTTGGGAAAGCTATTTTACTATCTAGAATTTCATTAAAGACATTTGTATCGAATAATATTTTTATTTTTTCCATGAGTGGAATTTGAATTTTCTATAGAATTTTTGAAAGTAAGTCTATCGCTTTGTTTGGATCTATACCTTCTAGTTTTTGGAAACTATTTAAATCAGTATGATTTACACGTATTATTGAATGGTCAAGATTATCATAATCAATATCTATAAATAGATTTACTGTAGAGATAACTTGAGTTGTGTCGAGTTGTAAAAGAGCTCCTTTCATCCATGAGGTAGTTTGTACATTATATGAGGACGATGATGTTTCTTCGAGAGGCGTAATTATCTGTATATCTGTTAAAATATCGTATGGGAACTGATTTGATGATTTTATTCGTTCGGACGTGGCGAGAATGATTTGATTTTTGAGATAAATCTCAAATTGGTTTCTTTTTCTTAATAATTCCTTTTTTGCTATATCTAGCGAGATAAGTTTTACAAAATCACCGAAAATATAGCCTTCTTCTCCTGAGTAAGATTTTACTTTATACCAAATTACTACTTCGCCAGTTTTTAGAGTCTTTTCTATTTTTTCTGTAATTAAAATTATTGAGCCTTTTGTTATAGCTTTAATTCTTTCTGATTCCTTAGTAAAAGATTCTCTAAGTGTTACATCTCCGGTTACTTTTCCATATTTTTCATGATCATATGACTCTATTTTTGGTCTGTTGCATTGAATTGTTATTAATATTAATAGTGCAAAATATAGGTATTTCATATTATCCCTTCTCTATTTTTACAAACTTTCGCATAACGAACCAGGCTTGCCGACGTTTCCCGACCCTGAGCCTTTAGGCGTTAGGGACTGGAACGAGACTTGCGTAAGCAAGGTGAGTGCCAGAAGGGAAATGTGCCTTTAGGCCAAGCGAGGGCATCAGTCCCGAAGCGCAGCGGTAAGCCGTTGTTATGCGGAGTTGGTAATGTATACGATAAAACAGTTATACGAAGTGTAGAGAATTGGAGCGCCCCACTCACTAGCTTGCTCGTAAATCCAGAGCAGGGCATTCAAAACGAGAGGAGCTTTCTAACTCTTCATCTCTTCTCTTTCTCTTCACTGCTGCGCAGCTCTTAGGCGCGACTTTTTCTGCCTGATTTTTGCCAATTGCGCATAACGAAATAGCCTTAACGACGTAGGCTGACCCTGAGTCCCGGAACGGGACGTTAGGGACTGGCACGTAGCTTGCGTAAGCGAGGCGAGTGCCAGAAAGCCTATGTGTCGCAGACCGAGCGAGGGCGAAGACCCGAAGCGAAGCGTTAAGGCGCTGTTATGCGCAGTTGCTTAAATATTAGGTTGAGTAGCTTCAAAAATTATCATATTGAATTCTCTAGATGGATGTAATACAGCAGGTTCCTGGTCATAGTAATATCGATTATAATCGGGAACATAATGGCCATTGTTTTTGCCAATTATCCAAGGTATCCATCCGTTTTGCATTTTGAAATGTTCAGTAAATTGGATTGTAATGTTCTTTTTATCATGCAATCTGTAAGTAGTAATCGTAATATGCTCGTCTGTAGGGGAATAATAAGGAATGATGCCTAAAGTTAGAATATTTGCGAAAAATGACAGAGTAGGTATTATACGGGGACTTTCTCTAACTATTTTATAATCACTGATTAAAAGATCAAATTTATTAATATCAGTTTTTTCTGTCGCAATTTGTAAAGGTATCCCCATTTCAGTGTATTTTTTTTGCAAAGCAAGAAGGTGATTATAGCCTTTGCTTCTAACATCTTCTTCTTTTACTAATACTGCAATATTTGGAATCTTAGAAATTGGTTTATCTAGTATATTTCGATATTTTTCTGGATAAGAATATTGATAAGTAAAGCTACCGCAATTAACGAGAAAACTAATCAACACGATAGTTTGAAAGAATATTTTTTTCATTTGTGTCTCCATAAGCAATTAATTAAAATATTAATGTTAATTGGAAGTAAAATTTAAAGCGATTGCGCATAACGAACCAGGCTTGCCGACGTTTCCCGCCCCTGAGCCTTTAGGCGTTAGGGACTGGCTACGAGACTTGCGTAAGCAAGGGGAGTGCCAGAAGGGAAATGTGTCGTAGACCAAGCGAGGGCATCAGTCCCGAAGCGCAGCGGTAAGCCGTTGTTATGCGGAGTTGGTAATGTATACGATAAAACAGTTATACGAAGTGTAGAGAATTGGAGCGCCCCACTCACTAGCTTGCTCGTAAATACAGAGCAGGGCATTCAAAACGAAAAGCGCTTTCCGACTCTTCGTCTTTTTTCTTTGTCTTCACTGCTGCGCAGCTCTTAGGCGCGACTTTTTCTGCCTGATTTTTGCCAATTGCGCATAACGAACCAGGCTACGCGAAGTTGCCTGTAGCTGAGCCTGCGAACGCAGGCGTTAGCGTCGGCGCGCATTCTTGCGGAGCAAGAATCGTGACGGAAGGCAATTTGCCGGAGGCCAAGCGAGGGCGTAAGTCCCGAAGCGCAGTGTGTAGCCGCTGTTATCCGAAGTGCAAATTAATTAAAATCCAGGAGCTGGAAACTCAACGGTTTTAAACTTATTAGCCGAGCAGTGATTAATGGAGAATTATTAGATTTTAAGAATTCCAATTGATAATCATTATGTATAGTTGTAAATATTCGCAGAGAGATGGCATTTTCATTTTCGAATAACAAATGGTGTGCGTCTTGGTTTTCATTTTCAATTTTATCTTTTGTCAATTCTTCTGAAATAAATTTTGCTTTAAATTGAAATATTTTATATAAGTCATTTTTATTAAAACGATCCGTTGTTTTATCTTCGATTTTCCAGGAGACCTTACTTGACTTGGATATTATCCTATCTACGCATAGGCTAATTCCTTTTTCATATTCTTTTTTCTTAAGATATGGAATTATATCATTTACAATTTCTTTCGTATAGTTATCGCTGAAAATCCATTCAAGTCCAGATCCAATTTCTATTCTTACTTTTCTATCATTTGGTGCGATTGTAATCAATGCTCCATTGTTAAGATATTTCTGACCTATTTTAATATCATTCGCAAAATTTAATGAATATTCCTCTATGGATAATCCATTCAATGAATTAGTTGAGTGGACTACAATTTGAACGGTATGTTTATTTTCGTGATTGTATAGAATATCTGAAAATTCTTTCTTGAATTGTGTTTCAAAAATTTTAGAGTCATCAAAAAAATATCCCTCAGGTTGAAGAATTCTTTTTTGTGTTGTGGAGCAGTTTAGAATAAATATTTGTATTAGAATTGTAATACAGGCTTTTATCTTCATTTTATTTCCTTATTAATTTTATTTTTTTGCATTTCGGATAACGAACTAGCCTTAACGACGTAGGCTGACCCTGAGTCCCGATTGGGACGTTAGGGACTGGAACGACACTTGCGGATGCAAGGGGAGTGCCAGAAGCCTATGTGTCGCAGACCGAGCGAGGCCTTGTGCCGAAGCGAAGCGTTAAGGCGCTGTTATTTGCAGTGGCGATTGTTCACCTTTGGCGTTCTAGAAATTTTTGTCTTAGTTCAGACATGTAAATTCCCTTTTCATTTTTCCAACTAGTCCATCCATTTACCGTCTTTCTTAGGCTACCTGCGTCTTGCATACCCGCTAAGGCTGCATATGATAAACTACTATATTCATATCCTGAAAGTAAAATAGATCCATCTTTTTGTATTATTCCAGTGTATGTTTTCAGAATGCCATTTTTTGGCTTATAATTCATTGTAATTTTTTCATCGATAGATAGAAAGCCTGCGGATATTAAATCATTTAAATTTACATCATATGTTTTTATTTTACTTTCATTATTATTTTCTGATTCTTCTGTATCTAAAGTTGGTTTGTATTCTTCTGGAAATTCAAAAATTATATTATTTGCATTCTCGAAATCTACATATTTTTTGATTGTCCATAGTTTTACGTTAACATTTAAAGTTCGAGCCCAATCTTCTAGGTCATTTGATGTATTATCAATTGGTAAACCGATGAAAGGTTTTTTTTCTATAATTTCAGTTAAAATTTTGCGAACATCTATTTCATTTATCGATAAATCATTAAATATTTCCTTAACACTTTCATTTTCTTTGTATTGTATGACTGCTAATTCTAGAATTAATTTTTTAGTAGAATTCTGCTGTGCAGCTATTATTTGTTTAGAAATTTGCGGAGCAATGTGGTTCCAAACAGAATGTCTTAATAATTCGACTTCAACAATAAACCAATTTTTGTTTACCAAATCAATTGCAAACCCATCGGGTATAGTTCCGGCTCCGTCATTCGTTTTTATTAATTTTTTTGGTAGGTAAAATGAGCCAGGTCCAAATATATATTCGTAGTTATTTAAAACGACATTTTCAAGTTCGTCTTCTGTATGGAAGTTTGCCTGAATATATTTTTTAGTATCAGAAATTAACATGATATTCCTTAATTTAAATTGATTTTTGAGCCATTGCAAATAACGAACTAGACTTACCGAAGTTGTCCGACCCTGAGTCCCGTTAACGGGACGTTAGGGACTGGCACGTAGCTTGCGTAAGCAAGGCGAGTGACAGGAGGACAATTTGCCGTAGGCCGAGCGAGGCCTAGTGCCGAAGCGAAGCGGTAAGTCGCTGTTATGCGCAGTAAAAAAGTATTAGATTTAATTTTGGAACAATTTTCCATTCATAAAAATTGTAATTATCATTGTGGGACTGAAAAGTAAAAAAATTAACGAAAGGCAAATTTTATATTCAATTGAAATTGATTTTTTAAATTGTTCGGAGAATAAAATCAGTGATTGTATGAGAATGTTTACTGTTGATACAAGAATAAGAAAGATTAATGAGCTCATATTTCTGTGCGAGATATAATCAATGATAGATAATGTTACCAAGAGCTCAAGTAATGTAGATAAAATTATTCTCCAAACTACACCTTTCTTTACTTGAAATAAAGTTTTGATAATTTTGAATTTTATAAATGAGATAACTATGATTATAGTTATTGGTAAAATAAAAAAGAAAAGAACTAAATCAGAATAGTCACCATGAGCTAGTAATAACATATAAATATCTATTTTAATTAATATCCGTAGAGTTTGTGTAAAAATATATTAGAATTATATTCCATTTTGAAAAAATGTACACGATAGTAAGTATAATGATTTTTTTTTTTAAGGTAATTTCATTTTAGACATTTCGGTAGAAGTTTTGAGTGAATTTTATTAACTACTGGATCAATTTAGGAGATATAGGTAATTGATTTTTTTTTGCGTTACATGTCACTATTTTACTAAAGTCTGTTTTTAAGAATTCGAAGTAAAGTAGATTGAACCCAGGATTTCCAGAAATTAACTTAGAAATATTTTCTTCATTTATTTTCTTTAGGATTATGCATTTAATTTATTTTTGCATAATTTAAATTCTAAAATTTAAGTATGATTTTTTTTATTGCGCATAACGAACGAGGCTAAACGACGTTCCTCGGAGCTGAGCCTACGGAGTAGGCGTTAGCGTCGGCACATCTCCTTGCGTTGCAAGGAGTGTGACGGAGAGGAATGTGCCGAAGGCCAAGCGAGGGCGTAAGACCCGAAGCGCAGTGTTTAGCCGCTGTTATGCGTAGTGGCAATATTACTCGAGAGGAACCATGTATTGATCTTTAATGGACAATGTATTTGGTTCATTAGTATGCTTAAGTATTTTTGATTTTGTATCATAAGTAAAACTGCTAAAAAGTTTTCCTTCGGAATTTTTTATTAGTAATTTTTCATTTTTAATTTCCCAAGTGTCCTCATTTTGATTTCTACCTTTAGCTATAGTTCCATCTGGTGAAAACTCAATAACTTTTGATTTGTTCATTTCTGGTTTAAAAACAAAATTAAATTGTTTGTTAACTATCAAATTGTATAAATCGTTTGTTTTAGTTTTTCCAGATTTTAGATTGCTATTGTCGAGAATAAACTCCTTTAAAGCAATAATGGTTTTTTTAAATCGAATAGATTCGGTTCTTGGACTTAGTTCATCTCCTTCAAAAAGAAAGGAAATGTCAAATTGTTTATGAATAAATCCTTTAAGATTGTTTAATATTGATTTCTCTGCTACAGGTAAAATATTTATTGACTCGTTTTTTGTTTCTTTATAAGCATTAGCATAACCAATTTCTTGATTTATCCATTGTTCAGTAATAGATTGTTTGGTTAATATTGGAATAAAATAGTCTGCTTTTTTAATTCCGTCTGTAACCTTTTTGGTCAGAGTAACCATTTCTGATTTATTATTTGCTATAATTATCAATTCAATTTCAGGTGTATCTGAAAACACCTTTTCGATTAAGGTAATTTTCTTTTTGTCTTTCTCAGAATAACTAATAAAAAGTTTTATTTTCATAAATTCCTGTTAAGTTTTTGCCATTACGCATAACGAAATAGCCTTACCGACGTTCCTCGTAGCTGAGCCTCTGGAAGAGGCGTTAGCGTCGGCACGTATTTTTGCGTAGCAAGAATCGTGACGGAGAGGAATGTGTCGCAGACCGAGCGAGGGCTTGACCCGAAGCGAAGCGTTAAGGCGCTGTTATACGAAGTTCTCAACTTTTGAAATCTAGCGGTGTTGTGTAAAATGTTTTGAAATCGTCTAGATGAATCATATCTGGTTGTAAATTAGTTTCGAAATCAATTATTTCTTTTATTCTATTAAAGACGCTTTTATAATCTTGAACATAGATTCTCTTTAAATTCCTCATCGACTTAATTAATTTGGAATCAAGCTCTCTGTTAAAATCGGGAAAAGAATATCCAATTATTATTAATGTTTCTGTACCAGGTAAAAAATTTTCCGCAATAGAAAAAGGGTTATACCATTCGGAATTTTGTTCGAAGGCGAAGCGAAGGCCAGAAGTTTGATATGGCGAGGGATTATTTAAAAAAGAATAGATTTTCAGAAAGATCTTATATGAATTCTCTAAGTCAATTATTTCGAAATTTTTAATTAAAGAGAAAAATTTCTTTTGCCTAAAATCGATTACTGAGCCCGCTAATCCATTCAATCGAACAAGTTTAAATTTAGTATAATCAATATTATAGTTTATGTTTAACGGCGGATAGTTATTTAGTAATTCAGACAATTCTGTAACATCAAAGTCTGGATAATACTTATAATAAATTCTTTCGAATTGAAGATCGTAATTCCAAGATATTATGGAAATATTTTTATTAATTCTTACATAATCTTCCTTTCTTGAAATTTTGGTGAAAAAATCTACATATCTTGGGTCTAAATACCTGTTTGCTTGTGCCAATTCTGTAGATTCTGTATTATAATGTTCATAGACAATGTATGCTGATAGAATTGCCTTTAATGTTTTCAGCAATTCTCGTTTATCCAAATCATTTAGTTGTTTCGCTAGGCTGTCGATGGTATTATCACCTAATTCCTTTTGCATCCAATCTAAATCAGTTTTTAGCTTATTCTTTAATTCAGCGATATTTCCATTTAATGAGAGATCTTTATCAGTGATTTTCTCTTCTTTAAATGTGTGGGATAATATGGATTTTATTAATGAAAATATCTTATCATTAAGGGAATTGACAAGTGGAATTGAATGGTAGCTAGCTCCAGCACCGATTAAATATGTTACTTTTGACATTTTTTCCTGTAATTAATTTTTGAGAATTTCGTATAACGAACCAGGCTACGCGAAGTTGCCTGTAGCTGAGCCTTTAGGCGTTAGCGTCGGCGCGAATTCTTGCGGAGCAAGAATCGTGACGGAAGGCAATTTGCCGGAGGCCAAGCGAGGGCGTAAGTCCCGAAGCGCAGTGTGTAGCCGTTGTTATGCGGAGTTGCGTTTATCTATACTAAGATCTGATAGTAAATTGAAAATTTGATTCTTTTTTGCATTTTTCTGATTTTATCCAATCTTCTAAGCAAGAACTTATGAGCGATTTTTTTGAATATAGCAGGGATTCTTTCTCTTTTTCTGTTCTTCCTAGGTCGTTTATAGCACTTTCGTAGTATAGCGGAAGCAATAGGCATTCAATAGCTTCCTTTGGCCCACCTTCTAATTTAATATCGTGGTAACATGCTTGTTTCTCCGTCATCACGCAAGAAATATTAAAAAATAAAATGAAGAATATTGAAACTATTAAATTGTATAATTTGGCGTTTAAGTTTTTTAAATTCATAATACTCTTTAAAATTATTCTATAATGTAGAATAATTTAATTATAAAGGTACCTCGTCTTTATTTTCTACTATTTTATATATTTCTGAGAATCATTTCGAAAATAAAATTGCAGACTCCTAGATTTCTGTTATATGAATAATCAATTGATTGAGAAGAATAAATTTTTTTCCTTATCTTTACACTGTTTTAATTGTTTATTTGAAATAACTAAATATAAAAAAGAATATTAAAAAATAAATTAGATGGATTAAATCTGAATATCACGAATATATTCCTCTCCCAAGTGATCTAGCCTGATTACATAAAAACGGACACCTTTTTTGCGTATAAAAAGCAAGAGGTGCAAATGAGCAGACGATCAAAATACTCTCCCGAGTTTAAAGAGCAGGCAGTGAAACGAGCCATGTCGGGTTCGTTTACTATAAAAGAAGTTTCCGAATCTTTAGGAATCAGTTACTTTGTCTTACGACAATGGAAGGCTGAATTCTTGAAAAAATCCGAGCAAGTAAATCCCCCAACAGATAAGCAGATTAAGG
>JARJFC010000570.1 GCA_029310945.1 Leptospira sp. 96542
CGTTCTGGGAGCATCTGTCCCGACCGGTCGTGCTGGCCACCTTGGCCGTGCTGCTGGCCGCGCTGATCCTGATCCTGTTCCCCTCCAGCAAGACGTCGACCACCGCCAGCCCGGCCGCCACGCCGCTCGCTGGCGATGTATTGGGTGCGGACGCGACCGCCGAGCGCGGCGATGACGCCTCAAAGGAAGCGGTTGCCGACAGCACTCCCAGTGTGTCGTCCAGCACCACCACGCTGCAGGCTGGCATTCCCGCGGCCCCCATGGTGACCGTTCCCGTGGCCACACCGGGCACGGCTCAGACCGGTGCGGCGCCCGCGTTCTCCAATCCTCCCGCCAGCCGCCCCGCAGCCGCCACCTCACCCGTGGCCAGTGCCCCGGCGGCGTTGCCGCCAGCCGCCACGCCTTCCATCCTTGCGCGCGGGACGTTGCCGAACGCCGCCGCCACCAACCTTGCCACCGTGCCTGCGCGCGCGCCTGCCGTGGCCCCATCCGCTCAGCCCGCCGCGCCTGCGCCCGCGGCTGTGGCGCAGTCCGCGGCGAATGCCGACGATGAGGAGCCCAAGTTCGCCCGGTCCGGCGCCGTGG
>JARJFC010000571.1 GCA_029310945.1 Leptospira sp. 96542
AGCAAGGCACACCCGCCGCGTCCATCGACGTGGTCGAACCCGTGCCCGCCGCGCGCCAGGCGCTGGTCGACAAATACAAGGTGCACGCGCACGAGCAGGCCGGCGAATTCCTGCAGAACGCCGGCCTGGTGGTCTGGGCCGTGAAACCGCAGATCTTCAAGGAAGTGGCCATGGCGCTCGCGCCCCATGTGGGCCAGGCCCTGCACCTGAGCGTGGCCGCCGGCATCGCCAGCGACAGCATCGCCCTGTGGCTGGGCACCGAACGCATCGCGCGCGCCATGCCCAACACGCCGGCGCTGGTCGGTCTGGGCATGACCGGGCTGTACGCCCGCCCCGCCGTCGGCGCGGCCGAGCGCCAGCAGATCGAGCGCGTCGCCACCGCCGTGGGCGAAGCTCTCTGGGTGGAGCGCGAGGCCCTGCTGGACGCCGTGACCGCCGTCTCCGGTTCCGGCCCGGCCTATTTCTTCTACGTGCTCGAAGCCATGACGGAAGCCGGCGTGGCGCTGGGCCTCGGCCGCGAACAGGCCTACCGCCTGGCGGTGCAGACCGCGCGCGGCGCGAGCGAACTCGCCCATCGGTCCGACG
>JARJFC010000572.1 GCA_029310945.1 Leptospira sp. 96542
CGCGGCCAGCACGCCGACGGCGTAGCCCTGCAGCAGCACGGTCAGGGAAATGCGCAACTTCACCAGCAGCTCGCCGCTGGCCAGGCCCTCGCCCAAGGCACGCGCCGTCTGCAGGAAGGTGGGCAGCAACAGTTCGTTGTCCTGCCAGCGCGCGATGCCTTCCCACAGCACCGCCAGCACGGCGAGGATGAGGCTCTTGCGCACCCAGCCCTGCTCCCACAGACGCTGGGGCCAGGAGAGCACGCGCTCGACCGCGACGGTGTTCAGGGGCTCCAGCGCACGTTCGTACTCGGGACGCACGGGCGGCTGCGGCAGGGCCGATGGCAAGGGCGAGGACGAAGCAGACAACGTGCTCATGCGACCCTCCGTGCCTCGGCGCCGGTCTGTCCGGCTACCGCGCCATCGCCCTGCGGCGCCTCGAACAGCAGGCCGTGGATGCGCTGCGCCGTCGCCTGGAAAACAAATATAAACACTCCTCGTGGTTTGGCAGTGGATGATATCGGTGGACTCTATGTATCTGATACGGGAAATAACTGGGTTTTATATTTCCCTCCTGGTTCGACTTCGGCAACACGAGTGTATGG
>JARJFC010000573.1 GCA_029310945.1 Leptospira sp. 96542
TCCAGCACCCCGTCCCAGAGCATCTGAAACTCGCGCACCATGCCCTGCTCGATGTCATCGCTGAACACCTTGTCCAGTGAGTCGATCAGTTCCTGCTGGGTTTCCGCGCCGAATTGCTGCAGGGTCTGCTGGTTGACCTGCAGCACCTTCAGGCAGCGGATGCATGCGCTCAACCGCGTCGGATCGGCGCGCAGGTGGGACACCAGATCCTCCACGCCCTCGTCGCGCCAGGTTTCGAACAGCTGCTTGAGCGCGCTGTAGTCTTCCAGCCAGAGGGAAATCGGGGCGGCGTCGAACAGGCCTTGGAAATCGGTGCTGGAGGACATGGGACGAGGGAGCTCAGAAACAATTTGATACATATCCAGTGTACGACGCTTCCCGGCCCGCGCCAGCCCGAGCGCAACCGTCCGCTCGCCCCGCCCGATCAGGCACCGCGACCCGCAACTCAGGCCAGGGCCAGCAGGATCAGGCCCAGCGCCGCCGGAACGCCCTGGACGCACAGGATCTTGCCGCGGGCCGTGGCAGCGCCGGCCAGCCCGGCCACCAGGGCGCCGGCCAGGGAAAAGACCTTCACATCCGGTCC
>JARJFC010000574.1 GCA_029310945.1 Leptospira sp. 96542
CCTTTCGGGCCAGGCCCGAAACGTGGCTCCGGCTAGCAATATTCGTACCCGCCCTTCAACGCCGGTCCGCCAAGGCATGGGCGATCGTGCCCAGGTCCCCGTACTCCAGTTCGCTGCCGATGGGCACGCCACGCGCCAGCCGCGTCACCGTGACGCCTCGGCTTTTTAGTCCTTCTGTGATCACATGCGCCGTGGCTTCGCCTTCGGCGGTGAAGTTGGTGGCGATGATGACTTCACGCACGGTGCCGTCTCCCGCGCGCGCCATCAGGGCCGCCAGGCCGATGTCCTTCGGGCCGATGCCATCCAACGGGCTCAAGCGCCCCATCAGGACGTGATACAGGCCCTTGTAGGCACCGGTCCGTTCCAGCGCCATCTGATCCGCAGGTGTTTCCACGACACACAGGCGACTCGCGTCGCGGGCTGGGTCGCTGCACAAGGCGCAGACCTCGGTTTCGCTGAACGTGTGACAACGCACGCAGTGACGCACCTGCTCGAATCGTAGAACAGTCGCAATCGAATGACAATAATATAAAGCAAAAGGTTTCACTTCCGTTTCCTTAATATTGGGAACGACTCTGAGT
>JARJFC010000575.1 GCA_029310945.1 Leptospira sp. 96542
TCTGGTTCGCCGTCGGCATCGTCTACTTCGCGCTGGTCGGCCGCCACAAGCTGGTGCTGTCGCCGGAAGAGGAATTCGCCCGTTCCAAGGGCACGGCGGAATACAAGACGCACTGAAGCTGACACCGCCAGCGGGCACGGGCTCGCTGGCAGTTCCGGCTCCACCAGACGGGGAAGAAGGGCAACCTCCTTCCCTTTTTCTTTTCGGGATGCAAGCCGGGCTCAGATCGGGCCCCGGTCAGACCGAGGCCGCCTCAAGCCGGATCGGCCAGGCCGGCCATCAGCAGGCGCAGCAGCTGCGCGCCCATGGCGCTGGCCGCCTCGGACCGCGCCACGTCCAGGCCGAACAGGCCGGCGGTCTGCTCTTCCAGCACCAGCGTCACATAGCCGTGGGCAACGGACCAGGCCAGCAGGATGCGCTGGCCGCGTTCATCGGCAGACAGGCGGCGATCCGCAATGAGCCCGTCGATGGCCACGCGCAGCATGTCCCCCGTGCGGCGGCCCGCGGCCTGCAAGGCGGCGTCCTGCGGATCGAGCCGGTCGCGCCGGAACATGAGCTGGAACAGCGCGCGGTTGGCG
>JARJFC010000576.1 GCA_029310945.1 Leptospira sp. 96542
CCGCCTGGATCCAGACGGCCGCCCATGACCCGGTGAGCTTCATGTTGCTGGCCAACCTGATCCTGCTGATCATCGGCACGGTGATCGACGGAATCCCCGGACTGATCATGACGGTGCCCATCCTGCTGCCGATCGCAACCGAGATCTATGGCATCGACCCCCGGCACTTCGGCGTGGTCGTGGTGGTGAACCTGGTGCTGGGCCTGATGTCTCCCCCCGTGGGATTGAGCTTCTTCGTCGCCGCGGCGGTCACTGGCGCCAAGCCAGGACGCATGTTCATGGTGACGCTCCCCTTCTTCCTGATCTGCTGCGTCGCACTCGTGCTGCTGTCGATCTTTCCGGTGCTGTCGCTGGTACTGGTCAAGTAGCCCATCCCACGCCCCCAGGAATCCACACCCTCGCATCGTCCCTTTCTTCACCACCTCGGAGCCCTTGCCATGACCTCCCCACGATCTCCCCTGAGCACCCTGCCTCGCGTGAGCCGACGCGGCTTCGTTGTCGGCGGCACCGCCGCCGCGGCGCTGGCCTTCGCACCCGTCTTGCGCGCGCAGCCCAAGGAATTCCGCATCGGCCTG
>JARJFC010000577.1 GCA_029310945.1 Leptospira sp. 96542
CTGGGTGCAGGCCTTGCCGGACACGCCACAACTGCGCCAGCCGGATCTGACACTCTGGTTCGACCTCGCGCCCGAGCAAGCGGCCGCGCGTCTCGCCGGGGCACGCGCGCCAGACAAATTCGAAGCCGAACCGGTGGCCTTTTTCCGCCGCGTGGCCGAGGCCTATGCCCGCCGCGCTGCGCAAGCACCCCTGCGCTTTGCGCGGCTGGACGCAGCCCAATCGCGCGAGGCTGTCTGGACCGAGGTGATGGCTGTGGTGCGGCGCAAAGGCTGGCTGGCATGAGCGAGGTCCTCGACCAGGCCGGCGCAGCCCGCGCCATGCCGCCCTGGATCACCCGTCAGAGCC
This sequence comes from Leptospira sp. 96542, assembly GCA_029310945.1. Lineage (GTDB taxonomy): Bacteria > Spirochaetota > Leptospiria > Leptospirales > Leptospiraceae > Leptospira_A. The sequence goes on from JARJFC010000577.1 coordinate 347, forward strand.
TGGCACTGGCCGCGCGGCCCGGCCATGCCTGGTTGCTGCAGGGGCCTTCCGGTCTGGGCCAGTATGCGCTGGCCTTGGCCCTGGCACGGGCCTGGCTGTGTGAAAGTCCGGTGTCGACTGCGGCGGCGGCCACGCACACCGGGCAGGGTGGGGCGCAGGGCGGCAGGACGGCCTGCGGGCAGTGCCCTTCCTGCCACGCAATCGACGTGCGCACGCATGCCGATCTCTG
>JARJFC010000578.1 GCA_029310945.1 Leptospira sp. 96542
TGTTGAGGCGCCAGATGCCAACGCACGCCACGGTCGCCGTGATCATCAACAACAGGGCGAATGCCAGGCCCAGGCGCATGCCGATGGTCATGCGCGATCCGAAACTCGGAACACTTGCTTTCTTGCTTCGTTTCATTGTGAATCACCCGCCCATGCTGTTTGCCGATCCGCTTCTCCCCAGGGACGTTGTCCGTCGCCCCTGCCATCGGAGTCATGCAAAAAAAGGGCCAGAAATCATGCGCCGGCCCGTACAGATTGGCACCACGCCATGAAAAACATGCAAAAAAGGGCGCCAATCAGCGCCCTGGACATCACGCGCGTCGGCGCGGCAATCAACCCGAGACGGAAGACAACATCCCCATCTCGGCGCTGCCCATCAGGGCTTCCATGTTCATGATGATGAGCATGCGGTCGCCCACATTGGACAGACCCGTGATGAAACGGGCGTCGAGCGTGGTATCGAATTGCGGCGCGGGAGAAATCTGGTCAGCCGACAGCGTCACCACGTCGGACACGGAATCGACCACCACACCGATCACGGTACCGCGCACGTTCAGGATGATGACCACCGTG
>JARJFC010000579.1 GCA_029310945.1 Leptospira sp. 96542
ACGTGCACATGCTGCTCGCGAAGCCCGGCGCCCGTTGAACCTGCTTCATCCCGGCCCCCGGTTTCTTCCACCCATTCCATCCATTTCATGACCTTACGCAACAAACTCATGCTGGCCTTCGGCTCGGTGGTGGGTGTCGTTCTGCTGGCCGTCGGGCTCGCGATCTACCTGCTCTCCGAGGCGAATGCCCGCTTCGACAACTACCTCACCGGCATCAACGCGCGCGCGCTGACCGCGGCCCAGGTGCGCGCCGCGGTGGACCAGCGTGCGATCGCCGCCCGCAATCTGGTGCTCATCACCCGGCCCGAGGAAATCGCCGAAGAGCAACGTATCGCCCAGCAGTCACATCGGGAAGCCACCGAGGCCCTGCGTCGCCTGGCCGAGCTGGGCCGTGACCCAGAGGCATCGGAACAGGCACGCCGTTTCATCGAAGACATCGTGGCAACCGAAACCCTGTATGCGCCGGTCGCCCTCAACATCGTGGACCTGGCCGTGCGCGGCCAGCGCGATGAAGCCATCCGCCGGATGAACGAGGAATGCCGGCCCCTGCTGACCCGTCTGATCCAGGCCAC
>JARJFC010000057.1 GCA_029310945.1 Leptospira sp. 96542
CCTAGAACCCAAACCGAAATTTGGCGAACTTTACCTTTGATGATGAACTCATGTGGAGGGTATAGTTCCACTCGATCCAAACCTTTGGCAACAAAATGAGTTTTTACACCCAATATGTGGTTTTTTTTCGATTTTGTCTCCGCCATCTTCCGGTACGGTTTTTTCGTCGAAGACATCTTTCATCAATCCGCGTTGAACAAGTTTTAAAGTTCTTGTTTCACCGAGCGGAGTGGTTGATTTGACTCTCCAATCTTCTGCCTCTTCAAAATCATCAAGGACGATTTTTCTGAGAGGACTATCCTCATCATTTGCACTGTTTGTGGCCGTACCTGGTGCACCGGTGTCTGCCTGTGCATACAACATTCCTATTGAAAGGAAGAGGCCTAACATCAGTTTGGTCATTCCTAATTTCCCCATGAAACTCACTCCTAAAAGGCTCCTAACTCCGGGTCTTTCGTATTCTCATTATCGGATATCCGGCTCTTAAATTGATTCAAGATTTCGATCATTTTATCGATTCCTTCCGCCGGCAGAAAAATCGAAGATTTTTTACTATTCGACCACTCCGATACTTTCAGGTAAAAGCCAGCCTGGTTTTTCTTTAAATCCACCAAGAAAGTCTTATTTTGTGTAACGATCTTCTCGGTTAGGATTTCGGGGTCCACCATGCATTCCTTCTCCCTGCCTATGGAATAATATCGGAATCCTACACCCATTCCTTAGCTGTATTCGTTAGAAACTAAGGAATGGAAACGGTTTTTTCGATTGCAGTCGATAAAAATTTAAAACTGGTCTTAATTTTGTCACTTTGGGGACAAAATCAAGCGAATCGTTTGCGGAGTTCCCTCGCGTAGGCAAGATCGTGAGTCAATTTCCGTAGCCGCCTGATATAATAATGGGTCACTTCCTGGTAAAATTTTAGTTCCATTTCTTTGTTTTTAGAAAACATCTCATGGAGATCGGAGTATTTGAGTTCGTACAATTCTGTATTTTCCTTTGCTTCCACTTTTGCAGAGCGTTTTTCGCTATCAAAAAACGGCAATTCTCCAAAATGATCTCCCTCGCCCAAAGTGATGAGAGATACATCATCTCCCTGGCTCGTTGCGGTGGAAATTTCGAGAGTTCCATACTTCACAATGAACATGGACTCCGCTTCTTCCCCGATATCATACAGCACATTTCTGGGTGGTAAATGAACGTCTTGGATTTTTTCAGCGATGTGTAAAAGTTCGTCTTGGTTCAATTTTTGGAAGAGATAGATCTTTTTTAAGCTCTCTACTTTCGGGTTCATACTTCTCCTAAGTTTCTCTGAAACTCTCTCCATTTCTCTAATTTGCAAGAGAAAATTCAGGGAAAAAACTCGTCAGATTTTAGTACAAATAAATCGGAGAAGTACTATGAAATTCTTGAAAATAGTCTGCAACTATAGAGAATGGGTCGAATTCGACCAAGGATTCGAAAAAGAGGGCGTTTATGTCGGTTAAAAAGAAAGTAATTTTGGTAGAAGACCATGCAGTCACTCGCGTTGGCGTGAAACACGTGGTGAATGCCTCTGCCGATTTTGAAGTTGTTGGCGAAGCGGAACATTCTAACCAAATCCTCCCTCTCATCAAAGAAAGCACACCTGATTTTATCTTACTCGATTTACGAATCCCTGGTGAAAACGTCCTCAACATGGTAAAGGATTGGAAAAAAGAGTTTCCAAATTTGAAAGTTGTCACTTTGACTATGTTAGATGAACAGCCAATTGTTCATTCAGCCATTGAGGCAGGGGTTGACGGTTATCTTTTAAAAAGTGATGATCTCAGCAGTTTAACCAAAAACCTAAATGAAATCGCTTTGGGTAAAACGGTCTATTCCAAAAATCTAAAACTGAGTTTCAATCGTAAACCCCAAGACGGGAAGGTTGCCAATAAAAAGGAAAAACAAATCTTAACTCTCCTGGGCCATGGGAAAACCTACCAAGAAATTGGAGTTGAGATCGGTCTATCCAAACGAACGGTAGAATACCACGTGGGTCGCCTGAAAGACAGGTTCAATGCAAAAACAGTGGCCGAACTCATTGGCCGAGCCAAAGAACAAATGTTAATTTAAGGTTCGAAACCGAGTAATTTTTTTACTAGGTCTCGTAACTTTTCATCAGGGGAGGTTTTGGTTATAAACCCATCACCTCCAATTTGTAACACCTCTTCTTCCAACCGGTAACCCGTATTAGGATCTGTATGAGAACTTGAAACCAAAATCGAATGGATATCAACAAATTCTGAATTTGAGTATAATTCTTTTAGAAATTCCAAACCTGTTTTTTCGGGCATTGCAAAGTCCACAACGATTAGGTCTGGTTTTAACCTAGCGATTGAATACAAAGCATGATCGGGAAATTCCTCTTCCCAGATAATACAAGGTAGATCGCTAAAGATCTTTCGGAGCTGTTTTCTGTAACCTGGATTATCATCCAAAACCAAAATGATTTTATCAAAGTTTGGCAATAAAAATTTGAAAATGGAGCCCTCACCTTCTTTGGATTCCACTTGGATTTTTGCCCCATGCCTTTCGGCCACTTCTCTGCAAAATGCGAGGCCGACACCTGCTCCCATTTCTTCTGTGGTACCTTTGCGAACAAAAAGATAACCCTCTTCCAGTATCCTTGTCGTCCAGTATTCTGGCATCCCAATTCCACTGTCTTTTATCTCCAAATGCCAATGGTTAGAAGCTTCAGACAATTGGATTTGTATGGTTCCGCCGTTTTGTGTGAATTTCACTGCATTGGTCAGAAAATTCCAAATCAGATGTTCGATGAGGTTCGGATCCCCTATCCCAATGGAAGAGTCAGCAATTCCATTGACCACTGTTAGATTTTTCACTTCTGCCAAAGGAGAAAGTTTCTCGAGCAGATTGTCAGTGATTTGTTTAAAATCGAATAATTGGTAGTCAGGAAATACGGAAGCATTTTGGAAACGAGAGTATTTGATGAGTTCTTCTACCATGTTTAGAATGTTTTTTAAACCCGTGGAAGCCTCTCCTAACACTTGCTTGGTTCTTTCTGGCGAAAGACTTGGGGGAGATTCTGTGAGCAAATTGACAACAGTTGAAATTCCAAATAAAGGAGAACGAATATCATGAGAAACGATGGAAATAAATTTGTCTTTTAACTCTCCCGTTTTTTCAGCTTTTTCTTTCTCTTTACGTAGTTCTATGGTTTTCCAGTCCACTTCCTTTCGCAAATTGAGAGTGAGGTATTCTGCCGTTTCCCAAGCGTGTGAGTTTTGACTAGAAATCACGATGGCAAGGCAAACAGAAAAAATCGTAAACCCAACATCTGTGAGGAGTGGTAAATCCCAACGTTTAAAAAATACGACTGAATCATAAATGGTGGCACTGATGATCACAAATGCCCCAAACAAAATAACACTCCCTTGGTACCTAGTTTCTTTTTGTAAAACAGCTCTTGTGGCAGCATAAAGAGAAATGAGTAAAATGATCACCATGTACGTTTGGTTTGGTACGAGTAGTTTTGTATACACCGCATAAGGAGTGAATAATGTGATGAGAAAAGAAATCACAACAGGCATGATGAAGTATATTTGCGATTTCCTGCTTAAAAACTGCGGGTAGACATTATAAAAAAACAAAACACTGAAAAATTGGATGCCCGAAAAGGCGATGTATTCAATGCGAATTTGTAACATCTCCAAAAAGTCAGAAGGTATAAACCAATCCCTTGACATCCGTTCAAAGAGCACAACACGGAGTAACCACGAAAAACACAATAATGCATACCAAAGTGTGGCCAACTGTTTGGGTCTGTGCAAAAATAAAACCAAATGATACAAAATGAGAATCAAAAAAATTCCAACAAAAATTGCTTTTTTTCGTTCTTTGAATCGCAAATACAATAACGTTTTTTCTGGTCCTCCAAGTATGGGGGAATAGTATGGGCCTCCCCTCGAATACAAATAATTGGAAACCAACATATAAATTTCAGTATCGGGTGTGGCAACAAAGGCACGTGCGGTTTCACCATAATAACCGATACTATCTTCTTTTGATTTGGATACCTTACCTGATGACCCTAAAGGGAGGAGACCTTTCTGCGAATCAAAAACAAACAAACGATAGGCGGAAGATGCCTCACGTAAATACAACATCAATGGTTGTGGTTGGTCCAATTGTAATTTTAACCTGTACGTTACGTACCCATGGGCAGGGAGATTTTGATTCACCCAATACCCAGGTACAGCCAATTGTATTGGTTTTTTTTCTCTGAGAATTTTGAACTCTTCTTCTGTTTCTGGCAACTCTCCTGGGAAAGCCTCCCAGACTCCAGAGAGAGGGAATGGGGATGATTTTTTAAAGTCTATATTTCTGAGATCAATGATGCCACCTGAAAAGTTTTTGGATCCTCCCAATTGTGGGAAGGAATCTCGGCATTGGTGAAAAGAAAGGAGAAAAATGAGTAAAAAAATTCGGCAAAAAGATAAATGAAACGATCTCACCTCCCCGTTGTACAACCCATCCCCCTCTTTGACAAATCTAAATTAGGGATTTTTACGCATTCTTGCGCAGATTCGATTTTAATGCTCTATTTTAGAAAAAAATGACTCGTAGCAAAGATTCAGGTGGATAGGTTCGGACGTAACTTATGGCAAAAAATGAAGAGTCCCAATTTGTAGAACATGTAAAGGAAGGGTATCCGGTGCAGGGTTCCTTGTATTTAGGAGCAGGGATGCTCGGTGAATCGGTATTGTCAGATGCAAAAGTGCAAATCCCCCTTGCCACCTTAAACCGACATGGCCTCATCGCAGGTGCCACAGGCACGGGGAAAACGAAAACCTTACAATTGTTAGCAGAATCTTTGTCAGATGCTGGTGTGCCCGTTGTACTTATGGACATCAAAGGTGACCTTTCGGGTCTTGCTGCCAAAGGCGAGTCCAATGAAAAAATCAAAGAAAGGACAAAACAACTAGGAATCGACTGGAACCCAGAATCCTACCCTTTGGAATTTTTGTCATTATCAAAGGAACCTGGCGTGAAACTGAGAGCCACCATTTCCGAATTTGGTCCAGTTCTTATGACACGAATTCTGGAACTGAATGATACCCAAGGCAGTGTGGTTTCTCTGATCTTTAAATACTGCGATGATCTAGGAATTCCCATCCTCGACATGAAAGACTTTAAAAAAGCACTGCAATTTGTGAATGAAGATGGTAAAAAGGAACTCGAAAAGGAATACGGTACTGTTTCAGGACAATCTGTATCCATCATCCTTCGCAAACTGATTGAACTCGAAAGCCAAGGTGGGGATCTCTTTTTTGGAGAGCCATCTTTTGAAGTGGAGGATCTCATAGGGAAAGAAAAAGCCAAAGCTAAAATTTCAGTGATCCGCCTAACCGACATCCAAACAAAACCTAGATTATTTTCTACGTTTATGTTGTCTTTACTCACAGAAATTTATGCAAACTTTCCTGAGGAAGGAGACTTGGACAAACCCAAATTGGTAATTTTCATCGATGAAGCCCATCTTGTTTTTGATGAAGCTTCGAAAGATTTACTAAAACAATTGGAAACCATGGTTCGGCTCATCCGTTCCAAAGCAGTCGGTATTTTCTTTTGTACACAATCCCCCACGGATCTTCCCAAAGAAATTTTGGCGCAACTAGGCCTCAAAGTCCAACATGCACTCCGCGCATTCACTGCCAATGATAGAAAGGCCATTAAATCAGCTTCGGAAAACTACCCCGAATCGACATTTTATGATACCAAAGAAGTGATCACAGGTCTTGGAATCGGTGAAGCATTTGTGACTGCCCTCGGCGAAAAAGGTACGCCAACCCCACTTGTCCGCACCATGCTTGCGCCACCCAAGTCCAGGATGGGAATCCTAACACCGGAAGAGATCAAAACCCAAATCAAATCTTCGCAGCTTGTGGCAAAATACGAGACAACTTTGGATTCGGAAAGCGCCCATGAGATCCTTTCGAAAAAAATGGAATCGATTGCGGAAGCCGAGGAATCGGAAAATTCGGAATCCACAGAAACCAAAAAAAGGAACAAAAGGGAAGACCCAGGATTTTTAGAACAACTCTCGAAAAATCCATTGGCCCGGGATATGGGTCGAACCGTTGCCAAAGAGATTACCCGCGGACTTTTGGGAATGCTTGGGGTGACCACAAATAAAACCACGAACCGAAAGAAGAAAACGGGGATTCTGGGTTTTTAGCACTCTTTTGCTCTAAGTGCTTGACGATTTTCTCCTCCTTTGGATGAATGGTACCGAAGATTAGCACTCACTTTGGTGGGTTGCTAAAACGGAATTGATTCAAAAATTCACAAAGGAGACTAAAACCCTATGGCATCTATCAAACCCTTGGGCGACAGAGTTGTCGTTGAGCCTAAAAACGAGGCAGAAGAAAAAATCGGATCCATCATCGTTCCCGATACAGCAAAAGAAAAACCACAAGAAGGTAAAATTGTCGCTGTTGGACAAGGAAAGTATGAAGACGGAAAACTCGTTCCACTCGAAGTGAAAGTGGGAGATACCGTTCTCTACGGAAAGTATTCAGGCACTGAAATCAAACAAAGCGGAAAAGATTACCTCATCATCCGTGAAAGCGACATCCTTGGTGTTGTAACAAACTAATCCAAACAAAAAGGGTATAACCATGGCTAAAACAATAGAATTTGATGAACAAGCACGACGTAAACTCCTCAGTGGAGTAAACAAACTTGCAAATGCAGTTAAAGTAACACTTGGACCAAAAGGTCGCAATGTTGTTATTGATAAAAAATTTGGATCTCCTACCATTACAAAAGACGGTGTAACAGTTGCTAAAGAAATCGAATTAGAAGACGCAATTGAAAATATGGGCGCTCAGATGGTGAAAGAAGTTTCCACAAAAACCAACGATATCGCTGGTGACGGAACGACAACAGCAACCATCCTCGCACAAGCAATTGTGAACGAAGGTTTGAAAAACGTAACTGCGGGCGCAAACCCAATGGCACTCAAACATGGTATCGACAAAGCAGTTCTTTCTGCTGTGGAAGAGATCAAAAAAAGAGCCATTAAAATCAATAGCAAAGCAGAATATGCGAATGTTGCAACTATCTCTGCAAATAATGATCCTGAAATTGGAAACCTAATTGCACAAGCTTTTGACAAAGTTGGTAAAGAAGGTGTGATCACTGTTGATGAAGCAAAATCAATCGAAACCACTCTTGATATCGTAGAAGGTATGCAATTTGATCGTGGATACATTTCACCTTATATGGTGACTGATCCAGAAGCAATGATTGCAACTTTTGCAGATCCTTTCATTTTGATTTATGACAAAAAAATTGCATCGATGAAAGACCTTCTCCCTGTGCTCGAAAAAATCGCACAAGCGGGAAGACCACTTGTTATCATCGCAGAAGAAGTGGAAGGCGAGGCTCTTGCAACCATCGTGGTAAACACTCTTCGTAAAACAATCCAATGTGTGGCTGTAAAGGCTCCTGGTTTTGGTGATAGAAGAAAAGCTATGCTCGAAGACATTGCCATCCTCACTGGTGGACAAGTGATTTCTGAAGACCTTGGAATGAAACTTGAAAACGCTGATGTGAAGATGCTTGGCCGTGCGAAAAAAATCGTAGTGGATAAGGAAAACACAACCATCATCGAAGGTGCTGGTGCTTCTAAAGACATCCAAGGCCGAGTGAACCAAATCAAAAAACAAATCGAAGACACAACTTCTGATTACGACAGAGAAAAACTCCAAGAACGCCTAGCAAAACTTGCTGGTGGTGTTGCTGTGATCCATGTTGGTGCTGCCACTGAAGTGGAAATGAAAGAGAAAAAAGCCCGTGTGGAAGATGCTCTTTCTGCGACTCGTGCTGCTGTTGAAGAAGGGATTGTTGCTGGTGGTGGACTCACACTACTCCGTGCGCAAGACGCAGTGAAATCCTTAAAACTTGTTGGTGACGAACAAACTGGTGCAAACATCATTTTGCGTGCACTGGAAGAACCTATCCGAATGATCACTTCCAACGCTGGTCTTGAAGGTTCTGTAATCGTAGAACAAGCAAGAGCAAAATCTGGAAACGAAGGTTTCAACGCACTCACCATGGTTTGGGAAGACCTTATCAAAGCTGGTGTTGTTGACCCTGCGAAAGTTGTACGTTCTGCACTCCAAAATGCTGCATCCATTGGTGCCATGTTACTCACAACCGAAGTGACCATCACTGACAAACCTGAGCCTAAAGACGCAGGTGGCGGAATGCCAGGTGGAATGGGCGGTATGGGTGGAATGGGAGGCATGGGCGGTATGATGTAATTCGGAAAACCGAAATACATCGACTGCCTCGATTGCATTCGATACACAAAAAAGCCTGGGTGATTCCGCCTGGGCTTTTTTTATTTCAAAATATGCAAACAAATGAGGGTTACATCATCATGGGGAGATGTTTTTAAATTTGTGAATTTTTGGAAATCGGAAAGAATTGTATTCATCACTTCTGGATCTTTGTTACCTATAGAACCAACCAAACTTTCTTTTAATCCAAGAGAACCGAAAGGAGTTCCTTCTTCATTTTCCTCTTCTGTCAATCCATCCGTATAAAATAAAAAACGATCACCCACTCCAAACGAATGTTCCTCTTCAAAAAACACGAGCTCAGGCAAAATCCCAAGTGGTTTTCCTTTGGGTTTGATTTCTACAAGTTTTTTATCTTCTTCTTTCCAATGGAAGAAAGAAGGGTGCCCCGCACTTGATACAAGGAAACGCCTTCTTTCCATATCTAAATAAAAATAGGTGGCTGTTGTAAACCTACCAAATGATTTTACCACAAGACAATCGTTCATCGCAGAAAGTAAAAATGAAGGATTTGTCCAATATTTAAAATTTTGGAAAAATGCAAATTTGGAAAGTGATGCGATGATCGACGCACCAAGTCCATGTCCGACGACATCAGCGATGAGCAGGCCATATTTTTTACTTCCCAAAGCTTGGAAATCATAAAAATCACCACCTACTTCGTGAGAAGGTTTATAATACACCTCAATACTTACATCTTCCCAATGCGGAGGTATGGGTGGCAGGATTGCATTTTGAATTCTTGCGGCTGTGACAATTTCTTTTTGTAAAGAATTGAACTTCACTTCAGAATTTCTAAATATATTTTCACCGTATAAAGTGAGCGAAAGTACAAAAAAGAAAAAACCCCATTGCGATAAACGATCGGTAGATTGCAAAACGCCCATTGCAGCCAAAACATCGTGACCATTGAGAACAAATAGTGTACTCGCCCCAAGAACAAGTAACCATGCTTTTGGTTTGCCAGCGTCTACCTCTCCCCAAGCAACAATCACCTGTAAAATGAGAGAAGGAATACAAACCCAAACAAATGTAATGATTGCAATCGTGATTGAAATTGTTTCCGTAAATGCTAATAATAAAATTACAATGGTGAACAATATATGGAATTGCCACAACATCCGAATGACATTCCAACGTCCTACTCCAAAAAGTTTGTCAAAAAAATATAAACAAGAAATAGGAATAATAAATAGCGAAAACAAAAAGATATAAAAGTTTACAGTTGCATTTTCATAATAAAAATACCCGAAAAAGCCAACTTGGGATAAAAAATGTATTCCAGATACGACAGAAAAAAGAGTGAATGCGAGTAGCGGTTTTTTTTTGCGCCTACCATACAAATATAATGAGAATAAACCCAAAGTCCAAAAGAAAAAACCAAGTGAAGCAAATGTTTGGTTGTGATTACTAAAAGATTTATAGTTTGCAGTCGCATCTGAATAAACGGGGGTTTCTGTAAAACCCATGGGTAAATTTCCACGACTAAAAAAAACAATGTAAATATGATTGCCCGCACAAGATTTTGGAAGTGAAACAACGGGAAAAAACTCTCTGTTGTAAACAATTTGATCTTCGATTATTTCAAACTGAGAAATGATTTTTTCCTTCCCACAATAAATATTTAATACGGACAATAATCCTCTCAAATATAGCGATGGGTGCGACAATCCTTTTAAATCATTCCAATATTTTCTTACAGCGTAATATTCAATAGAATTTGATTCCAAACTAACATGCGGAATGTTATATTTTGCATATCCATCATCTAAATCTTCCAATTCGGGCTGAAACGAAAGGACTTCATCCAAACTTAAAACGCGAAATTCCCATCCGTTTTTCCACTGTTCAACCTTAAAACCATTATTTTGGTTTAAACAGGAGAATAGTAAAAAAGTTGAATATACCAAAGTAAGAATTGACTTCATTGTTTATCGTCCAAGTTTAGATCTCTCAACTTTCGACGAGTTTTTCTCAATTTATCCTTCTTTTTCTTTTGGTAATGTTTGGATATTTCAGTTTGTTTTTTTGGTTCATTTAGCCGTTCCATTTGTTCGCAAAGAAGAACCCGAGCTTTATAACGGTTTAGGCCTTGGGTTCTATACTGGGTACATTTGATATGTAAATCCAACACCTTATGTTTAAGAACCACAGCAGTGGAAACTTTGTTTACGTTTTGCCCGCCCTTCCCCCCTGATTTAACAAACGTTTCTTCCAAATGTATTTCCTTTAGCCCTAAGGCCTCCATACGATTTCGAAGGTTTATATTTTTTTCTACAGATACGGGAAAAGATAGGGACATATGAAAATATACAAACTCCCCATTTAGTCAAGAAATTTTTTTACTAAATTTATGTTGCTGTTGATTCAATTTCCAAAATTCGTTTTCGCAAATCAGAAGCTGTTTCATAATTTTCGATTTGGATTGCATTGAACTTTTGGATATAGAGACTTATTAGTTCATCTCCTAATTTTCCTGGAACAGTGAGAGCCTTTTTGAAATTATCGATATCTAAATTAGGATGATTGTCATGAAAATAATCCACAATACGATCCATTTTTAACCTCGTGGCCTCTCTTGCAATGCCAGAAGTATTTCGAAATTCAAGGGACAGACTGGCCAATGCCTCTAAAGGCTGGCTCGATTGGTCTATATTTTCTGCCGTGGTGTGATTCTTTTTTTCTTTTGCCTTACAAAATTCCACATAACGCATGACCATTGCATTGAACTGCTCCATCCTTTCTTGGATGTATTGGTTTGCATTTTCCTTATTTTCCGGCATTTGGAAATCAGGGAGTTGCACTACATCATACAAATTGATATTTTCCGAAAGAATTTTCATAAGTTCTTCCTTGGAGGATAATGCCACCGGCGGAAACGTTACAACTGGGTAGTTGTCGCCAATTTTCAAAAAACTCACAACAACATTGGAAGCAATGATCTTACCACCTGGGGCAATTGGATTTTCCCCAAAGACGTGGCAATAGGCAATTAAATTTCCTGTAGGGTTTGGTTTGGAACCACGTTCAAAATTCATAGTTTCAATGATTAGACTGCCTGAATGCGATTAAGAAACAAGTGATTTTTAATCGGCAAAAAGAGCAATCTGCTCCTCCAAATTCTTAGTGATTGCCGAATAGGCTGCTTTTAAAGGTGAGTCTGTTTCGTCAAGTAGAGCAGGTTTCCCGTTTTCACCTGAACTCATGATGTCAAGAGTGAGTGGAACCGAGCCAAGTTCAGGCACACCGATCTGGCTTGCTAACTTCTCACCTCCTCCTTTGGAAAAAACATCTGTTACATGGCCGCATTTAGGGCAGGCAAATCCTGACATGTTTTCAACAATGCCAAGTATTGGAACTTTTACCTGTTTGAACATGGCCGCTGCCCTTCCCGCATCCAAAACAGCAATATCCTGCGGAGTTGTAACGATGATAGCACCATCCAAATCGATGAGTTGTGCCAGTGATAGTTGAACATCTCCCGTACCAGGAGGGAGATCAATGAGAAGATAATCAAGTTCTCCCCAAACTACATCGTATAAAAATTGTTCTATTGCCTTTCCGAGCATTGGTCCCCGCCAAACAACTGGTTGGTCTTCGGTCACAAGGAACGAAAAAGAAATGAGTTTGATTCCATGTTTTTCTAGCGGATAAATTTTATCCTCTTCTGATTTTAGTGCCACACGGCCATTGATCCCAAACATTTTTCCAAGTGAAGGTCCATAAATATCAGCATCTAAAATTCCAACTTTTTTTCCTTGGTTGGACAGAGAAGAAGCGAGGTTTGCGGTGACGGTTGACTTCCCAACTCCACCTTTACCAGAACCAATGGCAATCACCTTTTTCACTCCAAAAATTCGATTTCCATCTTCCATTTTCAGATTTTGGTCGACTTCGAATTTGATTTTAACTTTGCCCGCACCTTCGATTTTTGAAATCAGCTGCCTAGTTTGTGCTTCAAGACCAATTTGCAATCGTCTGTCATTGTTTGGTGTTTTTATTAAAATCTCAATCCCATCATCTGTTGGATTTACTGATCCTACCATTCCTAAACTCACAATGTCTTTCTTGAGTTCAGGGTGTTTCACTTGCATTAGTTGTCTTTGTATTGTTGTTAAATCTAGTTTTGCGCCTGCCATTTGTTTTCCTTTAGACGACTCCGTCTGTTTCTTCGTATAAAATTGGATTCACTTCTGCGAATTTTCCAGCCTGGTATAAATATCGTTTGAATTCTATATTGGAGTTTATACTGATTTGGTGGAAGCCTGACTCATGTTTACGATCGGCAAGCCTTGTACTAGAAGCCGAATTCACAATCCAATAGGGCATAGACTCACCTTTTTTTTTAATCCAGTTTGTATGTGTATGACCATGTAAGTATAAAATTGGGGGATTCGATTTCAATTTTTCAACCACAGTTCTCCGATTTGTCATCCTATGGCCAAAAGATTCTTCCTGGTGTTTTGGATTCCAAATCGGGTGGTGGCAAACCAATACATAAGGCGTACGAATTGTATCCAAAGTTTTTTGGATGACCTCTTCATTTACATACCCGTTTGCTTTGGCAATGGGTAAAACAGAATTGGAATCCCAACCAACAAATAATGTTTTTTTTATCATTTTTGTACGGAGGTAAAAATCAGAGTCGTTTGTATCTCCCATCCATTCTCCAAAAACAGATTCGAATAACGGGTTTGGTCCGATCGCCTTTTTCTGATAACGATCATGGTTTCCTGGAATCATAAAACAACGATGATCGAGTATGGGAGTTAATAATTCCTTTGCATATAAAAATTCAGATGGGTGGGAAACATTGGTTAAATCTCCCGAAATGACCAATGCATCATAATCTAATGACTGTATGGTTCGAACGAGGTCATTCACCAAACGAAGTGGGTATTTTGAATTGCGTCTGAGGCGATAGTTCAAATACCCAACGATGGCTTTACCCCTGAGCCCGAGTACAGGGAGCTTTTTGGGAAAGTGTAAGTCGGAGATATGGATGATTTTCATTCCGATATTTCCATCATTCCAAGAATGTCTCCTTTTTTCACTACAGTTCCATCAGGAATGATAATTTTTTTTAAAATACCTTTGTAAGGGCTCTCCACTGGAAATGCGGCTTTATCGGTGACTAGTTCAATGATCTCATCCCCTTCGGCAATTGTATCTCCAATTTTACGCAACCATCGAACCAGTTCTATTTTTTCTGTATCACCTAAATCGGGCGTTTTAAGAAGAAATTCTTTCATATGGCAAACCTTCGGATTCATCCTTAAAAACTGGTTTACAAAACCATGTTTTCCCTGTTTTTATACATAAAAGTTTAGCGAACCTCAATGGCAAACGAGAAAATCAAATACAAAGGTGTTGAAATACTTCAAAACCTAGATCAAATCATTCAAAAAGACTATTTTCACTTCGAATTAAAAGGTCTGACAAAATCCACAAGAGACACAATCAATGAAGTGGTTCAAGGAGTTCTAGGCAGAGTAGGAGCCAATCCTCTCACCTCCTTCCACCTTTTCAGTGGTCTTATGGAAGCCCTGCTCAATGCAGTAAAAGCAAACACTCGTTTTGTTATATTTCAAGATGAACTTTTGCTAAAACTTAAAAATTCTGACCAAACACCAGAAGAAGAAGCGGAAGAACTGCTCGACATCATTTTGGATACGGGGCCACTAAGAGATGCCATGCAGCGCTACATCGTCCCCGACAAAATAAAAAAAGTTGTCCAGAAGATCCTTACGCTTACGGACAAAAAAAAATCAAAACGTGCCTCTCTATCTGAAAACGAAATAGATTTCCTAACACTCGTTAAAGAAAAAGTTAAAAAATACGATTTAAAAATTTCGCTAAAAATTGAAATCAGACCAAAATCGCTCTATATCAGAATTAGAAACGATTCACCCATTATGGGTATGGACTTGGGTCGGATCAGGCAAAGTAGAAAGCGCCACGCTGAACTCGCAGCCCAAGGGAACTCGGGGGATTTTTTTCGACCTGACTTTTTAGATGAAAAAGAAAGTGCAGGTTTCGGAATTGCTATGATTGATGAAGGTTTTTATAATTTGGGTCTGGATCCATTGGAATGTTTTGATATCCAAACCAGTAAAAAAACAACAACAGTATATCTGAACTACCCGCTAGAAGCCCTTCAAAAGATGGAGTTTTGAATCAAATAGTCAATTATTCTTGGGAGCAGTTCAACGAAGAATACCACAAATTTGGTGGTATTCTTCTTGAAGATAGTTTGTCTACCCCAGGATTTACCATTGCTGAATGGTATTCCAAACCAACACAAAACTTTTTAATCAAAACCGATCCAACCGATCAGACGATAAAATCGAAATTACAATCAACAATTTTGGAATTGGATACAATTGCAAAATCGGGAAAATTCGTAGTTGGTGGGATGTATTATGAAGCAGGGTATTATATTTTGGGATTAGAAAACGATATAAATATCCCAAAGGATACAAAACTCCTTGAATCTTACATATTTTCTAAAAGGAAAATAATCAAATATCCAAATCCGGCTTTAAAAGAATTAGAAAAAGCAAATATTCTAAATATGACAATTGGCCTATCCGAATCAGATTATAAATCAAAAATTTCAAAACTAAAGGAATATTTGATTAGTGGCGAAAGTTACCAACTTAATTTTTGTTTCAAAAATGAGCTGAATATCGAAGGTAATTTATTTCATTTTTACCAACTCCAAAAACGAAAACAAAAAACAAAATACTCTGCTTACATCCCATTTTTTGATTCGAACGTTTTGTCATTTTCGCCTGAATTGTTTTGCGAAATAAAGGGTGGTTTTATAAAAACCGAACCAATGAAGGGAACCATACCTCGAGGCGAATTTACAGAAAAAGATAATTTAAATAGGAGCGAACTCGCAAACTCGGAAAAAGACAAAGCTGAAAATGTAATGATTACTGACTTATTCCGAAATGATCTGGGTAAAATTTCTGAGACGGGAAGTGTAGAAACAAAGGATTTGTTTGAAATCAAACCCCTGGATACCGTTTGGCAAATGGTTTCCACAGTGGAAGGTAAATTAAAACCAAATTTTGGATTACTAGAAATCATATTCAATTTATTCCCCTCTGGTTCTGTTACTGGGGCACCTAAAAAGAATTCAATGTATCTCTTGAATCAGTTGGAAAACCACCCAAGAGAATTGTATACAGGTTCCATCTTTCGATTATTTTATGATACAAACGAATTAAACTTTCGTGGTAATGTTGCCATTCGAACCATTGAATACAATCATTCTACAAAACAAGCAAAGTATGGAATCGGTAGTGGCGTCACAGTTTTATCAGATTCTAAATTAGAATATTCTGAATGTTTATCTAAATTACAATTTTTACAATCGGAAACATTTCCTGACTTTGAAATTTTAGAGACCTTTCGTTTTTTCAATGGTAGGTTTCGATTGTTAAACCCTCACCTAAACCGAATGCGAAACTCGGCTCATCGATTTTCCATCCCGTTCAATTTAGAAAAAGCAATGGATACTTTAGAATCAATTGCCAATGTATCTGAAGGTTTACTCAGAGTGAGGTTACTATTAAACCAGAAGGGAGAATTCCGAGCCGAATCATATTCTTTGGTTAGAACCAATAAGAATAAATCTGTCACCCTCCTAACCTCAAAGAATTTTTTAGCCAAAAACAATGTATTTTTTTATCACAAAACAACAAACAGACGGTTTTACGAAAACGAGCTATTTTTAGCACAACAACTTGGATGTGAAGATTCAATCCTATTTGATGAAGAAGGAAATGTATGTGAAACAAACATTCGGAATATTTTTTATCAAATTGATGGCAAATGGTATACACCCGCATTGGAAAACGGTGGATTAAAAGGTGTGTTTCGTAATTATTTAGTCAAAAAAGGTTGGGTGAAAGAAATGGATATAAAACTCCCCGAACTGCTTTTAAGCCAAAAAATCCTTGTTGGTAACTCCCTCAGAGGACTTGAGAAAGTTACCATAAAACAAAACACTTAGAGGATAAACCGACTCAAGTCCTTGTCTTCAATAATTCCTTGGAGTTTGGATGATACAAATCCTTGGTTGATGGTAACTTTTTTTTGGTCTGCTGGAAGATCGGGAGCATCAAAACTAGTGTCTTCCAAAAGTTTTTCCATAATGGTGTTCAACCTTCTTGCACCAATGTTTTCATTTTTTTCATTCATCTGGAACGCAAGTTTTGCGATCTCTGCAATTCCATCTTCCGTATATTTTAGTTCTACCGATTCTGTTCCCAAAAGTGCTTCATATTGTTTGGTGAGTGATGATTTGGGTGTAGTTAAAATTTTAATAAAGTCTGCTTCTGTCAAAGTTTCTAATTCCACTCGAATTGGAAACCTTCCTTGTAACTCTGGAATTAAGTCCGAAGGTTTGGACATATGGAAAGCACCAGCGGCGATAAAAAGAATATGATCGGTTTTGATTGGGCCAATCTTCGTATTCACAGTGGAACCTTCCACAATGGGAAGGAGGTCACGTTGCACACCTTCTCTCGAAACGTCAGCTCCTTGTCTTCCTTCTCTGCCTGCAATTTTATCAATTTCGTCCAAAAAGATAATACCCATTTCTTCCGTACGTCGAACCGCCTCGGTTTGGATTTTATCGGTGTCCATGAGTTTATCTGACTCAGACTCGATAAGGAGTTTTGATGCATCCATAATTTTTACTTTTCGTTTGCCTTGTTTTTTTGGCATTAAATCGCCAAGCATCGATTGTAATTGGTTGTCCAAATCTTCCATATTTCCTGCGCCAAACACTTGCAACATGGGCATGCCTGGATTATTATTTGTTTTTGGAAGATCCACTTCAATTTCTTGTGAGTCGAGTAAACCTTTCCGTAGTTTTTCTCGAAACTTTTCTCGGCTTTCTTTATAACTTAAAAAACGTTCCTTTTCTTCTGGGTTTAAGTCTTCCTCTCTTTTATTAAAAATGGGAGGAAGGATGATGTCTAAAATAATTTCTTCTGCTCTTTCGTTCGCTTTTTCTTTTACTTTTTCTCGGAATTCTGCTTTCACCATATTGAGCGCACCCATGGCCAGATCACGAACCATGGACTCTACATCGCGTCCAACATACCCAACCTCTGTGTATTTCGTTGCTTCCACTTTGATAAACGGAGCGCCACATAGTTTAGACAAACGGCGAGCAATTTCAGTTTTCCCTACACCAGTGGGTCCAATCATAATGATATTTTTTGGATAAATTTCTTCGCGAAGGGACGGCTCGAGTTTTCTTCTGCGAGTTCTGTTTCGAAGGGCTACTGCCACCGCTCGTTTGGCTTTATTTTGGCCGATGATATGTTCGTCTAACCTTTCTACAATTTGTTTTGGAGTTAGATTTTCGGTTTCATCCTCTGTCACAACTTCGGCAATGACTGTATTTAAACTCATATTATAATTCCTCTATCACTAAATTATGATTTGTATATATACATATATCAGCTGTTATCTTCATCGATTCACGGATTACATCTTTCGGATCCATGTCAGTATTGTTCACAAGTGCTCGTGCTGCCGAAAGTGCAAAATTTCCACCAGAACCGATGGCGAGTACTCCGTCATCTGGTGAGATAACATCGCCTGTGCCCGAGATTAAGAACGATTCATTGGCATCACAAACAATGAGGAGTGCTTCCAATCTTCGGAGCATTCGGTCCATCCTCCATTCGCGCGCCAGTTCTACAGCCGCCCTCGATACAGAACCACCATGTTCGATTAGTTTTTTTTCAAATAATTCAAATAGTGTGAATGCATCGGCAGCGGAACCTGCAAATCCAGCAATTACCTTACCGCCATGCAATTTTCTTACTTTTTTGGCTGTATGTTTCATAACCGTATTGCCCATGGAAACTTGGCCGTCCCCACCCATGGCAATTTTTCCATTTTTACGTACTGAAAGGATCGTCGTCGCGTGAATTGCTTCCATTAGGATAAAATGGAAACAGTAGGTAGAATGTCGAGGAAAATGAACTACTTACGTTTGATCAAAACCAATTGGTTTCCAACTTCCAAGGATAAATCTAAATAATAATAATCTGTCAGTTTTTTGATTACATAGAGTCCGATCCCACTTTCACGATAATCACTCAAATCAAAACTTTTTAGGTCTTTTGGGAGAGATTTTTTTCCGTAATCTCTAATTTTAATTTCAACACGTTCTTTATCAAATCGAAGATCAATGAATATTGGTTTGTCGGTGTGATCGTTGTACGCATGGTGTATCACATTGGAAATGGCTTCCCCGAGGATGAGTTTCAAATCCATTGCATCGTAAAGCGAAAACCCTGAATCCAAACATAGGTTAAAAAAATAATTTCGGGTGTGAGAGATGTATCTGGGATGGGAAGGAATTTGGATACGGACTACTTTAGCGTAGTCCGTATGTTTTGAAGTTTGGTTCGACATTATCCCCTTGGATGGAATTTCTTATGAACTTCCTTTAATGTCTTATTTGCCATATGAGTGTAGATCTGTGTCGTAGAAATATCGATATGACCGAGTAGTTCCTGAACCGATTTGAGATCTGCATGGTTTTCTAAGAGGTGAGTTGCAAATGAATGGCGTAATGTGTGGGGAGTCACTTTCTTTTTAATTTTGGTTCGTTTGATGTAATGGTTCAGAAGTCGCCATACCGACTTACGATTGATATACGAACCTTTTTTAGAAACAAAAACAAATTCACAAGTCCTTTTTTTTAGGATCTCAGTTCGACTTTCACTTAAATATTTTTTCAAAATTTCGAGCGACTTCTCACCAAATGGAACAAGTCTTTGCCTTCCACCTTTTCCTTCCACTTGGATTGTCATATTGTCCATGTCAATGTCAGTCATACGAAGGTTGCATGCTTCCGAAATCCGAAGTCCAGACGAATACAAAAGTTCAAAAATACATTTGTCTCTCAATTCGTACAAATTGTCCTCTTTGATGTTTCTAAATAGTTCATCAATTTCGATTTGTGTTAAATAATCAGGAATGGTGCGAGCAACTTCAGGGGTTTCAATTTTTTCGGTTGGATTGGAATCCAATCGTTTTTCATCCCTCAAATATTTATAAAACTGACGGATTGCCACAACTTCTCTTGCCAAAGTTTTTGCCGAAATTTTACGTTCCCTTTCTTCCTCAAGAAAACGCATAATATCGTTTGTTTTTACTTCCAAGAAATTGATATGTTCTTTTTCAAGAAATATCGCAAACTTATTCAAATCGTATCCGTATGAATAAATTGAATTATCGCTCAAACCTTTCTCAACGGATAGGTATTCTTGGAATGTTTGTAAAAGCTGATTTTGAGAAACTGGCAATTTGGAACCCATCTTTACTCTCTTATGTTACTAAAAGAGTCGGACAAAAACCTAAATGAGACGTATTATTTTTTTTGCCACATTAGAGTATCTGGAGAAAAAAGGAGATGTGAAACATTTTTCATTTCCAAATT
>JARJFC010000580.1 GCA_029310945.1 Leptospira sp. 96542
AGCAAGGGGGTGTCGATCAGGGCAGCCAGCTCACGCGCATGACCCAGCAAGCGGCCCAGTTCGGCCGCGTCCTCGATCGCCATGCCCGCGCCCTGAGCCAGGTAGGGCCGCATGGGATGGGCCGCATCACCCAGCAGGGCCACACGGCCTTGTGCCATCTGCGCCGCGTGCTGCACGGGCAGACGGTCGTTCAAGGCCCAGAGGCGCCAGGACGGCATGGCCGCCACCAGGTCACGCAAGGGAGTGCAGGCGTCCACCAAACGCGCCTGCAGCTCGATGGTGCTGGCCGCGTGGTCCCAGTGCGCCGGGTCTGGGGGTGCAGCCCCCTCGACGATGGCGACGACATTGAGCCCATCGCCACCGCGCACCGGGTACTGGACCACGTGCAGGCCCGGCCCCAGCCAGACCGTGACGCAGGCGCTACGCAAAGCCGCGGGCAGCTCAGCCTGCGGGACCAGGGCGCGGTAGGCCAGATGGCCAGTCGCGCGCGGCGGCCCGTCACCCAGCAGCTGCGCACGCACCCGGCTCCAGAGACCGTCGGCGCCGATCAGCAAGTCGCCCTCCACCTCCA
>JARJFC010000581.1 GCA_029310945.1 Leptospira sp. 96542
GCCGTGTGAAATCGCTAAAGCGCTTGCGGCTGTCCCTCTGATCGAGGTAAAAGCCGGTTTTGTGACCTTGCGCGATGTCCAAACCCAGCTTCCAGTCGTGCTCCTTCAGGATCAGCGCGGTTTCACCCTGCCCGCGCAGCCAGCCCGTGGCCTCGGGCAGTCCTTCCAGCCCGCGCGCGCTGGCGTCCGAGCGTTCGTAAAGACGGGTCAGACCGGTTTTCGCCAGCAAGGCATCGGCCAGCACCGCCTTCCAGCGTTCGACACCCGCGCTGGTGAACTGGGCCACCAGGGTATCCCCATAGCGATCGACGATCAATCCCGGCAGGCCATCGGCTTCGCCATGCACCAGCCGCAACCCATCGCTGGCGATGGCAAAGCGCGCGCGCGCGCGCACCGCGGCGGCCACGCGCTGGCGGAAAAAGGCCGGGTCGATGCGCTGCTGCTCGTCGAAACTCCAGATTCGGGCGCGGATCTTGGACTGAGGGCTGTAGGCAGCCCAGGCCAGAAAGTCGCCCGCCGCGGATTCCACACGCACGGTCTCGCCCAGGTCGCCCCCGCCCTTGGCGATGG
>JARJFC010000582.1 GCA_029310945.1 Leptospira sp. 96542
GCGGCGCA
Source organism: Leptospira sp. 96542 (assembly GCA_029310945.1). GTDB lineage: Bacteria > Spirochaetota > Leptospiria > Leptospirales > Leptospiraceae > Leptospira_A. The sequence goes on from JARJFC010000582.1 coordinate 9, forward strand.
TGAAGGACAAGGCCTCCGCCGTACCGTGACCGTCATCGTCCAGAGCCGGCGACGCCGATGCCGGTCCGACCTGCTGCAGGGGCGGCGTCTGACGCGGGCTGTCGTACGGATCGGCCTTCACGGACCGGGGCAGGGGCGCGGACGGCGCGGGAAAACCGTCAAGCTCCGGTCGAGCCACGGGGTCTGCCGCACGCGGCGCGGGCAAATCGACGGGATCCTCGGTGAACCGTGGCTCGCGCCATGCCGAGACATCGGGCGTTTCAAGCTGGAGATCATCCAAGGGCGCGTCATGCTGAGCCGCCAGGTCGCCAAACTCGGCCTCGACCATCTCCTCTTCCCAGGTTTTGGGGGAGGCTCCCGCCATGGGAGACGAACCAGCGGTAGCTGCTGCGCCCCCACCCGACGCTGGCGTCGCCAGCGGTGTGGTCAGGGCTGGAGGCTCCTGCACCAGATGAGCCGTCGCATCGAACACCTGCTCGCACTGACCACAGCGAACCCAGCCTTGCGAGACCTTGAGCTGGTCCTGCGCGACCTTGAACATGGTGCGGCGGGAGGGGG
>JARJFC010000583.1 GCA_029310945.1 Leptospira sp. 96542
CGCGCTCGCGCCTGGTCTACATCGTCAACACCCTGGCACGCTATGAAGTCCATGTGGCGCGGTATTACTTCAGCCGGGGGGCCTACGTGGCCGCCATCAACCGCGCGCAGCAGGCCATTTCGGACTACCGCACGGCGCCCGCGCTCGAAGACGCGCTGCAGATCCTCGTCGCCTCGTACGACGCCTTGAACATGCCGCAGCTGCGCGATGACGCGCGGCGGGTGCTCGCGGCCAATTACCCCAACAGCGGCTACCTCAAGGGCATCGAAGGCGGCGCCCAGGGCAGCGCCTGGTGGAAACTGTGGTGAGCACGCGGCACGCGTGCCGCCCCTGACGGTCACGCCACGCCGCCAACCCAGCCGATGCGCTCGTGCGTCGGCGTCAACCCTCGCGCAAGGCCGCCAGCCAGGCCAGGGCATCGGCCTCGGTGCCCAGTCGCTGCATGGGCGGTAGACCCGCCATCAGGCGGCGTCCATAGCCCATCTGCGCCAGGCGCGGGTCACCGATGACCAGCAGGCCCCGATCCGATTCACTGCGGATCAGACGGCCTGCCCCCTGCTTGAGCG
>JARJFC010000584.1 GCA_029310945.1 Leptospira sp. 96542
GGGCGCTACACCCTGCGCATTCCCCTGAACGGCGGCACCACCGTGCACGCGGCGGCCTTCGAGGCCGCGCGCCAGGCCCGGCCGCAGGCGCTGGCCGTCGGCGCGAGCCGCCTCGACATCGAAGGCAGTCAATTGAAGCTGACGGTCGACGGCCTGCCCGACACACTGCGCGGGCGCAAGCTGGACGCCTTCCCGGAAACGGTCGATGTGCTGAGCCCCTCCGCGCCCTGGACCCAAGCCTGGCAAGGCACGGTCTGGACCGCCACCCTGCCCATCTCGCCCCAGCGCAGCGCCAGCCCGGCCCTGATGCCCGTGGTGCTGAGCCTGGCACCGGCCCCGTCCGCGCATGGCAATGCCCGCGAGGGCTGGCGCGTGGAACTGCCGGTGCGCACCCCCTGGCCCGCGGCCGCAGCGCCGGCCGCCATTTCCCCCGCGCTGCAGGCGGCGCTGGACGCGAACACAGCGGGCGCGGGCCGCACCGCCCCCATCGTGCCGCCCGCGGCCTCCCCGACCTTCCTCGCGGCCCTGGTGCTTGCCCTGCTGGGCGGACTGATCCTCAACCTCA
>JARJFC010000585.1 GCA_029310945.1 Leptospira sp. 96542
ACCGAAATCGCGCGCGGGCCTGGGGCAGGCCTAGCGCACGGTCCGGCAGGATGGGTGTACTGGCAGTTGGCGTCTCGCTGAGTTGATCACTGCTTGCCCACGCGCGAGCCGGGCGCTGCCGATAGCGCGCGATTTCGGTGATGGCATCGACCATGCCTTTAATGCCGTCGCGCCGCAAGTGCGGCGCTTCGTTCTCTGATTTCCGACATCGTGTTTGAGCTGTGCGATGGCAAAGCCATCGCACAGCGAGTTATGCCGGACAGGCGTTCAAGGCTTGGCCGATGCGAAGTTGGTCAAAGGCCAACCACCACCGCATGAGCGCCCTGTCCGCAGCGCCCGGCTTGCACGTTCACTCACCCTGCATGCACGGTGAAAGCACACCCCAAGCTCAGAACCAACGCTCCCGCATCAAGGCCACCATCTGCCGTGCCGACTGCCCACGATGGCTGTTTGCGTTCTTCACCTCGGTCGGCAGTTGCGCAAAGGTCTTGCCAAAGGCGGGGATGAACATCACCGGGTCGAAGCCGAAACCGTTGTCACCCACGGGCGCCTGGGTGATTTCGCC
>JARJFC010000586.1 GCA_029310945.1 Leptospira sp. 96542
GGAGCCGGTTGTCGCTGGCGGCGATCAGTTGGGGCGGCACGTTGACGTAGCGCGGGCCTTTGGACTAGTCGGCCGTGTTCGGCCGGTCCAGGTCGCCCAGGCGCTCCAGCAAGGTGCCGTTGAGCCAGACCTCGGCCGTGTTGCCGACGCGTGGCAGGTAGATGCCATACGGCTCGCCGGGCGCGAGGTCATGGTCCCTGGCGTCAAAGCGCAGTTCGAATTCGGCGCGCCCGGACCGGCCCACGTGCGCCCGGTCCCAGTGGTAGGGCAGCCCGACCTCGCCCAAGGCCATCGGCTCCTGCCCCGTCACTTGGACGACGGCACGCGCCACGCTCAGTTCCTGCAGGCCCGTCGATGTCTCGGTGGCCCCCGTCGAGGCGGCGGTGCCCGTGACACCGGCCAGGCCCGCCAGCATCAGGCCCAGGACCACCCAGGCCATCGGCCAGCCCCCTCCGCGCGGGAAACCAAAGAGGTGGAACGATTCCAAGAAACCCATAACAAACTTTAATTTCATTTGTAATGATCCGAACGGCTCTTAAATCAAAAATTTCAGTAAATTATTTCT
>JARJFC010000587.1 GCA_029310945.1 Leptospira sp. 96542
GCCGCCAAGGCGGGCTGTTGTGGCGCGGTGAAGTTCCACCTCAATGACCAGGACGCGGCGAAAGCGCAGATGCGCGCCAACATCGACGCCTGGTGGCCTTATGTCGCACCTGGCGAAGGACTAGGCGTGGAAGCCATCGTCATGAACGCCTCCGGCTGCGGCGTGACGGTCAAGGACTACGGCCATCTGCTGCACGACGACCCGGCCTACGCCGACAAGGCCCGTCGCATCAGCGAGCTGACCCGGGACCTGAGCGAGTTGCTGCCCGAGATCGTGGCCGCATTGCGTTCCACTCGTCCTGAGGTGGTCGAAGCGCTTCGGCAAAAAGCCCCCACCCTGGCTTACCACCCACCCTGCACGCTGCAGCACGGGCAGAAGCTGAGGGGCGGTGTCGAGCAGCACCTGGGCGAACTCGGCTTCCAGATCAACACCGCGCGCGTGGAGCCGCATCTGTGCTGCGGTTCGGCGGGCACCTATTCCGTGCTGAACCCCAGCATTGCCTATGAACTGCGCGATCGCAAGCTTGGCAACCTGGCTGAGTTGCACCCCCAGACCATCGTC
>JARJFC010000588.1 GCA_029310945.1 Leptospira sp. 96542
TTTCGATGCTGCTCGCCCAGCCCCAAACCATGTACTTTGACGCCGCTCTGGCACTCCAGAGTGGCGCCAGCATCCGCGGCTACAGCCTGAGCTATGAGACCTATGGGCAACTCAACGCCGATAGATCCAATGCGGTCCTGATTTGCCACGCGCTCAATGCTTCCCACCATGTTGCCGGCGTCTATGCCGGGCAGCCTGGGAGTGAAGGATGGTGGGACAATATGATCGGCCCAGGCAAGCCGGTGGACACGGACAGGTTCTTCGTGATCGGCATCAACAACCTTGGGTCCTGTTTCGGTTCCACGGGGCCCATGCATGTGAACCCCGACACCGGCAAGGTCTACGGAGCGGACTTTCCCGTCGTGACGGTGGAAGACTGGGTCAACGCGCAGGCCCGCCTGCTCGACGTGCTGGGCATAGGCCAATTGGCGGCTGTCATGGGGGGGAGCCTGGGTGGGATGCAGGCCCTGAGCTGGACCTTGCAATATCCCGACCGACTGCGGCATGCCGTGGTCATCGCCAGCGCGCCGAACCTGAACGCCGAGAACATTGCCTTCAAC
>JARJFC010000589.1 GCA_029310945.1 Leptospira sp. 96542
CACCCAGCGGCCGATCGCGCTACCTGGAAATTGCACCGGGTGCGGAGGGGAGAAATCACTCATGAAACAGGATCGGGCCTGGGCCCTCAAGCTTTGCGTATGGCGTGATGGCCGATGTCCTTGCGGAACTGCATGCCATCGAAACGGATGCTTTCCAACAACTCGTACGCGCGCATCTGCGCCTGCCGGGTCGTTCCGCCCAAGGCCGTGGCGCACAGCACTCGCCCACCGGACACAATCACCTGCGCTTCCTTGCCTTCGCCCTGTTGTGTCGTGCCCGCGTGGAACACCACGCCCTCCTCCGTGTCCGCGGGCAAGCCGGTGATGGGATCGCCCTTGCGGGGATCCAGCGGGTAACCGTGCGCGGCCAGCACCACGCCCAGCGCGATACGACGGTCCCATTCCAGCTCGACTTGGTCCAGCTTGCCCTCGGTCGCGGCCAGCAGCACATCCAGCAGATCGCTCTTGAGCCGCATCATGATGGGTTGGGTCTCCGGATCACCCATGCGGCAGTTGAATTCCAGCGTCTTGGGGTGCCCCTCGGCGTCGATCATCAG
>JARJFC010000058.1 GCA_029310945.1 Leptospira sp. 96542
AAAGAGCAGAAGTTTTTTATGAAAAAACATTAACGTATGTAATCCGATATCCCATTACAATACTCGTTTCATCAACTTTGTTATTTATATTTTCACTTGGTTTTTTTCTACTCTTAAAAAAAGAATTCATTCCATCGCAGGATTTAGGTAGATTTATCCTTCGTGCAAAACTTCCAGTCACATCTTCCATATTGGGAACAGATTCTGCCATGCGAAAGGTGGAAGAGTATCTACTATCCAAACCAGGGATTGAAAGGTATATGGGAAACGTAGGTGGGTTTGATGGATCAGAGTCCAATGCTGCCATGTTTTTTGTTTCAATGCAACCCATGGGCAAACGACCCATTAGTAATAAAACTGGAAAAGAAATCACACAAAATGAAATTTTTGAAGATTTACGCAAAGAGTTAAAACCACTGGCGCCCGATGCAAAATTTACCATCATCGATATTTCACAAAGGGGTTTTAGTGCAGGGAGAGGTTATCCAGTTGAACTTGTGTTAACTGGACCAGATTGGGAAGTGCTCGCAAAAGTTTCTGACAAAATTAGGTTAAAATTGGAAGAAGAAGCAGTTTTGCAGGATATCGATACCGATTATGTTTTGGGACAAGACGAACTTCGAATTTTACCAAATCGCGACGCAGCAGCAGCAAGGGGAGTGAGTATGGCAAACATCGGAAATACCATTGGGCCACTCATGGGAGGGAGAAAAGTAAGCAGATTTACAGAAAACGGTAGGAGTTATGATGTTCGTATCAAAATCAACAAAGAACAAGGTGAAAATGCAGACATCATCCCAAATATCAAAGTAAGAAACACTTATGGAGAATTCGTTCGCTTGCAGGATATTTTGGTATTTGAATCCAAAAAAACTTTAAAGAGTATAACAAGAGTCAATCGAGACCGTGCTATTAAATTATTTGGAAACCCGCCCTTAGAATTAGGACAAAATGTATCTATGGAAAAGTCTTTAAAAATTGCAAAAGATTACCTACCAGAAGGTTACTCGGTTGCAGTTTCGGGTTCGGCTAAAACGGCAGACGAATCGACGAACGGTTTACTCTTTGCACTCTGCTTGGGAATTGTAATTTCCTATATGGTATTGGCAAGTCAGTTTGATAGTTTAAAACAACCGTTATATGTTCTACTCGCCATGCCTTTTAGTTTTTCGGGTGCACTTCTTGCATTGTACATAACAGGACAAACGTTCAATATGTACAGTTTTATTGGTCTTATAATGTTACTTGGTCTTGTGAAAAAAAATTCAATTTTGCTTGTTGAGTTTGTAAATTTTGTACGTTCGCAAGGTAAAAATATACAAGATTCCATATTAGAAGGTTGCCCTGTAAGGTTGCGACCAGTGCTAATGACATCGTTTGCTTCTATTGCTGCGGCCATTCCCCCAGCTCTTGCCCTAGGTCCTGGAGCAGAAACACGGATCCCTATGGCTGTGACTATACTTGGTGGTTTGATCCTTTCCACTCTCATTACTTTTGTTGTTGTGCCTGCAGCGTACGTTCTTTTCGAAAAAGAGAAATCAAAATGAATTTGAATCATAATATATTGTTTCGATTGGTTTTGTTTTTGGTTGGATCTTTTTTTCTTCTCAGTTGTTCATCAAGGCAGGATGTCAAATTGGGAGACGGGGTAGTTGAGGACAGTTTGAGACAAATAACAGGCGTTACTACGAAGAGTTTGGAAAGTACTTTATCTAAAACCTCTCTGGGTTTGGATGATTTGTTTGTGTTGGCCGTAGAAAAAACGGAAAGAATCGCCCTTAAAAACGAAGCCACAAACCAAGCAAATTATGGCAAAAACAGAGCAATTGCAGGGTTTTTACCAACACTCTCCTATGTTTATAATAAATTTTATTCTGTACCTGGTCACACTCCTGACCCAAGCCCATTGGATAATTATAAAACATACCAAGCATTACAAACTGGAAATTATGCTGCCCTTCTACCATCGCAAACCACTTCTTCCAACCTTCCGCCTACAGTAGGAGCTGGTTCTCGTTTGTTACTTAGTTTTCCATTGTCAAACGGTCTCACTTCATACCAAGATTACAAAGCATACAAAAGTTTGGCGGAACAACGTAGGATGGAAGCAAAATTCGAGGCAGGCCGAATGTATATGGAAATTGCATTGGCATATTATAATGTTCTACAGTTGGAGGATAGTTTAACTCAAGCGGAAGAATCTCTCAATTTGCATTTATTGGCAGTAAAAGAAAGAAGAAGGCTCTATTCGCTTGGTAGGATTCTTCAATATGAGCTTTTGAATGCGGAAACTGCTGTAACCAATGCCCAAGCAGTACTCGAGGATACAAGGTCACAATTAGAACAGGTTCAATTGACGTTATCAACGATGGTGGGGATGGAATCTAAAGTAAATTTGGTAAATATAGTCCCTAAGTTTGAATCACCTAATTCAGAAAATGTGGAAGATTTTTTGGTAAAACGGTATGACGTAATTTCTTCCAAAAAAGGAATTGAAGTTGCGAAAGCGAATGAAAACAAAGCTTGGCTTGGTTTTGCTCCCAATGTGGCAGTGAATACTTTTTATTCCTTCCCCACACCTGGCCAAACGCATAGTAAGGATGTGACAGCACAACTAGCCATCACCATGCCTCTCACTCCGCTCACACAGGTTGCCGATTTAGAAATGGCAGAATCGGCCACCAAACAAGCGAAATTGACCGCTTCCCAGACAAGAAGGGCAGCTGTCCAAGAAATCCAAAATGCCATACAGAGTTTGAAAAATTCTGAAAAGTTGTTTGGGATATACGAAAAGGCTTACCAATTTGCATTGGAAACCTTAAAAAGCCAGGAGTCTGCCTATCGTTTGGGGCGTTCCAGTTTGGTGGATTTGATTGGAACAAAAATTAGTACCCTTAATTCGAAAATGACTCTCCAAAAAATGAACTACCAAAGGCATTTGAACCGTGTGGTTCTAGGTGTTGCCGTTGGTGAATTGCCCCTCCTTGCAGAGAGCAAAACTCCGGAAAACTAATTTTAGTTTTCAGCTTTAACTAGGCTTTTTGTAAAAGATGTTGTACAAATCTTACAACAGAAGCTTTGTGCTCACCCAACTATCGTTGTTCAAAATATTTGATTTGCAAAAATGGATTTTCATACGATAACAATTGAGTTATCAATTTGAGGATAAAAAATATGCCAGAAACCAATCATTATTACAATGCATCCGATTTAGGAAAATTTGGAGAAATCGGACGAAAGAACCCAGCCCTTGCGGATAAATTTTTTGGATATTACAACGCAGTGATGGCGGAAGGAGCACTTTCCGAAAGAGAAAAAGCTTTGATTGCTTTGGCAGTTTCACATGCGTTAAAATGTCCATATTGTATTGATGCATACACAACCACATCACTCCAAAAGGGTGCTGATGAAGCTCAAATGAATGAAGCCGTACATGTGGCAGCGGCAATGGCTGCGGGAATCAATTTGGTTCACAGTGTCCAAATGCAAAATAAAATTGATGAACTTTCATTTTGACAATGGATGCAGAAGAACAAATAGTCACATTACGATCGTTTAGTGGTCAAAAGTTTGCCCAATCTGTTGGGCATTCTATTACTCCGCATTCTTTAAAAATTTTTCAAATCAATGTGGGTAAATGGTGCAACCAAGCCTGCAGACATTGTCATGTGGATGCCTCTCCCATCCGAACTGAAATGATGGATAAAGAAACTGTCGATTTATGTTTAGAGGTCATCGCAAAAACTCCGAGTATCGACACAGTGGACATTACAGGCGGTGCACCAGAAGGAAATCCGTATTTCAAAGATTTAGTGTTAGGTGCAAGAAAACTCGGTAAAAGGGTGATGGATCGTTGTAATCTAACCATTTTGGAAGAGCCGGGTTATGATTGGTTGTATGAATTTTTAAGTTCTAATAATGTAGAGATCGTTTCGTCTTTACCATCCTTCATTGAAAATACGACCGACAATCAACGAGGTAAGGGAGTTTTTCAAAAATCCATTACCGCCTTAAAGAAGTTAAATGAATTTGGGTATGGAACAAAAATTCCTCTCAATTTAGTTTATAATCCGAACGGTTTATTTTTGGGTTCAGGCCAAACCGTATTGGAAAAAGAATTCAAAGAGAACTTACAAAAAAAATACGGCATTGTTTTTAACCAACTTTTTTGTATCAACAATTTGCCTATCAGTCGTTTTCTTTCAGCCCTTGTGCGTGGTGGTAAGTTTGAAATGTATATGGAAACTTTGGCCAATGCTTATAACGAAGCAACTGTTGCAGGACTTATGTGCCGCGATCAAATTTCAGTTGGTTATGATGGATCTATTTATGATTGTGACTTCAATCAGATGTTGGATTTAAAGTCAAATGCTGTCAAACACCTGAAAGATTTTAATTTACAAACCATTCTCTCTCGAAACATTGTAGTGGAGAACCACTGTTATGGCTGTACCGCTGGTGCAGGTTCTAGTTGTGGGGGAGAAATTGTTTAATGTCCATCCAAAATGAAAAAGACTTACAAGGTATCTTGAAAGCAGGTAAGTTTGTAGCCAAAGTGAGAGAAATTCTGAAACGAATGGCAAAACCAGGCATTTCCACATTGGAACTAGACCTCATTGCAAAAGAAGAATTTGAACTGAGCGGCGCTGTTTCGGCTCCAAAACATGATTATAAGTTTCCAGGTTATACATGCATTAGTACCAATTTAGAAGCAGCACATGGAATTCCAAAGCCAGATCGTATTTTAAAATCGGGAGATCTTGTAAATATAGATGTTTCGGCAAAATTGGATGGTTATTACGCCGATACGGGCATTTCGTTTATCGTAGATGGTGCACATAACGATTTATCAAAGTTATGTGATGTTGCAATGGAAAGTACTATGTGCGGGGTGAAACAAGCCTACACTGGAAATTATTTGCGAAATATTGGAAAAGCCATTCACAACACTGCAAGAGAAAATGGGTTTACTGTCATTAAAAATCTAGCAGGTCATGGGACAGGTAAAAAACTTCATGAAGAACCACAAGTGCTCGTTTATGAGGATAAAAAAGATTTCAGAATACTAAACAATGGTTTGGTGCTTGCTATAGAATCCTTTATCTCCACAGGAAGCCAATTTGCTTATGAAACAAATGATGGTTGGACTTTGGTTGCAGGAGAAAAATTTGGTAATCAGTCTTATGTTGCTCAGTGCGAACACACTGTAATTGTATCCAACGGAAAACCAATCATTGCAACATTATAATTATATTCTCTGATCATTCTCTTTGTCCCCGTTTGTTTTTTATTTTTTACCTTCGAGTTCATTTTGATGGATCCATTCGATAAACTAGAAATCATTGAATCGGGTCCAAATGCCAAAGAAGCAAAAGGAATCATCGTCCTTTGGCCGAGTACGGGTGGCAATGCCCGTTCCTTTCGGATCCGAGAATCGGAACTGTTTACCTTAGGGTATCGGCTCATCCGATTTAATCCGCCTTCCCACGGAAATTCTAGCGGGATTTATCATCCAAATACAGCCATACAATTGCTATACGAATATATTGCTAATTCTGGATATGCAGAATTTCAATTGATAGGCATTGGGCATAGCGGGGGAGGGGCTGCACTTTCCATTTTGGCAGAAAGGATTAAGTTCGATATTTTGTTTTTACTCTCTCCCATTTTGGACAGTGTCGAAAGTTTGCGGCATTTATACAAGTTTGGAAGAATCGAAGAATTTAGCAGATTGCTTTTGTTAGATGGTGTTTTGGATGATACAAATCCAAATTTAACAATACTCGAAACTCTTTCAAACGATTTGTGGTTACAAACGGGTGAGGTTCATCATTTGGATTTTCCCGTATCAAACAAACGAATCCGCGTGGGCTCTCTCGCCAAATTTTTAACAAATTTGTTTTTACCTGGGTTTTGTTTGGGTTCTGAAAGTGTCCAAAAACACACAAAGTACGTTATTTTTCTCCCAGAGGAAGATCACTGGTTTCCTAAATCAACTACCGAACAATTTGTCCAAATCAACCAATTGGAACTTGTACCCATTGCGGAGGCTAAAGATCATTTTTTTAGTTCTGCCTGGCTTGCCGTTTGGGCAAACATCAAACAAAAAATAATTGAGAACAAAGCCAATCCAAATTAGGTTTGGGAAAATGGAATGAAATTGAATTAGAAATTCAGGTTTTAAAGATATTTGAAATTCTGAAAAAGATGCAAATTCCGATTTACAAATCTTTTAGACTAATTTAAATTTTCGGAACAAAACCATTTTTAGATTTGGAGATTACCCTTGGAAACTATTTACTTATCTCTATTTATATTTATCGCGTGGACTTTGTTCTTGGGTGTGAGCCTGACTAGTTTTCGTAGTATACAAGTGTTAATTGGCAAAAAGAAATCCAATGAATTTCCAGCTGGTATCCAACATGGAAGTGATTTCTATTGGCGACTCAACCGTGCCCACCAAAATTGTTTGGAAAACCTACCTATCTTTTTGGCTGTTGTGTTTTTGGTTTCTACTCTTGGAAAGTTGGATTCATTTGTGAACGATGCAAGTGTGGTGATCATCGTTACTCGCATCTTACAATCCATCACACATTTGCTTTCTGGCAATGTCTTCGCAGTAAACATTCGGTTTACGTTTTATATGACTCAAATTGTGACTTATATTGTAATTTTATATCATATCATCTGAGTTGGTGTTCGATCAATTAAAACAAACCCTTGGTGGCATTGTTGCCATCCCAGACAAACAAATGGAAGCCTTTGCCAAAATAGCCAAGCCGAGGGATTACAAAGCAGGTGAATGTTTTATAACTGAGAATGAAATTCCAAACAAGTTTGCATTCAATGTGAACGGTTTGTTTCGGTATTATTATGCGGATCAAGATGGCAATGAATACACTAAGGGTTTTTTTCCCGAAAATACATTCATCAGTTCTTACAGTGCCATGGTTCAAAAAAGGGAATCCTACTTTAGAATTGAGGCATTGGAAAATTCATCGGTTTTAATAGTCAATTATCTTGAATTTATGAAATTGTTTTCAGAACATGAATGTTGGAAATTATTTTTAATTAAAATTTTAGAATTGGGTTATTTCATAAAAGAAACCCGGGAAAGAGAATTTTTATTGTTTGATGCTATGACAAGGTATAAATCCTTTTTAAGTGCCTATCCTGGTCTTGAAAAAAGAGTCAAACAACATTTGATCGCTTCTTACATTGGTATAACCCCAGTAGCACTTTCTCGTATCCGAAATAAAATGAAAACATAAACCTAGGTTAATGCAGAAATCATCCTTAAAGGTTATATTTGAAAAACCATATTTAAGGATGAGCTGAATGAAAAAACTCCTACCACCAATACTTCTAATCATTTGCATTTTTGTTATGTCGATTGTACATATTTTTTATCCATTAAAACAACTTGTTTTGTATCCCTATAATTTAATTGGTTTGGTATTCTTATTATCGGGAATCATCATGTCGATGTTTGGTTCGAATCAATTCAAGAAGAGAGGAACCACTGTGATGACTTTTGATGAACCAATCAAATTAGTCCAAGATGGTTTGTACAAATACACTCGAAATCCAATGTATTTGGGTTTTGTTCTTTTTTTATTTGGTTTTGCCGTTTGTTTGGGTAGCTTTACTCCATATTCGGTTGTGGTATTTTTTGTTTTGGTCACTGACAGATGGTACATCAAGTTCGAAGAAACAAAGTTAAAACAAACCTTTGGAAATGAATTTGAAACATACCAAAAAAATGTGAGAAGATGGATATAAATGCTATTGTGTTAAATTTTTCCAACCCGTTACCAATCCACATTGGATGAAAGTTGGTCTTTCATACTACTATACTATCACCTAACAGATTTCCTCCTTCGTCAGTTCACGAAGGAGGTTTCATAATTTTACACCCCTTCCCGTTTGAGGTCCCTTCCCATCAGTGCTTTCACCACTTCTTTAGGGTCTTTGTCTTCATACAACATTCGATAAACTTCATTTGTGATGGCCATTTCCACTCCGAGTTTATCGCTCAAATTTTTTGCGGAGAGAGTTGTTTTGACACCCTCTGCCACTTCGTTCATCGAACCGAGGATATCTTTTAGTTTTTCGCCTTTGCCCAAACGAAAGCCGACAGTTCTGTTTCGCGATGCTTCCCCACAACATGTGAGGACTAAATCCCCCATGCCAGAAGGTCCAAGGAAGGTCATCGGGTCAGCGCCCATTTTTAGACCCATCCTTGTGATCTCGTTCAATCCTCGGGTGATGAGGGCTGCTCTCGTGTTTTGGCCAAAGCCAAGCCCATCGGCCACACCTGCGGCAATGGCGATCACATTTTTGATGGCTCCTCCCACTTCCACACCGACAACGTCCGGGGTCCAATAGGTCCGAAAGTAGGTAAAACTGAAGATTTCTTGCACACGTTTGGCGGTGGCTTCATTCTTAGAAGCAATGGATACGATCGTGGGGACCCGTTTGACCATTTCTTTGGCAAAACTTGGACCAGAAAGGTAAGAAAGCTGAGAATGGAATTGCCCTGGGAGCTCGGATTCAAAAATTTCAGACACAAGTCGTAAGGATTCGTTTTCAATTCCTTTGGATGCGGAAACGATGGGCACTTTTGGTGGGATATGGTCCTTGATCTGCTGTAGAATGCCAGATAGGGCGTGGGAAGGTGGGGCAGAAACGATCATATCCTTGTCTTTTACGACATCGATCAGATTGGTACTGGCTCCCAGTTTGTCTGGCAGGACCAAATCGGGCATATGTTTGTTGTTGATATGGTTTACACCAATCGAGCGGGCTTGTTCTTCGCTCCGGGTCCAAAGAGTGACTTCATATCCTTTGTCAGCGAGGATACTTCCTAGTGCAGTGCCAAAACTTCCAGCACCTATGATTCCTATCTTCATTTCGTTCCGTATTCTAAATCTGCTTTCCAAAAAGGCAATAGAAAATAATTTTAATATATGCTTTTGACGGATCTCTTCCGTTTCAATCCACTAAACCTCTTTTTGCCACCCAAAGTGGTTCCGAAGAGTAATTACAAAGTTACCCTGATTTTGGGTAACCTAAAACAAGTTATAAAAACAGAAATCATCGATGAAGACCCCGATTTACAAAGTTTAGATGTCACCTCTACCAAAGGAGAAATTTTTCTGACGGGTGTTTATAAGATGGGTTGGCTTTGGATTGCCAGGTTTTTAAAAATTGAAACCATCAATTACAGGGTTCGCTTAAAGCCTGTTAGCGTTAAGGATAATAAAGCCCATTTAAAAATTGTTGGTTATCGAGTTTGGGATACAAAACCAAGGCGATTTGATTTTGTAAGATGGTTTGGAAAGGTAGAACCTTTTCATAAGAAAAAAGTTTTAGAATCTATTTTAACTTCCGCGCCACATTTATTATCACTCACTGGTCTCCAATGGGAAATTCTTTTTAATATGAATTATTTTTTAAACTTAATTCCTTCCATCGCTGGTAAAATTGAAATTCAATACATAATTGCCGATGATAATGAAGTGTATATATTTGTAAAATCTTCAACAATTTTAAAACCTTTGGTAGATTTTTTTGGACCGGAGTATATTAAAATTGATTATATCGAAGAAGATAAAGATGTAACTATGTTACTTTGGGATAAACAGTAAAATTATATAATATGAAACTCATTTATCTGACTGACATTCACGATGGATTGCATGGTTTAAAAAGAATATTGCAAACTACAGATGCAGATCTTTATTTTTTTTCTGGGGATATCATTTACAAAGCATTTTTTTCCTTTGATCGGATCATTGATTTTTGTGGAGTCCAGGAAGAGTTATATTATTTTTTGAACGAAAAAAAAGATGATTCAACACCTTATGATTTTACCACCCATGCCATAAGGTTTCCTGAAAAGTATTCCACAGCCATTGTGGAAAAATCGCAAAAATACAGAGACCTTTACAAACTCGCGGCCAAAACGATGAAAGAAAAGTATGAGATCATAGAAAAACTCGTACAAAAATATGCAAAATCTCCTGTTTATTGTTTGCCGGGCAATTATGATTTGGATCTGCAATACACTGAACTCTACCAGAGAGATTTGCATCGGAAAAGTTGTGAATTTGAAAATTTAAAAATATCTGGTTATGGTGGTGCTCCGATTTGGACATCGGGTATACCAGAAAAACTAACAGTTGTTTTTCATGAATATACTAAAAATGGAAAAAATTATAGCGAACCAGAGGATTTTTTTCGAGAAGAATTGCCAGACATTTGTTGGATTCATAACCCAGCGTATGGTTATTTTGATAAGATTCCTGGGCTTGGCAATTGTGGGAGCCAAGGGATTCGAAGGTATTTGGATGATGAAAATCCTTCTCTTGTTGTTTCGGGACATGTCCACGAAGACCAAGGCATCAAAAAAACTCGAAATACTGTTTTTGTAAATCCTTCTAATTTTGGTGCGGTGGATTCGGTTTACGGTTTCCAAGAAGGTGGTTATTTTGCTGAAATTTATTTTGATGGTAAAACTGTTGTTCAGTCTAATCTTTGTCAGTTGAAGGGGGACGAATGGACTTCTCTCATTGAAGTGGATTGTTCCGAAAAAAATTTAAAACTAATCAAACAAAACCCTTCTTCTCATATTAGTTTCGAAGATTATATCCGAGGAACATAATATGGAAACATTTCTCACTGTTGTGGGTGTCATATTTACGATTTCATTTTTTTTATATTTTTTGTCTGCCATCGACAACAAAAGTTTAGATAAAAAAGAAAAAGAAAGATTGGAACGTGAAAAAAATCTTCGAGTGGGTGATCCTAAAAAAGTATATTCGAAAGATTGGGATCCAAATCTGCCACGGCTTCGTTTATGCCCTGTTTGTGGGACTGTGTTACGAAAAGATGAATACCTGTATGCGGCCATTTCAAGTTTTACGAATAGCGAAGGTAAAAAACAGGCACAAATTTATGGCTGCAAATATTGTTACCTTGGTGTCGATACAAATGAAAACCTCGGATCGCCCCAAACCTACACAGATATATGAGTGAATTTTTAGACTTAACAAAGAATTTAACTTCCATTAAAGGCATTGGTCCGAGACGGCAAGAAATTTTAAACCAACATGGAATTTTCACTTATTTGGATTTACTCACCTATTTTCCAAGACGATATTTGGATCGAAATTTTACAAAAGATATTATTTTAAAACAAGGCGAATCGATTACTGTCCTTGGCTCTGTGTCGGACAGTTACATTGTGCACGGGAGAAAGAGTAGGCTCATCGTTGGCTTTAAAACTCTAAACAACGAACGAATCAATTTAGTTTTTTTTCGTGGAGTGAATTTTTTCCAAAAGGTTTTTTCAAATGACAAAAAACTTGTGGTTTCAGGAAAATTGGAATATTTTAAGGGGTTTCAGATCATCCACCCTGAGTATGAAATTTTAAACGATTCAACAAGTGATGAAAACATCCACGCCGGTCGTATCATTCCGCTTTACCCTTCCACAGAGGCTCTCAAAGAAGAAGGTTTGGATTCGAAAGGTTTTCGAAAAATTATGTTTCAAATTTTGGAGCAAGGTAAAATCAAAGAAAACCTCCCCGAAAAATTTATAAAAAAAAGGAAACTACTTTCGAGAGATCATTCATTTAGAACCATTCATTTTCCTGAGTTAATGGAGTCAGTAACTCCCGTAAGGCGGAGGTTCGCCTATGAAGAGTTTTACTATTTCCAGCGGTTATTATTATACAAACAAAGAGAAAGAAATAAAGTTCAAAGGTTGCTTTGGCCTTTACCTGAATCCAAAACACGAAACGATTTGGAAAAAAATCTGCCTTTTGAGCTTACAGATGATCAAAAATTGGCTGTAAAAACCGTTTTGTCCCAAACAAAATCGGATACACCGTCTGCCTTTTTACTCCAAGGAGATGTGGGCTCTGGAAAAACCATAACAGCGCTCCTCATCGCCTTACATTACATAGACAATCAAATCCAAGTTGTGTTTTTGGCACCTACTGAAATTTTAGCACGCCAACACTACCAAACCATTTATAAGTTTATGGGAAATTTGCCATTTTTAGGCATTGAACTTTTGCTTGGTGGCGAAAATAAAAAACAAAGGTTAGAAAAAATTACGCGGATTCGAAACGGTGAATCTAATATAATCATTGGAACACATTCTTTATTACAACCAGATGTTGAATTTTCCGATTTAGGACTTGTTATCATCGATGAACAACATAAGTTTGGAGTGGATCAAAGAGAAATCATCCGATCTAAAGGCAAAAATCCAGATATTTTGGCAATGACGGCCACTCCAATTCCTCGTACACTTTGTCTCACTTTATATGGTGATTTAACACTAATAAATATCAAAACCAAACCCAAAGGGCGAAAACCTATAGACACACGGTGGTACAAGGAAGATCGAAGAGCTGGTGTTTATAATTCCATTCGAAAGTATGTATCCTCTGGGAGACAATGTTACATTGTGTACCCACTTGTGGAAGAATCTGAAAAGTTAGATTTAGAATCTTGTACACAAGGTTATGAAAGTTTACGGCTGGGTGTGTTTCCTGAATTTTCAGTTGGGTTATTACATGGTAAAATGAAATCCTCCGAAAAAGATTTAGTGATGGAAAAGTTTAAAAAAGGAGAAATCCAGATTTTAGTTACAACTACTGTTGTGGAAGTGGGTGTAGATGTTCCAAATGCCACGATACTTGTTGTAGAACATGCAGATAGGTTTGGAATTTCCCAGTTACACCAGTTACGTGGTCGTGTTGGCCGGAGTGATATTGAAAGTTATTGTATTTTGATGACTGGGGATTTTTTGAGCGATGATGCAATAGACCGAATACAAGCTCTCGTCGCTTCCAATGATGGTTACTTTTTATCTGAAAAAGATTTAACGATACGTGGGCCAGGGGAACTACTTGGAGTTAAACAAAGTGGATTGCCTGAATTTAAAATTGCCGACTTAGTACATGACCGTGATTTGTTAGATGAAGCAAAAGAAGACGCATCTTCTGTTCCACTGGGAGATGTGCTCGATGAAACAGAACTGACAATGCGTTTTAGCGAAGGTAAATTTTTATTTGCCAATTAAACCAACTATTTACTATGTTTGATAGGTATGTTTCATCGTATTTATATTAGCAGTTTACTCTTCGTATTTTTTCTAGTTTGTGGTGAAAAACCAATCAAACAAGACACACCCTCCAATCTATATTTAGGCATTGAAAAAGAAACCTATCTGACAGGCAAATTCCAAGCCAGCCAAGGTCTAAGTCCTGTTGTTTTGGATGAAAATTCCAAAGAACATTTTTTACGACCTGAGGCCAAACAAGCCCTCTTAAAAATGATTGGAGACTTCGAAGAATCAAAACCAAACACTTATAAACAACATATATTTTTAGTGTCCAGTTTTCGAAATTTTTCCCACCAAAAATCCATTTGGGAATCCAAATTTACTGGCAAAAAATCGATGAGAGTTCCTATCACAGGTAGGTCTCCGAACGAAATTATCGATTTGATTTTAGAATTTTCGAGTGCACCAGGCACTTCCAGACACCATTGGGGAACCGACTTTGATATCAATGCACTCGACAATTCTTATTTTGAAGGAAGTGGTAAAGGAAAAATTTTGTATGATTGGTTAAAACTAAATGCTTCTAAGTATGGATTTTGTCAGCCATACAACAGTTTGGTGCTAAGAGGAAATAAAGGTTATCAGGAAGAAAAATGGCATTGGTCGTATGCTCCCATAGCAAACCAACTAACTAAAGAATGGGTGGGTTCTTTTCAGTCTGGCAAAATCAAATTAACAGATAGTTTTTTGGGCGCTGATGTTTTAGGAAACCGGGCGATGGATTATGTAAAATCCATCAACCCAGAATGCGAAAAAATCCAAAACCCCGAACTATAAACTTTTGTGTATATTTGATTTAAACTTTTATGTTTTTGTACAAAGACCACATCGTTGTGAGTAGGGTTTCCGCATCGCTATACCGTGGTTTCCAATTAAGAACATTTTGTGCTTTCGCAGACGAGGCGAGTAATTTCGCAGGATCCCCCGCTCTCCTTGGCCCTAAATTATGAGGGATGGGTTTCCCAACAATTTTTTCAGCTAAGTCTGTCATTTCTTTTACGGAGTAACCAGATTCGGAACCAAGGTTTACCGTTAAACACTCATTATTTGACATGATATAGTTCAATGCTAAAATATGGGCTTTTGCTAAATCGCTCACGTGGATATAATCGCGGATACAAGTTCCATCAGGAGTTTCGTAGTCTGTTCCAAAAATTGTAAAGTTTTTACGCATCCCAGAGGCAACTTCCATGATGATGGGTAACAAATTTGCAGGAGAGTTTTCTATACCTTGGATCCTGCCTTTTGGATCATAACCTGCTGCGTTAAAATAACGTAAGTTTGCTGATTTAATGCCCTTTAAATGATAATACCATTTTAGATTTTCTTCGATCCCTAGTTTTGTATATCCGTAATAATTTTCTGGTTCTAATGGATGGTTTTCGTCAATGGGTAAATATTTTGGAGCACCATATACAGCGGCAGAAGAAGAAAAAACAATATAATCACAATTATGTTTTACCATAGCTGCTATCAACGCATTGGTTCCATTTAAATTATTGATTGTATATTTTACTGGGTCCGTCATGGATTCACCTGCTGCCTTCCAAGCAGCAAAGTGAAACACCGCATCAATTTTTTGTGCAAAAACTTGTTCTAAAATTTGGGGATCTTCTATTTTGCCTTTGATAAAATCGTTACCAGGAAAAAGATTTTTTTCATTTCCTTTTTCCATATCATCCACTACCAAAATGGAATGACCAAGCTCCATTAACTCAAGTACTATGTGACTTCCGATATAACCTGAACCGCCAGTGACAAGAATCCTCATTCTTCGTCGCTTCCTCCGCCAATGGCTCTATGATCGGTCACACCACGTTTGCTTGATTCAAAAAAGTCGATGACGTATTTAGTTTCAGGAGCGAAATTTTCTTCCTTTTTTAGTTTTTCTAATGCTTGTTTGGTGTTTAAACCTTCGTGGTAAATTGTTTTATATACACGTTTGATGGCTGCCCTTGTTTCTGGGTTGATACCAGCACGTTTTAGTCCCACAACATTTAGTCCAATGACAGTTGCAGGATTGCCGTCAATGGTCGCATAAGGCGGAATGTCTTTGACCACTTTTGCAAGACCGCCCACCATTACGTAATCACCCACGCGGACAAATTGGTGGATACCGACGAGGCCAGAAACAAAAACTTTGTTACCCATTTGGACATGACCAGCTAACATCGATGATTGTACAATAATGTTATGATCACCTAAAATACAATCATGTGCAATGTGTACGTTTCCCATTAAATAATTATGATTGCCTATGATGGTAGCTAAACCTTCTTTGGTTCCTCGATGGAATACTACATTTTCGCGGAAGGTATTGTGATCGCCAATTTCAAGGAAAGTTTTTACTTCTGGTTTAAAACCTAAATCTTGAGGGATACCGCCGTAAGAACCACCCGAGTATAATTTGTTGAATTTGCCAATCCGAGTGCCTGACAATACTTTTACCATGGGCTCAAGGATTGTGCCCTCCCCAATTTTTACGTCTTTTTCGATGATACAAAATGGACCAACTTCTACGGACTCGTGTAATTCTGCTTTTGGATCGATGATGGCAGTGGGATGTATTTTCATATTTGAATCAAAGAAAAATCGTGATCCAACATGAGGCAAATGATTTTTTAATTTGTAATTTACAATCAAAAGCCACCGTTCAAAATTTTTAGAAACGGTGGTGTGCTTTGGTTATTGATTGGGCTAGAATTGAATCTTTGGTGGATATGAACGATCCAGAAGACCTTGCTTGGTTGAAAGAGATGGTTGGTTCTCTTTTGGAAAATATGGCCACAAGGGTGGAAAATTTGGAAGGATTGTTGTCTTTAAAAAATCAGAAAGACATCCAATCGGAGCTCCACCAAATCAAGGGTGTGGCTGCCAATTTTGGATTGGCCGCACTTTCGGAAGTGGTCGTCAAAGCAGAAGCTTTGGCAAAACAAGGAATACTTGACGAATCGATAACCGAAGCAAAAAAAATTCCGCCCATTTGGCAAACCACTCGGGAAGAATTATTAAAACGATTTCCAAACTAAAATTCAGAACCCCCATCACGAGACAATGCCATTTCCACGGCCACCTTGCAACCGTTATAGACACCTTCTAAAGTGTTTTTGATAACGGACTCGTTCATTCGCAAGAGTAGGTCTTCGGATTTCGAAAAAATCTGGATCAACTCTTTTGCGTGTTCAGGTTCTCTGCATTCGATGGATCCTTCTCCAAGTTCCAAGGAACGTACTACAGAAGAGGCTTCGTGGTCTCCCACCCTCCTCATAAAAATTTTTGGTATAGGGTAAAATGTCAATTCTGACGGTTTTGTAATCAAAACATCTGCGATGCGAATGAGTTTTTCCGTGGCGACAATTGTTTCCATATGGTTTTCAAAGTGAAACAAAACAACAGGAGGAGAAGTTTCTAATTCGTCAGACCTAAGAGGATGGTTTTGGATGAAGTGTTTTAGAGCTTCCCATGAACTCACAACCAAATAGGGAATTTTTTCTACAATCAAACATTTTTCTAAATCGGAAAGGATTGTGTTATGGTCATTTGTACATATCCAGTATGAAATCTTTTTATCTAAAAGTTTATATTTTGTTAGGTGGATTAGTTCGATAATATATTTTTTTTGTGTATAAATACCATCCATTGGTAAAAGAAATCTTCTAATTTTTTTTGCATCAATTCTACGCACTCTGTCTTCGCTGTCGGTGACAGCACTGGTCATGATGTTTTCAGGCACCCAATGGCCAGCCACTGCTAAGTTTTCTTTGGGAACACCCATCTGTAGAAATTTTGTGTAAGCGGATGGAGATTGAACTAAATTGAGTGCACCCGGAACGAGAAGATAGTATTGCGGAAAATTATCGCATATTAAGTGAACCACATGTTTAAATTTATTTTTTACTGCGATCTGCCCAACCAATGGATAAGTCGAGATAAAAGGAGAGTCTTTTGGGAGATCCGCCATTGTATTTTTGTAAAGATCGGCGAGTGAACAAGATAACTCAAGTGAGGTGAGATTCCCTTGCGACATCATCTGCCCCCAGACCCATTCCAAAGGACCACCGAGTTCAGAACCCAAATTTGAAAAATAACGATAAAGATTTTCTATGTCAGCAATAGCCTTTGATTCTGGCGATTGGGTGTTTAACAAATCGTAAAGGTAAGTGACGCTATTGTTTTTGAGAGAATGGGAGTGTAGTGATGCTGCTATCCGCAAATGAGCATAACCCATCCGAATGGATCCGATGATGAGCCCTTTTTCGATTTGATTTACACCACTGTCGGAGACAAGGTCAAGGCCAGGCAAAAGCTTAAGAGGTGTAGACTTTAGTTTGGGAATGTGAGTTCCGATAGAATATTTTTTTTGTACGAACCCGCAAACGAGATTAACGACTTGTTTTGAGATAAACCCTGAGTCTAGGCCAAAAAGATCCTCTCGATTCATGTAGGAATTGTATAAGACAGGAGCATCGTTTCAAGTGAATTTTCAATTCTTAGCTGACACCCAATCATTTTTGGTACTTTTTGGTTCTATGGAACAAGTATATATTTTGGGTGGTGTCCGAACTGCCTTCGGAAGTTTAGGTGGGTCATTAAAAGACCTAAGTGCTGTGGATTTGGGTGTAGCGGTATCAAAAGCAGCATTTGAAAAAACAGGAATCAATCCATCTTCCATCGAGGAATCGATTTTTGGAAATGTTATCCCTACTGGCAAAGATGGTATTTATTTAGCAAGACACATTGGTTTAAAATCAGGTGTTCCAATTACAAGCCCAGCGTTGACACTCAACAGGCTTTGTGGATCGGGTATGGAGTCAGTCATCCAGGCGGCCAAAAAAATTATGTTAGGTGAAGCAAATTCTGTACTAGCTGGTGGAGTTGAATCGATGAGTAACGCTCCCTATGTTGTTCGCAATGCCCGGTTTGGAATTCGGTATGGAAGTGCAGAATTTGAAGATTCATTGGCACAAGGTTTAACTGATATGTATGTTGAACTTCCAATGGGTATGACAGCGGAAAATTTGGCAGACCAATACAAAATCTCTCGTGAAGAACAAGATGAATGGGCAGCGGTTTCGCAAGAAAGAGCCGAAGAAGCAACAAATAAAGGTTATCTGAAGGAAGAAATTTTTGGAATAACTGTTGGTGGTAAAAATCCTATATTGTTTGAAAAAGATGAGTTTATTAAAGGTAAAGCAAGTGCTGCAAAACTGAGTGGGTTAAAACCTGCTTTCAAAAAGGACGGAACTGTGACGGCGGGTAATGCATCTGGTATTAACGACGGTGCCTCTGCAATGGTAATCACATCAGCTTCGGAAGCAAAAAAACAAGGTAAGGAACCACTTGCCATTGTCAAAGGTTGGGGTCTTGCTGGATGTGACCCAGCAAAGATGGGCATTGGTCCTGCACTTGCCATTCCGATTGCACTGAAAAGTGCTGGTCTCGGTTTAAAAGATATGGGTCTTGTGGAAGTGAATGAAGCATTTGCAGCTCAATATTTAGCAGTCCAAAAAGAACTAGGTCTTGATCCAAAAATTACAAATGTAAACGGCGGTGCCATTGCCATTGGACATCCACTCGGAGCATCAGGAAATAGAGTTACTCTTACACTTGCTATGGAAATGAAAAGAAGAGGTGTGAAATATGGGGTCGCCTCACTTTGTATAGGTGGTGGACAAGGGATCGCTCTCGTATTAGAAAACCCAAAAGCTTAAAATGTATTTATTGTTTCCGGGAAGACACCACCTCCTAACAAGGTACCAACATGAATATATTTCTATGTTGGTGAGAGAAGGTCTCTCGGAAACAATTGATTATTTTGGAAACCCACTTGGTTTAAAAGAAAAAGTAAAAGCAATCGTTTTTGCGGTTACATCTGCCAATCACAATAATACAAGAAGAAATCCATTGCCACTTTATCAAAGAGCAATGATGATCCAAGAATTCACTCGTGATCTGAAAATTCCCTGTTATGTTGCACCCATAGATGACATTGGGTATTCTGAAGAGTTTGCAGATTATACGATCAAAAAAATCGAAATCGAAACTGAAATAAAAATTTCAAAAGATAATACAATCGTACTTTGTTCGACACCAGTTTCAACTATGTATTTTAAATTGGGTTTTCGCATTTTGCCTGTGGAAAAAATTCCAGGAAATTCTGATTTATTTTATTCCAAACTTCCTTGGCAAATTATAGAATCAGTATCGAAAGGGGAAGGTTCCATTAAAGAGACAGATGAATTTTTAAAGTATGTTCACCCGGCAAGCAAACGTTTGTGGGAAGATTATAATATTTTAAATAAAGTTCGGTTGCTATTTTCAGATAAACTCATAGGTGATGATGGAGATATCACTGAGTCTAGAGATTATAATACCTATGTTCGCGAAATGGACACTATTGCTGAATTAAAATTCACAGAAACCAAAGATTTTATTTTACCAGGTAGAATCGGAGATATCGGGTGTGCCGTTGGCTCTTGGATTAAATTAGCATGTGCAGAAGAAACGTATAACGAGTCAGATTTTTATGGAGTGGAAATTGCACGAAAACTTTTCCAAATTTGTGAACAAAGAAAAGAAAATGGAGATTTCGATCAAAACAATGTGTTTTTTCTTCGCAAAAATG
>JARJFC010000590.1 GCA_029310945.1 Leptospira sp. 96542
GTCGAGCAGGCCACGGTCCAGCGCGGGCACGATCTCGCCGCCGGGCAGCGGGTTCACGGCCAGCCCCATTTCGGTGAATACGTCCACCGCCAGGCCCACGGTGCGGAACTTCAGGCCCTTGAGGTCTTCCACGCGTGCCACGGGCTTCTTGAACCAGCCCAGCGGTTGCGTGGGCATGGGGCCATAGAGCTTGGATACCACGTCAAGGTTCAGGCTCTTGTAGATTTCGTCCAGCAGTTCCTTGCCACCGCCGTAGTAATGCCAAGCCAGCACGCCATTGGCATCCAGACCGAAGGCCGGGCCCGAGCCCCATAACGCCACCGCCTGATTCTTGCCATACCAGTACGCGACCACGCCATGGCCGCCGTCCAGCGTGCCTTTGGCCACCGCGTCCAGCAATTGGAAGGCCGGCACCACGGCACCTGCGGGTAGCACTTCGATCTTCAGGCGGTTGCCAGCCATGTCGTTGATTTTTTTCGCTAGGTCACCCGCGAACTCATGAAAGATGTCCTTGGCGGGCCAGGTGCTCTGAAACCGCCAGGTCGTGGTCTGTGCC
>JARJFC010000591.1 GCA_029310945.1 Leptospira sp. 96542
CGGCGGCTTCCGGTGCGAGGGCCGCTTGAGCGTGGCCCAGCTCTGCGCCCAGGCCGGCGGCGCCGTCGGCGCGCGTGTGTTGGCCGAGCTGATCGAGCCGCTGTGCGTCTCCGCGCTGCACCCCCCGGCCCGCGAAGCCAGCGCCCAGGTCTTTCTGCGGGTGCTGCGCGACGCGCTCTTCTCCACGCCCGATGGCGCCGACCTGCTGCTGCCGCGCGTGGACCTGGGCACGCTCTTTCCCGAGGCCGCCCTGTGCTGGCTGCGAGCGCGTGGCGCTGCCCTGCACCTGGGCCAGCGCGTGCGCGACCTGGAGGACCTGCAGGGCCATGACGCCATCGTGCTGGCCTGCCCCGCGCCCGAGGCGGCACGACTGACGCACGTGCGGCACCCGGCCTGGGCAGCGCAGGCCCAGGCCCTGCACCACACGGTCATCAGCACCGTCTACGCCTGGGCGCCCGGGGCCCGCCTGCGCGCGCCCATGCTGGCCCTGGCCAGCTCGGCGCGCCACCCCGCGCAATTCGCCTTCGACCGCGGGCTGTTGGACGCCTCCGGTCA